>CAIQPK010000049.1 GCA_903873705.1 uncultured Acidobacteriota bacterium
GCGGTGCGATGGAGGCGTTGACGTCGACGGATTGTGCCAGCGACCCGACCTGCAGCACGGCATCGGTCCGCAGCTGCGAGGCGACGTCCAGTGTGAGCGAGGTCATGGTCTGGGTGCCGAATCCATCTTTCTTTACGACGACGGTGTAGGGTCCGGGGATCAGTCCATCCGCTCGAAACGAGCCGTCATTTTCGCTGTTGACTGTTCTGGTGGCGTTGGTGGAGGTATTGGTGACGGTAACGCTCGCGCCCGGAATGGCGGCGGCCGATGCGTCCTTAACCGTTCCTAAAATCGTACCGGTAGCCTGCCCCCAAAGCGCAGATGTACCGATAAGTAGGAATGCTATTAGTGCGTAAAGTCTTTTCATTTGGATCTCCTCTGAAAATTCCAGCAGCTGTTGCAACTCGAAGACGTAGTACGAACCGGTGTTGTGTGTCGGAATCGACTTACACTTTTCTTCCGCACCTCAAGACCAACGCCAACCTATCGTTATCGTGGCCCCGATACTGCTCGCCATGTTCTTCATGCCGGATCACTCCGGCCTGTGGTGCGCGCGTCAAAAATATCCAAATATAGA
Organism: uncultured Acidobacteriota bacterium; assembly: GCA_903873705.1. Taxonomy (GTDB): domain Bacteria; phylum Acidobacteriota; class Terriglobia; order Terriglobales; family Acidobacteriaceae; genus Granulicella. The sequence goes on from CAIQPK010000049.1 coordinate 578, forward strand.
CCGGTAGTGCGACATAAGCTATTTGTTTAGATAACTTACAGCGACGACCGTGAAGAATATTTCAGCGCCTGCAAGCCTATAGACCCTTCGTGGTTTGGTTGTCAAGAATTTCCATGGTCTGGCTCGCTGGATTTAACTTTGGGTCTAATTGCTCCATCTTTTGGAGCAGCTCTCACAGTTGGGGCGCTTTTCTTTTGCCGGACCCGTTCGAAACGCGCGCGAGCAGACGGAACATCACCGCGGCAAGTCCACCTTCGGAATAATCGCTTAGTGAATCAAACGATGTCACACCCGGCATCTCCGCCATTGCCTGGAATACCCCCATTTCACCTATCAGAAAGGCATAATTGGTTGGGCTTACTACGCTTTCCCGCCCCAGCCAGCCCACCGGGCGACAAAACGGTGACAACTCCCCGACATCCCCCTGACACAAAGCGGCAGCCACCAGCGGCATACTGAGAGGGATTCAAGCCCCAGGGACGCGTATGCCGAAGCAGAACAGGTCCTCGAAGAAAGTGGTGTTCTTCTTCCCGTCCTTTGCCAGTACAGAGGCGACCGCCCCCCTTGGCATTCTCGCGGTCGCCACTCCGCTCATTCGCGCCGGCTACCAGATCGTTCTCGTTGATTCCACCATCACACCCGACTTCAAAAAGCGTGTGCTGGCAGAGGTTCGCGACGCCGTCTGCCTCGGCATCTCGCTCGTCACCGGCCCCATGATCCGCGAAACCGTGGAGATCGCCAATGCGGTGAAAGAGTGGAACCCCGACTTCCCCATCATCCTCGGCGGCTGGCACCCGTCACTGCTTCCGGACCAGACCCTGCAGGCGGCGTGCGTGGATTACGTCGTTCGTGGTCAGGGCGAGGACGCCCTCCTGGAACTCGTTCAGCACCTGCAGTCAGGCGCCGCTCCCGACCTGATTCCCGGCATCGGCTTCAAGCGCGGCGGCAAGCTGATCTTTACCCCTGAGCGTCCGCTCAAGGCGCTCGCCGACATGCCTCCCAAGGCTTACCAGATAGCGGACTTCGACGCTTACGAGCGCAAGACCGGCAAGCGCTGGGCAAACTACACCTCATCGCTCGCCTGCCCGTTCAACTGTAGCTACTGCACCAACGCCGGTGTATACGGCCGCAAGTGGAACGCGCTTTCGCCCGAGCAGTTCGTCGAGGAAACTGTCGACCTCACACGCCGTTACCGGCTCGAAATGCTCTGGGTGGTCGACGATAACTTCATGGTTGACCTTGACCGCGCACGCGGCATCGCCGAGGGCCTCATCCGCGCTGGATCGCAGTACAAGTGGAGCATTCAAGCGACCACGAACATGGTTGCACGGCTTTCGCCTGAGGATCTGAAGCTGCTCAACCGAGCCGGCCTGCACCAGATCTGCCAGGGTGTTGACTCGGGCTCTCCCAAGGTCCTGCAGTTGATGAACAAAACCTTCCAGGACTTCGACCAGATCTACGAGAGCGCCGCGCGCTGCATCGAAGCCGACATCCGGCCGTCGTTCAACATCATCTTCGCTTTCCCGGGAGAAGGCCGCAAGGAGCGCCGGGAAACCATCGAATTCATGATGGACGTCTGCCGCCGCTTCCCAGGCGCCGAGTTCTGGACCAACATCTTCACCCCCTATCCCGGCGCCCCCATCATCAGCCGCGTACAGGAGCTCGGCATCGAACTGCCCACCACGCTTGAGGGCTGGGCCGACTTCTTCCCTCGCTATACCGTGCTGCCGTGGCTCAAAGGCAAAGACCACGAGCGCCTGCAGACGACGCGCGATTACCTCCGCCTCGCCTTCGACCGCATTCCCATCGCTGTCGACAAGCGCGACCCCATCACCCGCATCGCGCAAAAGGCACTCTCGCTACCTGCGCGCTGGCGCCTCGATAACGATGTTTACAAGTTGCCAGTCGAGCTTTGGTTGAACCGCAAGCTGAACGAGCGTCTCGGTCTTGCCCGCAGCAAACCGGTGGTCGACGCCAAGCTGCTCGCTTCCACGCGAGCCGAGGTGGCATGTTGAACGCGTCTATGCAAAGCCGAGGCAAGGTAGTGCTCTTCTACCCGCCATACGACGGTCCGCCACTGGGCGCGCCGCTGGCTTTGCTTGCCCTCGCCGGCACCCTGCGCGAAGCGGAGTTCGAGGTTGTGCTCATCGACGCCGCCATCGAGCCACGCTACCTCGACCGCATCGCGGAGGAGTGCCAGACCGCACTCTGCATCGGGATCTCCGTGTTGACCGGCCCCATGATTCGCGGCGCCATCGTCGCCGCTCAGCATGTGAAGGAGCACACGCCCAACGTAAAGGTTATCTTCGGAGGATGGCATCCCACGCTGTGCCCTGAGTCCACGCTCCGTGAGCCTTATGTCGACATCGTCGTTCGCGGACAGGGTGAGATCACGATCGTTGAGCTCGCGTCCGCGCTCGCCGCCAATAGGCCACTCGACATGATCGCCGGCTTGAACTGGAAGCGCGATGGACGTTTGATCGCCAACTTCGATCGCCGCGTGCAGCCCATCGACACCTTCGCGCAGCCCGCCTACGACCTCACCGACTTCGACGCCTACGAGCGCCAGTGTGGCAAGCGCATCCTGTCTTACGCCACCAGCGTTGGCTGCCCTTATGCCTGCAATTACTGCACGGACATGGTCGTCTACAAGCGCCGCTTCAATGCCTACGACGCCAGCCATGTCGTCGATGAGCTACTTAGCCTCGTGAAGCGTTACCGCGTCAACCACGTTGCTCTGCTCGACTCGAATTTTCCCGTCGATTTGAAGCGTGCCATCGCCATCGCGCAAGGCATTCTGGACTCCGGCGTTAAATTTGAGTGGACGTTCCAGGCTTCCACCGACTTCATTTGCCGCATGACCCAGGAGGACGTTCAACTGCTTGCCGACAGCGGCGTCAAGATCATGGGCTTCGGCACCGAGTCCACCTCTAAAGCCGTGCTGAAAATGATGAATAAGCGCCACCAGCGCGTGGACGAGATGTATGAAACCGCGCGCAAGGCCTCGCTCGCCGGCATTCGCATCAACTTCAATCTCATCCTTGGCTATCCCGGAGAAACCGAAGCAGACCGCCTCGAAACCTTCCGCACCATGAGCGATATCGGACGGCAGTTCTCCAACGTCCGCTTCTCGCCCAACATCTTTACGCCCTATCCCGGCATCCCCATCTGGCCGCAACTGCGTGAGCTTGGCGTCGTCGAACCGCAAACCCTGGAAGACTGGGAGACCATGCCGCTCGGTGCTAACCTGCTTCCGTGGCTCAGGGGGAGGGAACTGGCGCGCATGAATCGCATGCTCTCGTACTTCCTTCTGCTGAACCAGGCCCGGCGCCGCGCTCCCGGTACCGCGCTCATCAAACGCGTCACCACGATTCTTGTCTGCAACCCGATTCGCTGGAGACTTCGCGCCAGCCTCTTCTTCTTTCCCTGGGAGTTGTGGCTCTCGCAACTGTCGGAGCATATCGTCAAGCGGCGCTCGCTGATCACGGGTGCGGAGCTTCCCGTGGGGTCTGCCAATGCACTTTGAGCCCGCCTCCACCACCGTCGACGTGCTGCTGACGCACTCCAACCACCTGGCTCATGACGCCAAGCAGTGGCGCAAGATGCAGCCCTATCCCCCGCTCGGCACGCTCTACGCCGCCACGGCCCTGCGCAACGCAGACATAACCGTCGCCATCTTCGACTCCACGTTCGACGATCCCATTCCCAACTTTACCGTTGCGCTGGACCGCCACCAGCCCCGCATCCTGGTTATCTACGAGGATGACTTCAACTTCGTCACCAAGATGTGCCTGACCCACATGCGCGAACTGGCCTGTGCATTCGCGACGATGGCGCGCTCCCGCGGTATTACCGTGATCGCCCACGGCTCCGACGCCACCGACGATCCCGCCCACTACCTTGACCACGGCGTCGACTACATCCTGAAGGGCGAAGCCGAGCAGACTCTCACCGACCTGTGCGAGTCCCTGCTGCAAACCGGCGACCCAAAACCCCTTCCGGGACTCGCGCACTACCGCAACGCCCAGTTGGTCGCAGGCGCCGCACCGCCAAACAATCCCTCCTGGGCCAACCTCCCCGTCACCGCGCGCGACCTTATCGACATGGAGCCTTACCGCACGGCGTGGACAGCAGCCCACGGTCACTTCTCCACCAACGTCGTTGCCAGCCGCGGCTGCCCGTACCGCTGCAACTGGTGCGCCAAGCCTATCTCCGGCAGCCGCTTCCAACTGCGTCCTGCCGAAGCCGTTGCCGCCGAGCTCCATCAACTCAAGATGCAGCACGGCGTCGAACACATCTGGTTCGGTGATGACGTCTTCGCGCTCGACCGTCACTGGGTGGAAGACTTCGCCACAGCCGTCGAGGCCTATGGCGATCCACTACCCTTCAAGATCCAGTCCCGCGCGGACCTGCTTTCCGACTCCACCGTCGCTGCTCTCAAGCGCGCCGGCTGCGCGGAAATCTGGATGGGCGTCGAGTCGGGCTCCCAGAAAATACTCGACGCCATGAGCAAGGGCCTGTCGCTCTCCGCTGTTCACGCCGCGCGTGCCCGCCTGGCTGACGCGGGCATCCGTGCCTGCTTCTTCCTCCAGTTCGGCTACCCCGGCGAGGAGTGGCCGGAGATCCTCGAAACCATCGCGCTCGTCCGCGCTACGAGGCCAGACGACATCGGCGTCTCCGTCTCCTATCCGCTTCCCGGTACCGTCTTTTACGAGCGCGTACAGCAGCAGCTCGGCGCCAAGCGCAACTGGACTGACAGCGACGACCTCTGCACCATCCACACGGCAACGTATCGCGAAGACTTCTACCGCGCATTGCGTGAGGCTCTTCACGCCGAGGTGGCGAACGTCGATCCTCAAACTGTCGCCACGCTGTGGGACTCAGTGCATGCGCTGGAACCCGTCAGCCGCAACGCCAACGTGCTCTCGCTCACCCACTCCACTTTCATGCCGCTAGAGGAAGTCTTCGCGGAAAGGAGTGCCTGATGCCCGACCTGCTGCTTACCCACGGCTACTTCCTTTACGAAGACCCCAAAGAGATGCAGATCATGAAGCCCTATGCGCCACTGGGCATCCTGTATCTCTGCTCGCACCTGCGCCAGGCCGGCTTCGATGTTGACGTCTTCGACACCACCTTCTCCAGCCGCGCTGCACTTTTCGATCATCTCCGCACAGCAACGCCCAGCGTGCTCGGCATCTACGCCAACCTGATGACGCGTTCCAACGCCGTAGAAATCATGGGCGTGGCGCGCGACGCCGGCTGGCGCGTCATCGTCGGCGGCCCGGAGCCCGGAGCCTACGCGCAGGAGTACCTCGGGGCCGGTGCCGAGTTCGTCGTCTTCGGTGAAGGCGAAGCCACCTTGCGGGAGTTGCTCACCGCTCTCCGCGAGGACGCTCACAAGACCGATCCCACCTGGCGTTCAAAGGTCGCCGGCGTCGCCTATCTCGACGAGGGCCGCTTCCAGCAGAACCCGCCGCGCGCTCAGATCGCCGACCTCGACGCGCAACCCTGGCCGGCCCGCCACGCCATCGATGTGCAGCGCTACGTCGATACCTGGCGCACCCACCACGGACAGGGCTCGGTTAACTTCATCACCGCGCGCGGCTGCCCGTACAAGTGCCGCTGGTGCAGCCACCAGGTCTACGGGCAGACCCACCGCCGCCGCAATCCCATCAAGGTCGTCGACGAGCTGGAGTGGCTGCTGGGCAAGTACACGCCCGACATAGCCTGGGTATCCGACGACGTCTTCACCATCAACCACGAGTGGATTCGCCAGTACGCCGCAGAGATGCGCCGCCGCAGCCTACACATTCCGTTCGAGTGCATCTCCCGCGCCGACCGCCTCAACGACGAGATGCTTGACCTGCTCGCCGAGCTCGGCTGCTTCCGAATCTGGATCGGCTCCGAGTCCGGTTCACAGCGCCTGCTGGACTCCATGGATCGCGGCGTAAAAGTAGAGCAGGTACAGCGCGCCGTAGCCGCCACCCGCGCTCGCAACATACAGAGCGGCATGTTCCTGATGTGGGGCTACGAAGGCGAAGAGATGCAGGACATCGAGGCCACCATCGACCACGTCCGCACGGCCCAGCCCGACATCTTCTTCACCACCGTCTCTTACCCCATCAAGGGCACGCCCTACTACACCGAGATCCAAAGCAAGCTCATCCAGCTGAAGCCGTGGGGAGAGTCCTCCGACCGCGAGATCAAAATCCGCGGTCGCCACTCGCGCGATTACTACGCGCATGCCGATAAGCTGTTGCGTGCCGAAGTGCAGCTCGCTCGCGTCAGCCAGCAGAGCACCATCGTTCCCGCTGACCTGCAGCAGCTGGAGTTGCAGGTAGCGCTCGCGCGCCAGGGCCTCGCCGCCACCGCGTCCGAGGTGGAAGCATGAGTGACCCCGGCATCGCCGCGGGTGCGGTCTTCGACCAGATGGCTGCGAGTTACGACCGCGATTTCACGGGTTCGCTCATCGGTCGCGCTCAGCGCAACGCGGTGTGGAACGTGTTGCTCAAAACCTTCCGCGCCAAGGACAACATCCTCGAGCTCAACTGCGGTACAGGAGAAGACGCTTTCTTTCTCGCAAGCCAGGGCATCTCCGTATTCGCCTGCGACGCATCGCAGCAGATGATCGCTCGCGCCGAGCAGCGTCTTGCCCTCACCTCCCCGTCAACACCGGTCGTCTTCTGCCATCTACCGACAGAACGGATGGGCGAACTCAGTTTGTCGCGCCGCTTCGATGGTGTCTTCTCTAATTTCTCGGGCCTCAACTGCATTGAAGACCTCAATCCCGTTGCTGCCACGCTCGCAAAGCTCGTCAAGCCCGGTGACCGCTTGCTCTTCTGCTTCTCCACCCGCATCTGTCTTGCGGAAATTTCTTACTACCTCTTACGAGGTCAACCCACCAAGGCCTTTCGGCGCTGCAAAGGCCACACCGAAGCTCACCTGAACGGGTCGGCGCTGCCAATTTTCTATCCCACGGTAAGAGCGATCCGCCGCAGTTTTGCTCCCCACTTTCAGCTGCGCTCGCGTATGGGTGTGGGCGTGGCCATCCCCCCTTCGTACCTCGAGCCGTGGGCCAACCGCCATCCTCAAATCTTTCGCGCCCTTTGCCGCCTTGAGGACGTGCTGGCTCACTTGCCCCTTTTTCGCACTACCGGCGATCACATTCTTCTCTGCTTAGAGAGGGTGGACGCATGACCTCAACGTCAGCATCCACCGCCATCTTCTCGTCCTCCGCAGCATTTCCTCTGTGCTGCTGGAACTGCGGCGCTCTTCTTGGTCTTATCGATTCCCGCAGCGCCCTTTGCGGTCGCTGCGGAACGGTCAGCCTAAAACAAGATGAAGTCTGGCACGCGCTTTCTCCGCGCCTGGCGCAGGCATTTGAACACTTCATCGAAGATTACGAATCCATTCGCCTGGCTGAAGCCCGCGGCAGCAGCGACCCCGCATACTATCTCGCACTGCCCTACACCGACATCACGGGCAAGCTCTCCAGTCAGTGGAATATCCGCGCCTCTACGTATCGCTATATCGAGACCAACATCCTGAGTCGGATGACCAAGCGTCCCATGCGCATCCTCGATCTTGGCGCCGGCAACGGTTGGATGAGCTATCGCCTCTCGCTGCTCGGCCACCATCCGGTCGCCGTCGACATCCTCACCAACAACCGCGACGGCCTGCGCGCGGCCGGGTACTACGCCGCCCATCTGCCCGTTATGTTTCCACGCGTGCAGGCGAGCCTCGATCACCTGCCGTTTCCCGAAGCGGCCTTCGACCTGGCGATCTTCAATGCCTCATTTCACTACTCGGAGAACTACACGAAAACGCTGGCTGAAGCGCTGCGCTGCGTTCGCCCCGGAGGCACCATCATCATCGCCGACACGCCCTGGTATCGCCACGAAGCCAGCGGCCTGGCCATGGTCGAAGAGAAGCATGCCCACTTCCGCAGCACCTACGGCTTCGCATCGGACGCGCTCGCCAGCCAGGAGTTCTTCACGCCAGCGCGCCTCAACCATCTCGCATCGACACTGAACCTTCGCTGGAAAACATACAAACCGTTCTATGGCATGCAGTGGGCGCTGCGTCCGCTGCGTGCGAAGCTTCAAGGCCGCCGCACGCCGTCGCAGTTCCGCATCTTCACGGCCGAGGTGCCCGCATGATCATCCTCTTCCACCCTCGCGCCACCAAGCCGCGCAACCGTCGTCTGCCTCTGGCTGTACTCGCACTCGCTGCTGTGCTCGAAGGTAAGGAAGAGTACGAAATTGTCGATGGCAATCTCGAAGAGGACGCCACCGGTCGCATTGCTGACCTCATCGCAACCCACCATGTGGAACTTCTTGGCGTCTCCGCGATGCCTGGTCCGCAGATGGTGGCGGCGATGGAAACCTCTCGCGCCATTCGCGAGCGCCACCCGGAAGTCCCCATCTGCTGGGGCGGCTACTTCCCCTCCATCTATCCAGACGCCGCGCTCAATGCCCGATACGTCGACTACGTCGTCCGGGGCCAGGGCGAAGACACACTCCTTGAGCTTCTCGATGCGCTCCGCGGCAATCGGCCGTTCGATAGCATCAAGGGACTGCTCTACAAAGACGTTTTCGGCATGCGCCGAGACAACGGCGAGCGACCCATGAAGGGTCCCGATGAATTTCCGTGGTCGCCCTTCCACCGCCTGCCTGTCGGGCAGTACCTCCGTCCGTCGTTCTTCGGCAAGCGCACCGCGGTGCATCACGCCAGCATCGGCTGCCCGTTCAATTGCAGCTTCTGTGGCGTGCACGCGGCCTATGGCAACAAGGAAAAGTTTGAATCGCCCGAACGCACCGTGGAGATTCTCACTCATCTCGTCAACCGCTACGGCGCGGACTCCGTGCAGTTTTACGACATGAATTTCTTCCTTCGCGAAGACCTCGCCCGCGAACTCTGCGACCGCATGGCCCACCTCAATCTCCGCTGGTGGTGCGAGGCCCGCGTGGACATCATGTCGCGCTACTCCGACGAGACCTGGGCAGCCATCAAGCGCGCCGGCTGCGCCATGATCTTCTTCGGTGCCGAGTCCGGATCCGACTGGGTACTCGAAGAAATGCAGAAGGGAATTACCACCGCGCAGACGCTGGAAATCGCCCACCGCACACGCCAGTTTGGCATCATCCCGGAGTTTTCCTTCGTCATCGGCAATCCCAACGACCCGGACCGCGATACACGCGAGACACTTCGCTTCATCCGCAAGATCAAGCGCATCAATCCCGACTCCGAGATCATCATCCAGCACTACACACCCACGCCCCAGCCGCATAAAGCTGGTGGCGAAATGTACGGCAACATCGAGGTACCCTTCCCCGATACCCCCGCCGGTTGGGCCACGCCCGAGTGGATGAACTACACGCTCCGCATCGACACCAACGCCCCCTGGCTCAAGCGCAAAACCAAGCAGCTTATCGACAACTTCGAAATCGTCGTCGCCTCGCGCTGGCCCACGGTTCAGGATACCCAGCTTTGCGCAACGGTGAACGCCGCCCGCGGAATCGGCCTCGACAGCATATCCTTCCTGCCGGCGGACCTCACCTCTGCCGCTTTCAACCGTGACCAGCCCTGGACCGAAGGACGCCAGAACGAAGTCGCGCTCGACGTCGCGGAGCTTGCGGCCCTTGAAGCGGAGATTGAAGCACTCATCGCCACGCACCACGATGACATCCGTGGCCGATTCATTCAGGAAAGTGAAGCCAAGCTCCGCCACATCGTTACCCGCTTTGGCGAGCACATCGAAGGCACAGCGCCAATGGCACCGCTTTGTAACGCACCGTGGGTTTCGACCGTGATGGAAGTCGATGGGACCATTCGGCCCTGCTTCTTCCACCCGCCGGTCGCATCCACCGCTACGCAAACACTGGAGCAGGCACTCAACAGTGCTGCAGCACGGTCATTCCGCAGCGAGTTGGAAGTGGCAAGCAATCCCGTCTGCCAGCGCTGCGTATGTTCGCTCAACTATCGCCCGGCCGCGCAACTGCACACCACCAAATCGAAGCGTCAACTCGTCTAGAGCAAACGCGCCGTCTACTTCTTTACTGCTGGCGGTGTGCTCCCAGGGTTCGGAGTAATGTCGGCATCCGTCAATCCCAGCGCCCACTTGATCGCGCCAAAGTACATCGACTGCACCGCTGGATCGTCCCAGGTTGCGGGGGCGTGACCCAGGCTCGAATAAAAAACGCGTCCCTTGCCATACATCTTCGCGTAGGCCATCGCATACGAGTCGCCCGCTGCCACACCACGCCTGGTCATGTCGAGGTTCGTTGTGTCCAGCCGCAGCACCACGTGGATCTTGTCAGCGCCAAAATCTTTCAGCTGATAAAACTCATCCTTGAACATCGCGCCGGACACGAACTTGTCCATCCCCGGGAACTTGGAGTCGACCACAATCAGCGGGGCTTCAGTCGTGTTCCATGGGTGCTCGTCGTAGCGGCCGCCCGCCATCTCGCCAAACTCCGGCCACGACATGAATGCGCCAATGCCGGTATGCACGGTGATGAACCCCTTGCCCTGGTCATGCACGAACCACAGAAGATCGGCACGGCCCTGCGCATCGAGATCAATCTCGCGATGCCCAAGGAAGAAGATGGCATCTACATTGCACAAGCTTGGCCCACCGCTAGCCGGCTCGCCGGTCGTCATCTTGGGACGCTTGGCGATGATCTGCGAATCGGTGCGAATGTAGCTGTCATACAATCCGGACTTGTAGCCCAGTTCTTCGATCACTGCCTCGGCATGGGCGATGTCATGCTGCGCGATGCCATTACGCGTGTCTGCCCAGATCAGCAGCTTCTTCCGCTGCGGCCCGGTCTGACGCGGAGGTCCACCCTCGCCGCCCTCCTGCGGCGGTCGCGTCGGCGCACCCGCAGGCAATCCAGCGGGACGAAACGGCCGCTCACCCGGAGCAGGGCACCCACTCAGGTTTGCAGCTGGGGCAGGAGCAACCGATTGTGCGACAACAGGTCCAGTGAGAGCGAACGCCGCGATAAAAAGCGATAAAGCCAGATGAGTACGCACAAAGTCTCCATGCTTCCTTAACAGAAAGCGTTTCCTATTTCCTATATTCCGAGGTCGCAACCCGAGCCGCGCTTCCAGTAGCGGTCAGACAACCTCGGCAAGCTTTCTCGCACCAGCGTATGCAAAGTTTTTTGGCAACCCGGCCTCAGGAACGTGTCCATAAATCTCCTGTCCCGGCAGGCCTTCGGAGATGATTGCTCGCGCGATAATCAGTTTTTCAAGGTTGATTCCCGTCCTCAAGCCCATCGCTTCAAGCAGAAACACGAGGTCTTCGGTAACAATGTTGCCGGTCGCTCCCGGAGCGTATGGGCATCCACCTATGCCGCCCTGGGATGCGTCGAAAGTGGTCACACCGACATCTAGCGCGGCGACGACGTTCGCCAGCCCCTGCCCGCGCGTGTTGTGAAAATGTGCGGCGCCGGCTTTCACACCAATCTCCTCACGCAATTGCTTGAACATCCGTTTCACCTGCGTTGGGTTCGCATAACCCACCGAGTCAGACAGGCCAATCGAATCAACGCCAGCCTCAGCCAACGCCACCGCGAGTTGCATCACATACTCTTCCGGAACATCGCCCTGGATCGAGCAGCCAAATGCCGTCGAGATACCCACTTCAAGCCCGACAGGCTGGTCTTGCGCATCGATCATCTGCCGCACGCGGCGAACATCCTCCACCGCTTCCTCCGGAGTCATGCGGACGTTCGACTGACTGTGCGCGCGCGAGGCTGAAACCGGCATGGTGATCACATTCACTCCGGCACCCAGAGCGCGTTCCGCTCCCTTGAAGTTCGGTGCCAGCGCCAGCACCTTTACACCGTCGAGCTTCCGTGCGGCGCGAACAACCTCGTCCGCATCGGCCATCTGCGGCAACAGTTTCGGGTGCACGAAGGATCCCACTTCTATCTCAACCAGCCCGGCGGCGGCCAGCGACTCGATCCACTTGATCTTCACCGCCGTAGGCATCGCACGATGGATGCTCTGCAGCCCATCGCGCGGCCCTACTTCACTGACGATCACATCCACTTCACTGCTCTCACTCAAAGAAAACTCCGTCTCTCGCCTCTGCTTTTAGTCGGCACAACGATAAATGTCGTTGATGTTCCAATGTCCAGGCGTTGGTGTCGGCACGTTCACCATGGGAATGCGGATCAACGTCGGAAGTTCTGACTGAAGCGCCGCCTGGATTGCCGGTAGCAATTCATCCGCATGGGTGATATCGATGCCGTTGGCGCCATGCGCCCGTGCAATCGCGGCATAGTCCACATGGTAAGGCTTGCCTTTGCGCAGGAACACGGTGCCGAAGGTCGTGTTGTACTTTGCTTCCTCCAGGCCGGCAATAACGCCGAACGCGGAGTTATCCATCACAATCCACACCACCGGTATTTCGGATTCCATCGCCGTCGCAATCACTGAAGGATTCGCCGCGCAGAATCCGCCATCGCCGATCAGCGCCACCGCTGCGCGATGAGGCTGCGCAATCTTTACACCCATCACCGCTGCCGCACCGAAGCCCATCGTAGCCAGGCCACTCGGTGTAATGAAGCAGCCCGCATGCTTGAACGGGAACTGTTGCGCCACCCCATTCTTGTTCCAACCGACATCGGTCACCACGTAGCCATCTTCCGGCAATGCCTCGCGAAGGTCCCTGAGAATCCGTTCAGGCCGCAATGGAAATGCGTTGGACGTGTAGTGCTCGCTGAAGTTCTGCTTGAACTTCTTCTGGCTCTCTGCAATCCGGCTGCGCACATTTTCTCGTTTGGCCGGCTTCATCTGTTTCGCCGCAGCCACCAACTCCTGCAGTGCCAGCCGCGAGTCCGATACGGCGCCGATGAACGTCGGATAATTGCGCCCTATCTCCATAGGATCGATATCGATATGCATCAACTTGGTGGGCGGGATATTGAACGTATACCGCGGGTCCCACGAGCTGGAGTTCGCCTCCGCCAGCCGCGTGCCAATCGCCAGGATGTAATCCGCCTGGCGGCATAGAGCATTTGCCACCGGCGTTCCCCAGAAGCCGGTCTGCCCGGCGAGCAGCGGATGCCCATCGGGCAAACAACCTTTGCCCATCAGCGTATGCGCCACCGGCAACTCCAGCAGCTCGGCCAACTCAGCCAGCAGCTCGGGCGCTCCCGCTGCCAGCATCGACGTCACACCGCCACCCGCATACAGCACAGGATTCTTAGCTTCCGCCAGCGTCTCCACGATGCGCTGCGCGATGGCCGGCTCAATGCAGGGCCGTGCGACAAACGGCGGCTCTTTACTGAACGCATCCACAAACAAGTTGGACGAAAAGTGGTCCATCGGCACATCCACCAGCACCGGACCCGGACGTCCACTTACAGCCAGATGGAACGCCCGCTCAATCGTCCGCGGAAGGTCGTCCACGCGGTCCACGCGATACACGCGCTTGCAGAAAGGGCGGCAGAGCTCAAACTGCCCGCCATCCAGAAACATGTTTACTTCCTGATGAGGATGACGTCCATAGTAATAAGAGGGCACATCGCCGGAGATCACCACCATTGGGATCGAGTCCAGCGCTGCATTCGCAATGCCGGTAATGGCATTGGTCAAGCCCGGTCCCAGGTGCGTCATCAATACGCCCGGCTTGCCCGTCGCACGCGCGTAGCCCTCGGCCATGTGTGCCGCTACCTGCTCGTGGCGTGCTGTCACGTAACGTATCTTGCTCTTACTTAACGCGTCCAGCAGGCCCACCACCGTATGCCCGCACAAGCCAAAGATGACTTCAACGCCAAGACGCTCCAGGTACTCCGTCAGCAGGTAAGAGGCGATGCGCTCTTCAGTCCCCGCGGGGCGGCCGTACGCCGCAATCTCACCCTCGCGCCCACCAGGCAGCACGAGTTGACCACGGTCTTCAATTTCGATATCGGAATAGGCACCAGATTTATGAACAAGGTTCGACATGCCCGTCATCATAGTTCAGCATTACAGGTATGCGCCCCCTCAAAACGGTGTCGAAACGTTGCGGTTACGCATCCCCGGCCTAACGTCCCTATTGACAGTCGGTAGCCGCCTGCTTTGCAGCAGAAGGATCACAAAGCAGTGGAATTACGCACCTTCGCTGGATGGATGCGAAGCCGCGCCACGGCTTCTTTGCGCAAGGTAGCTCATGTGCCGGCGTCTTCCCGCAAGGTAACGGGCATCCTCGATGAAGCTCCCCGGACTTACCGGAATAATCGGTAACAAGTTAAGGTCTTTATCCACGTTCACGAAGGTAAAGACACACGTATTGCTCAGTTCGCGAAGCGAACGGTCACGACTGACCCGAACTATTTCCGTTTCCACGCAAACCGAAGAGTTTCCCACATAGGTCACCCGGCTAAGAAAATGCAGCTTATCGCCCATGCGCACCGGCTCATAGAAATTGATACGGCTGGCTGCGACTAACAAGGCCCTATGGTCTGCAACCAGTTCCGCGCACATGTGTGCGCTGACATAAGCGCGATGCAGAATATAGCCGCCGAATATGGTGAGTGGGACATTCTCCTGTGCCGGGTAAGTCCGCTCCCACGTGCTCAGCAGTAAATCTGAGGCCGCCAGGGACGCCCCAGGTCTCCGCGACGCTTCCTGGTGGTGAGCCAGCAGATCCTTCCACTCCTCCGCACTCGGTGGCTCATGGTCACTCGTTGCACTCCGGTTACGACGCCGCAGCGCCGCTCGTTCCGCCCGCTGCGCTTCGACGTTCGTAACGTAACGCAGACCGGGAAGCGTAGCCAGGCCCTTCCCTTCAGGCAGTCTCGCCACCATGGTGAAGTAACACGAGCCCAGGTGGATAGCCTGTGGTCCGGGGTGCTCGATCCGGATCCCGACCTCCACCGAAGTCTTACCTACATAGTTAATCTGGGCAAGTAAATCGATGTCGCGTTCGAGGTCAGGCGGAGCGCACACTTTCAGGTCGTCAATCGACGCCGTAACTACCCGCGCCTCCGGACGAAACTGCTGCACGTAGCGCAGTGCCGTCATCTCCGCCAGGCTATCCAGCCGTTCCAGCATCAAACCGACCCGCAGGTTAGCTTTTACGGGCTCATCAGTCACCATGAAGTGCTGCCGCAGCAGCGGATCGGACCCCAGCGGGATGCGCTGCACGATCGCCGTATCGGATGGCGCTTGCGCCGCCGGCGTAGTTGACCCCGCCGGATCAAACGCCTTCGTTCGCAGGTCGCTACTCATCGTCACCTTCTCACGACTAATCTAACCTGAGCGTTCAGTGTGCCGCGGGTGACGCCACATCAGGAACGCCGGGCTTCGCTGTTGCATTATCCGGACCCAGGTAAGTGGCCAGGTAGGTCGCGATCTTATCCAGGTCGTCATCAGAAGCTGCCAGGCCTTTCGAAGCCATATTATCGATAACCTGGTTCCAATGTTCCTTATCTTTTCGCTGATGCGAAAAGGTGTCGGCAGTATGGCATCCCGTACATGTCTTCTGCACCAGGTCCTTCCCGGGTCCATCAGGAAGAGTACTATCGTTCGGCTTCACGGCGCCTTGCTGCTCAATCAGTCGCGCCGCCAGAAAGTGATGGAGTACGCCGCCAGCTTTCGGCGCTTTCACCCCAGCCGCAGTCAACGGTCCACATAGAAGACCAAGTGACAAACTAAGAAGGCCAAGACTGAAGCAACTTGTAACCCGTGTCAACATTCCTCACTCCTGCTTCGAAAAACTAACCACACTCATTTATGTGGGATCTACTTACTTACTGCAAATGCGGTGATGCTATCGTCCGTTACCGGGTCATTTAGAAATGTCCCGCCGGCAGAAGTAATAACGACGTACTGCTTTCCGTCCGCGCCCAGGTAAGTGGAAGGAACTGCGTGTGCCGCGGCTCCCAGCTTATAAGCCCACAGCTCTTTCCCGGTTTTTGAGTCGAACGCACGAAAGCGCTGATCGTCGGTTGCTCCAATAAATACGACTCCGCCCGCAGTAACAATACTGCCGCCAATATTAGGCCGCCCGGTGTTCTGCTTACCTGCGGGGAACGAGTCCGTCACACCCAGGTTCACGTGCCAGGCAATCTTGCCGGTGTTCACATTCACCGCATAGAGCTCACCCCAGGGTGGTTGCTGGCAAGGCAGCCGCTTTTCTTCATTCCAGAAGCGGCCGGTCACCGACCCGCTCATCCGGTAGGGATACGGGCCATCCTTTGCCGGATAAAGACCTTCAAGCTGGGCCAGATTCTGGCTATTGACGTACATCATCCCGCTGACGGGATCAACCGACGCCCCGCCCCAGTTCACACCACCAATCGCACTCGGAAAGCTGATCAGCGTCTTCTCCTTCGGCAACGGTGTAAACACGGGTCCCATCTGAAGGTTGTTATCCTTCACCAGCGCACGGCAAAAGGCCTCATGCTCCGCCGTAACGGTCGCAATCTCCGACATGTTGAAGTCCGTCCGCGAGACCGGCGCCGTCACCGTAGGATACGGCTGCGTCGGCGACATCTCCTCTCCCGGAACATCGCTCTTCGGTACAGCCCGCTCCTCCACCGGATAGATCGGCTTACCCGTCACGCGATCGAGAAAGAAGACGAGGCTGCTCTTGGAAATAATCGCAACCGCCGGAATTTTCTTTCCGCCATGCTTGATGTCCATCAATACCGGTGGCGCTTCCAGGTCATAGTCCCACTCATCGTGGTGGACTACCTGGAAATACCACAGCAGCTTGCCGGTGTTGGCATCCGCCGCCACGAGGGATGTGCCGAACAAGTTGTTGCCCGGACGATCGCCTCCGAAGCGGTCATACGCTGCAGTGCCGAACGGCATATACACAATACCTCGCGCCGCATCCACGGTCATGAAGCCCCAGACATTGTCGCCAGTGCGCTTCACCCAGTCATCGCCGCGCCAGGTTTCGTGGCCTACTTCACCCGGCCGAGGCGTGGAATGGAACGTCCACACCAGCTTGCCCGTGACCACGTCCCACGCGCGCACATCTCCCGCCGGTCCCGTTGAAGGCGACTCCGGCACAGCCGAGCCCGTAATAGCCAGGTTCTTATAAATAATCGGTGGCGACGTCATACCCATTCCGCGTGTGAACCCGTTCATCACCTCCGGCGTGCGCATATCGACTACGCCATCCTTACCAAACGTGCTCACCGCTTTGCCACTCTTCGCATCCAGCGCGATCAGCAATCCCTCACGCGTACCAAAAATAATCTCTGGCGCATGGCCCGCATCACCTGGCCAATATTCCACGCCCCGCAGCGACGGCACACCCGAACCCGCTGGTGTGTTGTAGGCCCAAACCTCTTTACCCGTCGCCGGCTCCAGCGCCACCACGCGCGAGTACGGCGTAGTCACATACATTAGCCCTCCAGCCACAATCGGTGTCACCTCGGCCGCCAGGAAGCGGTTCGCGCGCCGCGTCGGACGAATACCTTCCGCCGTCGCCTGCGCCGTTGCGTTATCTGTCGCCGCTGCGGGCGCACCGGGCCGAGCTCCCGGAGGCGGCCCACCCGGCCCACGCTCGGCCGGCATAAACTCCGGCGCCGTTGCCGGCTTCATGTGATACACCCACGCCACCTTCAGGTCCGGCGCATTAGCTGGCGTAATCTGCTTCAGCGGAGAGTAGCGCTGCCCGCCAGCATCATGCCCAAAGGTCGGCCAGTCATTCTGTGCCACAGCCGTCGCTATCGGCGCCATCGCCACCACTACACCAACCAAGAAACTCTTCTTCAACGGTCTATCTCCCACACCGCATTGCGGCGAGCCACTTTAGGCACAGCAAATCGAGTCTCTTATAGCGCAACGCGAAATCCGTTGTACATGAGTTACAGCCTTCTGAACGGTATCGCTACTGTTATGGCCAGTTTCGAGCCCTATTTAGCACGACATCGCGAGCCGCCCATTGGTAAGCTTTCCATCGAACAGCGCGCCATTCATTCAGCGCAGCGGTTATCGGAGTAAGTCATGAATCGACCCGTTCTAGCTTTAGCCTTTTTACTTGCCCTCTCGCCCACGTCAGCCTTCTGCCAGTCAAACGCTACCATCCCGAGACAGGGCACGGCTGACCTCGGCATGCAGCAGGGCATCCGCGTTGGCCCGGGAATGAACGCGGCCAGCGTAGGCGACTACAGCTACCACAACGGCGCACAGCCGCATCGCAAGCGCGTCCTGGCGTGGGCCAACGTCGAAAACGGCTACCAGCACGACTCCGTCTCCCACGCGCTGGCCACCATCGAGCGCCACGGCGCGCGCCCAGCCGTTGCCAAATGAGGCGCCGCAGGCTCGGAATCGCCCATCACGGACTGACGCGCCCGCTCGCCGCGCTTTCGCGCCCCGCAGGCGGTGATGTGGCGGGCACCACGGTGGTGTGGGTCCCGGGCAGCTTCGAGGTGCCTTTGGCGGCGAAGCGCCTTGCGCAGAGCGGGCAGTACGAC
>CAIQPK010000050.1 GCA_903873705.1 uncultured Acidobacteriota bacterium
CGTCATCTCGACCGAAGCATCGCGCTTTTGCGATGCGCAGTGGAGAGATCCCTGCATTGGCACTTGCTGTTGCGGTTGCCCCTGCGCTGGCCGTCCCCTCCCCCGCAACCGTCATCTCCACCGGAGCATCGCTCTTGCGATGCGCAGTGGAGAGATCCCTGCATTGGCACTTGCCGTTGTTGTTGCTGTTGCTGTTGCCGTTGCCGTTGCTGTTGCTGTTGCCGTTGCCGTTGCTGTTGCTGTTGCTGTTGCTGTTGCCGTTGCTGTTGCCGTTGCTGTTGCCGTTGCCGTTGCCGTTGCTGTTGCTGTTCCCGTTGCTGTTGCTGTTGCTGTTGCATTTGCCGTTGTTATTGCTGGTGCTGTTGCTGTTGCTGTCGCTGTTGCACTTGCCGTTGTTGTTCCTGTTGCTGTTGCATTTGCCGGTGCCTCGAAGGTACCCCAAGGCTTCAGCCTTGGGTCTCATAGGACCGCCACAAAAGGGGCTTCAGCCCCTGGGGTACATTTTCCCCCACGGAGCCCCCCTCACCGCTTCCTCCCCCCAACCCCACCCGCCCACAACGCCCACGCCACCAGCACCGGCTGAAAAAACAACCGCGCAAACCGCTTCCCATCCGTATCCAGTCCAAACGCATCCCGCCGATACTGATACTGCGCCATATTCCCCGGAAACACCGCCACAAACAGCCCCGCAGCAATCTTGGTCAGCAACTCCTTCTCCTGCGGCAGCGCAATCAGCGCCGCGCCCAGAGCAATTTCCACCACACCCGACTGCAGCACCACCGTATCGGTATCCATCGGCACCCACGGCGGCACCTGCGCCTGGAACTCCTTCCGCGCATAAGTCAGGTGCCCCGTCCCCGCCGTCACCAGCATCAACCCCAGCGCCACCCGCGCCACATCCTGCGCCGTACTCGTCTCCGAACTCGCATCCCGTTCCTGCATCATCATGGGCAAACCCTCTCCCCGTTCGATGCACAAATCTCCCCCCAGCCCAACCTGGTCCCTTGGTGCGCACGATGCTTCACCCCGCCAGAGCCCTAAGCGCTGAAGGCGCGACGCCATACCAGCCTAGGCCGAAGGCCTAGGTAAACGCCGCGTCGAAGACGCTACCGCGCTGCCGCAGGCCGGAGTGAAGGCGCAGCCGCAACGACCCAATTGCCTTCCGTCGCAGCCGAACCACGGCACAAGGCCCAACCGCCGGCTGCCGGACGCCGCCTTCCTTCCGTCGCAGCCGAACCACCTCCACCACCAACCCCTTGACACTCCATGTAAACTAAAGACAGCAGAAGAGCCCGGCCAAAAGCCGGGCTCTTCTCATTTCCGCTCTTTGAAAACCTCGAGGTCTACCCAGACCTGACCCAATAGAATCTGAGATTTTGCAGACCAGATCCGGGGGGGCACACCCACCCTAGCTATCCGAAGTCACCGCCGTAGTAGGGAGCTCGGGGCCATCCGGAATGCAATGCTCATCCGCCATGGAAAGATATTTATCCAGCAGATCGATCCCCCGCGTAATCTCCTCCCGCGTCACAATCAGCGGCGGGGCAATCACGAAGTGCGAAACCCAGGCCTGAATCGTCACCCCTTCAGCCAGCATCTTCGCCGCAATCTGGTCCACCAGCAAAGCCTTGCCGGAGATCTTGTCCGCATACGTGTTGAACGCTTCCTTGGTCGTCCGGTTCTTCACCAGGTCAACCGCCCAGAACAAGCCCGCTCCGCGCACATCGCCCACACTCGGATGCTTCACCATCAAGGCCCTCAGCTTCTCCTCCACGAACGGAGCCAGTTCCTTCGCCCGCTCCACCAGCTTCAGCCGCTTCATCTCCTTGATCGTGGCCACCGCAGGAGCCAGCGTCATAGGATGGGCCTCGTAAGTGTGACCATGCGCAAAGTAGTGGTCCTGGAAGAAGTCTCCAATCGCCTGCGTCGTCGCACACAGCCCCAGCGGAACATACGCCGACGTGATCCCCTTGGCCGTAGTCAGGATGTCCGGCCGCACACCCCACATGTCCATAGCGAACCACTCGCCGCACCGCCCCCACCCGGCCATCACCTCATCGGCAATCAGCAAAACGCCATGCTCATCGCAGATCTTCCGCAGCTTCTGCATATAACCCGCAGGCGGAACGATCACACCATTGGTCCCCACGACCGGCTCAACCAGCACAGCAGCCACATCCGACTCGTTCCGGATCATGTGCTCCAGGTAATCCGCGCAGGCAATCCCGCACTCCGGAAACGTATGCTTCAGCGGGCACTTGTAGCAATGCGCCTCAGGCCCAAAGATGATCCCCTGGGCCTTACCCCGCGGCTCCACCGGCCACCGCCGCGGATCGCCAGTAGCCGCAATCGAGCTGGAAGTCGACCCATGGTACGACCGGTACCGCGAAATGATCTTCGTTTTCCCGGTGTACATGCGAGCAATCTTGAACGCCGCCTCATTCGCATCCGTTCCGCTGGTCGTAAAGAAGAACTTGTTCAGCCCCTTCGGCAACACTTCCAGCAGCAGCTGCGAGAGCTCCGCCCGCGTCGTCGTCGCATAACCCGGCATCGCATAAGCCAGCTCCTGCGCCTGCTTGGCGATCGAGTCGATCACCGCCTGGTTCTTGTGTCCCAGGTTCGAGCACATCAGCTGCGACGAGAAGTCGAGGTACTTCTTCCCGTTGCCATCAGTGATGTAGCAACCCTCAGCATCGACAATGTGCATCGGGTTCCAGCCCTTCTGGAAGCGCCAGGTGCCATAGTTCGAGTCGCGGGTAATCTGCACAACCTGCTCTGAGGTCAGCGGTGTGGTCGAGGTCTGCTCCAAGGTGTCAGTCGGACTCATGCGTAATCCCTTTCGTTATTCAGCAGCTGCAGCGTGCTGGACACGATGGCCCAACATCATCACATAGTAGAGGCCGCCGGAGAGGAAGAACCCGACAAACCACGCCATCGTAAACAGCGGTTCAAGTGCCGGTATAAACCGTCCCGCCAGCGCGGCAACAATACCGATGATAAGCGATATCACCGCTGCCCCATTGATCCCGTTGCGATACTCGTACATCGCGCCGCGCCGGTAGAGGTCATCGACCACCAGACGCGTCCGCCGCACCAGGAAGTAATCCGCCACCATAATCCCCGCCACCGGCCCCAGCAGCCCCGAGTAATCCACCAGCCACCCCAGGTAGTTATGCGAACTGGCCATCAACTTCCAGGGCATAATCGCCAAACCCAGCACCCCGGTAATCAGCCCACCCATCCGAAAACTGATGTACTTCGGCGCAAGATTGGAGAAGTCGTTCGAAGGCCCCACAACGTTCGCCCCGATATTGACATTCAGCGTCGCCACCAGCAGCGCAATTAGTCCCAGGAACGCCAGCAACGGCTGATGGAACTTCCCCAGCAGTTCCACCGGACTCCAGATCGGGTGCCCAAAGATAACCGCCGAAGCCGATGTGCACGCAATGCCCAGGAACGAGTACAGCGTCATCGCCACCGGCAGGCCAATCGCCTGTCCCACAATCTGCGCATCCTGGTTCTTCGCATACCGCGTAAAGTCCGGAATGTTGAGCGACAGCGTAGCCCAATACCCAACCATTCCCGTCAGTGCCGGAAAGAAATACTTCAGGAACGAAGACGTGTCCGCAAATCGGCTCGGCTCCGACAGCATCGGCCCAAATCCGCCGGCTTTCTTTAGCATGAATCCCAGCAGCAACGCCGACATCACCACCATGAACGGCGCGGAGTAGCTCTGCAGGAACCGGATCGACTCCACGCCACGCCACACTACACCCATATTGATCAGCCAGAAACCAAGAAAGCAGGTCCACGTAACCCACTCCGCGCCCGCTGTCGAAGGTGCCAGAATATGCACCATCTGCGCGATCGCCTGGCCGCCGATCCACGACTGAATTCCAAACCACCCGCAAGCGACAATTGCTCGCAACACTGCCGGTATATTCGCCCCGCGGGTTCCAAAGCTCGCCCGCACAAACACCGGAAACGGGATGCCATACTTCGTTCCCGCATGCGCATTCAGCAGCATCGGGACCAGCACAATCAGATTGCCGAGCAGGATCGTAAACACCGCCTGCTTCCAATTCATGCCTCCATTGATCAGCGACGCCGCCAGCATGTAAGTCGTTACTTCCATCGACATCGAAAACCACAATGCGATGTAGTTGTACGTGCTCCAAGTCCGCTGCGAAGGCACGGTCGGTGCCAGGTCGTCGTTATACAGCCGCGGATCCGCGTTGATGATGCCATGCTGACGCGGGTGCATCTCCGGTTCAACGGCTGTGAGCATCAGTCCAGTCCTCCCGCGTTTGCAATGCGCTTGATGAACTTCCCGTGGCCCACTTCACCGACGAACTTCCCGTCTTTCACCACCTGCTTACCGCGCGAGAACACGTGCTTCGCATTGCCCTTCACCTTCCATCCTTCAAACATGGAATAATCTGTTGCCATGCACTGGGTCGCGGCTGAAATCGTGTAGTCCTCATTTGGGTCCCACAGCAGAATGTCCGCGTCCTTGCCCGGTGCGATCACTCCCTTCTGCGTCATGCCAAAGATGCGCGCCGGCGCCGTGCAGGCCAGAGAGACAAACTTCTCCGGCGTAATCCGTCCCGCGTTCACGCCAAAGTGCCAAAGAATCTGTAGCCGGTTCTCAATCCCCGGACCACCGTTAGGGATCTTGCGGAAGTCGCCCTTGCCGAGCGCCTTCTGATCCATCGTGAAGGGACAATGATCCGTCGAGACCACCGAGAGCGAGCCATCAGCTAACGCGTCCCACAGCGGGTCCTGATTCTTCTTCTCGCGCAACGGCGGTGTGAACACAAACTTCGCCTCGTCCCAACTCTTGCCCGGCATCTGGTCTTCGATGGACAGCACCAGGTACTGTGTGCAGGTCTCGGCCAGCGCGCGAGCACCCCGCGCCTGCATGAACTTCAACTCAGCCAGCGCCGCCTCATTGGACAGGTGCACGATATATACCGCGCACCCCGCCATATCCGCCAATGCAATCGACCTATGCGTCGCTTCAGCCTCCGCCTTGGGCGAACGGGAGAGCGCGTGATAATGCGGTTCGGTCTTTCCTTCCGCAATCATCTGCGAAACAACAATATCGATGGCGCTGCCATTCTCTGCATGAATGCAGCAGAGCGCATTGAGCTCCGCTGCCTTCTGCATCACCTGAAACATCAGGCTGTCATTGATCATCAGCACGTTGGGGTACGCCATGAACAGCTTGAAGCTCGTGATGCCGAAATTCACCATCTCCTGCATCTCGCGCAGTGTCTCGACGCCGTTCTCGCCGTGCAGGTTCGTCACAGCCATGTGCAGCGAAAAGTCAACACAGGCCTTTCCTTCGGACTTCTTCAGCCACGTGGTCAGCGCGTCATTCAGCGTGCTGCTCTGGTTCTGCAGCGCAAAGTCGATGACCGACGTCGTTCCACCAACCGCCGCAGCCTGCGTGCCAGTGGTATAGTCGTCCGCCGATGTCGTCCCGCCGAACGGCATATCCAGGTGAGTATGGACATCGATGGCGCCCGGCATCACCAGCAAGCCGGTTGCATCAACCACGGTGTGGCCAGCGGGCGAAATGCCCTCTGCGACTTCGCGGATGGTCTCTCCGTCAAGCAGCACATCAAGCCGCTGAGATCCCTCAGCACTTACTACCGTTCCATTTTTGACCAGGGTTCCCATACTTCGCTCCTGTCGAATCAACTAGGCTAGTGCCCGACTACAATGGGTCCAGCCCCTGCAGCGACACGTTCTTCCCACGTTTGCGGTGGTAATCCATTCTCTACCCGCTCCATGGTGATGCAATCCTCGACAGGGCAAACCAGTGAGCAAAGATTGCACCCGACACACTCGTCCGCATCGACGCGCGGTATCCTGTGCAGCGGGGTCAGACTGCTGTCGTTGCCCGCGCCATCCAGGTCCAGTTTCGGGATCGGCGTCGTTGAGATGGTTTTCACCGACTCCGCAAACCGCATCGCCGGCGTCGGCTTGCCATGCGGGTTCGGGTCATGGTGTGAGTAGCGTGGATCGATACCGGTGACGACCGCCTGCGACCCGCCGTCGGCACGATCGAGATGGATGCACTGGTGCGCTCCATCCCAGCAAGCTGTGTAACAAAGCTGGCAACCGATGCACTTATCAGCGTGGATCTCGGCCACCACGCGATAGTTTAGATTCAGGCTCTTCCACTCGCGCATGTTCGGCAGCGAGAGACCACGGAAGTCCTCGATCGTCTCATAACCCTTCTGCCGCATCCATTCGAGCAGACCGTCGTTCATGTCCTCAACGATCCGATAGCCGTAATGCATCGCCGCCGTGCACACCTGCACGGTGCCCGCGCCGAGCAGGATGAACTCCGCCGCATCCTGCCAGGTGCCAATGCCACCGATACCCGACATCGGCAGAGGATTGCCATCAACAAAGTCCGAGTTAACCTGCTGCACCATATTCAACGCGATCGGCTTGACCGCAGGCCCGCAGTAACCACCGTGCGAGGACTTGCCGTCGACTTTGGGGCGAGGCTCCAGCGTATTGAGATCGATGCCGGTAATAGAGTTGATCGTGTTGATCGCTGAAACCGCATCGGCACCGGCGCGTTTCGCCGCCCGCGCGGGCATGCGTATGTCGGAGATGTTCGGCGTCAGCTTGACGATCACCGGCGTGCGGGCCTTCTCTTTCACCCAGCTTGTAATTTGCTGGCAGTACTCCGGTACCTGCCCCACCGCTGACCCCATGCCGCGCTCACTCATACCGTGCGGGCATCCAAAGTTCAGCTCCAGGCCGTCGGCACCAGCATCTTCGGCGCGCTGAACGATGTCATGCCACGTCTCACGCTTCGATTCCACCATCAGCGATGCGATCACCACATGCTTCGGATAGCGACGTTTCACTTCAGCGATTTCGCGCAGATTTGTTTCAGTAGGACGATCCGAGATGAGCTCAATATTGTTGAAGCCCATCATTCGCTGCCCGGCCCAATCGATCGATGAGTAGCGTGACGACACGTTCGTCACCTGCTCGCCGATGGTCTTCCATACTGCTCCTCCCCAGCCGGCATCGAAGGCACGCATGATTTGCTCGCCGCAGTTGGTGGGCGGCGCAGAGGCCAGCCAGAAGGGATTAATACAGCGGATACCCGCAAAAGTCGTTTCAAGCGTTGGCATTTTCGCCCTCCAACCACGTCGCGATACCCACGCCCGCGCGCTTTCCGTCTGCTACGGCATCCACCACTTCACGGCCGCCATTAGTACAGTCGCCGCCCGCAAAATACTTCGGGTTCGACGTCTGCCCCGATGCCCGGTCAATCACAATCCTGCCGCGCTCCAGCTTGACCTTTTCTGCGCGGTCTTCGACGGCAGCAAGAAAATCCGTGTGCGTCGATTGACCAATCGCCAGAATGATCATGTCCGTCGGCAGCCTAACGTTCGAGCCCTGCAGCGGCACGAGCGAACCGTCAGCGCTGGCTTCAAGCTTCTGGAGCTCCAGCCCCTCAACTTTCTCGCTGCCGCTAATTCCGATGGGCGCCACATGAAAGAGAAATTTAACGCCCTCCTGTTTAGCGTGTTCATACTCGAAGTCGAACGCGGACATCTGCTCCGGTCCGCGGCGATAAATCATGTGGACTTCCGTGGCACCCAGCCGCACTGCAGCATTCGCCGCATCGATAGCAGTATTGCCAGCGCCGACAACGGCAACGCGCGCGGGGGCCGCCGTGATGCTGCCGCTCTTATAGCCGGCGATAAAGTCGAGCGCATTGGTCATGCCCTGCATCTGCTCGCCCGCAACCCCAAGGCGATGGATCGCGCCCAGCCCCATGCCGAGGAACACGGCATCGTGGGAAGCTTCAAGTTCTTCCAGTTTCTCCGCGTCGATGGTCGTATTGAAGTGAAAATTCACGCCAAGCTGAGCCAGCATATCGATCTCGCGCAGGCTCGCTTCGAACGTCAGCTTGTACTCGGCAATGCCGTAGGTATTCAACCCACCCGGCAACGGGCGCGCGTCGTAAATGTCGGCACGAATGCCACGCCGCCGCAGCTCCGCCGCGCACGAAAGTGATGCGGGACCTCCGCCGATCAGCGCCACGGACGCTCCACTATCCTCGCCGGGGGCAAACGGCAGCGGGGCTCCGCTCGCATGCAGCGCATCCATCGCATAGCGCTGAAGTCGACCAATCTGGATCGGCTGCTTGTTATAGCGATGCATCACGCAGGCGCCTTCACACAAGACCTGTACCGGGCACGCGCGCGAGCAGCTGGCGCCCAGGATATTCGCATCAAGAATGGTCTTCGCCGACCCCATCAAGTTGCCGCTGGCAATCTTCTTGATGAACTTCGGCACATCGATATGCGTCGGGCAGGCCTGCATGCACGGCGCGTCAAAACAGTAGAGACAGCGATTGGCCTCCGGGACTGCAGCCTGCTTATCGAAAGCCGGATGCAGATCGGGGAATCGCAGCACGATTTCCGGCGACGCCGGCGACTGCTCTTGAAACCTGTTGGTTTGGCTCATCGTAACTTCTCAATCTCCATCCGCATTGCCGTTCAAGAAAGGCAATACCCGCAGTGGACTCGTTATCCACGCGGGCACTCGAATCGCCGCAACGCATTTGTGAAGTCACGATTATGCACCATTTTGGAGGCTTCCGGGTAATCGACCCCGTACCTCTAGCGGGACGCTGCCTCTATCCAGGTCATCGCCTTGTCGGCCAGGGCTCCGAAAGCCTGTACCGCCAACGCGATATGCTCGCGCTTCGTGTCCTCGGCAGGATTATGGCTCAGGCCGTTCAGCGACTGCACAAACATCATCACCGTCGGCACGCCGAGCTGCGCTACCTCTGCCGCATCATGCAAAGGCCCCGACGGCAGGTGCTGCGAAACACCGGCGGTTTCCAAAATCGCCTCATCACACAGGCGGATGAGCTCAGGATGGAACGGGATGGGCGCAATCGACCATATCTTCGACCACTCGACGGTACAGCCCTCCTCTTTGGCGAAACGTTCGCTCGCCACCTGGGCGTCCTTCAACATACCCGCGAGCACCTCCGCGTCAAGATCGCGCATGTCGAGCGTCGTCTCGCAACGCCCTACGACTGCCGTCACAATTCCGGGGAACGTCTTGACGCTACCCATGGTGGCGACCGACTGCGGGTGTTTCATCGCAATCGGACGAATCTCCAGCGCCAGCTTCGCCGCTGCGGCCAGTGCGTCCTTCCGCACCTCCATCGGCGTCGATCCTGAGTGAGCCTCCTGCCCTCGAAACGTGATCGCATGCCGTTCCACACCCTTGGTTCCCTGCACCACCGCCAGCGGTTTACCCAAGCGCTCCAGGATCGGCCCTTGCTCAATGTGCAGTTCCAGATACGCCGCCATATTCGCCTGCTCAACGGTCGCATCGCCCACGCGATCCACTTCGACGCCACAGTTTCCCAGCGCCGCTTCCAGTGTGGTCCCTTCGCGATCGGTGCGAACGCGGTCGGCTTGGATGGTGTGGGTCCCGGCAAAGGCAGAAGAGCCAAACAGGCTGCGCCCGAAGCGCGCACCTTCTTCGTCCGCCCAGTCCACCAGCCGAACAGTGCACGGAGGCTTGCCATTGGTCTCGCGCACGATATGGCGCAGCACCTCCAGGCCCGCCAGCACGCCCAGGCACCCGTCCAGCCAGCCGCCATTGGGAACCGAGTCCAAATGGCTACCAAGCACCAGCGTCTGCTCGGAGGCACCTTGCAGCGTCACCCAGTGATTGCCGGCGGCGTCGTAGTGGTGCTCCACGGGCAGGTCTTTCAGTTTTTCTTCAAACCACGCCCTCGCGCTCAGCCACACCGGCGACCAGGCCAGCCTTTGCGCTCCATTTTCGTTGGCAGTCAACGCCCGAAGCTCGTCCAAGTCCACCAGCACAGCCTGGGGATCCATCATGTGCACACCTCACCTTGCCAGCAATTCACCGTCCCACGTTAGCACCGGGTGAGGCAGAACTGAAGAGCATGGCGTCCCCGGCATGATTCGAACATGCGTTGCCGCCATGAGATGACGGAGTCCTGGGCCACTAGACGACGGGGACATGCACCAAACGCCGGTGCTTGTTCTATTTTTTCATACTGAGGCCAAACCCGACCGATTCGTTCCCGTTGAGGGCGATGGGATGATGACGGAGTCGATACGCCTGCGAGAGAAATGATTTCCTCTCACACTCTTCGAGATACGCTCGTGCCTGTCTGGAGCCATTTTCGGCGGTATTTACGGTCTGGCAGACCGGCAATCTGCATTTCTTCAAACGCCTCCACCGAATTGCGCATCCCAGTATCAGGTCCCGGCCCATGTCTCGCATTACAGGAACATTCTGTTCCCTTTGCTTCTTAGTCGGTCTGGCATTCGCTGCCACGGCGATCGCTCAACCCGCACAGCCTGCCGGCGTGCCCGTGCTTGCTTATCACCGTTTCGATCCGCACACGCCCGCCGCCACCACCGTCACCACAGCCACCTTCGAGTCCCAGCTCGATTACCTCGTCGGACACGGTTACAGCATCGTTCCATTAGCCAATATCGTCGCCGCTGTCCTTCGCAAAGCCCCACCCGTCGCCTCACCTGTGATCGCCATTACAGTCGATGATGGTCA
Organism: uncultured Acidobacteriota bacterium; assembly: GCA_903873705.1. GTDB lineage: Bacteria > Acidobacteriota > Terriglobia > Terriglobales > Acidobacteriaceae > Granulicella. Next base: position 10,612 of record CAIQPK010000050.1, read on the forward strand.
CAGCTCCGTCTACACCGTCCTTTTTCCGATCATCAAGCGTCGGCACATCCCGGTGACACTCTTTATTTACCCGTCAGCCATTTCCAATGCCAAATACGCCCTGACATGGGAGGAACTCAAGGAGATGCGCGCCTCCGGGCTGGTGGACATTCAGTCCCACACCTACTGGCATCCAAATTTCCGCAAAGATAAGGCCCACCGCACCCCCGCCGACTACGCGGCGTTCATCAACAGCCAATTGACCCGCTCCCGCGAAAAGCTCGACGCCCAGCTCGGCACCCACATCAACCTGCTCGCTTGGCCGTACGGCATCCTCGACCCCGAACTCGAAGCCGCTGCAGCCCACGACGGCTACGTCGCCGCCTTTGGCTACACTGGCGGCGTCGCCCGCCCTGGCGACGATCCTTTCTCCATTCACCGTATTCCCGTCCCCGATTTCGCGCACGGCTCAGCCTTTGAGGGCCTGCTGCGCAACGCTCAGGCGCACCCTGAAGGCAACATCACAAAGGCAGGTCATGAATAACGCTCGCTCCGCCACCCTTCGCATCGGTCTGATCGCCTTCTGCGCCGTCTGCCTGACCGGGCCCGCCGTTCACGCCGCAGGACCAACTGAAGTCCACATCGTCGACGCCATCACGAACAAGCCCATCCCCGACGCCACCGTGACGCTCGCTGGCAAGGTCCAGCCCATCGACCCCAACGGCCGCTACGTCATCCCGGAAAACATTCGCGGCGTGATGGCACGCGCCCCCGGCTATCTCCCAACCCAGGTCGCGGTCGCGGACACTGTCAAGAACAAGGGGAATATCTCGCTCAAGCCTTTCACCGTGCACGCGCTCTACCTATCCGAGTACGGCATTTCCTCCACGCCCATCCGCGACGCGGCACACAGCATCATCCAGCAGGGCGGTGCCAATGCTCTCGTCGTAAATATAAAGAGTGACCACGGCATGCTGGTCTATCCCAGCGAAATCCCACTCGCCAAGACCATCGGCGCGCGCAAACTCACGACGATCAAATCCCTTTCCGCGCTGGTCAACGCGTACCACGCAGAGGGCATTTACATGATTGCCCGCATCGTCACATTTAAGGACGATCCCCTCGCGTCCGGCCGTCCCGAACTCGCCATCCACCAAACCAACGGCGAGCTCTTTCGGGACCGCGAACATCTCGCATGGGCTGATCCTACCCAGCCGGAAGTGCGCGCCTACAACATCGCCATCGGCGTAGAAGCTGCCAAAGCCGGCTTCGACGAAGTGCAGTACGACTACGTCCGCTTCCCCGACGCCTCTGCCAAACTCCAGTTCCACGGCCCCACCGACGAGGCCAGCCGCATCGCCACCATCACCGGCTTCCTGCGCGACGCCCACACAGCACTGGCGCCCTACAACACCTTTCAGTCTGCCGACATCTTCGGCTATACCGCCTGGAATACGAATGACACCGGCATCGGCCAGCACATTGAAGAGATCGCTCAGACGGTCGACTACGTTTGCCCCATGCTTTATCCATCCGGCTTCAAATTCGGTATTCCCGGCCACCCCAAGCCGATGGCCAACACCGAGGACATTCACTCCACGGTCAAGTTGACGCTGGATAGTGCTCTCAAACGCACGAACGTCAACCCGAAGAAATTCCGACCGTGGCTTCAGGCCTTTCGCGACTACGCCTTTGGCGGCCTCATCTATGGTCCAGTCGAGGTCGCGGCGCAAACCCGCGCGGCGACAGAGGACAACACCGACGGCTGGCAACTCTGGAACCCCCGCAACCGCTACACCGACATCGGCCTCATCGCTCAGAAACCCGCGCCCAAACCGACGGCTGCAACAACAGTTGCCCAGGCTGGCGCAGCGCAGAAGTAAGCTTCAGGTTTTGGCTGGTGCGGAAGTGCGCAGCGTAAACGTAAACACCGACCCCTGTCCCGGCTGGCTGGTCACCGACATCGTTCCGCCGTGAGCCTCGATGATGGCCCGGCTGATGGCCAGCCCCATCCCGGTGCCCGAAACAATCTGCCGCTGCGAGCTGGCGCGGTAGAACTTGTCGAAAATGAGCGACTGCTCCATCGGATCGATTCCCGCCCCGCGGTCCGCGACACTAATCGCCACGGCACCTGGACGTGCTTCAGCGCTGACGAAGATCGGCTTTCCCGGGGCGGAGTACTTCGCTGCGTTGTCGAGCAGATTACCGAGCACCTTCTGCATCCAGACCGGGTCAGCGTCCACCTTCGGAAGTCCGTTTGGCAACGTCACACTCACTTCGCGGTCGCGCAACACGGCATCATTGGCCTCCATTGCTGACCGGATCAGTTCCTCCACGCTCTGCGCGCTGAAACTCATACGTACTTCCTGCGTATCGAGCTGCGCCATCTCGACAGCCTGCGAGACCAGCCGGTTCAGCCGGTCGCTCTCTTCGTCAATGACCGTCAGGAGGTCCCGCGCCCCCTCTGCTGACACCGACGAGGACAACAGCGTACTGACCGAAGCCTTGATCGACGTCAACGGCGTGCGCAGCTCGTGAGTGATCGAGTCCATCATCAGTGCCCGCAGCCGCTCGCTTTCCTTGGCGGCCTCCCCCTTCGTCACCTGCTCCAGCGCCTGCGAGCGATCCAAAGAAATCGATACCAGCCCACCCAGCGCTTCCAGGCTCTGCGCGGAAAGCGTCACACCCCGCACCAGCAACACCCCACGCGGTCGCACCCCGGCACGCAGCGGAACGATGGCCGACTCACCATCCGCCGCCATAGAAGGTCCTTGCGCATGCGACATCTCGCGCAGTTCCTCCATGCTCACGGGTGTCGGCATATCGCCCCCGGCACGATAAACGCGGTCACCTTCGAGCAGGTAGAAGACGACCGCCGAAGCGTCGGTAGCCAACGCAATCGCTACCGGTATGTTGTTGGTCAACTCCAGTAGCTTGTCTGTTTCTAGCAGTGCTCTACTCAGTCGGTAGAGCGTTTCCAACTCTGCCTGCCGTGCAATGGCATCCGCAGACTCCCGCCGTATACGGCTTGACATGCGGCTGGCGACCACGGAAGTCGTCAGGAAAGCGATCAACGCCAGCAGGTTCTGCGGGTCGGCAATGGTAAAGTGACCGATCGGCGGCAGAAAAAAATAGTTGTAGGCAGCGCCTGCCGCGAACGAAGTCACCACGGCATACTGCAATCCCAGCCGCGCCGCCAGAAAAAGAATAAACAACAATAACGTCAACGCGACCGTTGTAGGGTTGACATTTAACGCCAATCGGTAGAACGCTACAATTCCGGCCAGGCACAATCCGACCCCGGCCCAGCGTGCGATCAGTACCAAACGCTTTGCATCCATGAGTGGCATTCTACGACCATGACCGATTCACACATCTCGAAAAAAACGCCGGAAGACTGGCTGCTCTCCGCCACCGCGGCGGAAAAGAAGCAGGGTCGCTTTAAGGTTTTTCTCGGTTACGCTCCAGGAGTTGGCAAAACATTCAGCATGCTGAGCGAAGGCGTGCGCCGCAAGAGCCGCGGTGAAGATGTTGTCATCGGCATCGTCGAAACCCACGGCCGCGCCGGAACCGCAGAAGTCGCTGCGCAGCTTGAAGGCGTTCCCCGCCGCGAGATCAATTACAAGGGCACGCTGTTTTCCGAGATGGACGTCGACGCCATCCTCGCGCGCAAACCGCAGATTGCGCTGATCGACGAACTTGCCCACACCAACGTCGAAGGCAGCCGCAATGCCAAGCGCTATGAGGATGTCTTCCTGCTCCTCGACGCCAACATCGACGTGCTGACCACCGTGAACATACAGCACATCGAAAGCCTCACCCCCCGCATCCAGAGCCTCACCGGCATTACTGTCCGCGAAACCGTGCCTGACTGGGTACTCGACCGCGCCGACGAAATCGTCATCAGCGACCTGACGCCGGAAGCCCTCGCCACCCGGATGCGGCGCGGCGATATTTACCCCGCCGAACGCGTCGAGCGCGCCCTCTCTAACTTCTTTCGCCGCGGGAATTTGATTGCCCTGCGCGAAATGGCACTGCAGCGCGTCACCAAGGCGGTCGACAGAACGCTGGACGACTACGTCAAGCGCAAGCAGCTCGGTCCACACTTCACGGTCGCCGAGAAGGTCGCCGTTTGCATCAGCGCCAACCCGGCTTCGCGCGACCTCATCGCCCGCGGCGCACGCCTTGCCGAAGCCATTGATGCCGAGCTTTTCGTGTTACACGTCGATACGGGCCGCAAGCCCTCCTCGCCAGAAGAAGCTCGTGCTCTGGACGGCAACATTCAATTTGCGCAGAATCTTGGCGCTAAGGTCGTGCACCTCAAGGGCACCAACGTGGCAACGGCAGCAGCCACGTTCGTGAAGCAGAACCGCGTCACGCAGGCCATCTTTGGCCGCTCGGCGCTTACAGGAATCAGAAAATATCTCTACTTTTTCGACATACAGAAGTTCATGTCGCAGGCTCCCCACGTTGATCTTCACATCGTGACGCAGGATACTCGTTAGCATGCGCATCCTCATCGTCGACGACGAACGTCAGATTACCCGCGTCCTGCGCACTTCGCTGCAAAGCCACGGTTACGAAATACAGGTAGCACACGATGGTCTTGAAGCCTTTGAATTATTCGAACAACGTCCTCCCGATTTGATCATCACGGACCTTTCGATGCCCAACATGGACGGGCTGGAGCTCACCAAGGCGGTGCGGCGCGTTGCCGACACGCCCATCATCGTACTTTCGGTGCGCGACCAAGAAGCGACCAAGATCGCAGCGCTCGACAGCGGCGCTGACGACTACGTCACCAAGCCTTTCGGCGTACCGGAGTTGATGGCTCGCGTCCGCGCCCAGCTGCGCCGTATCGTCAAGGACGAGCCCGAGTCCGGCACCATCACCGAGGGCGACTTCGCCATCGACACCAATGCACACCGCGTAACGCTGCGCGGCGCTGATGTGCATCTCACACCCAAGGAGTTCGATCTGCTGGTACTCTTTGCCCGCCGCACCGGCGCCGTGCTCACCCACAAGGTGCTGCTCCGCTCCATCTGGGGCCCCGCCGGAGAGGGCCAGTCCGAATATCTCCGCGTGTTGGTCGGACAGTTGCGCAAGAAGATCGATAAACCGGATGCCGAGAGCTACATCCAGAGTGAGCCCTGGATCGGGTACCGCTTCCGTTCTCAGATCTGATCTGCTGATCGGCAAGGCTTTATGAAATCTTAACGTCTTATCTACGGACTTCCTACGCTCCTCGGCGTTGAAATCAATGTCGAGGTCGTTATGAAATCACCGATCGTTGCCCTCCCCGTTGTGCTGCAGGCCGCCGCCATCGCGGCACTCTATTTCGCGGCAACAACGAGGCCCGCCGTCGTTCCCCCCACCAACGAGCCCGTCAACGAAATCGTGCTGCTCCATCAGCAGCATGATCGCATCGACGCCAGGCTCAAGGCGCTGGAGAGCCGAACCATCGCCTTTGCTCCCCGGGGAATGGGAAGCTCCCCCACCAAGTCGACTCCGACGATGGCGGGCGCTCAGTTAGGTCCATGCCCCGCAAACGGAAACGGCAGCGTGAGCGCGGTCACACCCGCTCGTGCGGATTCGCACATCACCGCTTCCCCCTACGATCTGGGCTGCATGCAGTAATCGAGGCGTTTCTCCTCGGTAGCGCAAGCGGCCTCGCAACACAGTAAGTGAACGGAGACTTCCATGTCCGACATTATTTTCATACTTTCCACCGTCGCCTGCTTCGCGGTCGCACTTCTTTACGTGGCCGCCTGCAAGCGTCTGAATCCGAGGTCGTCCCGTGATTGAGAACATCATCCTCCTCTCTCTTTCGATCCTGTTGATGGTGTACCTGGTGTACGCCCTGCTCCGCCCGGAGAAATTCTGATGACCACGAACGGCTGGCTTCAAATCGCACTGTACTTTCTTGTCCTGCTGGCGCTGACCAAGCCCATGGGCTCCTATCTGACTCTCGTGTTCGACCGCCGCCGCACGTGGCTCGACCCGGTGCTCAATCCGATTGAGCGCGTTGTCTATCGCCTCACAGGCATCGACGCCGACGAAGAGATGCGATGGACGCAGTACCTGGCCGCGATGCTGATCTTCAGTGCCGCAACGCTGCTGCTTACCTACATCGTCGAGCGCGCGCAGGCCGTTCTTCCATTCAATCCGCAGCACCTGCCAGGTGTTGAGCCGTGGCTCGCGTGGAATACCGCCGTCTCGTTTACCACCAACACTAACTGGCAGGCCTACACGCCAGAAACGACCATGAGTTACTTCACGCAGATGTTTGGCCTGGCCACGCACAACTTCTGGTCAGCGGCCGTTGGCCTCGCGCTTGCCGTCGCCTTCATTCGCGGCATCTCGCGTCGCGAAATGAAGACTCTTGGCAGCTTCTGGGTCGACATGACGCGCGGCATCCTCTGGGTGCTCGCGCCCATCTCCATCGTCTTCGCCCTGGCGCTCGTTTCGCAGGGTGTCGTGCAGAACCTCCGCTCCTATGACACGGCAAAGGTTGTCGAGGCGCAGAAATCAACCACGACAGGCGCAGACGGAAAATCCTCAACGACAATCATCTCCACGCAAACCATCGCTCAGGGACCGGTTGCTTCGCAGGAAGCCATTAAGATGCTCGGTACCAACGGCGGCGGCTTCTTCAACGCCAATAGCGCGCACCCGTTCGAAAACCCAACGCCTTTCTCCAACTTCCTGCAGATGCTTTCGATTTTCCTGATCCCTGCCGGCCTCACCGTCATGCTCGGACAGATGACCAGTTCGCCGAAGCACGGTTGGGCGGTCTTCGCGGCAATGGCGATCCTGTGGTTCGGCGGAGTCGCGGCATGCTACTGGGCGGAGTCGCACGCCACTCCCGTCCTCGCCGCAACCAGCTCCCAGGTCTCGCCCCTGCAGAGCGGCGGCAACATGGAGGGCAAGGAAACCCGCTTCGGCATCGCCAACTCAACGCTCTTCGCCACGATCACCACCGACGCCAGTTGCGGCGCCGTCAACGCCATGCACGACTCCTTCACCCCGCTCGGCGGCATGATTCCCATGGTGAACATCCTGCTCGGGGAGATCGTCTTCGGCGGTGTCGGCGCAGGCATGTACGGCATGCTGATCTTCGTCATCGTTGCCGTCTTCATAGCGGGGCTGATGGTCGGCCGGACGCCAGAGTACCTCGGCAAGAAGATCGAAGCCTACGACATACAGATGGCGATGCTTTATCTGCTGATCTTTCCGCTCATCATCAAGGGCTTTACCGCCATCGCGGTCCTGGCGCCCACTTTCGGTTTATCGAGCCTCACCAACCACGGCCCGCACGGGCTCTCGGAGATCCTCTACGCTTACACCTCGGCGACCGGCAACAACGGCTCTGCCTTCGCAGGCCTGAACGCGAACACGCATTGGTACAACGCCTCGCTAGGTGTCGCGATGTTTGCAGGGCGCTTCCTGATGTTGATTCCGATGCTGGCGATCGCGGGCAATCTCGCCGCGAAGAAGAGCGTGCCGGCGACAGCGGGAACGTTTCCCGTCACCACGCCGCTCTTCACCACGCTGCTCACCGGCGTCATCCTCATTGTCGGCGCGCTCACCTTCTTCCCCGTGCTTTCACTCGGCCCTGTGCTTGAGCATCTGCTCATGCGCGCCGGCCAAAGCTTCTAGTCAGGAGACTCAGATGTCTACGTTTGAAAACAAGAATCGGCGCTCATTGCTCGACCCGCAGATCATGCGCCGCGCCTCGGTCGACGCCCTGCTGAAGCTCAACCCAAAGTCCATGATGAAGAACCCGGTCATGTTCGTCGTGGAAGTCGGCAGCGTACTCACCACCGTGATGCTGCTGCGCGATAGCTTGCGCCACCAGGGCCACTTCGGCTTCGATCTACAGATCACGCTGTGGCTGTGGTTCACTGTGCTCTTCGCCAACTTCGCCGAAGCCATGGCCGAAGGCCGCGGCAAGGCCCAGGCTGACGCCCTGCGCCGCGCAAAATCGGAAACCACCGCTTATCGCATCGGCAAGAATGGCCTTGAAGAAATCCCGAGCTCTCAGTTGCGCGCGGGAGACGTGGTCCGAGTCGTTGCCGGCCAAATGATACCGGGCGATGGCGATGTCATTGAAGGCGTCGCCTCGGTCGACGAGTCCGCCATCACCGGCGAATCTGCACCGGTGATACGGGAAGCCGGGGGCGACCGCTCGTCTGTCACTGGAGGGACGCGAGTGTTGTCGGACGTGATCACCATCCGGATCACGTCCAACCCCGGCGAAACTTTTATCGACCGCATGATCGCGCTCGTTGAAGGCGCCGAACGCCAGAAGACTCCGAACGAGATCGCGCTCAACATCCTGCTCGCAGGCCTCACCATCATCTTCCTGCTCGCCGTGGTCACGCTGCAGCCGTTCGCTATCTACTCCGGCGCACCGCAGACAGCCTTCGTGCTGATCTCGCTGCTCGTCTGCCTCATCCCCACCACGATCGGCGGTCTGCTCTCGGCCATCGGCATCGCAGGCATGGACCGCCTGGTGCAGCACAATGTTCTCGCCACTTCCGGCCGCGCTGTTGAAGCCGCTGGCGACGTCAACACGCTGCTGCTCGACAAGACCGGCACCATCACCATGGGCAACCGCCAGGCATCGGAGTTCGTTCCCGCTCCCGGCGTCTCCAGCGACCAACTCGCCGACGCCGCACAGCTTTCCTCGCTGCCCGACGAAACGCCCGAAGGGCGTTCCATCGTCGTACTCGCCAAAGAACGCTACGGCCTCCGCGGCCGCGAGTTTGCGGAGCTCAACGCGCAATTCATTCCCTTCAGCGCCACCACGCGTATGTCGGGCCTCGACATGGACGGCCGCAGCATCCGTAAGGGCGCGGTCGACGCCATTGCTGCTTACCTCGTAGAGCTCGGGAGCTCGTTGCCCGCTGAAGTTCGGGCTGCAGTCGACGTCATCGCACGCAGCGGTGGCACACCGCTAGTCGTGGCTGAAAACGGTCACGCCCTCGGCGTCATTCATCTCAAAGACGTCGTCAAAGGCGGCATGAAGGAGCGCTTTGCACAGCTCCGCGCCATGGGCATCCGCACCGTCATGATCACCGGCGACAACCCGCTCACCGCTGCCGCCATCGCCCGCGAGGCCGGGCTCGACGACTTTCTCGCCGAAGCCAAGCCGAAGGACAAGATGGACCTCATCCGCCGCGAGCAGGCCGAAGGCAAACTCGTCGCCATGACCGGTGACGGCACCAACGACGCACCCGCGCTCGCCCAGGCAGACGTAGGCGTCGCCATGAACTCCGGCACCCAGGCCGCCAAGGAAGCCGGCAACATGGTCGATCTCGATTCCGACCCAACCAAGCTGATCGAGATCGTAGCCATCGGCAAGCAGCTGTTGATGACCCGCGGTGCGCTCACCACGTTCTCCATCTCTAACGATGTGGCCAAATACTTCGCCATCATTCCCGCCATGTTTGCAGGCGTCTTCCCCGTGTTGAACGCGCTCAACGTGATGCACCTGCATAGCCCGGAGTCGGCGATTCTTTCGGCGGTCATCTTCAACGCGTTGATCATCATTGCGTTGATTCCCCTGGCACTGCGCGGCGTTTCCTACAAGGCGATGTCCGCCGCTGCGCTGCTGCAGAAAAACCTGCTGGTCTACGGCCTCGGCGGCATCATCGTACCGTTCATCGGAATCAAGGCCATCGACATCATCATCACCGCCATCCACCTGGCATAAGGGGCTTCTATGAAAAAGCACATCATCACCTCCCTGCTCTACACCGCCATCACCGCTGTCCTGCTGGGTGTCGTCTACCCCCTCGTGGTTACGGGCATCGCTCACCTTGCCTTCGCCGACAAGGCGAGCGGTCAGCTCATCCACAACGCCAACGGCGAGGTCGTCGGCTCGAAACTCATCGGCCAGGCCTTCACCGGCGCCAACTACTTCCATAGCCGTCCGTCAGCCGCTGGTACCGGCTACGACGCCGGAGCCTCTTCGGGCTCGAACCTCGGACCCACCAGCAAGGCACTCGGCGACCGTGTCACTGCCAGCATCGCCACCGAAACCAACGGCACCCCGGTCCCGGTTGATCTGGTGACGGCATCAGCCTCTGGACTCGATCCCGACGTCTCGCCGGCGGCCGCCTTCTACCAGGTTGCCCGCGTAGCCAAAGAGCGCCGGCTTTCCGAAGACGCCGTACGGCAACTGGTAGCGGACAACATCACGCCGCGTCAGTTCGGCATTCTGGGCGAGCCGCGCGTGAACGTGCTCAACCTCAACATGAAGCTCGACCTGATGGCGCCCGCGAAATAATGAGAGGCCGCGCGAACCTAGCGGCTCCGCGGCTTCGCCAATCATGACGTCGTTGTCATCTCCCCGGTGTACGATTGGGCGACAAAATGCGGCGCTGGCCGCCTGTCGCAGTTCATCCACCGTTCACGGAGTTTCCATGCACAAACGATCTCTGACCTCCCGCTCGCTCATCGCTACCAGCGCCTTCGCCCTCTGCGGACTCCTCGTCGCCTCCGCACATGCGCAATACCAGGTACTCGATCACTGGAAAATCGGCGGTACCGGCGGTTGGGATTATCTACTAGCGGATCCGGGCGCCCATCTGCTTTACGTCACCCATGGCCCACGTGTCGAAATCGTCGACACCAACACGGGCAAGCCGGCCGGCGCGATCACGGGCATGAAGGGCACGCACGGCATCGCGCTTAACACCGATGGTAAAACCGGCTACATTTCAGACGGCGGCAGCAATAACGTTCTCGTTTTCGATCGCCACGATTTTCACACCATCACCACGATCCCTACCGGCACCAATCCCGACGGCATTCTGTTTGAGCCTGTAACAAAAACCGTATGGGCCTTCAACGGCCGTAGCAATGACGCCACGGTGATTGATACGGCGACCAACAAAGTTGTCGCTACGATCAAGCTTCCCGGCAAGTCCGAATTCCCTGCTGCGGACGGCAAGGGCTTCATCTACGACAACATTGAAAACGTAAACTCCATCGTCAAGCTCGATGCGAATGCAAAAACGCTGGTCGGCACATGGAAGCTCACCGACTGTGAATCGCCTTCGGGTCTCGCCATCGATCAGGAACATCGCAAGCTGTTCGCCGTTTGCGACGGCAAGAAGATGGGCATCGTCGATATAGACTCAGGCAAGCAGATTGCCTCAGCCGCAATCGGCGACGGCCCTGATGCTGCCGGATTCAGCGGGAAGTATCAGCTCGCCTTCGCCTCCGCTGGCGATGGCAACCTGTCCGTCGTCGATACGGCCCACGGCTACAAGACGGTGCAGAACGTAGCCGTTCCCAAGCGCGCCCGCACCATGGCCTACGACGCCGGAACAGATCGCGTTTACTTGGTCTCCGCAACCTTCGGCCCGACGCCAGCGCCCACCGCCGAAGCACCCCGTCCACGCCCCGTAGCCGAACCCGACACGTTCAACGTGATCGTCGTCGGACGTAAATAAATGGGTAACAACCTGAGCAAAGGCCCGCCATCTTCGGCGGGCCTTTGCTGTCTTCTAGCGCATTCCAGGCTCACTCAGCCAGTAGGCGCTTCGCCAACTGGACGTAAAGCTCCACGCACTCCAGCAACTCGCTCTTGCGAATCTTCTCGTCGGGCGTGTGCGCCACATGGATGCTCCCTGGCCCGAGCAGAAACGGCTCTCCCCAATTATTCAGTGACGGAATATCCGTCGTGAACTTTGCCACCATCGTTGGCAGCCCCGGCACTTCGCGCATTTGCACAAACGGCAGTTCCAGCGAGAACTCCACGTCAGCACGACCGGCCACGGCGGCAACGATCGCGGCGCGCGTCTCGGCCGCCGGTCCAACCAATCGAATCAAGAGGTGCGCTTCAGCTTTGTCGGCGATGACGTTCGGCGCGCGACCACCCTGGATCAGGCCAACGTTCAACGTCGACTCCCCGATCCCTTCCACCACCGGCAACGGCAGCGCCTGCACATCGTGCAGGGCGGCCAGTAGCTTGTCGATGGCGGACTCCCCGAGCTCCGGATAGGCCGAGTGTGCCATTCTGCCGTGCGCTCGCAACTCCACACGCAGACAGCCCTTCGACGCCAGTGCGAGCCGGTTGTCGGTCGGCTCGCCATTGATCAGAAAGCGTGATCCCCTTGCGTTCTCATTAGCGACTTTGGCTCCGGCAGAGTCGCGCTCTTCGCCGACGACGAACAGCAGACCGACTTTGCCGCCCGCTGCGGTAACTCGTTCCGCCGCCGCAATCTGCGCTGCGATGATGCCCTTGGCATCGCACGTCCCACGCCCATACAAAAATTCGTCGTCTTCCCGGCAGGGGCCGAGAAACGGCGGCACCGTGTCCATGTGGGTCGAAAATACCAGGTCTGGCGTCACACCCGCGGCGCAAGCGTAAACATTGAAGCGTGGTCCTGTGCCGCCACCGGGGGTCTTGGCGGGATCGGGCTGAGGCACGGGCTGGCGCTCTATTTCGTATCCCTGGGCTGCCAGAAACTCGGCGAGAAACTCGCCGGCCGGTGCCTCGTGGTAGGTGGTCGACTCGATATCGACCAGTTGCCGGGTAAGTTGGATCGGATCGATGGGCATCGGCTCCAGCATAACGCGTCGCCCTCTGAATCTCCTCCCGGCGCGCCGAACGTTACACTGGGGCCATGTCCGAGGCCGTTCCCTTCCGCTCCCATGTGCAGTCCGTCGACGACCTCCGCGGCCCCGCTGGCAAGCTTGAAGCCCTGCTCAATACCGGTTCCAGCGATGCGCTGTACGCGGCCATCGTCGCGCATCCGCATCCGCCCAGCGGTGGAACCATGCACACCAAGGCCGTCTATCACGCGGCCAAAGCCTTCTCCCACTTCGGACTGCCTGTCCTCCGGTTCAACTTCCGCAGCGCGGGGCTCAGCGAAGGCGCCCACGATGAAGGCCGCGGCGAAGTGGACGACGTCCGCGCCGGGCTCGACTGGCTTGATCGACAATTTGGGCTGCCGATCCTGTTCGCCGGCTTTTCCTTCGGCTCCAACGTCGGGCTGCGAGCCTGCTGCGGCGATGCTCGAGTTCGCGGCCTCGTCGGGCTCGGGCTGCCGGTGCGGGCTGCCGGGCGGGACTACACCTATGGGTTCCTGCCCAACTGCGGCGCGCCGAAGCTGTTTGTGTCGGGCGACCACGATGAGTTCAGCCCGCGCGGGGTGCTGGAGTCGGTGATGGTCGCCGCGCCTGAACCGAAGCGGATCGTGTGGATCGAGGGCGCTGACCACTTCTTTGCGGGCATCGCCGGGTCGCCGGGGTCGAAGCTGGAGCCGATGCAGCTGGCGGTCCGGCAGTGGGTGGGCGATACGTTTGGGCTGGCGCCGCCGGTCTGAGGCTCCCACCACTCCCCCTGGACTTCCGGCGTAAAGTCTTGTCAACAAACACCTCATCGGGGTGACCAAGGGTTGAAAGTACGGGAGACCTTTCCCTGGGTATGGCCGGTGAGCGCATTTTTGCGCAAAAAAGGAGCCCGGCTGCTCGGCCGGGCTCCAGCTCTCAGTTTTAGATTATACCCTCTGTCAATAGGGCTTGGGAGGCGCTACCCGTCCAGTGTCTTTCCAAATCAGCCAGGTTCGTATCAAGCTCCCGCATCCCTGCGGGTCTTCGTCATTGGGCAGGTGGCCGATGCCGGGAAGGGTGAAGTGTTGCCACTGCTTCAGACACGGATGGAGTTCTTCGGCTGTCGAAAGCGGGACGACGGGATCACTGTCACCCCATAGAAATAACGTGGGTGCGGCAATTGGGTTGGCGGTCATCTGCTTGCGGAGAGCCTCCATGTCGTCGTTCCAGGTGCGGATGAGGCGGAGGGTGTTACGCGCCGTTTCCGGATGTCCCAGGCTGGCGCGGTAGGGGCGGAAATCGATGACGGCGCGTCGTCCCCGCGCGCCCAGGAGACGCCTGAAGCCTATGCCCTGCATAGGGGTGGGGAAGAAGCGGAAGGTACGAGCGACCAGACTGCCTGCCCAGGAGTTATAGAAAGCGATAAGCGGGCGTTCGCGGTAGAGGAAGGGGTGGGCCGGACACATCAGGATGAGCCCGGAGAGGGTGCCGGGGAGGGACGCCGCAATTTGTAGCGCAATGGCCCCGCCGTGAGAGTGGCCGAGCAGAATAACGTCTTCGAGGCCGATGGCAGCGGCAAAATCGCACACCAACCGCGCAAGCCCGCTGAGGGTGAGGTCGGAAGGGGTTGAACGGCCGGGTTCATCGCGGCCAGGAAGGTCCAGGGCTACGATGCGGCGGTTCTGAGGGAGTTCGCGGATCAGTGCGGCGAAGGTTTCGCCCGAGGCGATGAGTCCGTGGAGCAAGAGGATGGGGCTCGCCCCTTCCCCGGCAGCCGACGGCCTTTCGAGGTAAGAAAGCCGTACGCGATCGATGACGACCTGATGCCGTACCAGCGGCGGAGCTGGCGGCGGCAATCCCGCGCCGGCACCCCCATCTTCGCCGGGGGAGGCCACTACCGGGATGGCCGATGGGTTAGACAGCATCCCCTGAGTTTCGCCGTCGCAGCAGGCGGGGTCAAGGCGGGCGAAATTGTGACGATCACCGTCCTGGCCGGTAATTTCCGCATAAATAGCAATCTATAATTTCGTATACGCCTATGAATTCCTGCATCTCACAAGGACATACGCAAAAGAAAGCCCCGTAAACGGTGCACCTGATGGTTTGGCACTCGATGTGCACTAATTAGCCCTTGTAACTGCCGTTTTACGGTTCTGCGCTGAGGCACCTGCTTGAAGAGCGGCTACCCAACTCGTCTGCTCGCTATCCTGCTCGCCGTGGTGACGCTGGGCGCGATGGCGCTGGCCGCAGCGAATTTATCGCAGGAATCGAGCTACACTCCCGCCACCGACGGCGCCAGGACGACGGAGGCCCAGGGCGGCCTGCTGGTCTACTCCGTTCCCAAAGGCAGCCCCGCCGAGCGTGCTGGCATTCGCTCCGGCGATGTGCTCACCGCGATCAACGAGCAGCCGACACCCCGGGTAGCTTCCGCCCAGCGCGTCATCTCGGCCAGCGGCGTCTACTCCAAAGCGACCTACACCCTGCTGCGTAAGACCACCAGCGGACAGTTAGCCAGCCTCGATATTCAGGTGATCCTGGAGCCCGTTGACCGTTCCGAGCACCAGATCCTGCGGCTGATCGCGCTGGTTTACCTGGCGATTGGTCTGTATGTCCTTTTCCGCCGCTGGGGCGCGCCGAAATCGACCCATTTTTATGTATTCTGCCTCGTCTCCTTTGTCCTGTACGCGTTCAAGTACAGCGGCCTGTTCGACGGCCTGGACCTCGTCATCCTGTGGTGTAATTACGCCGCCACAGCCTTGCAACCCGCCCTATTCCTGCACTTTGCCGTCAGCTTTACGGACGACGCCCAGGCTCTGCCGCGTAGAAGGCTGTTCTATCCACTGCTCTACATCCCGGGCGCGGTCCTTATCTGGTTTCGCTACCTCTCCGTAGAGCGGTGGAGCTCGACCGGCCAGCTCCAGCACCGGCTTGACCAGATTGACTATGCCTACCTGGCGATTTTTTACATCGTGGCAGCCGTGGTGTTCTGGCTGCGCTATCGTGTCGAGCAGAATCCGCTGCAACGTCAACAGCTCAAGTGGCTGACCCGCGGAACGCTGCTGACGGTTCTACCCTTCACGCTCTTTTACGTGATCCCGTTCCTGAGCGATGCCACTGCTCCGATGACGCTGACGCGCTTCGCGGGCCTGTCGCTGATCCTTCTGCCGCTGACTTTCAGCTGGGCGATTGTGCGCTACCGCCTGATGGACGTCGACCTCATCTTCAAGCGCGGCGTAACCTACACGCTGGCAACGGCGGCGCTCGTCGGCCTTTACTTCTGCGTCATCGCGCTTTCTGCGGAGTTCGTGCACACCCGCTTTGCCGGCCTCGGCGCCTGGGGCCTCACCGTGGCCGTGATCGTGACCGGCCTGCTTTTCGACCCGCTGAAACGCATGATCCAGGGCCGCGTGGATCGCGTTTTCGACCAGAAGCGCTTTGACTACCGCGAAACGCTGGTTGAGTTTGGCCGCAGCCTGAACGCACAGACCGACCTCGGCACCCTGGTCCAGTCCATCGTGGAACGCCTGCCACAGACCCTGCTGGTCACCCGCGTCGCCGTCTTCCTCGCCGACAGCGATGAGGCTGACGAGAACCAGCACTTCACGCTGGTGGCCTCTCACGGCCTGAACCATCGCGCCCCGCAGGGCGGCAAGTTCGACCTCGACTTCCTCAACTTCGACCGCCGCGGCGCGGACTCGCACATCTTCTTTGACTCTCCCCAGGCTGTTCTTCGCCTGCCGCAACGGCAGCGAGAAGCTGCTGCCACGCTCGACCTGAATTACTACCTGCCTTGCCGCGCCTCGCGCCACGAGGGCGGCGGCCTGCGCACCATCGCCGTCATCGGCCTCGGGCGAACGGACGACGGCGACTTCCTCTCCAGCGAAGACGTGGAGCTGCTCGAATCGCTCGCCGGATACATCGGCATCGCCATTCAAAACGCCCAGCTCTACCGCCGTCTTCAGCAGCAGATCACGGACTTCGAGCGGCTCAAGGATTTCAACGAAAACATCGTGGAGTCGATCAACATCGGGGTCTTCGCGGTCGACCTGAACGACTGCATCGAGAGCTGGAACGCGCAGATGGAAGTGATGTATGCACTGCCTCGCGCTGAGGCGCTGCGCCGTCCGCTGGCCGAGGTCTTCTCGGCCGACTTCGTCGACCAGTTCCACAACCTGCGCGCCGAGCAGGGCGTCAGCACGATTTACAAGTTCCGCTTCACCACCCCGGCCGGCGAAGCCCGCACCGCCAACATCACCATCGCGCCACTGCTCAACCGCGACTTCCAGGCTGTCGGCCGCATCGTCATCGTCGACGATCTGACCGAGCACATCCACCTTGAGCAGCAGTTGACGCAGGCTGAGAAGCTGTCGTCGATCGGATTGCTGGCCGCGGGCGTCGCGCATGAAGTGAATACGCCGCTCGCCGTCATCTCAAGCTACACACAGATGCTGACCAAGCAGCTCAAGATGGACGAGCGCAACGCCAAGCTGACGCCGGTGCTGGAAAAGATAACGCAGCAGACGTTCCGAGCGTCGGAGATCGTGAACGGCCTGCTGAACTTCTCGCGGACGGGAAGTGCCGAGTTTACGCGCGTGGACATCAACACCATGTTGCGCGAAACCGTCACGCTGCTGGAACATCAGCTGCGCTCCGGGCGCATCGAGGTGCAGCTTGAGCTTGCCGCGCTGCCGACGATCCAGGGCAATCTCGGCAAGTTGCAGCAGGTGGTGCTGAACCTGATCATGAACGCGAAGGACGCCATGCAGGAGCGGGGGTTTGGAAGCATCGCCATTGCTACCGAACAGCGCTCGGGCATCGTCGAAATACGTGTATCGGACGATGGGTCCGGGATGCCGCCGGAAGTGCTGCGTCGCATCTACGATCCGTTCTTTACCACCAAGAGTTCGCCCAAAGAGGGTCAGCGCAAAGGCACGGGCCTGGGGCTTTCCGTCACTTACGGCATCATGCAGGAGCACGCGGGCAAGATTCACGTTGAGAGTGCGGTCGGCGAAGGCACGACGTTCCGACTCGAATTTCCCGCTCCGGATGCGCAGTCTGCTCCACGAGAGCCGCAACCCGCGCCGTCAGCGGAAGCTGTAACCGATCGAAAGGCCGTGCATGTCTGAAACCGCAACGCTGAGCGTGGACGAAGTTACACCGCGCGTCACGTCCGGCAATATTCTGATCATCGACGATGAAGCGGGTATTCGCGACTCGCTCGAAACCCTGCTGACGCTGGAAGGATTCACCGTCGAGATGGCGCCGGAAGGCCGGAGCGGTCTCGATATGCTGACGCGCCACGCGTACGACCTGCTGCTGCTGGACCTGGCGCTGCCCGGCGAAAGCGGCATTGACCTGCTGCCGCGCATCAAATCGCTTTCACCCGACCTGCCGATCATCATGATTACCGCCTACGGCACCGTGGGCAACGTCGTCGACGCCATCCACGCCGGCGCTGCGAACTTCGTGCAGAAGCCCTGGGACAATGAGAAGCTGCTGGCCGACATCCGGGCCGCGATCGGCCGCTCGCAGGCCGAGCAGGAAGTCGTCCACCTGAAGCGCGCCCTGAAACGCCGCTACTCGTTTGACAACATCGTCGGGAAGAGCGACGCCATGCTGCGGCTCTTCGACCTTGTGTCGCAGGTCGCGCCGAGCCGCTCGACGGTGCTCATACAGGGCGAAAGCGGGACCGGCAAAGAGCTGATAGCCAAGGCCATCCACGCGAATTCTCCGCGGCGCGACAAGGCGTTCATCCCGGTCAACACCGGGGCCGTGCCATCCGACCTGCTGGAGTCGACACTGTTCGGGCACGAGCGCGGCGCGTTTACGTCAGCGGTGGCGGCCAAAAAGGGTTTGTTTGAGGTGGCGGACGGCGGGACGCTTTTTCTGGACGAAATTGGCACCATGGGCATGGATATGCAGGCCAAAATTCTGCGCGTGCTGCAGGACCGGCGGTTCATGCACCTGGGAGGCAACAGCGAGATCCAGGTGGATGTGCGGATCGTAGCCGCGACCAATGTGAATCTGCAACAGGCGGTCAAGGAAGGCCGCTTCCGCGAGGACCTCTTCTATCGCCTGAACGTGATCTCGCTCGACCTGCCGCCGCTGCGGAATCGGAAGCAGGATATTCCGCTGCTTGCTGCCCACTTCCTGAAGGTTTACGCAGAAGAAAACGGCTTTTCTCCACGCCTGCTCGCGGCAGAAACGCTCCGCCTGATGATGGATTACGAGTGGCCGGGAAATGTGCGGGAACTCGAGAATGCGATCGAGCGTGGCGTGGTGCTCTCGACCGGTGAGGCGATTACGCCTGACCTGCTGCCGGGGCAGCTGCGAGGCAACACCTACTCGACCGACCTGCTGGAGCAGAAGCCCGATGCGTCGCTGTTCGATGTGATGGAAGAGATTGAGCGGCGGATTATCGCGGACCGGCTGGAGCGGTGCAATTGGAACCAGACGGAGGCGGCCGAGTATTTCCGGATTCCGCTGTCGACGCTGAACCAGAAGATAAAGCGGCTGACCATTGAGGTCAAGAAGCGCGTCCGGGAATAAGCAGCACGCATCCGGCCTTGCTGGTTAGCGGCGGCCCTTGGGCTTCGATGCGGGCTTGGCCTTTTTGGCCGGAGCGGGCTTCTTTGCCGGGGATGCTTTTTGGGGTGCGGGCTTCTTTGCGACTATCTTTGCGGGCGCTTTCTTTGCGGAAGCCTTTTTAGCGACGGGTTTTGGGGCGGGCTTGGCGGTTTTTTTGGCCGGTGCTTTGACGACCTTCGCGGGAGCCTTCTTTGCAGCGGGCTTAGCCGCTGACTTTGCGGCCGGCTTGGCGGCCTTCTTCGCCGGAGTTTTGGCCGGGGAAGCTGGCTTCTTCGCGGCTTTGGCTGGCGGGGCAGCTTTGGCCGGAGCAGCCTTAGCCGGGGCTTTTGCAGCTGCGGCCACTTTTGCGGGAGCGGTCTTGAGCGGTGCCGCGGGCTTCACCGGTGCCTTTGCTGGCTTCTCCGGCTTGGGAGCAGGAGGCACCTTGACGGGCGCGGGAGCCTCGGCTGCAGGCGCTACGGCGGCGGCGGCGAGGTCTACATCCCCCTCAGCTTCAGCGGCGACGGCCGCGGCCTTCTTGGCCCGCGACTTGGGCACCTTGGCTTCCTTCTTGACCGCGCGGCGGCGCATGTTGACCGGTGGTGGGGGAGCGGGAGGGGAGAAGGGCTCGAGGAAGGCGCGGGCCGCTTCGGGGGTGTCGAGCTTGCCGTCCATGATGGCGAAGAAGATCTGCTCGACCAGCGCCTCGTAACCCGGCAGGTCAGGGGTAATACGCATCTCCTGCATCAACGTATACGGAATGCGCTGACGAGCTTGCGGCCAGTCGGTAAAGAAAGCCTTGAAGCGTGCCTGCACCGGCGCGCTTTTGGTGCTGTGCGCGAGCCAGAGGACGCTCTCCGGGACTGCGGAACCCAGCAGCTTCCAGGCCGCAGAGGGTGCAGCAAATTCTTTTGCGGAGAATTGGGTACCGAAGGCCTTCGCTTCGGCCTCCAGCGAATCGATCTGTTTGGCAAAGCCCGGACGCGCAAAGCCCTTCTTCAGCGCGGCAACTTCCTTGGGCGGCATCTTGGCGGTCAGCAGAGGGAAATAGGCTACGGACGGATCCGGGAAGATACCCATCGCGTTCAACTGCCCAACGGTATCGCGCAGACGGTTGAGTTCGGGATCGTTGGCCTTGGCTGCACTCCATGCCGGGAACAGGAACTTCATCCAGCCTTCGGACTCCAGGCGGCGCAGGACGCGCAGCGGGTCCTCCTCGCGGATGATTTCCTCGGTCTCGTACGCTCGCTGGGCTTCGTTCATGGCGGCGATGTAGTTTTCCGCCTTGCCGTTGTCATAGCGCTGCCGAGTGCGCTGTTCCATGTGCCAGCCGAGCCGGGCGCCGAAGCGCTCGGCGCGGATCATGCGGGAGGGATCTTCGATAAAGCCGTAGTTCGAGACCAGGCGGAGTTCGCGGTTTTCAATGTCGGCTACACCGTTGAGGGGGTCCATCAGCAGGCCGTAGGAGCCCTGGTTGAGGGAGATGGCCATAGCATTGGCAGTGAAATCGCGGTGGTGAAGATCATCCAGAATCGTGGCCGGCTTGGAGACCGGCTTACCCGGCTTGGGGAAAGTCAACGAAACAGCACTGGCGACTTCAATGCGAACGCCGCCCGGAAAATGAAAAAATAATGACTGGAAGGTGTCTGATTCGCCGACCAGCAACCCGCCCGCGTGCTCCAATTCTTTCTTCAACTTAGGCGCAGACCCCTGAACAACAACATCAAGGTCGCGAATGGGTGCCCCGCTGGTGAGATCGCGGACGGCGCCGCCTACCAGGAAAACGGTAAGACCGCGCGAACGGGCAACATCGCGGACGGTGGCCAGCGCTTTTTGCTGGGCCGGAGTGAGTCTGGTCTGGAGCAGGTAAATGTAATCTGCCATGAGGTAATCGTCGCCCCCTCCTGGGGGTGGCGTCCATTGTGGACGCTTGGTGGTGTCCGCTAAATGCCTAAGAATCTGTCACTTAGCTAGCGCTAGGTGCTCTTGCCAACACCCGATTGTACATCATGGGGTGGCGTTTGGGTGACATTTTGCACTATTTACGTGGCGATTCGCGTTTGCCATGCGACAATCCGACCGGCGAGCGGTCCTATGGCAGGAGCACAGAAAAAGGTGGTGGTACGGCTCTTCGACGGCGCTCCGATCACCGGCTATCTTCCTGTTTCAGGTTTTGTAGAAGGTGACGTGGTACCGCTGATGGATAGTGGCGGACGTTCGATCCATCTTGCTATCAGTGAGATAAAGCTGATTGCTTATGTGTGGGATTTTAATTCCGGCGACCCGGAAGACCCGGAACGGCTGGGTCGGAAGCGCTATCCCGCGCGGCCAAGGAGCGAGGGCCTCTGGCTGCGCATGATGTTTCGAGACGGCGACCTGCTGGAGGGGCTGGCTGCGGCTGACATCAGCCTGTTGGAGTGGCTGGCGACAGACAGGGGTGTGATGGTGACCCCACCTGACGCCCGCTCCAACACGCAACGCGTCTACGTTCCGCGAGCCGCCTTGAGCGGCCTGGAGATTCTCGGCGTGATCCAGCCCCGCAGGACTCCGGCCCCCACGCGGGATCCGCAGCCGGGGCTCTTCGGCTAAACCTGAGGCGTCAATGAGACAATCGCGAGCATGAAACTGAGCGAACTGGCGGATCGGTTGGGCGCTACCCTGACTGGCGGCGATGGTGGCACCGAAGTGACGGGTGTGGCGGGGATTGAAGAGGCCGGGCCCGGTGAGGTGACTTTTGTCGCCAACCCGAAGTATGCGGCGCTGGCGCGGACAACGGGGGCCGCTGCGGTCATCGTCGAGCCGGGATTTGGCGAGACGACGGTGCCGACACTGCGTGTGGCCAATCCGTACCTGGCCTTTGCGCGGGCTATTGAATGCTTCTATCAGCCTCCGGTCTATGCGCCGGGCATCCATCCGTCGGCGGTAGTCGCGGCGAGCGCGAAGCTCGGCAAAGACATTCACATCAGTCCCTATGTTGTTATTTCAGAGGATGTTGTCATCGGAGATGGCGCGGTTCTACTGCCCCATGTGGTCGTCTATCCCGGAGTGACCGTGGGAGACCGGTTCTTCGCTCACGCCCATGCCGTTGTGCGCGAGCATTGCCGACTCGGTGATGATGTCGTACTGCAGAATGGCGCCATTGTCGGCGCGGACGGGTTCGGCTTCGCCAAGGGCCCGGGAGGGCGCTGGGTGAAGATTGTGCAATCCGGACCGGCGGTTCTGGAAGACGCCGTCGAAGTGCAGGCGAACGCGTGCATCGATCGGGCCTCCATCGGCGAGACGCGGATCTCCGCCGGGGCGAAGATCGACAACCTGGTCCAGGTGGGGCATGGGTCGACCGTGGGCGAAAATACGCTGCTGTGTGCGCAGGTAGGCCTGGCCGGGTCAACGACCATCGGGAACAATGTCATCCTTGCGGGGCAGGTGGGCGTAGCCGGACATCTGACGGTCGGCGACGGTGCTATCGCCACGGCACAGACGGGGATTCCCAGCGACGTGGCGCCGGGGGCGGTGGTGAGCGGCTATCCCGCGATGGATAACCGGGAGTGGCTGCGGATGGTGACGGCGTTGAAGAGGGTGCCGGAGCTGCTGCGGAAGCTGCGGGGGATGGAGAAGTAGCGCTGCCCTGTTAGGCTGGACGGATGAGCAGCAGGTTATTGCGGGCGCGGCGTGGGGCTTGGGTTGCCCTGGCGGTTGCGGTGATGATGGGGGCCGGTGGGTGCCACTCGGCTTATATCGAAACGACGGTTCGCAATGCCAGCGGGGGACCGATTTCTCTGCTGGAGGTCGACTATCCCAGCGCGAGTTTTGGGAAAGAGGCGCTGGCGATGGGGGCGGAGTATCACTACCGGTTCAAGGTGCTGGGGAATGGGCCGACCAAGGTGTTGTGGACGGATGCCGGGCAGCATGAGCACAGTGTGCCGGGGCCGTCGCTCAATGAGGGTGATGAAGGCCGGCTGGTGGTGACGATTCGACCTGCGGACGCCGATTTCAACCTGGATAAGGGGCGGCAGTAGCCTGGCTGTGGGCTTTGCCGTCGTTGGTTTCCCAGGGCGTGTCGATGCAGAAAACGGTGAGTGCGGCAGCGGAGATAAAGGCGACGCCGAGCAACAGTAGCGATAACGATTCCATTTGAGCCTCCCTGGTTCGCCAAATCGGCAGTGCTCTCCGATGCGGGCGTTGATGCCTCTATCGACGCAGGGCGTACGCTTGCGAGGAACGTCCCGTTTCGGTTCGACCCGTACGCTGGATTGGGGTTAGCTCACAAAGCGACGTAAGGTAGACTGCGGTTTGTGCGACGCGGCTTTTTCATCACGTTCGAGGGGCTCGACGGATCGGGCAAGACCACGCAGCTGCGGCGGCTGGAGGCGGCACTGACGGCCGAGGGGCGGACGGTGGTGAGTCTGCGGCAGCCGGGTGGGACGGCGCTGGGTGACCGAATACGGGCGGTGTTACTGGACTCGCGCAGCGAAACGGAGTTGGGAGGCATTGCGCCGGAGGCCGAGATGGCGCTGATGTTCGCCGACCGTGCGCAGTCGTTGGGGCAGGTGATTCAACCGGCGCTGGCTGCGGGGTCGGTGGTGCTCTGTGACCGCTACACGGACTCTTCCGAGGCCTACCAGGGCGCTGGCCGCGGGCTCGGCAGCGAGCGGATCCTGGCGATGCACCAGGCTGTCTGCAACGGTTTCCAACCGGACCTTACGGTGCTTCTCTTGCCGCCGCTTGCCGGAAGCCTGTTGCGCGCGCGGCATCGCAATGACCGCCAGCAGGCGACCCAGGGCGTGAATGAAAACCGCTTCGAACGCGAAGGCGATGCGTTCTACGAGCGCGTTTATGCGCAGTACCAGGCCATTGCGGCGCGTGAACCGCAGCGCGTGGTGGCCATCGCCGATGAAGCAGGGATTGGGGTTATTCACAAAATAGTGGTCCGAATCGTGCGCGAGCGCATCTTAGCCATGACACCATGAGCACACCTTACGACGAAGCTGGACTGGATTCACCCGATTACGTTCCGGCTCATGATGAAGGTGAGTATCGCCTGCCCGCGGGGTTGCGACGGCCGCTGGGGAGTTATCTGCGGAAGCGGTGGGTGAATTTCGGGAAGCCGATTCCGCTGTTTGAGCATCTGCATAAAACCTTTGGGCCGATTGCGCAGTACCGGTTCCTGGGGACGCTGATTATTTTTGTCAGCGATCCGGTTCTGATCAACGAGATCCTGGTGAACCAGCCGACGTCGTTTGTGAAGGAACGGACGCTGCGGCGGATGAAGATCCTGCTCGGCGAGGGCCTCATCACTTCCGACGATCCGATCCACTTGCGGCAGCGGCGGATTGCGGCGCCGGCGTTTCATCGGCAACGGATTGCGGGGTATGCGGGGGAGATTGTCTCGAACGCCGCCGAGGTGCGCGATGGGTGGGCGGCGGAGCAGACGGTCGACATGGCTGACGCCATGATGAAGCTGAGCCTGCGGATTATTGCGCGGACGCTGTTCGATACGGAGGTGACGCCGGAGATCCTGTCGATCGCTGACGAAGTGAATACGATTATGGGGCTTTATAACTTTCTGGTGGTGTTTCCGAAGCTGGAGTCGGTGCTGCATTGGCCGATCCCGGGGGTGATGAAGTTCCGGCGTTCGCGCAAGCGGCTGGATGCAATTGTGGCTCGGATGATCGCCGAGCGGCATGCGTTGGGACAGGCGGAGCTGGAGGGCCGGAGCGATTTCCTGTCGATGCTGATTGCTTCTCGCGATGAAGGCGAGGGTGGCGCTGGTGGCGGAATGGACGATGTGCAGGTGCGCGATGAGGCACTGACGATTTTTCTGGCGGGGTATGAGACGGTCGCCAACGCGCTGACGTGGACGTGGTACCTGCTGAGTCAGAATCCGGAGGCGGCGGAGCGGATGGCGGCGGAGGTGGATGAGGTGCTGGGCGGGCGGGAGGCGGTGCTGGAGGATTACGCGCGGCTGAAGTATACGGAGATGGTGTTTTCGGAGTCGATGCGGCTGTATCCGCCGGCGTGGGCGATGGGGCGGCAGTCGACGAAGGTGGTGGAGTTGGGGGGGTATCGGATACCGCCGGATGCGCACTTTTTCTTTAGCCAGTACATCATGCACCGGTCGGCGAAGTTCTGGGATGAGCCGGAGGTGTTTCGGCCGGAGCGGTTTACCGACGAGGCGAAGGCGGGGCGGCCGCGGTTTGTGTACTTCCCTTTCGGCGGGGGGAGGAGGCAGTGTATCGGCGAGAGCTTTGCCTGGATGGAAGGGGTGCTGGCGCTGGCTACGATCGCCAAGCGGTGGCGGTTTAATTTTGTGCCGACTTACCCGGTGGAGGCGCAGGCGAAGATTACGCTGCGTCCGAAGTTTCCGATGATGATGCGGGTTGAGGAGCGACGGTGAGATGACGGCATGCGTCTGATGGGGATGAGGTCTTTTCTGCGGTGGTGGCTGGTGGGGCTGATGGTGTTGGCCGCGGTAGGGCAGGTACATGGGCAGCAGCGGAAGCAGTTGCTGACGGGGTATTTCCCGCAGTGGGGTTTGTACGGCGAGCCGCAGTACCTGGTGAAGAACCTGGCGGACAAGGCCGGGATGCTGGATCAGATTAACTATGCGCAGGGGTTTGTTACCGGTGGCAGGTGCTCGGTGGCGGATGCCAACGCGGACGTGAACTATGCGTATAGCGCGGCGCAGAGTGTGGATGGCGTGGGCGATGCTGCGGGGCAGGCAGTCAAGGGTGGCTTCAACCAGCTGATGAAGTTGAAGCGGCGGTATCCGCGGCTGAAGGTGGTGCTGTCGCTGGAGGGGCGGGCGGGCGACTTTGCGGCGAATGCGCAGCCGGAGGTGCGGGCGGGGTTTGTGGCCAGTTGCGTGGATTTGTGGGTGAAGGGAGAGATTGCGCCGGGGGTGTCGGTGGGGAGGCTGTTTGATGGGATCGATATTGACTGGGAGTATCCGCATGGTGAGGATGCGGCGAACTATCTGAATCTGTTGCGGGAGTTTCGGAAGCAGATGGATGGGGTAAGGCCGGGGATGCTGCTGAATGTGGCGGTGGCGCCTAATCCGCGCATGATGGGTGGCGCCAACGTGGCGGAGGTG
Source organism: uncultured Acidobacteriota bacterium (assembly GCA_903873705.1). Lineage (GTDB taxonomy): Bacteria > Acidobacteriota > Terriglobia > Terriglobales > Acidobacteriaceae > Granulicella. The sequence goes on from CAIQPK010000050.1 coordinate 36,818, forward strand.
GCGGGGCTGGTCGATGAGATGGGTCTGATGACGTATGACTTTGCGGGGCCGTGGGTGGATCACACGGGATTTGTTTCCGCGCTCAAGGGCGATGTGGGGACGGGGACGGTGGCGCGGTCGGTCGAGGCTTATCGGGCGGCGGGTGTGCCGGCGGGCAAGCTGCTGGTGGGGGTGCCGTTCTATGGCTACGGCTGGCGGATGGTTCCGGAGGAAAACAACGGACTCTTTCAGGAGGGCGAACCGATGCGCGGCGATCGTTCTTATCGGGAGATCGAGACGAAGATTGCGAGGTCGAAGGTCTATCGGGATGAGGCTTCGCAGGCACCGTGGCTGTTCGATGGGGATGCGTTCTGGACTTATGACGATGCGTTGTCGGTGAAGACTAAGGCCAGGTATGCGGTAGATGAGGGGCTGGGTGGGGTGATGATCTGGGAGCTCGGCGAGGACAATGACGCGGCCACGTTGCTGGGGGCGGCTTATGAGGGGTTAAGTGGGCAGGACAAGACGGCATCTGTCCACGTGGCACACTGAGCGCCCCACCAGAATCTGGTGGCGGCGAGAACCCCGCGTACCGAGTGCAAGCGAAAAATTTAATTCCTTCCTTCTTCTTCCGGAAGTCGCCGCGAAGCGATTACCCAGCAGCGACTAAACGCAGAACAGGGAGACAAGATGAAGCAAACCACAATCAAGAACGCAGGCAGCTTGAACCGAGTGATCCAGGCCGGGCTGATAAGCCTTTTCCTCGCACCGCTCACTTTGTCCGCAGGGGGCCAACAGGTTGCACCCGCACAGACTCTCCCGCTGAATCCTCCTGCCGCCGTGCCTTTTGTGGGGGATACGCCTTCGACGCCTCGGAAACCGGGCTCTGAGGGCATCACCATCCACGGACACTGGATCATGAACGTAGTGAATCGTGACGGCAGCATCGCAGAGCATCGCGACTTTGAAAATGCCCTGGTGCCGCAGCAGGGAGGCTCCGTAATAGCCGGTCTGCTCCTTGGCACCTTTTCGCCACAAACCTTCGACGTGGTTCTGGCAGGCACGGGCAAGACAGCGCTGCTGTATCTCAGCGGCCAGACCTGCCCGCAGGTTTTTGCCAATTTCCACGGCGACTGTTCACCCACACTCACCGAGGCGCTTGGACCGGGTGGGTACTCGGTCGTTCTGCAGAGTACCTACACTCCGGCTGCTGCGGTGACGATTACGACCGTGTCCACGAATCTTGGAACCTGCCCGACGACCGCACCGCCCAACGTAGTCAGTGCTGCCACCTGCCAGGCAACAACGTCAGGACCGATCCCGGGCGCTGGCGGAGCTTATGTCGGAATTTTCAACTTCACGGCTGCGACCATCCCCGACCTTACCGTCGCATCGGGTCAATCGCTCGCCGTCACCGTGACCATCAGCTTTAACTAGCACGTAGCCCAAGAGATTGCACACGCGGTGCCCTGGCGCGGAGAGTTGAAGTGGCCCATCCGGAAAGGATGGGCCACCCAGGTGCTTGCTGATCGCTAGGCGAGGTCGCGTTTGTAGAGGTCGGTCAGGTTGGTCCAGCCGCGTTCGGCGGATGCCTGGTTGTACACGGCGCTTCCCTTCACCGACCAGCCGTGCTGGGCGCCTTCGTAGACTTCGACGCGGGCCTTGAGGTGGTTGTCGGCGAAGGTGTTCTTGAGGACGTTCTTGGATTCGGGCTCCCTCTGGTCGTCGTTGGCGGCGACGGCGCAGTAGGCTTCGCACTTCATTTTGGGGATGAGGAGGTGGGGGCTGTCGGGCTTGTCGGTCACGAGGCCGCCGCCGTGGAAGGTGGCTGCTGCGCCGATGCGGTTGGGTACCGCTGCCGCTGTACGGAAGGTGAGCGGGCCGCCCATGCAGTATCCCTGCACGCCGGCTTTCTTCTTCTTGTTGGTCTGGGGCAGCGTGTCGAGATAGGCGATATAGGTGACGGAGTCTGCCATGCTGTTGGCCTGGGTGATGGTGCCGGCCATGGGCATGACCTTGTTGCGGTCTTCGGGCTTGTTGAAGTCGAAGCTGCCGCTGACGACGGGAGCGCGCTGGACGCGGTAGAAGGGGTTGGGGATGAGGACGACGTAGCCCTGGGAGGCGAGGTCGCGGCCCATGTCGCGGAAAACGGGGCGGAGGCCGAGGATGTCGGTCCAGAGAAGAACGGCGGGCCAGGGGCCTTTGCCTTCGGGATAAAAGAGGGCGGCGTCGGCTGTGCCGTCGGCGGTCTTGATGTCGACATCGCGCTCGACGACCTTGGTGTCGGCGCGGGCGAAGGAAGGGGCGGCAGCGAGGGCGACGGCGGCAGCGGCGGATACACCGAAGCTGCGGCGGGTCATGGTGGGGTCGTGGGTGAGGCCCTGGTGGATATGTTCATCGCACATCGTCAACTCTCCTTTGTTACCGCATCGCCCGCCGATGTTTTAGAGATTCGGCTGGCAGGTGCCCCATTCTAGATCAAGACAAATGGCGTTGAGGAGGGGGTCACGCGGCCGCACTAGGAGCGCAAGGGCTGTGGATTACTTTTTTCGGTGAATTTGAGCGCGGCGCGAAGTGCAACAAAGGAAAAGGCTGCGAAAGTGAACCAAGTGGAATCCGCCGCTATCGACCACTCATTGCAACTTTCTGGCGTCCAACTCTACTGTTCCTGCTGTGCGCGCATTGGGCGTGCGTGGACAGGTACAAGAACCGTCGCGATAGACCGGACCTCGAAACTGCTCACCGGTCAATTCAAGAAAAGGGAGTAATCGCATGCACAATCAGCGTTGGCTTAAAACTACATCTGGCCTGGCAATGTCACTGGCGGTATTCACGTCCGCGGGACTTACTGCTTTAGCCCAGCAAGCTACCGTCGAGGGCCTGGTAACGGGAAGAAGTGGTCCTTCCATGTCAGTGAAAACAGCGGACAGCCCCAGGGTAACGGTGCTGCTCTCGGATGAAACGAAGGCGACTGAAAAGGGAGGCTTCCTTGGTCTGGGCAGGAAAGATCTTGGCATTGCATCGTTAGTCCCGGGGCTTGCGGTAAAGATTGAGGGATCGTACAACCCGGACCACCAGTTGATGGCGAAGAAGGTTATGTTCTCGCGCACTGCGATGGCAACGGCGAGGCAGATTGATGCGGGACTCAATCCTCTGAACGAAGAGGTTGCGGGCACGAAGGACGAGCTGCGTAGTGCGCGCAAGGACATTGACGCAAGCGGCGAACTGATTGCAAAGAACTCGCAGGATATCGACGCGACCAAGCAGGGACTGGCAGCCACGAACGAAGCTACGGCCGGGAATTCTCAAGCCATCGGTAAAGCGAATCAGCGCTTCGGAACCCTGGACCAGTACGAAACCAAGAGCAGCATCACGGTCAACTTTGCCAATGGCCGGTCGACCGTCACCAGGAAGGACAAAGACCAGCTTGAGGAGTTCGTGAAGGCGGCTGCCGATACACCGGGATACATGATTGAAGTGCAGGGCTACGCTTCCAAGAGCGGCTCGGCGGCTTTGAACCAGAAGCTGAGCAGCGAGCGTGCGGAAGCGGTTCTGTCGATCATTCAGCAGACCGGCGTTGTTCCGCTGACGCGCATTCTGGCGCCTGCGGCGATGGGTACCTCAAACGAGATTGCAACCGAACACACGCGCATGGCGCAGGCTCAAAACCGGCGTGTGGTGGTAACGATCGTCGTGAATACCCAACCGCACCCTTCTGGACGACCGCATTCAACAGGCCTGCGCGCTGTCCATGAGAAGCAAGAAATTTACCGGCGTTTTTCTTATTGACCTCGACAACTTCAAGACGATCAACGACACACTGGGCCACGCGGCGGGTGATGGCGCGTTGCGAGAGGTGGCGCGGCGATTGTCCGGCGTTGTCAGAGCGATGGATTCCGTCATCCGCCTTGGCGGCGATGAGTTCGTCATCGTGTGCGCCAACGTGACGAGCGTCGCCGACCTGAGAAAGATTGCCGACAAGGTGGTTTTGGCTTTACAGGCGCCCATAGCAGCGCTGCCCAACGCGCTTGTGATTACGTGCAGTGTGGGTATCGTCGCGACGGCGTCGCAACAGTCACCGGATGACCTGCTGGCTCATGCGGACACGGCGATGTATCTCGCCAAGAAGCGTGGGAAAAATCAGTTTGAGGTTTACGAGCAGCCCGTCTCAACCTAGTCTGAAGGCTAACCCTGCCGCCCAGGCTGGGGAGCCTTAGGGTAGGCTGTAAATGATGCCGCTCCCCGCCAGCTTCGCAGACTTTCTGGGTAATACCGTGACGGTGGACCACCTGTGCGCGGCGATTGCGCAGGGACGCTTGCCCCACTCCTTGATCATCGCCGGGCCTCGGGGCGCAGGCAAATATACCCTGGCTCTGCTGCTGACCATGGCGCTCGAGTGCGAGCTGCAGCCGCGGGAACTAATCGACGGACGCGAGTTGGCCAGGTTCTGCGGCAAGTGCTCAAACTGTACGCGCATCGCGGAGTCCAGTGAGCTCCAGACGAAGATCGACGAGGCGGTCGCTGCCCGCGAAGAGATGCGCGAGACCGACAAGAAAGACACGCGCGTGCTCGTGCAAACACATCCTGACGTGCTCATCGTCCCACCCGACCCACCGCAACTGCTCATCAAGCTAGGGCAGGTGCGCACGATGATCCAGCGCGCCCAGCGTCGTCCCGCTGAAGCGCCGCGCATGGTCTTCATTGTCACGGCGGCTTCGTTCATGAAGGAGGCGGCTAATTCCCTTCTGAAGCTACTGGAAGAGCCGCCCGATTATGCACATCTGATTCTCCTCGCCGAGAATACCGGGGAGCTGCTTCCGACGATTCGCTCACGATGTGGCGTGGCACGGTTGGGCGCTCTTCCCGCCGAGGAAATTGAAGAACTTCTGGCTCGGGTTCGCCCGGAGTGGTCAAAAGCGCAGCGTGCTTTGACAGCACGGCTGTCAGAAGGCGCAGCCGGGCGCGCCCTAGGATTCGATCTCGCCGAGTCGCTCGCCTCGCGGACGGATGCCATGGTGCTGCTGCGCAACGCCGCACAGGCCAACGATCACACCAGCTTATTCAAGATGACCGAAACCTATCGTGCGGGAGCAGAGGGCCAGGTAAAAACCACGGCCCTGTTACGCTCAATGGGAAGCGTCCTCGAAGATCTGCTGCTGCTGCAGTCCGGTTCCGGCGACCGGGCGCGCAATGTGGACATTCTGCCGGAGTTGAGCGCATTGGCAGACAGTTTCGATTTTGCATGGATTGAACGCGCGGTACGCGGGCTCGATCAAGTACAGACCGGGATGCGCCGCAACCTGCTGCGCGGCCTCTCGCTGGACGCCTTCGCTTCGGGCCTGGAATCCGCCGGAAGGCGCTGAGCGTAGTACAGAAGTCACGGGCCTGACTGCAGTCGTGGGGAAACCTGGGAACCTCCCACACCCGTCTCTGCATCAAAAATCAGAACACGCCACGATTTACTCTTCGCACCCACCTTTTTTCCAGTGAGGAAACAGTTTGGCCGATAGCACGCAAAAAGACCGCCAGGACGCGGCCGCATTCAACGGCACACGCAAACTCATTCGTCCGCACCTTCCCCTGCCCGAGCGCCGGCGCGGCAACGAACATGCCCTGCATGCCGAGGACCCTCTGACCCACGCCATGGCCGAGCCGCAAACCGTGGCCGAGAGCTCCCATGCCGAAGCGTTTTATTTTCAAAAGCAAATCCAGATGCAGACCGAAATGATGGTTGTGATGGACGATGGCGAAGAGCTGCGCGGCGTCATTGAGTGGTACGACAAGTGTGTGGTCAAACTGCGCGTTGGCAGGCAGCGCGTGATGGTCTACAAGGCGGGGATCAAGTATCTCTTCAAGGCCAGTGAAGCACAGCCCCAGAACGGCGTCATGAAATAGATCAGGCGTCGCGGGCGGCCTTATCCAGGCGGTCGCGAATGGCCTGCCCCAGCCCGCCACCCGGCGGGAGAGGGCACAGGATGCGGTCGACGCCGCGTTCATCCAGCTCGCGCAAACCGGCGAACAGGCGGGCGGCCAGCTGCTCCTGCCGGTCCCACCTTCCCCAGACGTAAACCTCCGGCTTCGGGTCAAGCGCGTGGATCTCCCAACCCTCCGGCAGCATGACGCCCGTCTTTTCCCCAACGGCGCTTTCGAGCCCGTGCAGCAGCGCCTGCCGCGAACCCTGTGTCAGCACCACCTTGGCGCGCGGCGCATAGTGGCGAATCCCCACACCGGGAGAGGGCATGGCCATATCTTTCCCCAACTCGCGCGGCGGCGTGTAGATGGTCACCACTGCACCACACAGCCGTTCAATCTCCGCCTGCGTGACCGCGCCCGGGCGATAGATCACCATGTTGGCAGGGTCGAGCACCGTCGACTCCACTCCCACAAAACTTGGTCCGGCATCGAGCACGGCATCGATGCGGCCGTCCAGGTCGGCCAGCACATGGGACATGCTCGTGGGGCTGGTGTGTCCGAAACGATTGGCACTTGGAGCAGCGATGGGCACCCTTGCCCGACGGATCAGTTCCAGGGCCACCGGATGGCCGGGAACACGCACCCCCACCAGCGGCCTTCCTGCCGTAACGATCTTCGGAATGACGGATGTTCGCGGAAGCAACAAGGTCAGTGGTCCGGGCCAGAACTCCTCCGCGAGCCGGTAGACCACGGCGCGCAACGGCGTATCGATGGCCGTAATATCCGGCAGTTCCTCCGCGCTGGCGATGTGGACGATAAGCGGGTCCCAGGCGGGGCGCTCTTTGGCCTCGAAAATTTTGGCCACAGCAGAAGCGTTGAGGGCGTTGGCGCCCAGACCGTAAACGGTCTCGGTAGGAAAGGCCACTGTACCGCCACCGCGCAAAAGCGCCGCCGCGCGGTCGAGGTCGCCAGCACGCTGCGGATCAAGGCGGAGAGTTTCGGGCACACACGTATGGTAATTCCTCCTTCGGAACGGTCCAGGACCCCGCCGGCGGCGCAGGTGATTGAGATCACCCCGCAGCGTCCGCTCGCAGACGTATACTTGCTGCCATGCAGGCCGCCGAGATCGAACTCAAGATTCCCGTCAACGATCCGGAGACCTTTCGCCGCAAGGTAGAGGGCCTCGGTTTCCGACTCAAGACGGATCGCACTTTTGAGCAAAACACGCTCTACGACACGCCGGAACGCAGTCTCCGTGGCCGCGGCCAGATCCTTCGGCTCAGGAATTACGGCAGCCGGTGCGTGCTGACGCACAAACGCCAGCCCGACAATTGCGACCCGACTTCGCGATACAAGACACGGATCGAAACCGAGACCGAGGTCGAGGACTGTTCGGCTCTTGTGGAAATCTTCGCCCAATTAGGCTGCTTTCCCGTTTTTTCTTACGAGAAATTTCGCACCGAATGGGTTTCCACCATGACCGACGGGCACCTCGTCCTGGACGAAACACCCATCGGAGTCTGGGCTGAGCTGGAAGGCGACCCGGAGTGGATCGACGCCGTTCTGGAACGCCTGGGCGTCGCCGCCGAGCTCTCCACCACGGCCAGCTATGGAAGGCTCTTTCTGAGTTGGAAGGAACAGACCGGCAGCCCCGCCGAAAACATGACCTTCGCTGAAGCAGCACCAGCTATGGCCATCTAAAGAACCCGCATGGAAACACAAAAGCCCGCCACTCCCGGCGGGCTCTTGCTTGCGGCTGACGTGTCTTTAGAAAATCTGGAAGTTGACGTCGATGTAGAGATCGACCTTGACCGGTTTGCCGTTCTGCAGGGCGGGCTTGAACTTGTACTGGCGAACGGCCTCGACAGCCTTCTCATCCAGTCCCATGCCTACTCCACGGACCACGCGTACATGGGAAGGCATACCCTGCTCGTCTACCCAGAGGTAGACCTGCACGTTGCCCGAGAACTTGGCCTTGCGCGCTTCCTCTGAGAATTCCGGTTCAACGGAGTACAGCACCGATGGCGGACGTACCGACCCGCCGATGTGCATGGGGCCGCCGCCCGTATTGCCGCCAGATCCAGGACCAATGCCATTGCCGTTGCCGGAACCGATGCCCGAGCCGTTCCCGTTGCCCATAGAAAAGCCCTTGAGGTTCGAGTTCGGCGCTCCCATGTCCGGCAACGTGTTGTTGGCCATCTTCAGGTCAGGCTGAACGACCACGGTGGGCTCAATCTCCAGCTTGGCCTTCTGCAGCGGAGGAGCCATCGGTGGAACGATCTGGGTCTGCGCCAGTTTGGGCAGGTGCCCCTGAGTCACGGGTGCCGGGCCCTTCTGGCCGCCGCCACCGCCAATCTTTTCGGCCTTGGGCGCGACGGGAGGAGGCGGAGGAACGTCCAGGCTGATCAGTTGCGTCTGCTTGGGCGCCGCCATCTGTACGTGGTGCGCCACCAGGAACGAAAAGAACAGGATCAGGAGACCGTAGATCACGAAAGAGCTCGCAATCGACGACTTGCTCATCTTGGTCGCCATCGGGTCAGCCCGATAAACAGGCTTGGACTCCAGTACCAGCGGCGGCAGCTTGGGAGCGAAGAATACATCGCGGATGGTGCCAATCAAAGAGGTGAAGACACCCTCTTCCTTGATCTCCATACCGACGTGGGGGGTGTCCGCAGCAGGACGCAGTGACGTCGTCGTTTCGCGTGTCTCGTATTCAGGCGGCAAAAGATGTGTGTCGGCCATAGGGTAAAAATCAAGTCGTTCTGACACCGCGGCAAATGCTGGCAACTAAACCCGGTGTCTCCATACTATCCACACTTGCAGGAAGACACTCCGACATATTAGACGCAAATCGCGAAGGAAAGTGTCACGCAGATGTCTCCAAATGACCGGGCATCTCCGAGAGCCTTACAATAGAGGTTTTGAGGCAGTCGCCGAGGGCGCTGCCATGGACCACCAGCACGATGGAGACCGGATGTCGGACGCACCCAAGCCCAAGACCCTGAAAGACACGCTGAACCTGCCGCAGACCCAGTTCGCCATGAAGGCGAACCTGCCGCAGAACGAGCCCGCCCGCCTGGCCGCCTGGGAGGCCGCCGGTCTCTACGAAAAGATTCGCGTGGCCCGCGCCGGGGCACCCAAGTACATCCTGCATGACGGCCCTCCGTACGCTAATGGAGCCATCCACCTGGGCCACGCGCTCAACAAGTGCATCAAGGACTTCGTGGTCAAGACCAAGACTATGGCCGGATTCGACGCTCCCTATGTCCCGGGCTGGGACTGCCATGGGCTGCCGATCGAGATCAAGGTCGACGAGAAGCTGGGCGGCAAGAAGCTGGAGATGCCCGCCGTCGCCGTGCGCCGCGCCTGCCGCGAGTACGCCCAAAAGTTCCTCGACCTGCAACGCTCGCAGTTCAAGCGCCTTGGCGTCTTCGGCCGCTGGGACAAGCCCTACGCGACGATGGATTTTCCCTACGAGGCGCGGATCCTTGAGACGTTTTACGGCTTCTACGAAAAGGGTTTCGTTTACAAGGGGTTGAAGCCGGTTTACTGGTGCTCGCATGACCATACGGCGCTGGCGGAGGCTGAGGTGGAGTACGCAATGCACACCTCGCCGTCGGTTTACGTGCGCTATAAGCTGACTTCGGCACCCGAGAAGATTCATCCGAAGTTGCGCGGCAAGGACGTCTACACCATCATCTGGACGACGACACCCTGGACGCTGCCGGCGTCGATGGCGGTGGCGTTCAATCCGGAGTTCGAGTATGTCGCGCTTGAATCGGGTGACGCGGTGTACATCGTGGCGAACGCGTTGCGCTCTGCCCTCGAAGCGGCTTGCAATCTACCGACGACACCTGAGCCCGTCGCCACCTTCCTCGGCTCCGCCCTCGACCGCGTGACTTTTCAGCACCCGTTCCTGGACCGCGAAATTTTGGGTGTGCTAGCCGACTACGTGACAACCGAGCAAGGCACCGGCGCCGTACACACCGCTCCTGCCCATGGCCCCGACGACTTCGCTACCGGCAAGCGCTACGGCCTGCCGCTCACCTGCGACGTTGATGGCCAGGGCAAGCTACAGAATGGTCTGCCCGAGTACGACGGTCTCTTCGTTTTCAAGGCGAACCCCATCATCGTCGACCTTCTTGCAAGCAAGGGCGCGCTGCTGGGGCGGCACCATATTGAGCACAGCTACCCACACTGCTGGCGCTGCCACAATCCGCTGATCTTCCGCGCCACAGAGCAGTGGTTTATCGGCATGGAGACGCCGGTGGAGTCGCCCGTTGGCGGCAATACGACCTTCCGCCATCGCGCGCTCGACGAGATCAAGCGCGTCGTATGGGACCCGGCGTGGGGCGAAGAACGCATCTCGAACATGATCGCCACACGACCCGACTGGGGCATCTCGCGGCAGCGCATCTGGGGCGTGCCGATCGCGGTCTTCATGTGCCAGGGTTGCCACGAGCCGCTGAACGATGAAGCGATCAACGCCAGTGTGGTCGAACTCTTCCATCGCGAAGGCGCCGATGCCTGGTACGTCCACGATGAAGAGAAACTCCTGCCCGCCGGCACCGCCTGCAAGAACTGTGGCGCTGTCATGCAGTTCCGCAAGGAGATGGACATCCTCGACGTGTGGTTTGAGTCCGGCGCCAGCTGGCACGCGGTGCTCGACATCGAGCCCGAGCTGCACTGGCCCGCCGACCTCTACACCGAGGGCGGCGATCAGCATCGCGGCTGGTTCCACTCCTCGCTGCTGTGCTCGGTCGGCATCCGCGACGCCGCGCCTTATCGCATGGTCGCAACCTCAGGCTGGACGCTCGACGAACAGGGCCGCGCGTTCTCGAAGTCGCTTGGCAACGGTGTTGATCCGGTGGATGTGGCCAACCGTCTTGGCGGCGAGATTATTCGACTGTGGGTAGCGTCGGTGGACTTCCGCGAAGATGTGGCCGCCAGCGAGAACCTGATGCAGCGCGTCAGCGAGAACTACCGCAAGCTGCGCAACACACTGCGGTTTCTACTCGGCAATATTCACGACTTCGATCCGGCGAAAGATGCGGTCACGTTTGGCGCGATGCAGCCGCTCGATCAGTACATCCTGGCGCGCACGGCAGAACTCGATGCCAAGATTCGCACCGCGTATGACGGCTTTGAATTTCACCGCGCTTATCACGCGCTGAACGAGTACATCAATTCGGATCTGTCGGCGCTGTACCTCGACGTGGTCAAGGATCGCCTCTACACACTCGCTCCCAACAGCCCGGCGCGGCGGAGCGCACAGACCGCGCTGTGGCGGATTGCGGAGGCGATCACCAAACTCATCGCTCCGATTCTTTCCTTCACCGCCGATGAAGTCTGGTCGCAGTTGCCCACACTCGCTGCACGGGAAGAGAGCGTGCACCTGGCGCTCTTCCCGGACATGGCCGAGATCGTTCCGGGCTCGGTCTCGGCGCTCGAAGCCGATTGGAAGCGTCTCGGCGAAATCCGCACGCTGGTCTTGATGGAGCTGGAAGCGTTGCGGCTCAATAAGTCTATCGGCAAGTCGCTCGAAGCGAGCGTTACGGCCATCGTCGCTGAAGGTTCGCCCGACGCCGCGCTGCTGACGCAGTACGAGTCCGCGCTGGCGGAGTTCTTCAATGTGTCGCAGGCCACGGTGCAGGCCGTCGGCGCCACGCAGGATAGCGCCGGCCTCCTGCTTGAGGTCAAGGTGGCCGAAGGCGTGAAGTGCGCACGCTGCTGGCGTACGGTGACCGACGTCGCCTTCGATGCGCGCTGGCCCGAAGTCTGCTCGCGCTGCGCCGAAGCGCTCGAGGCCATCGGCTTTCCGCCCACTACTCAGGAGGCCGCATGAGCATTCGCATCCGCGACGCCCGCTGGCTGATGCTGCTGATCGCGGCACTCATCATCCTGCTCGACCGCATGACCAAGCTGCGCGTGGAAGCCAACGTGAAGCTCGGCACTCACGTCGCCGTGATTCCGCACTGGTTCTGGATTTCGCACGTGCTCAACACCGGCGCGGCTTTCAGCATGTTCGAAGGATCGAAGTCACCGTTGCTCATCCGCGATGGCCTGGTGATCTTTTCCGTCATCGCCGCTATCGTCATCATCGTGGTGTTGTGGCGCGTGGGCCGGATGGTTTCGGTCACGTCCATCGCGTTGGCGCTGATCCTCGGCGGCGCCATCGGCAATCTTTACGACCGCATCCGCTTTCACTACGTCGTGGATTTTCTTGAGGTGCACATCCACGGCTATCACTGGCCGGACTTCAACATTGCCGACTCCGCCATCGTGGTCGGCGCGTGTCTGCTGCTGCTGGAAATGCTCCGACCGCAGCGCGCGGAGTAGCCCATGGCCCTTGACCTCATCGACAAGATCACCATCCGCGGCGCTCGCACCCACAACCTGAAGGGCATCGACGTCGACATACCGCACAACGCCCTCACGGTGGTCAGCGGTGTGTCGGGCTCGGGCAAGAGCTCGCTGGCGTTCGATACGGTGTACGCGGAAGGTCAGCGGCGGTACGTTGAGTCGCTCTCCGCCTACGCCCGCCAGTTCCTCGAGCGCATCGAGAAGCCCGACGTCGATCACATGGACGGGCTGGCGCCGGCCATCGCCATCAAGCAGAAAAACCAGACCCGCAACCCGCGCTCTACCGTTGCGACCGCTACTGAAATTTACGACTACCTGCGTCTGCTTTACGCCCGCTGCGGCACCGTCACCTGCCTACACTGCGGTGGTGTCGTAAGGCATGACACCGTCGACGAGATTGCCACACAGTTGCTCGCGCTCGACGAAGGTACACGCGTCTACGCGCTCTTCCCTGCTGTCCGCCGCGAGGTTGCACTTGAACCGCTGCAAGGCCCGGCACCCGAAGCTGAAGCTCCGCCGCCCGCGCCGAAGCGCGCCGCAAAGAAGGCCGCCAAGAAGACTGCTACGCCGGTCATCGACCTGAGCGACGCGGTGAAGGAGCGCCTTACCGAGTTGCGCCGGCGCGGTTACAACCGCCTGTGGCAGGCCACCGAAGACCACGCCGGTCGTATCGTCGAATTCTCCACACCCGAATCTCTCCTCGAACTCGACTTCAACGATCACGCGCGGCCTATTTTCGTCCTCGCGGACCGCCTCGCGCTCTCCGCCGACATTCGCAGCCGCCTGGTTGACGCCATCGAAACGGGCTACCGAGAAGCCGGCGAAATCGTCTTCCGCCCCATACCGCGTGACGGGGAGGCTGTTCCCGCACCGCTGCGTTTTTCTGCCGCTTTCGAATGCTCGTCCTGCCATCGCGCCTACCGCGATCCTGAGCCACGCCTCTTCAGCTTCAACAACCCCTACGGCGCCTGCCCGCGCTGCCAGGGCTTCGGGAACACCATCGACTTCGACCCCGGCCTCATCATCCCTGACCGCACGCGCACGCTCGACGAGGGCGCGATCGATCCCTGGACCAAGACGAAGTACCGCGCCCACCACGGCGAGATGCGCCGCGCTGCAAAGGCTGCCGGCATTCCTACCGACGTCCCCTGGTTCGATCTGAGCGAACAGCAGCAGCGCTTCATCGAAGAAGGCTCCGGTTCGTGGCCGGGCATTCGCGGCTTCTTCGCGGAACTCGAACGCAAGAAGTACAAGCTGCACGTGCGCGTCTTTCTTTCCAAGTACCGCGGCTACGCGACCTGCCCGGACTGCCGCGGTCAGCGTCTGCGCGCCGAGGCCCGCGCCGTGTTGCTCAACGGCAAGAACATCTGCGAAGTCTGCGCGCTCACCATCACCGCCGCGCAGGAGTTCATGGACGCCCTCATGCTCTCACCGGCGCAGATGGAGATCGCCGCGAAAGTGCTCGAAGAGGTGCGACAACGGGTGCGCTTCCTGCACGAGGTCGGACTCGACTACCTGACGCTTGATCGCCTGAGCTCCACACTCTCGGGCGGCGAGTCGCAGCGGATCCAGCTGGCAACGTCGCTCGGCTCCCGGTTGGTTGGCGCGCTGTACGTGCTCGACGAGCCGTCCATCGGCCTGCACTCCCGCGATACGGCCAAGCTCGTCCGCATCATGGAAGAACTGCGCGACCTCGGCAACACCATCCTCGTCGTCGAGCACGATCCCGACGTCATCCGGGCAGCCGATTACCTGCTCGATCTTGGGCCTGGCGCCGGTGAACTCGGCGGCAGGCTGCTCGCAGCGGGAACCGTAAGCGAAGTTCGCGACAACCCGGCATCGCTCACGGGCAAGTACCTGAGCGGTCGGCTGTCGATTCCTGTCCCGAAGCATCGCCGCGAGCCGGGCCGCGAGAAGCTGGTGCTGAAGGGAGCGCGCATTCACAACCTGCGCGGCGTCAACATCGAAATCCCGCTCGGCCTGCTGTGCTGCGTCACCGGCGTTTCCGGCTCGGGCAAGTCGACCATCGTGCACCAGGTTCTCTACCGCGCCCTCGCACAGGCGCTCGGGCAGACTGAAGGAGCCGACCCCGCGCACCTTTATCGCGAACTCAGCGGAACACCACACCTGAACGACGTTATCCTCGTCGACCAGTCGCCCATTGGGCGCACGCCGCGCTCCAATCCCGTCACGTACATCAAGGCCTTTGACGCCATCCGCGAGCTCTTTTCCGCACAGCCCGACGCCAGGCGGAAAGGCCTTGCCGCTGGCCATTTTTCGTTCAACGTCCCCGGCGGACGTTGCGATGTATGCGAAGGCGACGGCACCGTCACCGTCGAAATGCAGTTCCTCGCCGACGTCGAACTCCCCTGCGAAGAGTGCAACGGCACACGTTACAAAACGGGCATTCTCGACATCAAGTACAAGGGCCGCAACATCCACGACGCCCTCTGTATGACCGTAAAGGAAGCCCTCAGCTACTTCGCCGGCATTCCCAAGATCGTCGACAAGCTAGCCGTGCTCGACGAAGTCGGCCTGGGCTACGTTCGCCTGGGCCAGAGTGCGACTACGCTTTCCGGCGGCGAGGCGCAGCGAGTCAAACTGGCGCAGCATCTGGCTTCGGCCCGCTCGGGATCATCGGGCGGCGCGGGAACGCTGAAGGGCGAGGCCAAACGCGTCGCCAGCCGCATCCTGTACATCCTCGATGAGCCCACCACCGGCCTGCACTTCGAGGACGTCGCCAAGCTGCTCGCCGCGTTTCGCAAGCTGATCGAAGGCGGCGGGTCGCTGCTGGTGATCGAGCACAATCTCGACGTCATCAAATCGGCCGACTGGGTGATCGACATGGGACCTGAAGGCGGCTCCGGCGGCGGCCAGGTGGTTGCTGCGGGCACGCCTGAACTGATTGCCGCTACACCGGGATCGCACACAGGGGAGTGGCTCGCTCCGGTGCTTGCGGCGGCCAGGAAGGTGGCGTGATGCGCGCACTCCTCCTCGCAGCCGCACTCTCCGGGGGCACGTTCGCTGCCGTTGCGCAGCTTCCCGCTGGCACACGCGACGCCGCAGATACGACACAAGCCGAAGCTGGTGCGGCCAAATTGCGCGCCGCCGAAAGTGCACTCGAGCAGGGCGACTTTGCCGCTGCCTCGCAACAACTAAAAGTGCTCGCGGCCGACCAACCCAACAACCCGCAGATTCTTTACGATCTCGGATTCGCAGAGGAACGCGTCGGCGAGACCGACGGCGCCGCAAAGGCCTACGCTGACGCCATAGCCGCTGCCCCCTCACTCGCTGAGCCACGCGTCGCCCTCGGCCTGCTGGACGCCCGTGCCGGGCGCGTCGATAAGGCCCGCGGCGAACTGGCCGCCGCCGCGCAGCTGGAAGGCGTTTCTCCGCAACTGCGTGGCCGCTCTTATCGGGCTCTGGCGCAGTTGAACGAGCGCACCGATCCTGCCGCAGCCAGCGCCGCCCTTCTGGCCGCCATCAAGCTGACCGGAGAGACACCCGACGATACCGCCCTCTCCGCCGCCCTGGCCGCACGTTCCGGAGACCCCGCCTCAGCCGAAGCTGCCTATCGCCGCGCCCTGGCCTCGCGTCCCGACGACATCGAAACGGCTGCCGGTCTGGCGCACCTTCTACTGCAATCCCAACGCGCCTCCGAAGCCGAGGAACTCCTCGTCGCCCCGCTCAAGGCCCACCCGGACGACCCCCGCCTGGTTTCGCAGATGGCCTCGATCTACGCCGCCGAAGGCAAGACAAAGGAAGCCATTCCGCTTCTGGCACAGCTCCGCACCGACGCCCGATTTGCCTCCGACGATAGCCTTGCCCGGCAACTGGCTCGCCTTTACGAGGGCGACGGGCAACACGCCCAGGCCGAGCAGCTCTTTAAAGAGGTTTTAGCCAAGAATCCCGATGATGCGCCGCTTCTCGACGATCTGGGCAGCGTCCTTGTCCGCCAGCAGAAGTACCCGGAGGCCCAGGCCGTGCTCAGCCGGGCGGTCGAACTGAGGGATAAATTCCCCACCCCGGCCGACTTTGGGGAAGCTGCCGGACACCTCGCTTTTGCCGCTTCCCGGAACGGGCAACCTTCCCTGACCTTGCAAGCTCTAAAATGGCGTGCTACAGTACTTCCCAACTCAGGCCCGTCTTTATTCCTAGAGGCGACTGCACACGACAGTCTCCACCAGTTCAAAGAAGCCGAGCGGTCTTACCGGGCGTTCCTGGCAATTGCGGCCGGTCAGTTTCCGGATCAGGAGTTTCAGGCAAGGCATCGCCTGGTAGCTCTCGAACACATGAAGTAAGGCAACACTTTCGAGGTGCGCTATGAGCTCTGCTCGTTGGATAGCACGTCCCCTCACCCTTGCAGCGCTGCTGCTGTGCGTCGCGGTGCCCCCTGCCGCCCGGGCCTCCAACTTCGATGAAGTTGTGCTGGATGACGCCACCCTCACGCAGTTGGAAACCCGTGCCCAGACGGCGCAGCCACGCGAGCAGTGCTTCCTGTACGCCGAGTTGGTGCATAACCTGACTGAGCGCGCCGGTAGCCAGCTTTCCAAGGGCGAAACGGCGGAAGCCAGCGCCACACTGCGCCGCATTGACTCGCTCGCCCAGAAAATCCACATGAGCCTTGCTCGCGATACCAGGCGCCTGAAAAACGCCGAGTTGCTGATGGAACACACCACCCGCCGCCTCGGCGACATGCTGCACGTCAGCAGCGGCGATGACCGGGCAACGCTGCAGTCCACACTCAAGCAACTGGATTCGGTGCAGAACGAGTTGCTCGCGCAGGTGTTCGTCCACTAGATGAAACAACGGTTCCTTTGGCTCGGCCTGCTGGTTGTGCTGGTGCTCTCCTCGGGTGCTCGTTCGGCGCACGCGCAGGCCTCTGACAGCACCATGAGCGATGCTGAAATAGAAAAACTGCGCGATGCCGCTTATGTCGCCTCGGACCGTGTCGCCGTTTTCATGAAAATCCTCGACGCCCGTGCGAAGGCGATTGAAGACGTTCTCGCCAAAAGGCATACTCCGGATACCCCCGGCGACCTGCACGACCTGATCGATCAGTTCGGCGGCATCACAGACGAACTCAACGATAACCTTGACGAGTACAAGCCAAAGCATCGTGATCTTCGCAAGGTGCTCCCGAAGCTCCTGCTCGCAACCGAGCGCTGGTCCACCACGCTGCGTGCACCTGCCGATGACCCCGCCTACAAGATTGTCCGTAAGATAGCCCTCGACGCCGTACGTGACGTCCATGACGCGGCCGCCGCCATGCAGCCCGAGCAGGAAGCCTACTTCAAGGCCCATCCCGAAGCCGCCAAGGCCGAGAAAGATCGCGAAAGCACTGACGCGGTCAAGGGAAAAGACCACTGAGCCTCTTCGGCAACGCATGGGACAGGCTGTTTTCCCCTGCGCGTCCAGAACAGCCAAAGCTTCCAAAGGCGAAGCTGAAAGCTTCTCCACAAGCTGCGTGGTACGCTGGCGAAAGCGTGCCCGTTCGAGCCCTTCCCCCGGTCCCTGCATCTGTCGTCGATCTCTTCCAGGTGGAGTATCGCGAGCTTCGACCGCGCGCTCCCATGCCACCGATGGACGTGCGTTTTCGGCGATTCACCAGTCTCAATACGACCATCCGGCTGCGCGAAGGCCGGCTGCACGTTCGGCTCTCTGACCTGCTGGAACATGCGCCGGAGAACGTGCACCAGGCCATCGCCCATATCCTGCTCGCCAAGCTGTATCGCAAACCGATCGCTCCCACCCACGCTGATCGCTACCGTCGCTACACGCAATCCGAGGCCGTCTCCAAACAGGCCGAGCGCATCCGTCAGACGCGCGGTCGCAAACGCATCACCACGGCGCAGGGTCATCAGTTCGATCTTGAAGAGGTCTTCGAGTCGCTCAACACCCGCTTCTTCCACGGTTTGCTTGGCCGTCCCACCCTCACGTGGAGCGCCCACGTGGCCAAGCGTATGCTCGGCCACTACGACGCCGCCCACAACACCATCGTGGTCAGCCGCGTTTTCGATCGACCCGGAACGCCGCGCTACGCCATCGAGTACCTGCTGTACCACGAAATGCTGCACCTGAAGCACCCGGTCCGAGTGAAGGCCGGACGTCGCTGCGTGCACTCACGCGAGTTTCAGGCCGAGGAGCGGCTGTTCCCTGAACTGGCCGAGGCGCGCGAGTTCCTGAAGCGGCTTTAAGCCGGGGTTCGCTCTAAGCCGCCACTTCCGCCAGGTCAGCAGAAACCTTTTTCGCGTGATTCTCGATGCCGAGCCAGTTCAACAGCGGCGTTGTCATCATCGTCGTCACCAACGCCATCACAACCAGCATGGTGAACAGCGTCGGCGAAAAGATCTTCGCGTTATAGGCAATGTTCAGCACCACCAGCTCCACCAGGCCGCGGGTATTCAGCAACGCACCCAGCGCCCAGGCCTGCTGCCAGTTTTGCCCCGTTAGGCGCGCAGCGACGACAGCGCCGCCGATCTTGCCCACAATGGCAATCAGCAGCACAACAATGGTCCACTCCCAGGTGCGCGCTCCGTTGAGCAGGTCAAGCCGCGTACGCATGCCCGTAAGGGCAAAAAAGAGCGGCAGCAGCAGAACCCCGGCCACCATGTCCAACCGGGTACGCATGGCGCTCTGCCAGCGGGCCACACGTGGAAAGCAGATCCCTGCAAGGAAGGCACCGAAGAGCGGATGCACGCCAAGCGCCTCCGTTGCCGCGGCGGATGCCAGCACCACGGAGATAATGATCGCCAGGAGTTCGTAGGAAAGCGAAAGCGTTCGCTGTCGCATGGCCAGCATGTTGCCCAGCGGTCGGATGATAAAGAGCATCACGGCAAGGTAGACACCCAGCAGCAGGAAGCGCTGCCACGCCGGAAAGTCGGCATGCGATGACGGCAGCAGCGTTAGCGCAACAGCCAGCAGCGACCACGCCGAGACGTCGTCGAAAGCCGCACACATCAGCGACGTGACGCCCAGCGGTGTGCTCTGCATGCCTCGCTCTTCCAGTATGCGAGCCAGCACAGGAAAAGCCGTGATGCTGAGCGAGATGCCCAGAAAAAGCGTGAACGGCAGCTTGCCCGCACTTCCGGGAGAGAACCGTACGCGCAGAGCGTGCGCCATGATAACGGCCAGCGTGAACGGCAACACCATGCTCATGGTGCTGGCCAGCGTGGCAGTGGCCTTTTGCTTCCGCATGTGTTCGTAGTCGATCTCACTACCGATCAGGAAGAGAAACAGAATGAGACCGATATTGCTCAGCACTTCGAACGACGCAAACGAGCTCGTCGGAAACATGACCGCGGAAGCGTGTGGCGCGAGCCGCCCGAAGACGGAAGGTCCTAGTGCAATGCCGCCGATGATCTCGCCGATAACCCTTGCCTGGCCCAGCTTGCGCGCCACCCAGCCGCATAGCAGGGTCACCAGGATCACCACAGTCATCTGAAGTAGAAGCAGGCTCATGCGTGAATCTCCCTTGCCGCCTGGCGTTGTTTTTCGCGAGCGTGAACGGCAATCAGCGCTTCGGTTACGAGCAGAATGATGCCTGGAATGAGCAGCCGGCTCCCCACCACGCCGGGCCATGAGAGCCGGAAGTCGTGCATCCAGTCGAAGAGTACGAGCCCCGTGCCAATCGATACGAGCGCAGCGCCCGACCACCGGCGCAGCCGAGGCGACATCTCGCTTTCCCCCTTGTAGGCCGCGCCTGTAAATTCGCGCACCGGCTGGAAGGCGAGGCCGTGATGGTCGTAAATGCGGCACCGCAGAGTGGGCCGCACCGTCACCTGGTCGCGCGCGTAGTTTTCCGCATCAGCAAGGATGGCGAATACGGTGCAAAAGGGACTGCTGCCCGCGGGTCCGGCGATATCCGAATAAAGCACCGCGTACTCGCCTTCGGTCATGCGTTCATTCCAGCTCGCGGGTGACACAGCATCGTCGAAGAGCGGCAGCGTACGGGAGGCGCTCATGGGCGAAGTATAACAAGGCCTTTCTGTCGTATTCCGAGGCTTAAGCTAACGGATCGTCGGCCAGTTTCGGTGCCCATTGCCGGTTCGCACGCTGCGCCCACAGCAACAGAAGCAGTCCTGCAACCATGCTGCCCAGCGCAGCAACCTGTGCATTGGAAAGCGTATTTCCGAAGTAAAGTTTAGGGTTTACTCGCACAAATTCCACCAGAAATCTTCCCGTGCCCGAAAGAACGAGGTAGAGACCGGTCAGCCAACCGATGGGCTTGAAGCGCTCGCCCACTTTCCAGACGATCCAGAAGACCAGCAGTGCGAACAGCAGCTCGTAAATCGGTGTGGGCTGCACCAGCGCGTCAGGGGGCGTCGGTTGCACCAGCGCGCGGTGGTACTGGTCCACGCCGTTCATCATGTGGACGCCCCACGGCAGCGTCGTATTGACGCCATAGTCACCGTCACCGGAGGTCAGGCACCCGATCCTGCCTACGCCGTAGCCTATCGCCGCGGCTGGCGCCGCAAGGTCAAGCATCCGCAGTGCGCCAACGCGTTCGCCCTGCGTGCCTTCCAGCGGGCCTTTGAAGCGCGCCATGCTTCCCTGCCAGGCGAGCGCGGCGATGCCGGCCAGCAGGCCGCCGAACCACGCGAAGCCGGTCTGGAACCAGTGCAGGAAGCCCATCAAGGGATTAGGTGAGGCAACAATCTGGTGCCACGCCATCGTCAGCTGCGCGGGCTCTTCCAGCTCGTGCCAAAGCTTAGCGCCGATAATGCCCGCCAGCGTGACCAGCGCCACTACGTTCAGCGCGTCCGCATCGACGCCGTGACGCACAAAATTACGGTGCAGAATAAACGTGCCACACACGGCCGCCACCCACAGCAGCAGACCAAACGTGCCCAGATGGATGGGGCCAATATTGATGAAGGGATACATGAGCCTCGTCAAGTATAGCGGCGCGAGAAGGCTGCAACGCGAATACCGTCCCGATCCAGTTTTCCTCACGCCATTTCGCGCTAACCTACGCCCATGTCGACGAACCTGCCCGCCTACGTTCCGCCCGGCACCATGGACGTGCTTTTCACCAAGGAACAGATTGCCGAACGCGTGAAAGCGCTGGGCAAACAGATCTCCGAAGACTACAAAGACCAGTCCATCGTGCTGATCGGCGTGCTCAAGGGTGCAGCCATCTTTCTCGCCGACCTGGCCCGCGCCATCGAAGTCGACAACACCTTCGACTTCGTCGCCGTTTCGAGCTACGGCCGCGCGCGTGTCTCCTCCGGCGCGGTTAAGCTCATCAAGGACATCGACAACCCGATCGAAGGCCGCCACGTCATCATCGTCGAAGACATTCTCGACACGGGTCTCACGCTCAACTATCTCCGCGACCTGATGCTGCAGCACAAGCCGGCATCGTTGAAGATCGCCACCTGCCTCGACAAGCACGAACGTCGCCTCGTGCCCATCCAGGCCGATTATGTGTGCTTCAAGATTCCAGACCGCTTCGTCATCGGCTACGGCATGGACTACGCCGAGCGCTATCGCGGCGTGGAAGATATTCGCATCATGCCGTAAACACTTCATCCCAGTTCAATCGAGCGCCGCAGCCCAGGTTGCGGCGCTTCGGGTTTAACATGGAAGCTATGTCCTCGGCAGCTGGCTCTTCCCTCACCAAGATCGTCGCCCCCGCACGCAGCTTTCGCGGCTCGCTCACCGTACCGGGCGACAAGTCCATCTCGCACCGCTACGCGCTGCTGGCCGGCCTGGCCGAAGGCACCTCCCGCATCACCAACTTCTCCACCGGTCAAGACCCCCACAGCTCGCTCGCCTGCATGGAAGCCATGGGTGCGTCTTCCAAGGTGAACGGCCGCGTCACCGAGATCACCGGCACGGCTGGTGTGCTCCATCCGCCTTCAGGGCTGCTCGACTGCGGCAACTCTGGTTCCACCATGCGTATGCTCGCCGGTCTTATCGCGCCACATGCCGGTGATTTCACGATGATCGGCGACGCTTCACTCACCGTGCGCCCCATGGAGCGCATCCGCAAGCCGCTCATGACCATGGGCGCGCGCATCGACCTGACTGACGGCCACGCTCCCATGACCATCCACGGCGGCCCGCTCCACGCGGTAGACTTCGAAGCACCCATCGCCAGCGCCCAGGTCAAGACCGCCATCATCTTTGCCGGCCTGCAGGCGCAGGGCACCACGTCTCTCCTGGAAGCCGTCCGCACTCGCGACCACTCCGAGCACGCTCTTCGAGCCTTCGGCGCGAAGCTCACGCGCACCGGTGAGCGCCTCAGCATCGCCGGCGGACAGAGGCTCCACGCCATCGACGCCGCCGTGCCGGGTGACATGTCCTCTGCCGCCTTCTTTCTCTGCGCTGCGCTGCTCTTCGCCGACTCCAACGTCGTGCTGGACGGCCTCGGCATGAACCCGACGCGGTCGGCGCTGCTGGATGTCATCACGGCGCTCGGCGGCACCATCAAGGTCCTCGACGTCGGCGAGCAGCATGGCGAAATGGCCGGCACCATCCAGGTGAACCTCGGCCCGCGCGGGCTCACCGGCATCGACATTAGCGGCTCGCTCTCCGCACAACTGATCGACGAGCTCCCGGTGCTTGCCGCCATCGGCCCGTACACCAGGGACGGCATCACCATTCGCGACGCGAAAGAGCTGCGCGTGAAGGAATCCGACCGCATCGCCCTCGTCGTGAAGAACCTCCGCGCGATGGGCGCCGAAGTCGTCGAGCACGAGGATGGCATGGACATTCCCGGCGGACAGACGCTGCGCGGAGGCGTGATCGACTCCGGGCTCGATCATCGGATTACGATGGCGTTTGCGATTGCCGCGCTGCGGGCCGAAGGGCCAACGGAGATACTGGGAGCGGAGGCAGCGGCGGTGTCGTTTCCGGAGTTCTTCGATTATCTGGACGAACTGGCGATTCGCTAGGCAGAAAAGATTTACAATTTGCGCTCACGGTGCGCACGCAAGGCGCTCCGCGAGTGGTCATTTCGCTCTCACTGAAATTGCAGACGCAGCCCGTACCAAGTGCTCTTGTTGGTTCTGAGGAGGTTCGACTGCCATGGTCAATTACTGGTTGGTGGCTGCCGCTGCCGTAGCGCTCGCAGCGGTTTCACTCCACATCTACACGATGGAAGTATGGATCTGGCCGAATTTGAATGTGGTCGGATTTCCGGCCTTCCCGTTTGGCAGCAAAATGGTGGACAAGGGCTTCTACCGCACTGTCTGGCACTTCTTTACTGTCAACTGGCTGCTGACCATCGGCACGCTGATACCGGTGGCGTTTGGCCATCTCGCGC
The DNA here is from genome assembly GCA_903873705.1 of uncultured Acidobacteriota bacterium. GTDB lineage: Bacteria > Acidobacteriota > Terriglobia > Terriglobales > Acidobacteriaceae > Granulicella. Next base: position 60,345 of record CAIQPK010000050.1, read on the forward strand.
CTTACGGAATCACGCTGGTCTGGTTCCTGATGGTCTTCTGGATGCTGATCGTGGTCGAGATCTTTATCATCGCGGCGCTATCCCTGCAGCCGGGAGATTCCTATATCAAGACGATGATTCACGCGTTTCAGTGGACCATCATCGTTGGCATGGTCGCCTTGATGTATTTGGGCGTAAGATCATAGCCCTCGCGGTTAGCGCCCTGGATATTGACTGAGCAGGGCGGCCAGCGCGGCGGTCACTTCGTCGACGGAGACTTCATCGATGACGTAGTCGCGCGGTGCGATGGGCAGGTCGGCGTTCTTGAGGATGATGTAGCGTGGGTTCTCGACCGGCAGCCACTCGATGGGCGGCGACCAGGCCGGTGCGAGGATCACCATCGGCAGGCCGACCGCTCGACCGACGTGCAGGGTTCCGGTGTCCAGGGTCAGACCGATATCGCAGAGGCTGAGCAATGCTGCCAGTTGCTGGAGGTCGGTTTTGCCGGCGAGGTTCCATGAAGTTCCGCCCACTCCGGCGCGGATCGCCTCAACGGCTGCCCGCTCACTCTCTGTTCCAACGAAGACCATCTCCGCGCCGAATTGCTGCTGCAAGAATTTGCCGGCCACGATGAAGCGCTCCGGCCGCCAACTTTTGCGCTGGGTTACGCTGGTCTGCGTCACCAGCACCGCCAGCGGACGCTGCTCGTTTCGCCCCTTCAGTAGCCCGCGCACCTCGGCCAGCGCAGTCGCATCGACCATTATTCTTGGCTCGATGGCTGAGGTGGGAGGGTGGCCAAGCGCTTCAATCATCCGGAGGTTGTTGGCTATCTGGCTGAGCGCAGGATCGAATATAAGCGGCGCACGAAACAGCTCCGGCGTGAGTGTGAAGCCGACGCGATTCCCTGCTCCGGCACGCCATAGAGCCAGGCCTATCGCGGTACGCTCATTGCCGAGTGGCAGGAGCGTAGCGGCGTTTTTCAGCTTGCGGCGCTGGATGAACTGGCGCATTACGGAGACAGCTTGGTTGAACTGCCGCGTGGGCGGAGGCACCGGCCAGAAGCCGTCGATGGCGGGGTTCCCGAGGAAGGCGTCCGCTGCGAAGCCGCTGCCGAGCACGTAAATTCGAGCATCTGGAACCGCCTTGCGCAACGCTTCGGCCAACGGCGTCGCGTGGATTACGCTGCCCAGCGCGGTGGCGTGCTCAACGATCAGGAATCGGTTCAATTTGCTGAGCGGCGTAGAGGAGCCGGGCTGCGTGATCGCCAGCGCTCGCAGGGCCATGTGTTTAAGGGATTGCTTCAGAGGCAAGAAGAGGTCCTTGTGCGGTCACGCATCAACAGCATTTCCAGCGGGCCTGGATTACATCTTGTATCTGCCCATCTCATCATCATTCAGATTTTCGAGCCAGCGCTTCAGGTCCTCAGGCGGTACGGCGCTCGTGCCGTCGGCTGTCTCGCGTGCGCGATCCAGCACCTGCCGGCTCACAAAGATGGGGCAATCCTCGCGCAGCGCCAGCGCAATCGCATCCGATGGCCGCGCATCAATGCCCACCACCTCGCCCTGCTGGTCAAGCCAGATCGTGGCATGAAACGTATTCTCCAGCAGCGACCCCACCACCACCCGGGTGACCTTGCCGTTCAGTCCGTGGATCACATCACGCAGCAGATCGTGCGTCATCGGCCGGGGCATGGAGGCCTTCTCGATTTCGAGCGCAATGGCATTGGCCTCGAACATCCCCACCCAGATCGGCAGCACCACATCGCCCGCAATGTCGTTCAACACCACCACCGGCGTGCGCGTGGAGGGGTCCATCATCAGGCCGCGAATGCGCACTTCCACATCCGGCTCTGCGGGTGGCTCAACGCGCTCGGGTTTGCTGCCGGGAAGGTGCATGGCTGTCAGTGTACTGCGATTACGCTGTTGCGGGAACCCGCGCATTCAACGCCTGCTGCGCCAGCAGTGCCGGCGACGGTGCGCTCGCTGCCGAAATCGCCTCGCCAACCAGCGAGCTGGGGAAAATCTGCGTTATCCGGACGTCGATATAGCTGCCCACCGGCGGCAGCGTGTCGCAGGTGAAGTTGACGGTCTTGTTCTGCGTGGACCGGCCGGTCACCTGTCCGCGCGAGTTGTTGTGCCCTTCGACCATCACTTCCATGGTCTGCCCGAGGTGTCGACCATAATGCTCGCGCTGCAGCTCGCGCTGGCGGGCATTGAGAATGGCGAGGCGCTCGATCTTTACCTGCTCCGGGATACTGTCAACCATGTGTATCGCTGGCGTATTGGGGCGCGGCGAATACTTGAACCCGAAGATCGCGTCGTACTTCACATCGGCCAGCAGCGTCATCGTCTCTTCGAAGTCCTTGTCCGTCTCGCCGGGGAAGCCAACGATGATGTCCGAGGTAAGCGAGATGTCGCGCTTCGCTGCCTTGGTCCAGGCAATACGTTCCAGGTACCACTCGCGGGTGTACTCGCGCTGCATGGCCTTGAGAACGCTTGTGCTGCCGGATTGCACGGGCAGATGAATGTGATCGCACAACGCCGGCATGGCGTCGATGGCGTCGACGATGTCCTTGGTAAACTGCCGCGGATGCGACGTCGTGAAGCGGACACGCTTGATACCGTTTACCTCGCCCACCGCCGCGAGCAGCTCCGCAAACGAACGCTTGCTGCTCGGGTCGACGTAGCTGTTCACGTTCTGTCCCAGCAGTTGAATCTCGGTAAATCCCGACTGCGCAATCCGCTGCGCTTCAGCAAGGACCGACGCCGAGGTTCGGCTGCGCTCCTTGCCGCGCGTGTACGGCACCACGCAGTAGCTGCAGAACTTGTCGCAACCTTCAATGATGGTGATATACCCGCGATGCGGATTAGTGCGCGCGGTGAATTCCGTATCGAAGGTCTCGTCCGTCTGGCGATCGTCCAGGCCTGTGATGCGGGTCTCACCGGCTTCGAGGCGGGCGAGCATGTCGGGCAGGTTGCGGTAGGAAGCGCTGCCCGCAACCATCGAAACATAGGGCGCCTTTTCGAAGATCTTTTCGCCTTCCTGCTGCGCCACGCATCCCAGTACGGCGAACTTCTTGCCTTCGCCCTGCATCCGCTTGTACTCGTTCAGGCGATGGAAGACCTTCTGCTCGGCCTTATCGCGGATCGAGCAGGTGTTGTAAAGGATCAGGCCGGCGTCTGCCTCGTCGATGACCTGCTCGTAGCCCTCACGCAGGAGTGTGCCGACGACCTTTTCGGAGTCGTGGGCATTCATTTGGCAGCCGAATGTTTCGATGTAAAACGTCTTCATAGGAACCAGCTATGAGTATATGCGTCGCCGTGTCTTGGGTTGGGGCGCGCAAGCAGCAAAGCGGCTGCCGGAGCAGCCGCTTTGCGTTGAGTTTCGTCTGCCGTTAGCGGTGTCCGCCGCCGTGACTACCACCGCCGCCGTGGAAGCCGCCGCCAGCACCTCCCCGGAAACCACCGCCGCCGCCGGAGAAGCGAGCACCGCCGCCGCCGAAGCCACCGCGACCCACTACTCCTCCGCGGAATCCACCACCGCGTCCATAGTAACTACCGCGACCGCCGTAGTAGCCACCGCGTCCGTAATTGCCACCGCGATAGCCGTAAACGCCGCGGTAACCGCCGCCGTAGTACCCATGACGGAACCACGGGCCAGCACCAATGAACAACCCGCCATCAAACCACGACGGACCGTAGTATCCATAGGGAGCGCAGGTATACGGCGCATAACCGTAGTAGCCCCACCGGCAGACCGGCGGCCCGTAGGCGTCGTAATACGGGGCCGCACTAACACCAATACCGACTGACACCTGGCTGTGAGCGTAAGCAGCCGGAACCAGCATCACCGCTAAGATCGTGAGATAGCGAAGGAAACGCATTTTGAACCTCCAAAACCGGGCCCACCACCGGAACCCTGGGGCGGTCGAACTATTCGCCGTCCCGTTCCGTTAGAACCCGGCTTGGAGTCAAATGTTGCCATCAACCTTGGGATCGCACCATCGGTTGATTTTTCAGCAGTTTACGGCTTAGTCACCTTCAAGTTGCTGACTACGGCCTCGGTATTGTGCGCGAACCGGATGCCGTAGACGCCGTCAGTCGACTTCAGCTTCCCGGCGGTCACCAGGTCCGCCTTGGCAAGCGTCTTAACGTTGACACCGTTAATCCAGCACGAAACCGAGTCGGCCTTCACCTGGATGGCAATATCCTGGGTCACCGGTTGGCCGGGGCCGGCCGCCTTGTGAACCGCAGCATTGAGTTCGCCGCGCCTGTTCAGCGAAAAGGCCGTCGGTCCGAACCCTCTGACGATAAAGTTCCCGTCGCCATACGCCGCGCAGTAGAAGTAGCTCTGGTCGGCAGTTCCCATGTCATTGCCCGCGATAAAAACGCCATAAGGATGCGGATGGTCATTCAGGTTCATGAACTTGGGCTCGGTAAAGGTAGCGGAAACGGTGTAGTCGCCTTTCGCCATGTTCTTCGGGTTCCAGTATGCGACCGGCGGCCCGGTGGTCACCTTCAAGTCTTTTCCGGCAGCAGTGAGCTTGGCGTCGTTTACGGTTTGTCCGGCCTTCTCAGCCGAGGCATCGATTTTGCCCATCCAGCCGGGAGCCTCAATGCCGCCAGCGGCAATCTTACGGTTGGATTCGGCACCTTCCTGGGCGTGAGCAGCAACAGTGAAAGCAAGGGCAAAGGCAGCAACTTGGAGCGGTCGACAACGTAGGGTCATGATGGGTTTCCTTTCCGGGTAGAAACGTCACCGATTGTAAGTCGTTCAGGCCACAACGCGCGAGGGCGAGGCCTGCTAATGAACGTAGGCCACTCCCATCGTGACCACCATCGGGCTCAACCCGCGCGGCGTAAACCCAGGCCAGAACTGATACTCCAGATCGATCGCCCGGAAGTTGATGTGGGTCGAAGCGCGGAACTCGATTCCTGCACCAATCGCGCCCACCCCATACGTTGCCGAACTTCCCACCGGATACTGCTGGCTCGCCACGTAGGTGAAGCGGCCAAGGCCAGCCAGAGCTTTCACATAGATGTTCGCTCGGTCTTCCAGTGCAATGGAATACCTCGGGCCAATCAGGTACGAGTCCTCGCCGATATTCTCCGGCGTCAACAAGCTTGTCCGGTGGACGTCGGCCTCAACGCTCAGCCGCCGCGACAGGGCGAAATCCCCAAAGACGCTGAAACCCTTGATGTACGCTTCGCCGTAGTCCGAGGAAGCGAACGAGATGGCAACGCCTGCCTGGACAGGCTCGCGGGAGGCCGTAGGTATGGCCTGCGCGGGTGCGACGGCAGGCAGCAGTATCAACACCGTCGCCCAGAAGAATTTTTCAACTTTCATCGCACCATCCTTGAATAAGACTTTATCGCGTCCATGATTTGCCTCGACACGCTGATCAGAGCAGTATAATAGCAACGAGAATGTAGGGGGAGAGATCGCAGACGCACGTGCAATCCAACTGAATTTCAGCTGGCACAGGGGTCTAGCTGGACTGGCGGAACTCGCTGACGACTGGCGGGACCTCGTGCGAAATGCCTCCCTGTTCGCGCGGTACGAGTGGCACTATGCCATCGCAACGCACCTCGTCGACGGCGACAGCAATGCCTGGTTCTGCCGCATCGCCAACGCAGCAGACCAACCTTTGGCAATCGTTCCCGCCTACACGGCGAGCATCTACCTCGAGTCGTTTGGCCAGCTCCGTTGCCTCTCCCTCGGCTGGGACGCACAGTTGGTGCTCTTCGATTTCCCCCTCGCACCGGATGCCAGCGCGTCCGCCGTTGGCGCAACCATGATGCAGGCTTTCCATGCGCATCCGTACCCATGGCAAGCCATCTGCTGGGGCCGTGCCATGGCCGACAGCAATATTGCCCGAATCGCCCGGACGCTCGATAAGCGTGTCACGTCGGTTACCGTCGGCGCACCCAGCAACACGTTTTACACTGGGCAGGCCGACGCAGCCAAAGGCCTCGAAGTCTTCAGGGTTAAATCCAAGAACCTGCGCTACCGTCTCGGACTCCACAATCGCCGCCTCCAGGAACTCGGGCACGTCGCCGTTCGCACAGCCCGCGAGTCAGGAGACATAGCAGGGTTCTACGCTGAATTCCTCCGCATCGAGGCCTCGGGGTGGAAAGGCGAAGCCGGCACACGCACCGCGCTGGCCTTTCTGCCGGCCCAGGCCGCATTCTTTCGCTCGCTGCTCGACGTTCATACGCCTGACTTTGAAACCGACATCGATCTCCTCTGCTGCGGGGAGACGGCCATCGCCGCCCAATTGGTTATTCGCGTGGCTGGCTGGGAATACCCATACAAGATTGGCTACGAGGAAAGCTTCGCGAAGCATATTCCTGGACAGATCCTGCTGGAGAAGGCTGTCGAACGCGCCAAGTCGTCGCCGCATATTCACCGCTTCAGTCTCATTCTGGATCTCGACTGGCATCACCGCTGGCGTCCCACCGTCGAGCCCACGGTGGAGGTAACCATCTTCCGCAGCGTGCGACGCAGGCTTTTAGCCGGCCTTCGACAGCGGGCAAGCCAGCAGGTCCGAAAACTTCGCGCACGCAAGCCACCTGCTGAGCGGACAGCTCCAGCGCTGATCGCGCCGCAATGAATATTGTTCTCCACAACTCCTTCCCAAATTGCTTGACGACACATTGTTCACCTGGGTAGAACGTTGTCGTCCGCACATCCGTCAATAATGATCGATCTTCTTCGGGTAGCCGCATCGCGCCGGTTGTGTCCACAAGTCAGTACACGCAGTAAGTTGAGGGATATCAGCTGCGCCGGGTTAGGTATAATTCGGCGTCAACGTGAACGGCTGGCAGCAAGTACCTCAAATTTGCGCGGCTTCGGAATGTTACCGAGGTACGCGAATAAGGCACCGGATTCTTTCCCGCCCTGTACCACTTTGGATCATCTGCTGTACTTCCTGGAGATAGGCATTATGAAGTCGGAAGTCGAAGAAAGAGATAACGCCCGCTCCTCAAAATGGCGCCTGGATCGCCGCGAGTTGATGAAGCGTGGCGCAGGTGCAGCCGGACTAGCCGCGGTGGCAGCTCCGGCCGCCGCAATGGCCGCGGCGCAGGAACAACGCGGCCAGGCTGACAAGGTCTGGGGCAATGTGAGCGCCCTCAGTGACATTGGTATCGCCATTAAGACTCTGGCTAACTTTGGCCAGCCCAAACCTCTGTAGTAACAAATGAAAGGACAAACACACTATGTTGAATGCAGTTATCAATTTCGTGACAGGCATGAACGGGGCGATGCAGGCGGGCACGCAGACGGTGACCGGCAAGGTCGTTTCCGTTTCCTACTATGGC
>CAIQPK010000051.1 GCA_903873705.1 uncultured Acidobacteriota bacterium
CGACGCCACCATCGTCGCCGAAGCCTCCGAAGCCGTCTTGGGCAGCATGAAGGGCCTCGCCGCCGCAGCCATTGAAGAAAAGAACCTCATGCAAAACCGCGGCTGGTAACTCATCCGAACAAACCAAAAGGCCCGCCACCAGCGGGCCCTTTCGTTTGCTGGACCTTTACCTACCTCTCTTGCTTCAATCCCTTCGCCCGCAGCATCGCATCTTTCAACAACGCGTTCAGACGCGCCTGGTAGTCCTCCGCAGCGCTCTGCTTCAGCCACTCCAGAACCTCCGCATCCACCCGCATCGTCACCCGTCTCTTTGACGGCTTAGGCATCCCTCGCGATATAGCCTTCATCACGAACTCCTCAGTAAGCTTCGGAATGTCGCGGGCGACGGTCCTCCCCCTTGGTCGGTCCGCAGCTCCAGGCTCCGCCCCATCACATGTCTTGCTCACGCCCACGTCGGCTAACGTTTTTGGAACAGATTTTGCCATGGCAGTTTCATTCGTCTCTTGCCGTCTGCTCTGGAATTAGCCGGCCTTCTTCGTCGCTCCACGGGTTATAGTGCGACCGTTATCTCTTCCTGAATCTTGATCTTGTCACCCACCGCGGACAAACTTTCCTGTCAGAGGCAGAATGCATCCTGTCGGGTTGCACGCGCCGTGATCCCCATCACAGTTTCATCCCCGGATTTGCCTATAAGCTTCAAACCCTTCATAACGCCTCATCCGTAAACGCCGTACCCAAGCCTCGCGTCCACAGGTATCCTTGGCGCATGTCTCTTCGCGGCCGCCTCTTTATCTCGATTTGTGCGGTCGCACTCGCCTGCGGCAGCGCACTCTCCGCTCAGCAGCCAGCCGCCGTAGCGCCTCCCGCCGTCATCACCAACCTCGGCCCGGCCACCATCCCCCTCGCTGCCCCCTGGCGCTTCCACACCGGCGACGACCCCGCCTACGCCCAGCCCACCTTCGACGATTCCGCCTGGCAATCCATCGACCCCGCCCAGCCCTGGGGCGACCAGGGTCACTGGGCCTATGCCGGCCAAGCCTGGTACCGCCTCCACATCGACTGGCAACCCATAAACACCACGCCCTTCGGCATCTTCGTCCCCGAAACCGCCTGCGCCTACCAGCTCTACTGGAACGGCACGCTCATCGGCAGCACCGACGCCATGCCAGCGCCCGCCATGCTCCCCTTTTCCCCCATCCGCGTCTTCCCCATAACCGACCCCAAAAGCGGCGTGCTCGCCATCCGCTGCTCCACCGCGCCACTCGATACCACCAGCGCCGGCAACGCCCTCGGCCTCAACGCCGTCCCACAGATCGGCACACTCGACGCCGTCCGCAACCTCGCCGCCGCCGACAACGCCGTCCACTTCCGCAAGCGCTTCCTGCTCATCGCACAACTCGTGCTCTACCTCCCCCTCTTCTTCCTCGCGCTCATCGTCTGGCTCCACCACCGCGAGCAGCGGCTCCTCTTCTGGGTAGCCGCATTCCTCCTCGCCTCCGCCGTCTGGATCCTCATCGACGTATCCGTCTTCCCCTGGACCCTCGTCTACCCCACCTTCGAAGCCTTCAACGGCCCCACCTTCCACGCCTTGGTCGACATCTCCCTCTGGTACCTGCTCATCTACCTGCTCGATCTCAACCGCAACCCCGCCATCCTCCGCTGGACCCGTTGGCTGGCCTGCATCACCCTCATCGGCGTCCTGGGCGACTCGGTCGCCTTCCTGCTCCCGCACCGCGACACCCACATCCTCCTCTTTGAGCTGATCGACGCCGGCTCCACCATCCTCTTCTCAACCCCCGCCGTTTACCCGCTGATCCTGATCGCCCTCGCCTTCCGCAAACCCCTCGAGCCCGCCCGCCGCTTCGTCGCCATCGCCGCCTTCCTGGCCGACATGCTCTTCGTCGTCGCCCACACCGTAGAGCAGGGCCAGCGCTACACCCGCTGGACCCTCTTCGACCGCATCACCGGCCCCATCTTCTCCATCGCCGGCATCGACGTAACCGCCACCGCCATCATCTCCCTGCTCCTCGCCGTAGCCATCGGCTACGCCGTCTACCGCTACGTCGTCGAGCAGGGCCAGCACCAGACCGCTCTCGAGCAGGAGTTCACCAACGCCCGAACCGTCCAGCAAGTCCTCGTTCCCGAAGACATTGCCCCGGTCCCCGGCTTCAACATCCACTCCGTCTACAAGCCCTTCGGCGAAGTCGGTGGCGACTTCTTCCAGATCATCCCCATCCCCTCCGGCGGCGTCATCGCCGTCATAGGCGACGTCAGCGGCAAGGGCATGCCCGCCGCCATGACCGTCGCCCTCCTCGTCGGCACCGTCCGCACCCTCGCCTTCTACGAGCGCAGCCCTGCGCAGATCATGTTCGCCATGAATCTCCGCATGTTCGGCCGCAGCCAGGGTGGCTTCACCACCTGCCTCATCCTCCGCGCCGACCCCGACGGCACCATCACCACCGCCAACGCCGGCCACCTCTCCCCCTACATCGCCGGCCGCGAACTCCCCGTCGAAAGCGGCCTCCCCCTGGGCCTGGTTAAGGACGCCACCTACGACCAAGCCACCTTCCATCTCGCCCCCAACCAACAGCTGACCCTGCTCACCGACGGCGTCATCGAGTCCCGCTCCCACCTCACCGGAGAACTCTTCGGCTTCGACCGCACCGCAGCCATCAGCTACCAGCCCGCCGAAGCCATAGCCGCCGCCGCCCAACACTTCGGTCAGGACGACGACATAACCGTCCTAACCCTGACCCGCACCCCATAACCGCCACCCCTTCGCGCCGAGCCCCTTACTTACCCGGTTGTCATTGCCGCAGGGAATCTGCGTTGCTGTCGCAGTCCTTAGACAATTTCTCGCCAGAGAAATTGTCATCCTGAGCGCAGCGAACGGACCTGCTTCACCGCTTTTGCTCTCTCCCGTTCTTGCCGTCGCCTGTCCTTGCCGTTGCAGTTGCAGTTGCAGTTGCCCTTGCCGTTGCCATTGCCGTTGCTGTTGCTGTTGCTGTTGCCTCGAAGGTACCCCAAGGCTTCAGCCTTGGGTCTCATAGGACCCCCAAAGAACGGGGCTTCAGCCCCTGGGGTATGCCCTCTCCCGCCCCGCCACCAAATCCTGTCAACCCCCTCCACCTCTGCAAAACTCCCAAAACCCGCGCCACCACCGACGATTTCTCTTCCAGAAACTTGGCGTACTATCTCCCGCCACCCGCTATCCTGTTAACAACGGTCAATAGAAAAAGCCGTCCAAACCACCACTGTGAACAAAAAGACACAAGTCTCCCCAGACTTCCCTCTTTGTTTCCCGCACATCCATCCCTAAGTACAGGAGGGGGGGCCACCCATACCATGACCGCACCACTCACCATCGGAGTCCTCGCTCTCCAGGGAGCCTACGAAGCCCACGCCGCCATGCTCCGCCAGCTCGGTGCCACCGCCATCCTCGTGCGGAAACCCGAACAACTCGCAGGCCTGGACGGCCTCATCATCCCCGGCGGCGAGTCCACCACCTTCCTCAAGCACCTTGAGCGCGCCGGCTTCTTCGACGCCCTCACTACCTTTGTCCAGAGCACCCCCACCTTCGGCACCTGTGCCGGCACCATCCTGCTCGCGAAAGAGGTCGGCAATCCACCCCAGCGCTCGCTCGCCGCCATGGACATCACCGTCGAGCGCAACTTCTACGGCCGCCAGAACGACTCCGTCATCCTCCAGGAGCCCACCACCCTCCCCGGTGGCCCCCTCGAAATGGTCTACATCCGCGCCCCGCGCATCGCACACGCTGACCCGCAGGTCGAAGTCCTCGCCCGCCGCAACGGCGACCCTGCCTTGGTCCGCGAAGGCCACCTCCTCGCCGCCACCTTCCATCCCGAACTGGGCCACGACACCCGTATCCACCAGCTCTTTCTCGATATGACCGCCAAAGCGAAAGCCGAAAAACCAGAGTAATGTAAAAGTAGAGGTTTGCTGCCATGCCAGCCACTTTCACCCCACCGGGTATCGATCCCCGCCGCAACCTCGGCGAGGGCGACAACGGTGGCGGGCGCCGGCCCCCGGTAGACAAGCGCACCGGCGGCGGCGGAGAAGGCGACAACTGGAACGACCGCCCCGCAGGCAGCCGTGGCCCCCGCGACCGCCTCCGTCAGGCCCGCGCCGGCATGGCCCTCGCGCTGGGAGTCGTTTTTCTCCTCTTCATCGGCCTCATCGTCGCGTTCATCGTCACCAAGCACAGCTATCACTTCGACGCCCGCCAGAACTACGTCAACGACTGGCTCGCCATCGCGGTCCCGCGCATCCTCATCCTGAACACCGTCATCCTCATCCTGAGCTCGGTCACCGCCGAACTCGCCCGCACCAGCATGTTCCGCGAGCAGGACGTCATGGAAGAGTGGATCGGCCTCGGCCGCCCCCTCTCCCGCCGCGCCACCGTCTGGATCGCCATCACACTCGCACTCGGGACCATGTTCCTCGCCGGACAGGCAGTAGCCTGGCAATAGCTCCACGCTCAACCGGCCTTCATCCGCTCGCTCTCCAGCACCCACTTCTTCTACGTCCTCACCGGCATCCACGCCCTCCACCTGATCGCAGGAGTAGGCGCCCTCATCGCCGCGTTAGCCATCCTGCGAGCCTCCCGCCAACTAGCCACCCGCCAGGTATGGACTGACCTCATAGTCTGGTACTGGCACGCCATGGGCGTCCTCTGGCTCATGCTCTTCCTGCTCCTGGAATTCTTCCAGTAACAAAAAGGAGTGCTGCAGAAGAACCTGCAGCCTGCTCCGACTACGCTCTACTCTCTACCATCTACCCTCTGGTTCAAGGTTTCAGCACAATCTTCATCGAATCCGCGACAGGATTTGACGCCAGCCTCACCGCCTCCGCAGCCTCATCCAGCGTGAACCGGTGCGAGATCAACTGCGTCAGATCCAGCTTCCCGGAGCGATAACCCTCGAACACCAGGTCAATTCCCTCCTGCTGAATCGCCACCGAAGCCGAGTAAGAACCCATCAACGTCTTCTCATCCATGCAGACCGCCGCCGGATCAAACGGTGCCGTCCCATGCTGCGTACTAGCAAACAGCATCACGCGCCCGCCCGCACGAATCGCCGCCATCGCCGTAGCAATCAAGGCATCCGCACCAACCGCCACCAACGCCACATCCGCCCCACGCCCTTCGGTCGCGGCTTTAGCCGCCGCCACAACATCGCCACGAGCGTCTATCGGATGCGTCAACCCGAACTTCGCCGCAATCGCATGACGCTCCGGATACAAATCCGACGTCAACACCGTCGCACCCGTCTGCTGCGCCAGCGCCGCCAGCAGTATCCCGATACTTCCCTGCCCAATCACCAGCACCGTATCGTCCGGCTCCAGCGCCAGCAGCTTGATCGCCTTGAAGCAAGTATTCACCGGCTCAATAAACGCCGCCTGCTCAAACGGAATATCATCCGGCACCCGGATCAACCCCGCCGGCGTAACCCCATCGCCAACGATCCAATCCATCACCCGAATGTACTGAGCAAATCCACCACCTGCAGCCTCACCCACGCCAGCCGTAGTACCCACCTTCTTATAGGTCTCACACTGTGCAAACGTCTTCTTCCGGCAGTAAAAACAATGCCCGCAAGGAATGTGATGAAACGCCATCACCCGGTCCCCCACCGCAAAACCCTTCACCCCATCGCCGACAGCAGCAATACTCCCGGCCATCTCATGCCCAAACACCCGCGGCGCCGAATGCGACCCCGTATGAATCTTCTTCAGGTCCGTCCCACATATCCCGCAGGTATCAATCCGCACCAGCACTTCGCCCGACCCAATCGCGGGTACATCAACCGTCTCAGTACGCACCTCATCAACAGCGCGATAAACCGCTGCCTTCATCGTCTCTGCCTTCATCTCAAGCACCTCTCTCATCATTAGTCCCGCCTCTGTGCCGCAGCGGCGACCACGGCCTCAAGGCGTTCGTTGAGTGCAGACAACGCGCGCGCACTGTTGCGTCCAAGATGGATCGTCTTCTTCCATCGCCATGGCCGAAGCGCTGTATGCAACGCAAATGCACCAACGCGAAAGCTCCCATGACGTCCTTCGAATCGTGAGAGCGACGCGAGTTCAAAATCGTGCGCATCGGATATCGCCTTGATCGCTCTGAACCGGATCTGGTTCGCGCGCGCCAAACGAGCAACCGTAGCCGCTTCCATATCGACAAGCGCAGCGTTATAAGTCTCGCCCAACCGAACTTTCTCGCGAACGCTCGCGATTGTATCCGTCGTCACGAGACGATAATAATCTCCCTGGTAATGGCTTCCCTCGAACTGTTCACCTGTCCGTGCATCAATCACCGGATCGACAGACACCACACTTCCCGGCCGCAAATCACTCATGCATGAACCAGCCAGTCCCACCGAAACCAACTCAGCGATCCCACCCTCTGCCAAAGCGGCACGCACCGCAAGCGTGACCCGGTTGCTGCCCATGCCAGCAGCAACGATCACAGCGCTCGAAAGCCTGAACAGATGAATGCCATCCGCCCGTAGTTTCGAGTCAGCCTGCACTCCCTTTACAAGGCCCGCAATCTCACGTGGCAATGCGGCGATGATGGCGATCTTTTCAGGCATGTTCTTAGGATACCGGCGACGTCATAGCGCTCAGCACAGGCGCATACCCATTCGCCACAAACCACTCCACCGCCGCGCGCAACGCCTCATTCACGAGCAAAACCCGAAACCCCAGTTCCCGCTCCGCCTTAGCCGACGAGGCAAACATCATCTTCTTCCCCATCCGCACAGCTTCAACCGTAGCGCGAGGCTCCTTGCCCCGCAGCTTACCCGTAACGTTCTCGTCGAAGAAGGCGAACGCCATCGCAACAGCATGTGGCACCTTCATTGTCGGCGAGGGCAATCCCGTAATCGCCGCCAGCCGATCCAGTATCTGCTTCAACGTCAAGTTTTCCCCACCCAGAATGTACCGCTCCCCCGGCGTCCCGCGCTCCACCGCCACCAGGTGCGCCCGAGCAATCTCCCGGACATCCACCAGGTTCAATCCCGTGTCCACATAAGCGGGAAAGTTCTTATTCAAAAAGTCCACCAGAATTCGCCCAGTCGGTGTCGGCTTAGAATCGTGCGAGCCAATCGGCGTCGTCGGATTCAGCACCATCACCTGCTGCCCCGCGCGCGCCGCCGCCATCGCTTCCTGTTCCGCCAGCCACTTCGACCGCTTATAGTGCCCGATCATGTCAGCCTCACTAACCGGCGTAGCCTCATCCACAATCGTCCCGTCGATCTTGAATCCCATCGTCGCCACACTCGACGTATAAACGACTCGCGGCACACCCGCCTCCCGCGCAAGCCGCAACAGTTCGCGCGTACCGTCCACATTGGCCTTGTACATATCTGCCGGATCAGGCACCCACAGCCTGTAATCCGCTGCCACATGAATCAGCGCGTCGCACCCACGCAACGCCGCCGCAAATCCTTCCGGCGCCCGAAGGTCTCCCTGTACCACTTCAGCTTCTTTCGGAAGATGCGCGAGCACAGAAGACGCGCGAGCAAGACACACAATGCGTGCACCTTCCTCCACCGCCAGCCGCGCCACGTGCGACCCCACAAAGCCCGTCGCGCCTGTGATGAAAAGCTTCATGCCGACTTAGTCGAGCTTCTCCGGTGCGATCTGAATATTCGTCTCGCCCGCTGCCTTCTTCTCCCAGTACTTCTTCACCCAGGCGTCGAAAGTCTTGCCCGCCGCCGTATCGCGTCCGCTGAACTTCAACCCAGCCACATCCGAGTACGCAATATTCACGCGCTCGTGCGGCTGTCCAGCTTTCGGCGTCGGCATCAACCGGATCACCGAGGTCTCCAGCGTTTTGCCGTTGAACCGGTCGTAAAGATAGCCCTCAACCGCAGAGCCATCCTTCCGCGTCACGGTGATATCGCCGCGATAATCGAAAGCCTTCTCCAGCGCCTCGCGAATTTCCGCATCGCTAGCCAGCGAAGGAATCGTTCCTTCAAGATTCTCGCGCTCACGTCCGGCTGCATTCTCCAACTCATCCGGATTCGCATGTTGCAGCTGCTCAACCTTCAAGTGCTCCTGCTGCAGAGTCGCCATGGTTAGTCTCCCGCCATGCTGGTCATCTTGTCGTTCACTGACGTCGTCACCACCACCGCCTGCGGCGCACCAATCTGCACTAGCGGCCCGTGGTTCGTTGGCTCCCACTTGTTCAACAGATCCTGAGCATCAGGGTCGGTATACGAGCCCATAAACATCGCCTTCGCCGTCTGCAGCAACCCTTTCAGCGAGCCGAACGTGTAGTTCACGCCGCTTGCCTCATAGCCCGAGTGCACCATGCAGTTCGCGCAGCGCGGATTGCCGCTCTCGGTCCCATAATTCGACCACTCCACCGCTTCCATCAGTTCCTTGAACGTGTCCGCATAGCCATCCTGCAGCAGGTAGCAAGGCTTCTGCCACCCAAAGATCGAGTACGTCGGCATGCCCCACGGTGTGCAGGTCAGTTCCTTCTTGCCCATCAGGAACTCCATGAACATCGGCGACGCATTGAACGCCCACGTCTTCTTACGGTTCGACAGGATCGCACGGAACATCTTGCGCGACTTCGCCCGCCCCAGGAAGTGCTGCTGGTCCGGCGCCTTGTCGTACGTATAGCCGGGCGAGACCATCATGCTCTCTACGCCCGCATCCATCAACTGATCGAAATGTCGCCGCACCGAGTTCGGGTCCGCTCCATCGAACAACGTCGTATTCGTCGTCACGCGGAAGCCCGCCGCCACCGCTTCGCGCACGCCTTCCATCGCAATATCGTATCCACCCTCGCGGCACACACTGAAGTCGTGGTGCTCCTTCTCGCCATCCACATGTACCGAGAACGACAGAAACTTCGACGGCGTGAACAGGTGCAGCTTCTCTTTCAGCAGCAGCGCATTCGTGCACATGTACACGTACTTCTTCCGCGCGACCAGGCCAGCCACAATCTCCGGCATCTGCGGATGCAGCAGCGGCTCGCCGCCGGGGATCGCCACCATCGGCGTCCCGCACTCTTCGACAGCCTTGAAGCACTGCTCCGGCGTCAACTCTGCCTTCAAAATATGCGCGGGATACTGAATCTTGCCGCAGCCGGCGCAAGCCAGGTTGCAGCGAAACAGAGGCTCCAGCATCAGCACCAGCGGATATTTCTTCCGTCCGGTAAATTTCTGCTTCAGCACGTAGCTGGCGACGGTCCAAGCCTGGGATACGGGTACGGCCATCCGGGTTACTCCTTTTGCAATACGAAACTCAAAATCTGATGCGGCACAACGCCCTGCGATGCGGAGTTAGCCGTCCGCTTGTTCCTTCTCAATCGACTTCCGATACGTCGTCAAAGCCAGCAGCGGAAAATACTGCTTGTACAAGTGATACCCAAGATAAAACACCCGCGGAAAGCCTGTTCCAGTGTAATAAGACTCGCCATTTCGGCCAGCCGCCAATTCATCCCACGAACCATCTTCGTGCTGCTTGTTGATCAGCCAGCGCACGCCCTTCGCGACCGAGTCCGACCGCGTATCGTTCGCAGCCAGCAGCCCCAACAACGCCCAAGCCGTCTGCGAAGGCGTAGATGGCCCAATCCCGCGCTGATCCGGGTCGTCATACGTCCCGCAAGTCTCGCCCCATCCGCCATCGGAGTTCTGCACCATACGGATCCACTCCGCCGCCTGCTGCACCGAAGGCTCCAGGTACGAGTACTCCATTGCCTGCAACCCACGCAGCACCAGGAACGTCCCGTACAGATAATTCACGCCCCAGCGCCCGAACCACGAGCCGTCCGGCTCCTGCTCGCTCAGGATGAACTGCACAGCCTTCTCCACCCGCGCATCGCGCCGCGTGTAGCCGTAGCTGGCCAGCATCTCCAGGATGCGTCCGGTAATGTCCACCGTCGGCGGATCGATCATCGCGTTGTGATCCGCAAACGGAATCGACTCGAAAATCTTTTTCGTGTTGTCCTTGTCGAACGACGCCCATCCACCGTTCCTGCACTGCATCGCAAACACCCACGCGATCGCCCGCTGCGTCACCTCATGCTGGTAACGTTCGCGCGGATTATCCACCGCCCGCAGCGCCAGCAACACCTCGCCGGTGTCATCCACATCCGGCTGGTGATCGTTGTTGAAGAAGAAGCACCAGCAGCTCGCATCCGGGCACTTCACGTTGTGCGACCAGTCGCCCTGGTACCGAATCTCCTTGCTCAGCAGCCAGTCCGCCGCCTTCACCAGCCGCGGATCGTCCTTCGCCATCCCGGTCTCGCCCAGCGTCGACAGCACCTGCGCCGTGTCCCACACCGGCGGAAAGCACGGCTGCATCCGGAAAGTCGGCGTCGGATAATCCGGCTCGCCATTCGGCCGGTCGATGCCCAGCTTTTCAAACTCGTCCATCGCGCGAATCAGCTGCGGATCGTCCGGCGTATAGCCCAGCACATGCAGCGCCACAATCGCGTTCAGCATCGCCGGATAGATCGCACCCAAACCATCCGACCGCTCAAAGTGGTCCAGCATCCACCGCTCCGCCTTCTTCAGCGCAGCCTTGCGCAGCGGACGAATATGCACCCGCTCCGCCCAGTGCGCCAGCCGGTCGGTAAACAGGAAGAAATTACGCCACGAAATCGGGTGCCGCTTGTCCCACCGCAAGCGCAGGTCAGCGTTCTTGCGCCCACCCTTGAACAGCTCATCGATCCCCTGCTCTGCCGGAATCTTCTTGAACGGCTTTTTCGCATAAATGATCGACAGCGGCACCAGGATCGCCCGCGACCACGCGCTGATCTCGTAAATATTGAAGTAGAACCAGTCCGGAAACAACACGATCTCCGGCGGCACGGCCGGCACAGCGTCGTAGTCGTACTGTCCCAGCGCGCACAGATAAATCTTGGTAAACGTGTTGCACTCCACTACACCACCGAGCTTCAGCACGCACTCACGCGCCTTCGCCATGGCTGGCTCATCAGCCGTGTGCCCCATCAGCTTCAACGCCAGGTAGCACTTCACCCCGTAGTTCACGTTCGACGGGCCGCCGGGATACAGGCTCCACCCGCCATCGTCATTCTGGTGCCGCAGAATCTCGTTAATCGCGCGTTCCATCCTGCCGCGATCGCCCGTCCCCAGCAGCGTATGCATAAAGATGTAGTCCGCTTCGAGCATCACATCGGCTTCCAGCTCCCCACACCAGAAACCATCCTCGTGCTGCTCACCCATCAGCCATTCGCACGACTTCTTGATCCCCTGGACGACGTGCTCCAGCGGCAGATCCATACGCCCAAAGCGCGGCTGCGCCGGAGAGCCCGATTTCGATTGCGGATTGGAAGGCAATGCACTCATGCGACTACGGAATACCTCTTGCCGTCTCGCACGAGTGGGAGACGGTCGATGGTTAGGCCAACACGCAGGCTAAGCCGTCGGCTGCGCGATGGGCGTGGAGCCAATCGCCTTGATGATCTCGGGAGGCAGGCCAAAACGCACATTTTCAGGCATCACTTCGATCTCTTCAACCGAACCGTATCCCTTGCCCTGCAGATAAAGCACCACATCCTGCACCAGCACCTCGGGCGCCGAAGCTCCCGCCGTAATGGCCACCGTGTTCACGTTTTCAATCCACGCCGGCTGAATATCATCAGCCTTGTCGATCAGATAAGAATTCGTACCCAGGTTCTGCGAAACCTCAACCAGCCGGTTCGAGTTCGAACTGTTCCGCGAACCCACCACCAGCACCACGTCCGCCCCATGAGCCACGTTTTTAACCGCCGTTTGACGATTCTCCGTCGCGTAGCAGATATCCTGCGCATGCGGCCCGATGATGTTCGGAAACTTCTTCTTCAACGCCTCAATCATGTAGCGAGCTTCGTCGAGAGAGAGCGTCGTCTGTGTCAAATAGGCGACTTTGTCCGGGTCGGGAACCACCAGCACCGCAACTTCCTCCACCGTCGATACCACCTGGGTCACGTCCGGAGCCTCCCCCTGCGTGCCTTCCACCTCTTCGTGGTCGCGATGCCCCACCAGCACCAGCGAGTAGCCCTGCTTGGCGAACTTGATCGCTTCAATGTGGACCTTGGTCACCAGAGGGCACGTCGCGTCGATCACCTTTAGCCCGCGCTCCTTCGCCCGGTCCCGGACGGCCGGCGAAACGCCATGCGCGGAATAGATCACGCGCGCACCTTCAGGAACCTCGTCCAGCTCGTTGACGAAGATCGCACCCTTCTGGGCCAGATCGTTCACCACGTAGCTGTTATGGACAATTTCCTTGCGAACGTAGATCGGCGCGCCGAACGTATCCAGCGCAATCTGAACGATATCGATCGCGCGAACGACCCCCGCACAAAAGCCGCGAGGCTTCAGAAGGAGGACGCGCTTAGCCGCCAATCCGTTGCCGGACTGGTTAACATCGGTGGTTTCCAGTGTCGAGTTGCTCACCCACCCAGTATACGCGTTTTCGGCCTGTCTTAGCCCGTTTTGAACCAGAACCGGTGCAAAACGGTAGCGCCCGCCCCTTCGCAGAGGCAGGCTCAAACCGCGCGGACCAGCCCCCAGGGCCATCCACAAAACGTTACAGCTTCGAAGAGCACTCCGGATGCTTGCAATCGCAAGTCAGCTGGGTAATGCCCTTGTTATCTTCGCAACTCTGGCTGCAGTACTTGTCCTTGCCAGAAACCGTACAGCTGCACAACTCATGGGCGCACTTCTTCACGTCGGACATGGAATTTACCTCGTAGCTGCCATCTTAGAGCTAACTTGCCTCTATCGCGTTGCTTACCTAAGCGCGGCTTTGCGCCAACATCTGCTCAGCATGCCGCAGGGACGTCTCAGTCAGGCTCGCCCCGGAAATCATCCGTGCAATCTCCTCCACCCGCTCGCCGCTCTGCATTAACCGCACCCCGGTCTGCGTCCGCCCCCGCTTCTCCGCCTTCTCGATCAGAAAATGCTGATCGGCAAACGCCGCAATCTGCGGCAGGTGCGTAATGCAGATCACCTGCTGCGCCCGGCTCAGCGCCTTCAGCTTCTGCCCCACCGCCTCAGCCGCCCGCCCGCCAATACCAATGTCAATCTCATCAAAAACCAGCGTCCGCGGCAGCACAGACCCCTTCTTCTTCCCCACCGCCGCCGCACCCTCTTCCACAGATACCTTCAGCGCCAGCATCACCCGCGACATCTCACCACCCGAAGCAATCTCCGTCAGCGCCTTCAACGGCTCACCCGGATTCGTCGCAATCGCACAAGCCACCGTGTCCCAGCCGGCCGAACTCCACGCGGCCACATCGTCATCCGAGCTAACCGAAATCTGGAACCGCGCCTGCATCGCCAGCTCATTGATCTGCCGTTCGGCCATCTTCGCCAGCTTCTTGGCCGCCGCGCCGCGCTCCTCACTCAACTCCCGAGCAGCTTTCCGGTAACTCTCCGCCGCCCGCGCCAGTTCCGCCTGCAGCTCCACCAACCGCGCATCGCGATTCTCCAGCTCCGCCAGCTTATGCGCCACATCCCTCCCGAAGTCGATCACTTCGGCCAGCGTCGCCCCATACTTCCGCTTCACGCGATCCAGCGCCACCAGCCGCTCTTCAATCTCCTCCAGCCGCTCCGGCGACGCCGTCACATTCCCCGCAAAATGCCTCAACGTTGCCGCCGCATCCTCCACCGCCGCCTTCGCCGACGCCACCTGCGCCGCCGTCTCCCTGAACTGCCCGTCGAACCGCGCCAGTTCCTCAACTTGCCTTAGAGCCGCACCCAGCAGCGAGCCTGCGGACGTCTCCGCCTCATACAGCAGATCCTGTGCCGCATTCGCCGCCGCAAACAGCCGCTCCGCGTTCGCCAGCACCCGCTTCTCGGTCTCCAGCGCTACATCTTCTTCTGGATCAGTCAGCCCTGCGCCCTCAATCTCATTAGCCTGAAAATTCCAGAGGTCAGCCCGTCGCAGCCGGTCCTGCTCCGCCCCCTGCAACTCCTCAATCTCGCCAGAAACCCGTTTCCACTCCGCAAACGCCGCGCTCACCGCATCAGCAGAAAGCACCCCAAACCGGTCCAGCAGCAGCCGCTGCTGCGCCTGGTCAAACGCCACCATCGTCTCCGACTGCGCATGTACCAGCGCCAACTCCGGCGCCAGTTGCCGCAGCACCCCCACCGTCGCCGGCTGGTTGTTGATGAACACTCGCCCCTTGCCGCTGGCCGAAATCTCCCGCCGCAGCAGTATCTCGTCGCCCTCAGCGTCGATCCCGTTGTTCTCCAGAATCTCCTCAGCCCCGTGCGTCGCTTCAAACACGCACCCCAGCACAGCCTTCTCCGCACCAAACCGCACCAGGTCGCTCGAAGCCTTGCCCCCCAGCAGCAGCGCCAGCGCATCGATCAGAATCGACTTCCCCGCACCTGTCTCGCCGGTTAACAAATTCAACCCCGGCCCGAACTCGGCGACGGCATGGTCGATCACGGCATAATTTTCAGCGCGCAGCTCCAGCAGCATGGCGTCCTCAAAGGGCAGTCATCGAGAGCATAGCAAACGACACACCCCCAGGCGAAGAAAAAGCGCACCCCACTTTCACCGGTCGAGCTACTTTCGAAGTGATTGCCGTCTCCTAACCGTGTTGTAATGGGTGCGAAATATTTGCGATAGAACGGAGAAATCGAAATGAAGTACCTTCGCGGCTCAGCGATCTTTGTAGTTCTGGCTTCTATGTCCCTCGCAGGGCAGGTGCATGCTCAGAAGCTGCCTGATGTAGACCAGGCGATCAACGACAAACTCCCCAACCCGTTTGACGGGCCCGTTGAAAACTGGGTCAAGTTCGAGGGCGACCGCAAGCTGGGCGCGACCATTGGCCTCTCATTCGACAGCAAGGGTCATCTATGGGCCGTTGACCGTTGCGGCGGCACCTCCTGCGAGAACAGCACGGTGGCACCCATATTTGAGATCGACCCGAAAACGGGCAAGGTCTTGAGAAGCTTCGGCGGAGGCTTACTCGTTGTCCCGCACGACATTTTCGTCGATCAGAACGATCACGACAATGTCTGGGTTTCTGACCAGTCCGCCTCCAAAGGCAAGGATAAAGGCGAGCAGGTCTGGAAGTTCAGCCCTGAAGGAAAGGTATTGCTCACCCTCGGCAAAGCCGGCCAGAAAGGCGACGCGCCAGACACCTTCAACGACCCCACCAGCATGGTGACAGGCAAGAATGGCGACATCTTCGTCTCGGACGGCCACAACGCCCGCGGCCCCGTCGCCCGCATCGTGAAGTTCGATAAAACCGGCAAGTTCATCAAGGTCATCAGCCACAAGGGCTCCGGCCCCGGCGAACTCAGCGAGCCCCACTCCATCACCATCGATAAAGAAGGCCGCCTGTTAGTTGCCGACCGCGGCAACGTCCGCGTCAGCATCTTCGATCAGGAGGGCAACTTCATCGCTGCCTGGAAGCAGTTCGGCATCCCCACCCAGGTCTACGTCGACAAGAAAACCGACACCCTCTACGTTGCCGACAACTTCATTCGCCCTGAAGCTCCCGACGCCCACCGCGGCGTCCGCATCGGCAGCGCCAAGACCGGCAAGGTGCAGTATTTCATTGAGGATCCCGATCAAAATCCGAAAGAAATCTCCCTCGGCCCCGACGCCGCAAAAGGCGACGGCAAGGGCACCTTTTACATCGGCGAAAACGACCGCAAAACCATCAAGAAGTTCACTATGAAGAAAAAGTGATCCTGGCGGCCGGGGCGGCGGCTCCGCACACGATTCCCCACAGACTGAAAGAGCAGTGTCGCGGTCTTTCAGTCTGTG
Source organism: uncultured Acidobacteriota bacterium (assembly GCA_903873705.1). GTDB lineage: Bacteria > Acidobacteriota > Terriglobia > Terriglobales > Acidobacteriaceae > Granulicella. The sequence continues at coordinate 15,769 of CAIQPK010000051.1, forward strand.
GACGCTGGTGCTATGCGCCACGGGACTTCGAGCAGGCTGTCCGACGCGTTTCTTCCTATGGACGCACGTCGCGTCCAGCGACCTCGTCTATAAACTCACGCAAATCCCGCAAAAAACTCCCATCCCTCGGTTCCATCAAGTCTGTGTGGCCAGCACCATCAATCATCCGTAATATCTTCGGATTATTTGCACGATCGTAGAGTTCCTTCACCATCCACGGCGGAGCGAGTGTGTCATCAGTCCCGCTGATGAAGAGCACTGGCACATGGATGGAACCCATCTTCTTTCTGTTATCGAAATCGTTGTCATGTCGAAGCCACTCCACCGGGCGCAGCGGATATCGAAAAATCCATTCCTGATTCCCAACATCGTCTGCGCTGGTTATTCCACTCAATAAGATCAGGCCTCCAGCATCAGGCATCTCCATGGCCAGCTGAGTTGCCACGCCCGAACCAACGGACCAACCGCAAATCACGATGTTCGACGCTGCAATGTGACGCTGTTCCTCCAGATAGAGCATAGCCACGCGCGCATCCTCAGCCGTCGTGTTTCCATTCGTCTGAAACTGCCCTCCTTCCCCATAACCTCGATATTCCAGTAGAAGAACATTGCTTCCGGTGTCATGAAATACCTTTGCCTCGAGATTTACCTCCTGCTGCAGTACCTCGGCGTTGCCATGAAAATAAAGGATCGTCTTGGCATCCCGGCTTTGGGAAGGAATCCACCAGGCATGCACCGCAGTCTCCCCGTCAACAGGAATGTGAATGTCCTCGAACGCCATACCCGCATCGGACGGAGTTACCTGTGCGAAATAGGCGGGTGCCGGAAAGACCAGCTTGCCTTCAAAGACAGTCACGAGTATCACTACCGTTACATAAAGAGCAGCCAGACCGCCAAGCAGGACGATACCCAACCAACGCCGCGGCTTATCTAACTCAGCAGTCATAAACAATGCGGCGGCCCACCTAAGGGAAATCCCCCTCCCACAGTACACCCCAAGACGTACCAACCCTGATACGCAACCCGCCCCAACTCCTGCATCCAAGTAAACTAGGCCCAGCATGAGTCTCATCACACTCGCCATCACGTTCTTTCAGGACACCGACGCTCCCGCCATCCCCGCCACCGCCTCGCACGACGGCGCGTTCATGGAGATGTTGCACAACAGCGGACCCACAGCGCTCACCGTCCTCGTCATCCTCCTGCTGGCCAGCATCTTCTCCTGGGCCATCATGATCTCCAAGTGGAACGCCTTCCGCCAGGCCCAGGCCCAGGGCAAACGCTTCGTGCGCGCCTTCCGCAAATCCGGCCGCCTCTCGGAAATCGCCGCCGTGGCCGACCAGTTCCGCCCCAGCCCCCTCGTCGCCGTCTTCCACGAGATCCACGACGAGTACCAGCGCCAGTCCGGTGGCCGCGGCACCCCGCCCAACCCCGCCGCCCTCGAGCGCGCCGCGCAAACCGCCTCCAGCGAGTCCCTCACCCAGATGGAATCGCGCATGACGTGGCTCGCCACCATCGCACAGTCCGCCACCTTCATCGGCCTTTTCGGCACGGTCATGGGCATCGTCGACGCCTTCCATGGCCTCGGCACCGCCGGCGCCGCCACCTTGCGCGCCGTCGCACCCGGCATCTCCGAGGCCCTCATCACCACCGCCGCCGGCCTCGTCGTCGCCGTCCCCGCCCTCATCGGTTACAACCAGCTCACCGCCCGTGTCCGAGAGTTTGCCGCCCGTATGGACGACTTTGGCCGCGAGCTCCTCAACGCCATCGAAAACGCCGCGCTCGTAACGCCCGTCGCTCCCCCCGCGCCACCCGCACCCGAAGAACCCCGCCGGAGGACCTTCTAGCGTGGCCTTCACCAACAGTCGCGGACGTACCCAGACCGCCCTCGCCGACATCAACATCACGCCGCTCGTCGACGTCGTACTCGTCCTGCTGCTGATCTTCATGCTCACCGCGCCCGTGCTGCAATCCGGCGTAGAAGTCGCCGTGCCCCACACACGCTCCGTCAATCAGCTCACCGAAGAGCGCACCGTCATCACCATCGACAAAGACCAGAACGTCTTCCTGCAGGACAAGCCCGTTAACGTCAACGCTCTGAAATCGTTGCTCGCCTCCACCAACGGCCCCGGCAAGAGCAAGGTCGTCTACGTCCGCGCCGACGAGAAAGTCCCCTTCGGCGCCTTCGCCAGTGTGATGGACGCCGTCAAAGCTGCCGGCATCACCAACATCAGCATCGTCACCCAGCCCCTCAACCAGTAACGAGCCATGTCCACGTACGCCCATCCCGCCCCTGCCCAGCAAAACATCGGCGGCGGCTTCGTGGGCGCCGTCGTCCTGCACATCGCCGTCTTTGCCGCGCTCATAGGCGCCGCGTTACTCCACCCTGAAAACACCACCCGTTGGGGCGAGAACGCCACATCCGTCGGAGCCATCCAGGCCTCGATGGTCTCCTCCATCCCGCTGCCGCCCAAAGCCCCGCCTGTTGAAAAGTCCGTCCTCACCGAAGAGAACGTCACCAAGGCGCCCGCGGTGCAGCAAAAAGAAACCACGGTAGCCCCGCCTCGCCCCACCGACCTCCTCATCAAGGACAAGACCGCAAAAAATCCGAAGCTCGCAGAAAAGGTCGTCCAAGAAGCCGTCAAGCACCCGCAGCCCGTCCCGGACACCCCCAAGGCCGCCACCGGTGCCGCCGCCACGCAGCTCGCACAATCCGTCACTCAGGTCACCAACGGCACCGCCACCACCAGCGTGCAGGACCGCGCTTTCGGCACCCGCTACGCCTACTACTTGCGCATCGTCGGCAACGCCGTCTCGCAGAACTGGTACAAGCAGGAGGCCGACCCCGGCGCATCGCAGGGCAAGAGCGCCACGCTCCTCTTCGACATCCAGCGCGACGGCACCGTCGCCAATCTCCGCATAGAAACCCGCAGCGGCTCCGTCTCGCTCGACCAGTCCACCATGCGCGCCGTGCAACGCATCGAAAGCTTCGGCCCGCTCCCAGGCAATGGCGATCGCGTCACGGTGGAGTACAAGTTTGATTACCACAACCCATAAGCCTCAGCCCGTACACCCCCCAGCACCCATCTGTGCGTCTATCCTAGGGATGATGAAAAGACGGATGATGCCTGGAACGTTCCGCTCTATTTCGACGAGGCTGGCAACACGCGTCTCTCAACCTGCTCTCAAGTCGCTGCTCGCCGCGGCGCTGTTCCTGTGCGCCGCGCCCATGCTCCATGCGCAGGACTGGTTCCACCTCGAAACCAGCACCGGCGCTGACCGCATCCGCATCGCCGTCGCCGACTTCAAGCCTCAATCCGCCGACCCCAACACCGCCACCTGCAAGCGCGCCTTCGACACCACCCTCTTCGCCGACCTCAACGTCGCCGGCATCTTCGACATGGTCTCCAAGTCCCAGCTCCCGCAGGTCACCCCCGGCGTCCCCGCCGAGATGAATCTCCAGCAGTGGGCCGCGCCACCCGCCACCGCCGCCATGGTCGCCTTCGGCAACCTCTCCGTGCAAAGCGGCCGCATCATCGTCAACGGTTTTCTCGACGACGCCAAGAACACCCAATTCCCCCAAATCTTCGCCAAGCAGTACAGCGAAGAAGCCAGCGAAGACCAGGCCCGCCAAATCGCCCACCGTTTCGCCGACGAGATCATCGCCCGCCTCGGCGGCGGCATCACCGGCATCGCCGAAACCAAGATCTACTACGTCAAGCAGACCGGCGAAAACAAGGAAATCTGGGAGATGGATTACGACGGTGCCAACCAGCACGCCATCACCCACCTCGGCGCCACCTCCATCTCGCCGCGCGTCTCGCCGGATAACTCCCGCATCGCCTTCAGCTCACTCAGCCGCGACGGCTTCCAGATCAGGATGTACTCGCTACTGCTCAACCGCATCGTCAACTTCCCCACAGCCCCCGGCGCTAACATCTCGCCCGCCTGGGCGCCCAGCGGTTCGCAGCTTGCCTTCTCATCGTCGCGCAGCGGTCGCGCCGAAATCTGGGTCTCTGACCCCGACGGCCACGTCGCCCACAAGATCACCAGCTTCGGTCGCGACGCCTCGCCCACCTGGAACCCCAAGACCGGCTCCCAAATCGCGTGGATTAGCGGCCGCACCGGCCTGCCGCAGCTCTACGTCATGGACTCCGACGGCTCTGGCGTCCAGCGCATGACCGACGGCGGTTACGCCTCTTCACCCTCGTGGTCGCCCAACGGCCAGTTCCTCGCCTTCGCGTGGGACCGCAAATACGGCCCAGGCGCTCCCGGCGGACAGGACATCTACATCATGGAGATCGCCACCAAGCGCTGGATTCAGCTCACCCATGACATCGGCCGTTGCGACTTCCCCTCCTGGTCGCCCGACGGCCGCCACCTCGTCTTCTCCAACAACCCCGACGGCCACGCCGACCACTGGCGAATCATGAGCATGCTGGCCGACGGCACACAAAAGCGGGCCCTCACCGGTTCCGGCACAGACATGCCGAACTGGAGCTGGAAGTAAACTCTCTTAGCGGTGCCGGCCCCCAGCAATCAGCATCTTATGTGGTGCACGGAAGGAAGAAGAATGACAAATCATTTCAAGGCCTGGAAGTTCGCGCTGCTCTCGATGGCAGCATCCCTCGCGCTCGCGGGTTGCCACCACAACAAGCCCATCAACACCACCGGCCTCGGCATCGACAACGCCCCCGCCGCCATGGGCCCCGCGCCCACGGCCACCCTCACCGCTGACCCGTTAGCCATCGACCTCGGCCAATCCGTCGTGCTCAACTGGCGCACCACCAACGCCACCAGCGTCGTCATCGATGGCATCGGCCCCGTCCCGGTGAACGGTACCCAGACCGTCTCCCCCGCCAACTCCACCAACTTCCATCTGCTCGCCCGCGGAGACGGCGGCTCCGTTGAAGCCAACATCCGCGTCACCGTCCGCGTCCCCACCGTCCCCACCACCACGGCGGAAGAGACTTCCACCACCGCCGACATGGGCAGCGAACAGGTCTTTCACCAGAACGTCCAGGACATCTTCTTCGACTACGACAGCTCCGACCTCCGTCCCGACGCGCAGACCAATGCTCTAGCCGCCGCCCGCTACCTCGCTTCCCATCCCGCCATCCGCGTCCTCATCGGCGGCTTCTGCGATGACCGCGGCTCAGCCGAGTACAACATTACCCTCGGCGAAAATCGTGCCAACGCTGCCCGTCAGGCCCTCATCAGCGCCGGCGTCGCCCCCGGCCGCCTTCGCGTCGTCAGCTACGGCAAGGAGCGCCAGTTCTGCACCGAAGAAACCGAAAGTTGCTGGCAGCAGAACCGTCGCGCCCAGTTCAACATCGATAAATAAAGCAGTTCTCTAACCCGGTCATCGGCCCTGCATCATCCGGCGGCGCGCAGCGACCATTCGCTACGCGCCGCTCAAGTCATCATCAACAGGAGCGTCCCGTGCTAACTTCATTTCGCCTCCGCTTTGCAGCCGCGGCGCTGCTCGTCTTCGCTCTCCCCCTGCCCCAGGCCCACGCCGTCAACAAGGACATGGTCCAGCTCCAGACCCAGGTCCAGCAGCTCCTCGACGCCGTCGCCCGTCTGCAGCAATCCAACGACGAGCGCATGGGCGTCATGAAGGACCTCGTCCAGCAGACCGCCGACTCCGTCAACAAGATGTCCCTCACCGTCGGTTCACTCGAACAGAAGCTCGCCGTTCAACAGGAAGCCAACGCCGCCAAGACCGACCAGCTCTCCGGCCAGATCCAGTCCCTCAACGACACCCTCGACGAGCTCAAAGCCCGCATGGCCAAACTCGACCGCGCCCTCGCCACCATCCAGAGCCAGGAGCAGTCCAACGCCGCACTCCTCCAGAATCTCCCCGGAACCAACCCCGGCGCTGGCGCCACACCGGACACCACCGCTGGCCCGGCAACCGCGCCCCAGCAGCAGATGGCAGACAACACCCCCGCTCCCGTCGTCCCTGTCGGCCGCAAGCCAGCCGCAGGCGTCCCCGCCGGCCCCGGCCCAGACGCCCTCTACCGTGCCGCGCTCGGCGACTACATGGCCGCCAAATATCCCCTCGCCGCCGGAGAGTTCACTGACCTCATCAATCAGTATCCCGACGACAACCTCGCCGGCAACGCCTACTACTACCTCGGCGAAATCAACAGCAAGTCCGCCAAGCCCTCAGCCGCAGTCAAAGACTACGACCACCTCCTCGAGCGCTACCCCGACAACCAGAAGATCCCCGCAGCCCACCTGCACAAAGCCGAGGCCCTCATCGCCGTCCGCCAGACCGACGCCGGCATCCGTGAGTTCCGCGCCCTTATCCAGCGCTTTCCCAACTCACCCGAATCCGCCCAGGCCCGCTCCAAACTCAACGCCATGGGCGCCCGCACCCGCTAGACAAGCACCCCCGCCTCCCGCACCAAATCCCAAGGGGTTGCCCCATGTCCGGATTCTCGGACATGGGTTCCACCGGCTTCCGCAGGACTACCAGCCCTAGCTAGGCATCTCCCGCAGCGCCGCTTCCACCCGTTCCCGCCCCGCCGCATTCAACGGCAGTCTGGGCAGCCTCGGCGCTCCACCGTAGTACCCATTCAAGTCACACCCATACTTCACCCCGGCCACACCCAGCTCCTCAGCCAGCAGTTGCGACGCCACCAGAATCCGGTCCGCCTTCTGGGCCGCCAGCGCATCATCGCCGTCCTTCCACGCCGCATAAACCTCATAACAGGCCTGCGGCGCACAAGCAGCCAGCACCGGCGCCGCTCCACTCGCCCCGGCCCGCAGCACCGGCAGCATATCCGTGCTCCCCGCCGCCAGCACCTGGAACCCCACGCTCTTCGTCCGTGTCTTCAACATCGGCTGCGCCGTCCCCTGCCCCAGCGTCACCAGCCCGGACCCCGCAGCCCTCATCCGCCGCGTCACCGCCGCAAACACCGCCGTCACCTCAACCTCACGCTTCACACTCGCGGTCGCAGCAGCAATCTCCGCAAACCGCGCCGGAATCAAATCAGCATCGACCATCCCGATCAGATTCGCATGACGTGCCAGCTCCGCCACCCACTCCACCGGCAGCGCCCGGCTGCCAAATCCGCTCCCCACCACCACCGGCAGCGGCGACGCATCCGCCAGCGCCCGGAAGTACACCATCGCCTCTTCCGCCGAATCGCCCTGCAACTGGTGCGGCGATTCAGCCAGCACCGCATCAAAACCCGTGTCAAACGCAACCTGCGCCGCCTCCAGCGAAGCACGCACGCTGTCCCGGCTCACGCCCGCGATCAACACCTTCTCATGCGCTGCCGCCCGCGCTACCGCGGCCAACACCTCTCCGCTCTCAGCGTCGGTCAGCCCATTCGCCTCGCTGCCCGGCCCAAGCACGATCAGTCCCGCCGCCGGCGTCTTCGAGAAGCGCGCCACATTCGCTTCCAGCTTCGCGGCAAAGAGCCGCCCATCACGATGAAAGGGTACTGTCAGAGGTACATGGAGTCCGTCAAGCAACATAAGTGTCATTCCAGTTTATGCCCGGTGGCGTACACTTTTCTCCAAGACCATGGAATCCAAAGGCGTGGAAGAAGAGTTCGAGGTATCGCAGGGCAAGTCCATAGGTGAACTGTGGCGCGAAGCCGCCTGGTTTATCACCCACACCGCGCTCGCGATCGTTGCGATGGTGGCCTCGATCGCCCTCTATTCCCTGGCCCACCCCAGTCCCACCGCCGATCTCCCCAAGCTGATCGGCACCGCGCTCGCCTTCATCGGTCCGCTCTTCTTCGGCTTCCTCATCGCCAGGTGGAAGCACAACGACACCGCCCGCTACGTCTGGATCTCCGGCATCATCATCTTCGCCATCGTCTGCGTCTGGGTCATCGATCTCCCCACCGGCCCCGGCCTCTGCGAGCACTGCCTCGTCCTCGAACGCCTCTGGCGCACCTTCTTCGACATCGAACACGGCAGCGGACTCATGGCCGGCGAAGGCCTCATGGTCGGCAGCTGGGTCCCGCTATCGCTCTTCGGCTACGCCATCGGCGCCCGCTTCGGCCTCGACTAGCCCCCGCAACAAGCCACCGCAGCTTTTCCGCAACAAGCCACCCAGAACGATTGTGGGTGCCCCATGTCCGGATTTTCGGACATGGGATCGGCAGAATCCTAAACAGCCACAGCCAGCCGCCGCGCATGCAGGCTCTGCAACGCCTCCACCCGCCGCGTCCCGCTCTGCATCGACTCAATCCCTTCCACCGCAGCCCTCGCCGCAGCCATCGTCGTAATCGTCGGCACCCGCGCCAGCACCGCCGCGCCGCGGATTGCCTGATCGTCGAACACCCGCTCCTGCCCCTGCGGCGTATTCACAATCAACTGGATCCGTTCGCCCTTGATCAGGTCGACAACGTTTGGCCGTCCCTCGTTCACCTTGTACACCCGCTCCACCTGCAACCCGCCGGCCTCCAGCAGCGCCGCCGTCCCATGCGTAGCCACCAGCCGGAACCCGAGATCGACGTACCGCTTCGCCAGCGGAAGCACGTTCTCTTTGTCGCGGTCGTTCACGCTGAAGAACACCGTACCCTCCAGCGGCAGATGCAGTCCCGCCGCCGTCTGTGCCTTGGCAAACGCCTCGCCAAAATTATCCGCCACGCCCATCACTTCGCCGGTCGACTTCATTTCCGGCCCAAGCACCGGATCCACACCCTGGAACTTGCCCCACGGAAACACCGGCGACTTCACAAAGAAGTGCTCGCCCGTCCCCAGGTCCTTGCCGCTGGCCAACTCCTCTGGCAGCAACTCCTTCAGCGTCCGCCCGGTCATCAACCGCGCCGCCACCTTCGCCAGTTGCACGCCCGTCGCCTTCGACACATAAGGCACCGTGCGCGAAGCTCGCGGGTTCACCTCAATCACAAACACCTTGCCCCGCTGAATCGCAAATTGCAAATTGCAAAGCCCGATCACATTCAGCGCCAGCGCCAGCTTCCGCGTGTAAACGCGAATCGTCTCCAGCACCTCCGGCGACAGATCGACCGCCGGCAGCACGCACGACGAGTCCCCCGAGTGCACCCCGGCCTCTTCGATATGCTGCATGATCCCGGCAATAATCACATCCTTGCCATCGCACAGCGCGTCGACATCCACCTCCTGCGCATCCTCCAGGAAGTGGTCGATCAGCACGGGCCGCTCCTGCGAGTACTCAATCGCCGAGCTCATGTACTTCACCACTTCGGCATCGTCATAAGCGATCACCATCGCACGCCCGCCCAGCACATATGAAGGCCGCACCAGTACCGGATACTCCACCCGCTTCGCTCCAGCAAGCGCTTCCTCAACGCTCGTGGCCAGCGCTCCCGGCGGCTGCGGAATCTCCAGCTCGTTGATCAGCTTCTGAAACCGCTTCCGGTCCTCCGCCAGCTCAATCGACTCCGGCGACGTCCCAATAATCGGCACACCCGCCGCCTTCAACGGCAGGCTCAAATTCAGCGGCGTCTGCCCGCCGAACTGCACAATCATCCCAATCTCCGCCCCGCCCGACGCCTCGTGCTCATACACCGCGAGCACGTCTTCCAGCGTCAGCGGCTCAAAGTACAACCGGTCGCTCGTGTCGTAGTCGGTAGACACCGTCTCCGGATTGCAATTCACCATGATCGTCTCGTAGCCGTCGTCCCGCAGCGCAAACGCCGCATGGCAGCAGCAGTAATCGAACTCAATCCCCTGCCCAATCCGGTTCGGCCCCGAGCCAAGAATGATGACCTTCCTCTTAGCCGTCGGCGGCATCTCGTCTTCTTCGTCGTAGCAGGAGTAAAGATACGGCGTCGAGCTATCGAACTCACCCGCGCACGTATCCACCATCTTGAATACCGGCTTCACACCCAGCTTCCTGCGCAGCTCCGCCACGCTCGCCACCGCGCCCTTGCCTTCCAGCTTCCACACTGCAGCCAGACGCTCATCGGATATCCCCATCCGCTTCGCCTGCTGCATCGTCGCCGTGTCCATCGCCTCAGGCTTCACTTCACCCACAGCTTTCAGTTCATCGGAAATCTGCTTCATCTGGTCCAGGAACCACGGATCCATCCCCGTCAGCTGCGCCACCTCGCGCACCGTCTTGCCTACGTCGAACGCATAGCGCAGATACGCCAGCCGCTCTGGATGCGGCGTCACCAGCCGCTGCGTCAGCCGCCGCGGATCGATGTTGTCGTTGGTCCCCTTCTTGCCCGTCTCCAGCGACCGCACCGCCTTCATCATCGCTTCCTTGAAGGTCCTGCCAATCGCCATCACTTCACCCACAGACTTCATCTGCGGCCCCAGCGTCTCATTCGCTCCGCTGAACTTCTCAAACTGCCACTTCGGAATCTTCACGACCACATAATCAATCGTCGGCTCAAAGCACGCCGGCGTGGCCTTCGTAATATCGTTCTGCAACTCGTCGAGCGTATAGCCCACCGCCAGCCGCGCCGCAATCTTCGCAATCGGAAACCCCGTAGCCTTCGACGCCAGCGCCGACGACCGTGACACGCGCGGGTTCATCTCGATCACCGTCATGCGCCCGTTCTGCGGATTCACCGCGAACTGCACATTCGATCCACCCGTCTCCACGCCAATCTCGCGGATCACCGCAATCGCCGCATCGCGCATGGCCTGGTACTCGCGGTCCGTCAGCGTCTGCGCCGGAGCCACCGTAATCGAGTCGCCCGTATGCACGCCCATCGGATCGAAGTTCTCAATCGAGCAGATGATCACCACGTTGTCGTTCAGGTCGCGAACAACCTCCAACTCATACTCTTTCCACCCCAGCACGCTCTCTTCCAGCAGGCACTCATGCACCGGCGAAAGATCCAGCCCGCGCGACAAAATCTCCATCAGCTCTTCGCGGTTATAAGCGATGCCGCCGCCCGACCCACCCAGCGTAAAGCTAGGCCGAATCACCACCGGAAAGCCAATCTTCGTCGCATACTCCAGCCCATCGCGAATGTTCGTAATCAGCGCGGACTTCGGCATATCCAGCCCGATCTTGTTCATCGCATCCTTGAACAACAACCGGTCTTCCGCCTTCTTGATCGCCTCCAGCTTCGCGCCGATCAGCTCAATCCCCAGCTGATCCAGCACACCCTTGTCGGCCAGATCGACCGCCAAATTCAGCGCCGTCTGCCCACCCACCGTAGGCAGCACCGCAAACTTGCCTTCCCGACCCTGCATCATCTCCGCTTCCACCCGCAGAATCTCTTCCACGTACGCCGGCGTCAACGGCTCAATATAAGTCCGGTCGGCAACATCAGGATCAGTCATGATCGACGCCGGGTTCGAGTTCACCAGCACCACCTCATACCCCTCGGCCTTCAGTGCCTTGCAAGCCTGCGTCCCGGAGTAATCGAACTCAGCCGACTGCCCAATCACAATCGGCCCCGAGCCGATCACCAAAATCTTCGCGATGTCATTCCTGCGTGGCATATGCGTGTTCTTACTTTCCTGCGCCGCTTGTTTTCAAAGCTCCTCAGTCAAGGAGCATCGGCGGCGCGTAAATCGGTTAGATCGTTACGGCGTCTGCATTTTGTTGCGATAGTGAAGAAAAAGATTGGCTCAAAAATACCGGATACCACTTTGTACGGACGCCCATCAAAAGGCCGCCCGTCGCCATGCTTAGCGCGATGACCACCACAGCGACCCGGCTCAACCTCGGCATCTCCGGAAACTCGGCCGGCGCTGCGTGCATGGCAACCACACAAAGCACCAGGAACGTCGTCAAACCCGCCAGAGCCTGCCACCGCGCCAGGTCCCATCCGAAAAAGTTCATGGACAGCGGAGCCAGCGCGGCGAATCACGTAGAGCAACACAAAAGTCGTTGGCCCAAACGCGACGGCACAAATAATCTGTTTCGCCCACCACTGAAACTCCGCCATGTGCCCTAGCATCATCACCGCGTTGTCCTTCGCAGACCTCACCAGCACATCGAAGACTTCCTGTTGCGGCACAAAGTCCACGCGTGATTGGATCATCTGCTCCAGTGCCTTTGCTTTGACTGCTCCCATCGGTGCCCGCAGCGCCACCGCACAAGTAATCGCCAGGCTCACCACAAGAATCGCGCCCATGCTCACGTAAGCGAACCGCTTCCGCTCCCGCGCCCCTTGCAGCAAAAAACTCAGCAGGATCACCGGCAGGAAAACAAACAGGAACATCTCATGCACCAGCAGCGCCACGCACAGCACCGGCATCGTCAGCGCCACCCTCAATCGAAGGTCGCGCACTAGTAAAACCGCCAGCGTCAAACAAGCCAGCGGAATATCCAGGTAGCCATTCAAGCTCGAGAAAAACGTAGCCACATAGCTCGCCGCGAATATCGCGATCGTCACCCGCCCTGCAGGTTGCGCATACAAACCTGACTTCCGGACAAACGCAACGTAAAGCAGCATCAGCGTTCCAAGAAGCGCAAACGACACCACCGCAAAACGTCCATAATGCCAAAGCTCAAGCGGTCTCCCCAGCGCCGCCCCGAATAGACCGCGCTTCACGAACCCCAGGCTGTAGTCCACCTGTCCCTGCGTTGCCGCCCAGTAACTCGGTGCCTGCAACCCTTTCATCAGCGACACAAATCCCAACACAAACGCTGTCAACGTCCACGAAGCCTTCTCGTCCTGAAAAAGACGAAGCCTTCCGGACGGCGCGTCGTCCGTTCTCACTTCGTCCAGTCCTCCATCATCGACATTCCTGCGTGGCATGCGTTTCCAATCTCTCGCGTGTCTTATAACGACCTCAACTAGCCCGTCGTCTTCTGTCCTGTCCAACTCACAGCGCTAACCCTATACTCGCTCATCGAGTACCCCGGATAAAGGTCGTCCCAAAGCACCTGCATCTGACGATCGATCTGGCCTCGGTACGGGCTGTCCTTCCGCAACGCCAGTCCGTAATTCGCTGCGCCGGCGATGACGTCATACTCACGCAGCAACGCAGGGTCCGACAGCATCACACCGCGTTGATACGTATAAGCAGGGTGAGGAAGCCAGATGATGTCCGGCTTCCGCCGCAGCAGCGCATTCATGCTGACCCCGTGATGCGCAATTTCCGCATCATTGAGCCCGGCGAGATCGATCAACGTTTTCTGCGGATTCTCAGCGCCCAGATAGCCCACTTCGGTCGCGGCAAGGGTCACTCCCCTGGGCAGCGGCTTCACCAGCGCGTCGGACATCGCCGTGATCGTGCGAAACCAATCCGCCTCTGGTAAAGCTTTGGCAGCCACCACAGTCAGCTCCACCGGCGCGTAGACCTGGCTCCTGTTCTCGACTTTGCGATCCACATAGTCCAGGACCGCCGTGTGCGCTCGGCTCGGAACGAACAGCAACATCACACCGGCGGCAGCGAGGGCATGACCCACCCACGCTCCTCGCGAAATGCCGCGTGATCCGCTCCCGATGCCCGCTGCAACAAACCTGTCCAGCAGCAGCAATCCCGGCACCAGGAAGAATCCCAGATACGGGACGTAGTACCGCGAATCCAATCCCATGATCTGTGTCACGGTCAGTAGATAGGCAAACGTCAGCAGGGCAGGCACAAGGCAACACGCCACCATCCACCCGTGTGCGCGCCGCGCAAACAAAGCCATCAGCAACAAGAAGGGACGACAGGCAGCCAGCACGCCCACAGCATTCGAGAACGGCAACCAGCGCTGCGCATAGCCTTCATATCCGTGCTGGCTCTTCACATAAAAACTCAACGGCAAAGCCGAGTGAAAGTATGTCTGGCAAAGGCCAAGGTAAAAAGCAATGCCGCCGCCCACTATCGACACCACCGTCAACGTCTCACGCCAACTCCGGGCCCTAATGGACGCCGCTGGTCGTAAAAACTGCAGGAGCAACACCATCGTGCTCACCGCCAACGCCGCCTCCGGCCGGACCAGGAAGAACAAGACGCCCATCCCACCAACCGCCTGGGGCCGCACTCTTCCCTCCGCCCAGCCTAGCGCCAGCCCCACAAACCATCCGCCCAGCAGCACGCCCAGCATCGTCTCCATGCCGTTCACTGAGTTCGGCAGATAGCACCGGGTCAACAGCAGCGGCACAGCCACCATCGGTGCCACGCGCCAGGCACTCGACATATAGGCGCTACAGGCGTTCTTCGCCACCGCCCAGGAAATCGCCCCCACCGCCCCCACTGAGCAAAGCCACGAGCCCACGACCAACGCGCTCGACATCGACACGGGAAGAAAGCTCAGCACCAGCACCACCAGGCCCCACAACTGGCTCGTCTCGCCATACGTAGGGATGCCATCCGGGTTCCACGAAATGCCCAGACCGGATCGCATATTCACCGCGTACCGGAAAAACATGTACGCATCATCGAAGAGCAGCACCCGGTGCACCTGCATCCACAGCATGGCAGTCCAGTACGCGGCGGCAGCAACAAGGAGCACTGCAGTCAGCCAGAATGCCCCACGCGAAAGCCACTCGCCGTTCTCGGAAAAGAATCTTTCCACGCCAGAAGACCACGTCTTCATGGAGCGCACGGAAGTCACTTCTTCCAGTCCTCCATCATCGACCGGAACTGTTTGAACAGATAATGCGAATCATGCGGCCCGGGGCTGGCCTCCGGATGGTACTGCACGCTGAACATCGGGTCCGTCTTGTGCTTCAACCCAGCCAGCGTGTCATCGTTCAAATTCACATGCGTCGGCACCACATCATCCGGCAGCGAAGCCGGATCGACATTGAAGTTGTGGTTCTGCGCCGTAATCTCGACCTTCCCCGTCTCCAGGTTCTTGATCGGATGATTCCCGCCGTGGTGCCCGAACTTCAGCTTGTACGTCTTGCCGCCCAGCGCGAGCCCGAAAATCTGGTGCCCCAGGCAAATCCCGAACATCGGCTTCTTGCCCTGCAACGCCTGTACGTTCGCAATCGCATAATCGAGAGGCTCCGGATCACCCGGCCCATTCGAAAAGAAAATCCCGTCCGGCTCCATAGCCAGCACATCGGCCGCCGAGGTCCGCGCCGGCACCACCGTCACCCTGCAGTTCTCGCGCGCCAGCATGCGCAGAATGTTTTCCTTGATGCCGTAGTCGTACGCCACCACGTGCAGCGTGTCCTTCGCCGCCGCATCCGCCGCGGGCAGCAGTTTGTCGCCCGTCTGATTCTTTGCCTCGCTCGCGTCCCACGTGTAAGCCGTCTTCGTACTCACGACCGAAGCCAGGTCCGTGCCATCCATCTTCTTATGCGCCAGCGCCTTCGCCACCAGCGCGGGAATATCCTCCACCGCCGTCGAAATCACGCCCCGCAGGCAGCCATTCGCCCGCAGGTGACGCACCACGGCCCGCGTATCGATCTCCGCAATCACCGGCACGCCGCTGCGTTCCAGGTACTCGTCCGCAACCTCGGTCGAACGCCAGTTCGAGCTCACCGCCGAGAACTCCCGCGTCACCAGCCCCTCGATATACGGCCGCGCCGACTCTGCATCGCTCGGCGAAGTCCCATAGTTCCCAATATGTGGATTCGTCAGGACAACAATCTGACCCGAATAAGAAGGGTCGGTAAAGATTTCCTGATAGCCGCTCAGCGACGTGTTGAACACGACTTCGCCGACACGTTCGGCCACAGCGCCAAACGCTTTCCCTCTAAAAATGCGCCCGTCTTCGAGCGCCAGAACTGCCTGCATTGTCTCTCCGTAAACCAAATCGAGAGCCGATTTGTTCAATTCTATCAGCCACAATTGTGCGGAAAACACGAAAGCCCGGCCGAAGCCGGGCTTTGTTTTCAACACGCTTTACCGCCAGCTAATTCCAGCGGCAAACCCGATGTCCATGGCGATACCAGCAATGCCGGTGCCGGTGGTGGTGGTCCTGTGCCTGCGCCGGCACCACAACCCCAGCCAGCGTAATTCCGGCGACGAGAAGCATAAGAGCACGTTTCACGATCATTTTTCTTTCTCCTGTGGCCCGCATCATTCAGCCATCCTGTTGCGTTGGAGTGCCGATTTCGCGATAAGGTTTGCTCCCGAACACACCTCGATTTCACAATTCATAAAGCTCGGCCGTAAATCGCCTGTTTTCTGTAACCGCTCCCCTCTCACCCACGCAGCAGCCCGCTCCCGCCGGCCAACGTGAGATGCTGACTAAAGGCATGGCAAAGCGCACTTCCAAAGCACCCGCAACACGCCCCAAACCCCCGGTTGAAGTCGTCGACCCGCGCTGGCTGCTCAGGGCAGGTGCCGGTGTGCTTCTCGCGGCGATCCTGTGCGCCTACTTCTCCCTCTGGCTGCTTTTCTGGCAAGGCCAGTGGCAATTCGCCTTGCATCCCTCGCACACCGTAGCCAACACACCCACCTCGCTCAACTTGCCCTTTGAACCCGTCCACTTCGGCGTCGATGCCGGCGGCACGCCGCAGCTCTCCGGCTGGTTCATCCCCTGCGACTCCCCCGCCGCCCCCACCGCGCTCATCCTTCACTCCGGCGACGGCAACATCGCCGACGCTCTCCCCACAGCCCAGCTCCTCCACACCGCACGCCTCAACGTCCTGCTTTTCGACTACCGCGGCTACGGCGCCAGCGCAGGCGAACATCCCGCCGAAGCCCAGATGCAGATCGACGCCAACACGGCCCTCATCTACCTCGCATCCACGCGCCACATTCCCACTGCAACCATCATCCCCGTCGGCCTCGGCGTCGGCGCCTCGCTCGCCACCGATCTCGCTGCACAGAACCGCGACATCCCCGCCATCATCCTCGACTCCCCCTCCGGCGACATCGACTCTGCCGTCGAGCACGATCCTCGCACCCGTTTCGTCCCCGTCCGCCTTCTCCTGCACGAGCACTTCGCGCTCATCTCACCGCTTGGCGCCCTCGCCACGCCTAAGCTCATCCTCACCCGCACCACATCGCCCTACGACGCACGCTCCGTCGCCAATCCCAAAATGACCGTCGAACTCAAACCCAACGATGACGTCGCCTACGTCCAGGCCCTCACGCGCTTCACTGACCAATACCTCACCCACGTCATCCCGTCACTCACACCAAAGCCCTAGGCGCACTCACTACCCTCTACGCTCTACCGTCTACACTCTGGCCGTTAAAGAAGCGAAGGCGCCCGATACTCAGGGCGCCTTGCGAATAGGTGGGAGGTTTTGTTGCGGATAGGGGAAACCAAACCCGTGGGGAGTAAAGGTTCGGCACTTGCATTTACTACACTTCATAAGACGCAGGTTACGCGAAAAAGTTCTGCTCAATCCTGCGGAAAAAAGCCCGTGTAAAAGTTGCCTGGCCCGTGTATTACGTTACATCGACTTCCACATCGAAACACATTAGCTGAAATTCAAAAAATTCCGCGGATCTATTTTGGCACCAGGGAACACCGCATCCAGGTTCCGCGAACCCAGCGTCCGATACGCCGCTTCACCCAGGACATTGCGAAAATCCGTCGTCACAGCAAGGTCACGCCCTTCATTCAATTGGTCGTTATCCAATCCCGGCCACTTGCCGTAAACCTTCCCACCCTTCACTCCACCGCCCAGCACAAACATCACATTGCCATGCCCGTGATCGGTGCCGCCCGTGCCATTCTGTCTCGCAGTGCGACCAAACTCCGACATCGTCACCACCGTGATGTTCTCTGCATCGTCGCCCATATCTTTCCAGAACGCCGCAATCGACTCCGAAAACTCCTTCAGACGATTCGCCAGTTGACCATTCACATTTCCCTGGTTCTGGTGTGTGTCCCAATTTCCAATGTCAGAAAACGCCGCCTCCACACCCAGGTTCGCCTTCATCAACTGCGCCACCTGCTTCAGATTGTTCCCAAACGGCGTATTCGGATAAACAATCCCCGCCGCCGGCTGATAGTGCGCCGGATCGGCCGCCTTCAACATCTTCACCGCTTCAAACGTCTCCGCGCCCGTCCCATGCAGCACCGCATCCGAGCTCTGGTCATACATCGCCTGGAACGCATCCGAAATCGGCGATGTCGCCGGCCCTCGCCCGCCCACTGAAAAGTCCGCAACATTCGCAATCGCAATCGCCGGCAGCTTACCCTGCAGCGTCCGCGGCAGCTGCGTACCCAGCGCGACCGCGCGGAAAGCCGACTCCTTCCCACTCGTCTTCTCGTCCCGCAGCGCACGATTCAGCCAGCCATCCGGCGTAGCCTTCAACCCCGGCGTCCCACTCTCCATGTAATCCTGCGCATCGAAGTGCGACCGCGTCGTATCCGGCGACCCCGCCGCATGAACAATCGCCAGATGCCCCTGCTCATATAACGGCTTGAACGCCGCCATCGCCGGATGCAGCCCAAACCGTCCATCCAGATCCAGCACCTGGTCCTGCTTGATGGCAATCGTCGGACGCATCGCGTAATAATTCTTTTCCTGATAAGGCACCACAACGCTCAGCCCGTCACACGCGCCGCGCTGAAACAGCACCACCAGCTTCTTCTTGTTGGCCGCAGCCGTCGTCACCTCGGCCATCACGCTCCGCGTCAGGAACGCCGGAATCGCCGACGTCCCCACCAGCGCCAGTGCACCACTTTTCATAAACCCGCGCCGAGAGACTCCGCGCCGCGCCAGGTCGCGCCCAGCCATATCGCAACCCCAGTCACTATGGTCCAGCTTCCATCGAGCGCTCATATCGATCTCCTGAAACTTCCGGGGCACAATCCCCTGCTACATACAAACGCCAACCACCAACCAAAGTTGCTCAAGCCACCATCAGCCTCAGCAACCAATCCCAATGGGTGCCCCATGTCCGGATTCTCGGACATGGGAGCCACCGCCACACGCACCACCGGCAGTCCTCTCTAACCTACCGCCGCTGAAAGTCCGGCGACCCCAGCAACAACCCAGCCATCGCCACAACCGGTCCCTCATCCTCTGCACTCGAAGCCAGATCCGTCATCGACAACCCAACGCCGGCGTACCCGCGCTTCTTGCCGCCTTTGGCGCCGACCAGCATCGCAGCACCATCCTCGTCGTTGCCACCCGCAGCCGGCCCCAGCGCCAGCCCCTTGCTGGCCGCCTCCACCTGTCCTGGACGATCCGCATGCTCCATCACCGCCGTAGTCGTCTTCTCCACCGCTGGCGCGCCCAGCAGCGCCATCTCCAGCGCCTTCTCCGTCTTCAGCGAAGGCGCCTTCGCTCCATCCACACTCGGATCGCCTAACAACTTCGCCCAGTCCGTCCGCGTTCCCGGCAGTACACCACCGCTCATCACCATCGCAAAGTTCATGCGCGACACCAGCGCCGTCGTGCTCACCCACTCATCCGCCAGCCACGAGTACCCATTCGGCGTCTGCATCCCATACAGCGGCATGCCCAGCCGATCCATCGCCTGCACCAGTGGCATCGCATTCACCACCTGCGCATCGCTCGCCCGCAACGCCGAAGCCACAAACTCCAGCGGCGTCTTCACCTTCGCCCGATAAACCGTCGGCGACCAGAACTCCGGCGAATCGAACATCGTCCGCAACACCGCCTTCATGTCCCCACCGCTCGCCAGGAACGTCTTCGCCATCCGATCTTCCACAGCCTTCGGAGGATCGTCGCTCACAAACCGCACCGCCAGCTTATGCGAAATAAACGCCGCCGTAGCCGGACTGGTCGCCAACATATGCAGCACCTGCAGCGCTTCCTTCGCGCCGTCCTCGCGGATCGTCACACCCAGCACCTGCTTACTGCCACCCTCATGCCGCCGTTCGTCGAAAGTGAACCCGCCACCGCCACCCTGGTAAGGCCGGTCGATCGTCCACCCCGTCAGCACCTTCGCAAAATTCGTTACATCCGCCTGCGTGTATCCACTCCCGCACGAAGGCTCCAGCTGCTTCACCGTGTGGTCGGCGCTCACCTCGCACCGCACGCCAATGGTGTGCAGCTCAATCAGCTCACGCGCATAGTTTTCGTTGATCCCCTTCGGCATCGCCTGCGCCAGCTGCGAGTTCGGCGCGAACCGCGCAAACCGCGCCCCCCGCGTCGCTGCCATCGAGTTCGGCCCAATGCTCTGCCAGTTGTCCAAATACATCAGCATCGCCGGACTCTCCGCCGTAGCCACCAGCAAATCCTCAAACTTACCCAGCGCCCGCGGCCGAATCGTATCCCGCTCATACGACGACAGCAGGTACGGCTCCTGCGCATTCTTCCGTACGTAAACATTGAAGTGGTTCAGCCAGAAGTCCGTCATCACCGCTTCCAACTGCCGGTCAGAGTACACATCCCGCAGCAGCCGCGACTCCAGCGTCTCCGCCCCCACCACCCTCACCGGCCCCTGCAGCGCCGCCAGGATCTCGGCCTGCTCCGGGTTCATCCCCGCCACCAGCTGTCCACGCTCCATCGGCCGCAGCTCCTGCCGGAAAGACGCCAGCTGGTCCGGCGGAATCGCCAAAATCTTCATCAGCCGTTCCTGCGGAGGCAGCGCCAGGATCGCCTCCACACTCTCACCTGCATAAGCCGCCCGCGGCCCGCGCTTCCGCACCTTCGCCACCGGGGTCAGCGCATCCGTCGATGCCGCCGCAGGGTCATTCATCGCCGCCGCATCCGCCGCCGCCATCGCGGGACTCATCCCGTCAGCATCCGCACCCTGCACCGGCTTCTTCGCTCCCTGAGCCGCCTGCAGCGCCTGCTGCCGCTCATACTGAGCCATGCCGTTGGCATAAATCGCATTTTCAACCGGATCGCTAGGCAGCGGCGTATGCTGACGAGCCATCTGCCGAAACATCTGCGGCGAAGGAAACTTCTGCATCAGCGCCTGCGGGCTCAACTGCATCGCCGGAAACCTCGCCAGCATCGCATTCAAATTCGCATCGTCAATACTCCCCGGATTCAGCTGCCGCTCAAACCACGCCTTCAACCCCATCTTCTCGACCGCCGCCACATCCCCCTGCCGCGGCCCAAACGTAAACCGGTTCAACGCATGAAGCGCCTTCTGCTCCTCGGTCAGCTTCAACCCCACCGGCGCCTTCGCCATCGGCTGTTCTGCCAGCAGCGGCCCCGCAACCATCACCGCGCACAACGACGCCGTCACCGAAGCCTTACCGGCCTCGCGCATTAAACCCGCAAAATTCAGTAGTTTCGCCATCAGTATGGCTCCTGGAGCAAGCCGCCTCGTACGGGCAAGGCTCACCCAACACTGGATGGAACACGAATGGCCCGGACCAGTTGCGCCCGAAAGTAAAAATCCGGTGCGCTCTGCAAATCTTTGCAAATAATAGCTCTCGAACGCCGCCAAGTGGTGCTCTTACGACTTTCGAACGGGAAACTTGTCATGCACGTAGGCGTAGACCACCCCCATCGTTATCCCACACAGAATTCGACTAAACCATTCGCCTCTGATGTGGAAACCACCTTCTATTGCGAAATCCAAGGCCATTCCACCTAACAATATGAGGAATATTCCCGGCACCTTGGAACGAATGGGGGTGTACATCATGCCAAGGATGCTAGCAGAACAAACTGGTCATTCGTCACAGATTTACGGCATGATCCAGCATTTCAATTACCCCTAAAACGCCGCTAAATCCGACATCGCCCGGAACAAATGCTCCGCCTGCGGCAGAATCACGTCCTCCATCAGCGGCTGATAAGCCACAAACGTATCCATCGCCCCAACCCGCTTTACCGGCGCATCCAGGTCGTGGAACAGCTCATCGCCAATCCGCGCGGCAATCTCCGCGCCGTAGCCCCAGCTCAACATATCCTCGTGAGCGACAATCACCTTGCTCGTCTTCCTAACCGACGTCGCAATCGCATCCCAGTCATACGGCGACAGCGACCGCAGATCGATCACCTCGACCTTGATCCCGTGCTCCCGCTCCATCCGCTGCGCCGCCTGCAGCGCCCGCGGCACCACCGCACCAAACGTGATCACGCTCAGGTCCGTGCCCTCTTTCACCACGCTCGCCTTGCCAAACGGAATCGCATACTCCGCCCCCGGATACCGCGACCGCCCAAACGTCTCCCGATACAGCCGCTTGTGCTCCAGGAACAGCACCGGGTCATCGCACCGGATCGCCGTCCGCAACAGCCCAATAGCATCCAGCGCATTCGAAGGCATCACCACCCGCACACCCGGCGTGTGCGTAAAAATGCTCTCCCCCGACTGCGAGTGATAGATCGATCCACCCGTAAGGTACCCACCTGTCGGCACACGCATCACCAGCGGGCAGCTGAACTGCCCATTCGACCGCCACCGCATCACGCTCAACTCATTCCGCATCTGGTGCATCGCCGGCCAGATGTAGTCGAAGAACTGAATCTCCACCACCGGCTTCATCCCGCGCACCGCCATACCAATCGCGCGGCCAACAATATTCGCCTCAGCCAGCGGCGAGTTCCACACCCGGTCATTGCCAAACTTCTTCTGCAGCCCGTGCGTCACCTTGAAGACGCCGCCCTTGCCCTTCAGCTTGCCCGAACGCAGCTCTTTATCCCGCGTCACATCGGCCACATCTTCGCCAAACACCACAATCCGCGGATCGCGCGTCATCTCATCGCGCAGGCAGTGGTTGATCAGGTCCAGCATCGTGTGCTCATGTACAGCAGTGCCGTAAACCGGCTCCGTAGCAAACACCGCATCCGTCGGCTTCAAATCCTCCGAGTACTGATGCTTCAGAATCGCCTCATGCGTCGCCGACGCCGGAGCCGCAGCCAGCGCCACATCCGCAGCCTGCTCCACCTCTTTGTCTACGCCGGCCTCAAGCTCCCGCAGCCCCGCCTCATCCAGGATTCCCTCTCGAAGAAGCCACACCTGCATCTTCGAAATAGGGTCCCGCAACGCATCCGCCTGCAGCTCTTCCTCACTGCGATAAGCCCGCTCATCATCCGAAAGCGAGTGCGAATAGGGTCGCGTCACATGCCCATGCACCACCGCCGGCCCTTTGCCCGCACGGCAGTAGGCCACCGCTTCCACCATCGCTTCATAACTCGCAATGGCATCGGTTCCGTCCACTTCCGCAAAGTGGAAGTTCGGAAAATTCGCAATCAGCCGCGAAATATTTCCACCCGGAGTATTCGCCTCCACAGGCGTCGAAATCGCATAGCCGTTGTCTTCAATCACGTAAACCACTGGCAGCTTCGCATTAGAGGCCGTGTTCAGCGACTCCCAGAACTCTCCCTGGCTCGTCGATCCCTCGCCGATCGACACATACGTCACCTCGTCGCCATGGAACGCCACGTCCTTGAACTGCCGATAATCACCCGCAGCCTTCTTCGCTGCCTCGGGATGCTTCGCAAAATACCGCCCCGCCTCCGCACACCCAATCGCGTGCAGACACTGCGTCGCCGTTGACGACGAGGGCGAAACAATATGCAGCTTCGGGCTCGTCCAGTGCGACGGCATCTGCCGCCCGCCACTCGAAGGATCATCCGCGGCTCCCACCGCCTGCAACAGTTGCGCTTCCACCGTCTGGCCCAGCGCCAGGCAAATCGCCCGGTCGCGGTAGTACGGCACAAACCAGTCATACCCCGGCTTCATCGCCAGTCCCGCCGCCACCAGCAGCGCCTCATGTCCCGCACACGAAATCTGGAAGAAAATTTTCTGCTGCCGCTTCAACAGGATTTCGCGGTCGTCGGTCCGCCGCGAAAGATACATCAGCCGATAGAACGCGATCAGCTGCGCAGAAGTCAGCCCACCCGCCACCGGCGCCGCCTCATCCCGCCGCGTCACTTTTCTCGCTGAAGCCTGTTTCTGGGCCAACTCGCTCATCTCCAAAACCGGGAAATCCCTTTCCGGATTCTACTCGTATCACGCCCACCCCACCTTCCGACAGCACCGTTTTCCACCGCCCCCGCCGCTATCAAAACTGTCGCAATTCGCAACACATTCGCCTCCCCGCTCCCACCAACGCCGATGCACCCAGTGTCTGAGGTCCTTATGCATCGTCTCTTCGCCCTCGTCACAGCGACACTGTTCCTCTTCGCCACAGCAGGATGCGCCCCGCTCGCTATCACCCCCAGCTCCGCTGCGCCAGCCGCCATGACCGACGCCGCCGGCGTCAGCAACCTCGTCCCCGGCCGCTTCATCGTCGTCTACGCCAACGGCACCATCCCCACCACCACCGCGTCCAACACCGGCAGCACCCTCACCCAGAACCTCACCCGCTTTGGCCTCGCCGTTGTTCAATCCAATCCCGCCGACGACGCCACCACCTACGCCCGCCTCGCCACCCAGCCTGGCATCGCCTACGTTTTACGCGACCGCTACATCACCGGCCACCAGATCTCCATCTCCCCCGCGCCTCCTGCAACCGACGCCGACCGCTACTACCGCAGCCCCCAAAACTGGGCCGTCATTCAGGCCGGCGGCTTCGGTGCCGGCACCCCCGGAGGCCCCACCAACGGCCCCTGGAACCTCACCCGCGGCGCAGACACTCGCATCGCCATCCTCGACAGCGGCGTCGATGCCACCCACCCCGACATCGCCCCCAACCTCGTCTTCAACCGCAGCGAAATCGACCCTGCCGCCCTGCCCAGCCCCTGCGACGACGCCTCCCCCCAGGATCAGGCCGGCCACGGAACCTGGACCGCCTCGCTCGCCGCAGCCGCTGCCGGACCCACTACCGGAGGCGTTATCGGCGTCGCCCCGCAAGCCAGCATCCTCAACATCAAGATCCTCGAGCGCCTCCCCGCAACTTCAGGCGCCGACCTAGCCTCCCGCTGCGTCAACGGCACCACCGGTGGTCTCCTCAGCTGGGTAGTACAAGGCATAGACGACGCCATCGCCGCCAAAGCCAACGTCATCTCCCTCTCCCTCGGCGCCATAGTCGACCTCAACAGCGGCGACGGGGCCGGCTGGAAAGCCACCTTCGACAGCGTCACTCACACCGCCAACGCCGCCGGCATCGTCATCGTCGCCGCCGCCGGCAACGAAGGGCTCAACCTCTCAGCCGGAACTTACATCGAACTCCCCGCCCAGGCCCGCGACGTCCTCCCCGTCACCGCCTCCACCAATCCCGCCTGCGCCGAAACCACCTCACCCAGCGCCCCATGCGTAGCCGGCCCTGTCACCCGCCCCTACTACAGCAACTACGGCGCGCGCCTTAACGCTATCGCCGGCCCCGGCGGCAGCTACCCAAACATCAGCGATACCGGCACCAACGGCTTCATCCGCGGCGCCTGCTCCACCAGCGGCTGCTTCAACCTCGGCAGCCAGCCCTACGTTCAAGCCATGGGAACAAGCGCCTCCGCACCCCTCGTAGCCGGAGCCGCCGCCCTGCTCCACGCCGCCCACCCAGCCTGGACCGCCACCCAGATCACCGCCGCGCTCCGCCTCTCCGCCGTCACCGTCCCCGGTATGGCTGAGCCGCTCCTCAACCTCCCCGGAGCCATCTCACTGCCTTGATCTAAATTTTCTTCAGAGCCCACTTCCGTATATCGGCTGCCAGTCTTTCAACCTCTTCCATCTTTTTCGCCATCTCCGGCGTAGGCTGATCGCCCTTCATGCCCTCCGCCTCGGCTTTTAACTCGGTCGTCAACTTCATCAGCAACGCCATATCTTTGGCAATCTTCTTCTGGCGCTCGATCACGGCATCCTTGGCGGCCTGTTCGATCTCCTTCCGCATGCCATCCGGATCAGTCAAGCCGCCCATCATCGTCGGCTGAGCATTCGGGCTCAGCGTAGGGTCCCGGATCGCTACACCCTTCGTCGTCTGCGCCCATCCGCAAGCCGGCACTGCCGCACATACCAGGCCCAACACACCCAACATCAAAAGCTTCCGCATATACTCTCCTTTCAGCTCGAAAGCCTCGCCCTTAGCCCTTCATCCGCTGCTTCACATCGTGCGCCAGCTTCTCAATCTCGTCAGCCTTACGCACTACTTCCAGCGAGAGCTGATTCTTCGTGCTCTTGTCCACTTCGCTCTTCAGTTCAGTCGCCAGCTCCAGCAGCTTCGCCGTATCGTCAATCAGCTTTTTCTGGCGATCGTCGGCCACTGCCCGCACCCGCGCCGCTTCCTGCATCGCGCTTAGCGGATTGGGAGTCTCCGCCAAAGGATCGTTCGATCCCGGCCGCCCCGGAGAGCCCGTGCGATTCCCTCCAGTCTGTCCACCCATCGTTGACTGCCCGGAACCCATCGACTGCGCTCGCGCCACCCCCACGCGGGGCGCCGCAACAACCGCAACAGCTAGTAACACGGCAGCAGAAATACTCGGCATCAGAACACGCATCACACACCTCCTGCCCGCGGCTCCAGCCCTCTCGGCTATCCTCTAAAGAGCAACGCTAGTTTTTTGCGGGCCACACCATCATGCCTCTTTCCAACCCGATTCCACAAGACGAACGCACTCTCCACCGCCTCGAGCTGGGCTGGCACGACGATCTCGTCACCTTCCTCCAGCACGGCCTGCCCCAAATCCTCGTCACCCTGCTCATCGCATTCGTCCTCTGGCAGATCACCGCGTTCTTCGTCCGCCGCATGCGCCGCACCGCCGACCTCCTCGTCGGCAACTCCCAACGTGCCGCGCAGCTACGCACCGCCGCCGGCATCATCCGCGCCTGCGCCTACTTCTTCATTGTGGCCTACATCATCATGCAGACGCTCAGCGCGGTCGGCGTCCCACTCGGCCCCTTCATCGCCTCCGCGGGCGTTATCGGCCTCGGCATCAGCTTCGGTGCGCAGTCCATCTTCAAAGACGTCCTCAATGGCATCTTCATCCTCATCGAAGACCAGTTCAATGTCGGAGACGTCGTCAAACTCGCTGGCCTCCAGGGCACAGTCGAGCACCTCACCCTCCGCTGCACCACCCTCCGCGACGGAGACGGCACCGTCTACATCGTCCCGAACTCGCAGATCGCCACCGTCTCCAACCTCTCCCGCGACTTCGCCGTCGCCTCCCTCACCGTCAGCGTCGACGCCGCCATCGATCCCGACCGCGTCATCGCCTCCCTCCGCAAGCTCGGCTCCCAGCTCCGCATCGACGAAGCCTTCGGCCAGGTCATCATTGACGATCCCAACGTCCTCGGTGTCGATAAAATCAACGGCCGCGAGGTCAGCTACATCGTCAACATCCGCGTCCGCGCCAACCAGCGCGACGGCGTCCTCCGCGAACTCCGCCGCCGCATCCTCCAAGCCTTCGACCGCGAAAACATCACCCTCGGCACCGCCACCAGCACCCTCATCATGCCCACCAACGACCCCACAGCCCGTCCGGCAAGTTTGCCTTGAACGAAATTGCCAAAATAATCTTTAAAACAGTTGCGAAGAATTCTGGTATAGATTACATTTCGGTTAATAGTCTGAAAATTAGCAGTCGCGCTCTGAGTCCCGAAAAAGAAGAATCGACTCTTGGACACACATCCCATTCTGGTCAAGCTCGTTTTCTAAAAACGATGCTTATTGAGTGTGATCCTGCGCAGATGTAACGTCACGGGCACAACGCCCCTCTTAAAGTTCAAGTGACGTCCCCGCCCCCTGCGGTATAGCCAAGATGCCTTTGTTTGCACACTGCATAAGACCAAACTTCATCGGACAACGATGGGGAATTGAGGTGTTACTTGCATGTCGAAACAGCATTTCTGTCTGCGTCGAGACTGTACCTGGAGCACCGAGCCCTCTTCAAAGCGCTTGGTGTACTGGTAGGACTACTCAGCATCAATCGAAGTCTGAAAAGGCTGCGCATTACTGTGCAAATGCTCAATGAAATCGTTGACGGAATGGGAACGGTGGGCGAAACGTTCTGGAACGCGATGGGAAGAATGCGAATGTCGAAAATTCGGCAGCAACGGGCGGTATTGACCGCCAATACAGAGTTAGAGGTATACAGAAGCGATCTGAACCCCATCAACTTTAAACAACGTACTGCGTTCGACTCTTCTGAAAACCTTGAGCCGCAACGCCAACGTTCATAAGACGTTGGCGTGCTGACTGACGAATTCAGCACTAACCCCGCAATGCCGCCACCAACCCATCCCCATCCTCCACCACGGGCAGGCAAACACTCCCCCGGCAAACCACCGCAAAACTCCCGTCCACTCGGGGCACTCCCGGCAGCGTCTCCGCCAACGCCGGCGGCAGCTCTGTCAGCGACCCCACCCGAATCACACTCTTATTTACCGCGAACCGAACCAGCGCCAGCATCTCCAACTCATCCGCCAGCGCGTCCCTCCCCACCACACACACCTGCACCGGAGCCTCCACCGCCCTCACCAGTGCCTGCGCATAAGTCGACGCATACAGCCCAAAGTGCTCCACGATCCCCGCAAACATCGCCAGCGTAGCCCGTGCCTTCACTCCATACTCGGCCTCCCCGCTCAACGCCTCCATCCGCAGCAGCAGCGTCGCAGCCACTGGATTCCCCGCCGGAACCGGCGCATCCTGTAAAGGCTTCCGCCGCGCCGTCAACGCCCCAATCGCCGCCCCACTCCGCTCGGTATCGAAGAACCCACCCTCGGCCACATCGTAGAACCGCGCCACCATCCCATCCGCAATCTTCTTCCCCGCCTGGTAGTACCGCATCTCGCCTGTGGCTTCCCACGCATCGACGCAGGCGTTCCCCACAAACGCATAATCCTCCAGTACCCCCGCCACCCGTTCCGCCGGCGTCACCTCTTCGCCATAGGCCACCACGTGCCGCAACCCCGCCTCATCCTCCCAAGCCTCACCCAGCACCCGGTCCAGCGACAGCAGCGCGAAATCCTTAACCTCACTCAAACCCAGCCCGCGCCCCGCCGCAATCCACGCCGAGATGCACATCCCGTTCCATCCCGTATAAATCGTCTTGTCCACATAAGGCGTCTTCCGCTGCAACCGCGCGGCATACATCTTCTCCTTCGCCTCATCCAACACGACGCGCTGCTCCGCGGTAGGCGCACCCTTGACGTGCAGCACATTCTTCGCCGTGTTGTGGTGCATGTCGCCCACTTCGCGAATATTCAAAAACGCCGCCGCCACCGCAAACTCTTCCGCGGTCAGCACCGTCCGAGCTTCCGCCTGCGTCCACGTAAAGTAGTCGCCATCGTCATCCAGCGAGTCATCCGCATCCTGCGACCCATAAAACCCGCCCCGCTCCCGGTCACTCAGCCACTCCTCCATCCACCGCAGTATCCCCTTCGCCACCCGCGCAAACTCCGGATCGACGAACGTCTCAAACGCGTGCACGTAATTCTTCAACAGCTCGCTGTTGTCATAAGCCATCTTCTCGAAGTGCGGCACCACCCACCGCTCATCCACCGAGTAGCGATGAAACCCGCCCGCCAGCTGGTCATGAATCCCACCTTCGGCCATCTTCCGCAACGTCGTCGTCACCACCGCCCGCGCGTCAGCCGCATTAGGCCCAGGCCGCCCCGCCGCATCGATCAGCAGCTCAATCGCCCCTGAGTGCGGAAACTTCGGCTGCGATCCAAACCCGCCATTTTTCGAATCGAACTGCGCCACGGTAGACGCCACCATCTTCTCCAGCAACGCGCTCCCCAGCGCCCCACCCCGCCCCGAAAATGTCTCGCTCTCCTCAATCGCCGCCATCACACTCTCGGCCGACTCATCCACCTCGCCCCGCTTCTTCTCAAACGCCTCCGCCATCGTCAGCAACACCCGCTGAAAACTCGGCCGTCCATACCGGTCCTCCGGCGGAAAATAAGTCCCCCCAAAATAAGGCTTCCCATCCGGCGTCAGGAACGCCGTCAACGGCCACCCCCCTTGCCCACTGATCGCCGCCACCGCCGCCTGGTACCGCGTATCCACATCCGGCCGCTCATCCCGGTCCACCTTCACCGGCACAAACAAATCGTTGATCATCTCGGCCAGCGCCGGGTTCTCATAACTCTCGCGGTCCATCACATGGCACCAGTGACACCACACCGCACCAATGTCCAGCAGCACCGGCTTGTCCTCAGCCTTGGCCTTCGCAAAGGCCTCCGCACCCCACTCGTTCCATTCCACCGGCTGAAACCGCGCCGACCGCAAATAAGCCGACGCTGCCTTCCCCAACCCATTTTCCTTACCCGTCACATCACTCATCCCCACTCCATTCCACACACCAAGCAAAAGGGGCCGCAGCGACTAACCCGCCACGACCCCGCTTTATTCACTATTCACTATTCACTACTCACTATTCACTGTCTTACTGCGGCATCGGTGCCGGCGTAGCCGTCAGCGGAGCCGGTGCAGCCGGCGCCTGCGGTGCCGTCAGCCCGGGAATCACCGGCGCACTCGAAACCGTGCCGCTCGCCGCATCCTGCAAACTGATGCCGTAGCGATCCAGCGTGTTCGACAGAATCTGCTCCAGCGAAGCCCGGTCACGCGCATAAGCTGCCGAAGCCGCAATCAAGCTATTCGCCGCCGTCGCCAGGTTGCGCTGCTGCTGCAGCACGTTCGCCGTCGTCGATGCACCCAGCCGATACTTCTTCTGCTCGGCATCCAGGCTCTGCCCGGCATAGTTGTTGGCCGCCTGCGCTGCCTGCACTTGCGCCCGATCGTTGGTCAACGCGTACTGCGCGTTGATCACCTGGATCCGCACCTGCGTATACAGCTGCTGCAAGCGCATCTGCGTCTGCCGGTACTCCATTTGCGACCGCGCCTGGTCGGCCTGCGCCGTCCGGTTGCGCAACGGAATATTCAGCGTCACACCAATGCCGTAGTCCGGCGAATTGTTGCTCAGCGTGTCGCCCAGCACCGAGCCGTAACCCGCACTCGTCGGGCAAGGCGAAGCCGTCGTCGACACACAATTCGGGCTCAGCGATCCACCCAATCCGCTGCCGCCATAAAACGCATACCCATCCAGCACCGGCAGCAAACCATTGCGCTCAGCCTTGATGGTGATTTTGTTGTTCTCCATCGAAAGCGCCGCCTGCTCGATCTGCGGATTGTTCACGTAAGCCTGGCGCACCAGGTCCTCCACCGCCATGTCTTCTTCCGGCAGACGATCGAGACCCACACGGTCGGTAGGAACCACCGGCGCATTGGTCAGCTGCGGATCGTTCAGGTTCCGCGCTATCGCCTGCTTGATCAGCAGCTGCTGATACTCCAGATTCGACTGCGACGAAATCAGCGCCTGCTTGTCCGTCGCCACCGCCGAGTCCGAGTTCACCACATCCAGCGGCGCCAGCGTGCCAATCTCCAGTTGTTTGCGATTGTCCGCCGTCAACTGCGTCGACTGCTGCAGCGCGCGCGTCTTCGCCTGCTCATCCTCATACGCAGAAACCAGCGCCCAGTAGATGTTCTCTACCTGGGTCACCGTGTAAATCACCTGCTGCCGGAAGGCCGCGTCAGTAATCCGGCGATCGTTCTTCGCCTGCACGATAAAGCGCCGGTTTACAAACGTGCAGCACCCTTGCAGGATGTGCTGCGTAGCCTGCACTCGCAGGCTGGTCTGCAGGGTCGGGTTGAAGATCGACCGCTGACTGTTGTTACTCACATGAGTGTTGTTGAACGTCGCCTGGAAGGCCGTTCCTGTCTCAAACCCTTGAAAATATCCGAAATTGTAGGTCGCCGTGTCCTGCGAGAGCGAGTTCGTTCCCGTAATCAACGCGCTCGATTGCGGCGTCGTTGCCCGCTCATACTGCACTGTCCCCGTCAGGTATGGGTCCATGTTCTCCGGCAGCGGTCCGCCGCCGTTCGTGCTCAGTACCAGCCCGGATGTTCCCGTGCTGCCGCCGCCTGCCGCAGCCGACGTACCCCCAGGGCCGCCGCCGCCGGAAATCGTCGACGTCGTTCCACCCAGCGTTCCCGTCACCAGGCCCGCAGAAACACCGCGCAGCGTCGATCCCGCCTTCGCCCGCAAAATGTCCGTGTCCGCAATGTCCAGGTTGATCCGCGCAATCGCAATGTCGTAGTTGTTCTCCAGCGCCAGCGCCACCGCATCGGAAAGGCTCAGGTAGATCTTGCCGTCCCGCAGCAGTCCGCCCAGCCGCGGCGTATTGCCCAGCTGCGGCTGCGGATAGGTGATCGGCGTATAGATCTGCAGCGGATCTTTGAACGAGAAATGGTGCGGATCAGAGTAATCCCGCGCGCTGTCCCGCAGGTAAAGCGGCTCAGTCGGCTTCGGCTGGGGTGCCTGTGGAAGCCCCGGTGTCCCCGTCGTATCGTTCTGCACCGCCTGCTGTGCTGCCGGAGCCGTCGGATTCACCTGCGTCTGCGTTCCACCCGCCTGCTGCGCGAACGTCGGCTGCGCCCCACTCATCAATACCAGAACGGCACAAGCCGCTGCCTGCATCTGCTTCAATTTCACGATCAGTTCTCCACTTGCTTGCTTAATAGAAGATGGCGCCGGGCACAAAAGGTCTCGCTTATATTTCCACACGAGCTGCGTGCACCTCGCGCTCCGGGTCAGTGGCGCATTGTCTTTCCTAAGTACGACAGACCCTGCCGATTAGTTCCGAAACCTTGTCAAAATCTCGATTCAGGTGTCACAAGTATAGCAACTGTCACTCCTTACCCGCCCCCCGGATGAAACCGTTCCCCTCCGTTCAAACCGGCGTGGTAGTGTGCCATTTGTGACCCAATGGAAGCTCACACTCAGCTACGACGGCACCAGCTTCCACGGCTGGCAGGTCCAGCCCGGCCTCCGCACCATCCAGGGCACCCTCGCCCACGCCATCGCAGCCGTCACCGGAGAAACCGTTCTCCCCCAGGGCTCCGGCCGCACCGACGCCGGCGTCCACGCCCTCGCCCAGGTCACTTCCTTCGCCCTCCAGAGCCCCATCCCGCCCCGCAATCTCGTCCGCGCCCTCAACTCCTTCCTCCCCTCCAGCATCCGAGTCCTCGCCGCGGAGCCTGTGCCGGAAAACTTCCACGCACGCCATAGCGCCATCCGTAAAACCTATGAATACCGCATCTTCGAGCGCTACCCCTCACCTCACACATTCACTAATCTAGATGGCCCCGACGGCCGCATCTGTCCCGTCTTCCTTGCGCCCACCGTCTGGGACTGCCGCTGGAAACTCGACTTCGACCGCCTGCATGCCACCGCCGCCCGCCTCATCGGTGAGCATGACTTCGCCGCCTTCGCCGCCTCCGACCCCGACCGCTCCACCCGCGAAGACGCCTCCGGTCACCCACCCAGCACAATTCGCACCGTCTTCACGTCCGAGTGGTGGCGCACCGATGAAACCCTCTTCTACCTCGTCTCTGGCAACGGCTTCCTCCACCACATGGTTCGCAACCTCGTCGGCACCATGGTCGACCTCAACCGCAACAACCTTCCCCCCATCGCCATCGACGCCATCCTTGCCTCCCGCGACCGCACCCAGGCCGGCCCCACCGCCCCCGCTCAGGGCCTCTTCCTCGTCTCAGTCGAGTACCCGGAGGTCACCCCGTGACCTCCTCCCAAGCCGCCTCCGCCAACGCCCGCATCAACAAGATCGCCTCCGATCCCCGCCTCCACCGCGCCTTTCACTGGCTCCACATCCACTCCCTCCAGATGCGCCAGTGGCAACTCGAAATGCTCGCTATCCCCGCCCCCACCTTCCACGAGTCCGCTCGCGCCGCCTGGTTCCTGGACCGCTTCCACCACCTCGGCCTAACCAACCTCCACCTCGACTCCGCCGGCAACGCCCTAGCCACACTCCAACCCACCACTCCAGCCCGGGTGGCCCATTCATCACAGCTTCATGCGATGAGTGGGGAACCTCACCCGCCCGCGCCCCCCCGCCTCCTCCTCTCCGCCCACCTCGACACCGTCTTCCCCCCCAACACCAACACCACCCCCCGCGAAGACGGCCCCCGCATCCTCGCCCCCGGCGCATCCGACAACGCCGCCGGCCTCACCGCTCTGCTCGCCATCGCCGCCGCCCTCCAGCACGCCGGCCTCGCCCCCGCCTGCCCCATCCTCTTCGCCGCCAACACCGGAGAAGAAGGCGCCGGCGACCTCTACGGCATGAAGCAGCTCTTCGCCCAGCAACCCTCCCACAACATCGCCGCCGCCCTCGCGCTAGAAGGCAGCGGCCACGCCACCATCGTCGACCGCGCCCTCGGCTCCCGACGCCTCCGCATCACCCTCACCGGCCCCGGAGGCCACTCCTGGGCCGACGCCGCCATGCCCAACCCCATCTTCATCCTCAGCCGAGCCCTCGCCGCGCTCTCCCGCCTCGAACTCCCCAGCACCCCCCGCACCACGCTCCACTGCGGCACCATCAACGGCGGCACCTCGGTCAACTCCATCCCGCAATCCGTCACCGCCGAGCTCGACCTCCGCTCCGTCTCCGCCGCCCAGCTCGACCTCACCGAATCCAGCGTCTTCACCCTCGTCCGCGACGCCGTCGAGACCGCCGACACCGCCCGCCTCCTCACCATCGCCATCGACCGCATCGGCAACCGCCCCGCCGCCGAACTCGCCTCAGACTCACCCCTCCTCGCCAGCGTCCACGCCGTCGACCGCCACCTCAGCATCCCCACCGCCTCCCGCATCGGCTCCACCGACGCCAACCTCCCCCTCTCGCTCGGCGTCCCCGCCCTCGCCATCGGCGCCGGCGGCACCGGCGGAGGTATCCACACCCTCCAGGAGTGGTTTGACCCCACCGCCCGCGAACTAGCCCTCCGCCGCATCCTCCTCCTCGTCCTCGACACCTGCCACCTCATCGCCGAAGGCCACCTCCCCCACAAACCACCCCACCAACTTAGCGAAACTTAGCGTTTAAACTTCCCGAACTTAGCGTCAAGGCCGTTGCCGTTGCCAGTTTCTCGCCGTCATTCTGAGCGCAGCGAAGGACCCCCGAATTTTGTGCCCCCACGTCCCCTCGTAGCCCCGCTACACTGACAGCGTGACCCTCCCCAAACTCACCCTCCTCCTCGCCCTCGCCGCGCTCCCCGCCGCCGCCCAATCCCCCGACACCATCTACTTCAACGGCGACATCCTCACCGGCGCCCACCTCACCGCCGCCGACGCCTCAAAAACCCCCGCCCGTGTCACGGCCATCGCCATCTCCGCCGACAAAATCACCGCCACCGGCACCGACGCCCAGATCCTCGCCCTCAAGTCCCCTCAAACCCAGCTCGTGGACCTCAACAACGCCTTCGCCATGCCCGGCTTCAACGACGCCCACACCCACCTCGCCTCCGCCGGCCAGCAACGTCTCACCGTCGACCTCGACGGCGCCACCTCCCTCGCCGACATGCTCGCCCGCATCCACGCCTACGCCGAGAAGGCCGCTCCCGGCGAGTGGATCCTCGGAGGCGGATGGGACCACACCAAGTGGGAGTCCAAAACGCTCCCCACCCGCCAGGACCTCGACACCGTCACCCTCGGACACCCCGCCTTCCTCGAACGCACCGACGGCCACATCGCGATCGTAAACACCGCAGCCCTCAGCGCCGCCGACATCACCGCCCGCACCCCCGACCCGCAAGGCGGCAAGTTCGACCACGACGCCAGCGGCCAGCTCACCGGCATCATCCGCGAAGCCACCGCCAAGAACCTTATCGGCGTCCACATCCCCCCACCCTCCCCCGCCATGCGCCGCCAGGCCCTCCTCCTCGCCCTCGCCGACGCCACCTCCCATGGCGTCACCAGCGCACAGGACTTCTCCGACTGGGACGACTTCCTCGTCCTCGAGTCCCTCGAAAAAGAGAACCAGCTTCCCGTCCGCATCTCCGAGTGGCTCACCTTCGGCGACCCCATCGACACCCTGAAAGCCCACCGCGACCACCACGACCCCAAAGACCCTCTCCTCCACACCGGCATGTTGAAGGGCTTCATGGATGGCTCTCTCGGCTCCCGCACCGCCGCCCTCGCCGCACCTTACGCCGACGACCCCACCAACAGCGGCATCCCCCGCTACGACCAGCCCACCCTCAACAAGCTCGCCGCCGAGCGCGCTGCAGCCGGCTTCCAGCTCGGCTTCCACGCCATCGGCGACCGCGCCAACGCCATGGCCCTCACCGCCTTCGAAGCCGCCAACGGCAAGCGCCCCTTCAACCCCGAAGCCCAGGTCGAAAGAGTCGTCCCCAACATCCGCGTCTTCCCGCCATCCGCACCGCTACTCAGCCAGACCAACCGCTTCCGCATCGAGCACGCCCAGGTCCTCCTCCCCGCAGACTTCGACCGCTTCGCCCGCCTCCACATCATCGCCAGCATGCAGCCCGTGCACCTTATCACCGACATGAACTGGGCCGCCCAGCGCCTCGGCCCCAACCGCACGAAGAACGCCTACGCCTGGAAGTCGTTCCTCAACCACGGCGTCACCCTCGCCTTCGGCACCGA
>CAIQPK010000052.1 GCA_903873705.1 uncultured Acidobacteriota bacterium
CCCCCTTTCTTTGGTGGCTATATGAGACCCGAGGCTGAAGCCTCGGGGTACCTTCAAGCAACGGCAAAGGCCAGGACGAGGCACGACGACAGCAACAAGAATTGCCATTAGTGACTGCAGCAGCAAGCCTGCAACTGCAGAAGCAGATTCCCTGCGGGAATGACAGAAAGAAAAGCAACGGCAAGGGCAAAAGCAAGGGCAGGGCAAGAGCAAGAGGCAAGAGCAAAGGCAAAGGCAGGGGCAAAGGCAAAGGCAACTGCGGTTCGCTGGTTGAAAGGTGTGGACGGGCTTGCTGGGCGTGAGTGGTCGTGGAGGTCCTTCGACTGCGCTGCGCTTCGCTCAGGATGACGATTCTGAAATGGTTGAAACGAGCAACTAAAAGGTTGCCTATCAGTCCGGCTGGTGTTTAGTATGCAACCTGGAGGTTGCGGGATATGAGCGATCGGATTGAGAAGCGGATGGAGATCAAGGCGCCGGTTTCGCAGGTGTGGCGGGCCATTGCGGATTACCGGGAGTTTGGGGAGTGGTTTCGGATCAAGCTGGAGAAGCCTTTTGCGGTGGGAGAGGAGGCCGCGGGGCAGATACTGCATCCGGGGTATGAGCACTTGACGTGGAAGGCGGTGGTTACGGCGATTGAGCCGGAGACGCGGTTTGCGTTTACTTGGCATCCATACGGGATCGATCCCAAGGT
Organism: uncultured Acidobacteriota bacterium; assembly: GCA_903873705.1. GTDB lineage: Bacteria > Acidobacteriota > Terriglobia > Terriglobales > Acidobacteriaceae > Granulicella. The sequence goes on from CAIQPK010000052.1 coordinate 692, forward strand.
GGACTACTCGGCTGAGACGCCTACGCTGGTGGAGTTTCGGTTGGAGCCGACGGCGGAGGGGACGTTGCTGACGTTGACCGAGTCGGGCTTTGACAAGGTGCCGGCGTGGCGGCGGGATGAGGCGTTCCGGATGAATGATGGTGGGTGGACGCAGCAGATGAAGAACATTGAGGCCCACGTTGCGCGGGAAGGGTAGTGCGGCCGCGGCTCGGAAGAGGGCGGTAGTGTTTGCGGCGCTGGGGGACGAGACGCGGCTGGCGCTACTGGGGCGGCTGTATGGGGGCGAGCGGATGTCGATCACCGAGCTGAGCGTGGGGGCGCGGATGACTCGGCAGGCGGTGAGCAAGCATCTGCGGGTGCTGGAGCGGGCGCGGCTGGTGCACGCGTCGCGGGAGGGGCGGGAGAGTTTGTACGCGTTTGATCCGGCGCCGGTGGAGGAGATGCGGGTGTATCTGGAGGGGGTTTCGGCGCAGTGGGATGGGGTGTTGGGGAGGCTGAAGGCGTTTGTGGAGGGCAGTGTGTAGAGGGTAGTGGGTAGAGGGTAGTGAAAATCTTCAATACAGGGGGATGGTGGGGTCGATGACGCGGGACCAGTGGTCGATGCCGCCGGCGATGGACTGGGACTTTTCGAAGCCCTGCTGGCGGAGCCAGGAGGTGACGGAGAGGGAGCGGGCGCCGTGGTGGCAGAGGACGAGAATGTGCCGGTCTTCGTCGAGCTCCTGGTGGGCGCGGGCGGGGACTTCGCCCATGGGGATGAGGGTGGAGTTGGCGAGGTGGGCGGTCTGATACTCCCAGGGCTCGCGGACGTCGAGGAGAAGAGGCGGGTTAGCGGAGGCGAGGAGGGATTTGGCCTGGTCGACGTTGATTTCGTAATCCATGAGGTAAGGATATAGCGGGTGCGCCCAGTTGAGCTAAAGGGCGCGCATGCGGTTGTTTTTGGGGTTGTGCTCGAGCTCGGCGAGGCCGAGGGCTTCAAGGAGCGGCGGGAGGTACATGCCGAAGCGCCCGCGGAAACCTTTCTTGAGGCCGTACCAGCCCCCTACGGGGTTTTGTGGGGAGCGGCCCCAGGCTTCTACGGTGCCTTCGGCGGCGGGCTTTTGTTCGTCGGCGCTGCCGAGGAGCATCCAGTCGCCGTGGGACTTGAGCATGGTGTGGAGGTCTTCGATGGCTCGGGCCTGGTAGTGGAGGACGGTCTTGCCGACGGTGCAGACGAGGATGGGCGGGTCTGCGGTGTCGTTGCGGTAGATTTCGTAGTCGGAGGAGCCGGGGGGCGTTTTGAGGTGCCAGGGATTTTCTTTAGTGCCGATGGTGGGCATGGGGGTCCTCGCAGCGTGAGTTGGTTTGACTATAGTACGGCGAGGTTGGGGCTGTGTTTTGGGGGTTTCCTCAAGCGGCTGGTGCGTGTGTTCAGGGAGTGCGGTCCGCTCCTGCGCGATGCCCACCCTAACGACGATGAAACTGTCGTGAGGATGGGGCACCCGGATTGGTGATGATGCTTGCCAGGTCAGGCGTTGACGCCGTGGCACTTTTTGTATTTTTTGCCGGAGCCGCAGGGGCAGTCGTCGTTGCGGCCTACCTTGGCGCCGGCGTTGCGGGGGGCTGGAGCGGTGGCGGTGGCGGAGCCTCCGGACATGCGGGCGGCCTCGAGGTCGCGCTGCTTTTTGCGCTCGAACTCGCGCTCGAGGGCGTCGATGGTGGTTTGGGGCGGGCGAGTGGGGATGGACGGCGGCGGCTGACCTTCCCACGTCCCAGAAGCGGGACGTGGGGCACCCCGATTTTCGCCGGGTTGCCAGTGGGTGTCGGCTGCGGTAGGCATGGCGGGTGCCGGGGGGGCCAGGGGCGGGGCCTGCAGGCGGGCCAGCTGGGCTTCGGTTTCGATGGGGGTGCCGTCGGGAGCGAGGATCTGCATGCGGAAGAGATGGCGCGCGGTATCTTCCTGGAAGCGCATCATCATCTGCTCGAACATTTCGAAGGACTCTTTTTTGTAGGCGACGAGGGGGTCCTGCTGCGCGTAGCCGCGAAGGCCGATGCCTTCCTTGAGGTGGTCCATGGCGAGGAGGTGATCTTTCCAGAGGCCGTCGAGGACGGAGAGCATGACGACGCGCTCGTGGTAGCGCATGTTGGGTTCGCCGAGGACTTTTTCCTTGAAGTTGTAGCGGGCGCCGAGGGCGTTGAAGAGGGCGTCGCCTAGTTCGCGTCGGCTCATGTGGTGGGCGTCGAATTCGGTTTCGAGCTTGGCGCCGAAGAGGTCGTACACCTGCATGAAGAGCGGCTCAAGCTTCCACTGGTCGGGCTGGACGCCGGCGGGGGCGTTCTTGTCGAGGATGTCGGAGAGGATGGTGGAGGTGTAGTCCTCGGTGATGAGCTGCTTCTGGTCTACGCCTTCCATGAGCTGCTTGCGGAGGCCGTAGACGGCTTCACGCTGCTTGTTCATGACGTCGTCGTACTCGAGGACGTGCTTGCGGGATTCGAAGTTCTGGGTTTCGACGGCTTTCTGGGCGGCTTCGATGCGGCGGGAGATCATGCGGCTTTCGATGGGCACGCCTTCTTCCATGCCGAGCGATTGGAGCAGGGTGCCGACCCACTCGCGGGCGAAGATGCGCATGAGGTCGTCTTCGAGGGAGAGGTAGAAGCGGGAGGCGCCGGGGTCGCCCTGACGACCGGCGCGGCCACGGAGCTGGTTGTCGACGCGGCGTGACTCGTGGCGCTCGGTGCCGAGGATGTGGAGGCCACCGGCGGCGACGACGGCGTCATGCTCGATTTTTGCGGCGGACTCGTGGACGGAGACGGCGTCGTTCCACTGGTCCTGGGTGACTTCGAACTCCTGGCTCTGGTAGTAGAAGCGGACCATGCCGGGGCCGGCGACGGGGGAGATGGCTCCTTCGGCGGCGGAGACGGCGCGGCCGATGGAGCGCTTGACGAGGTCCTGGCGGGCCATGAAGTCGGCGTTGCCGCCGAGCAGGATGTCGGTGCCGCGGCCGGCCATGTTGGTGGCGATGGTGACCATGCCGAGGCGGCCGGCCTGGGCGACGATTTCGGCTTCCTTTTCATGGAACTTGGCGTTGAGGACGACGTGGCGGACGCCTTTGCGCTTGAGGATTTCAGAGAGCAGCTCGGACTTTTCGATGCTGGTGGTGCCGACGAGGACGGGCTGTTTTTCTGCGTGGAGCCGGGAGATTTCGTCGGCGACGGCGAAGTACTTTTCCTTTGCGGTGCGGTAGACGACGTCGGGGTTTTCGATGCGCAGCATCTGGCGATTGGTGGGGATGACGACGATGTCGAGCTTGTAGATCTTGTCGAACTCGGCGGCTTCGGTTTCAGCGGTTCCCGTCATGCCGGAGAGCTTTTTGTACATGCGGAAGTAGTTCTGGAAGGTGATGGTGGCGAGGGTCTGGTCTTCCTTGCGGATGTCGACGCCTTCCTTGGCTTCGACGGCCTGGTGGAGGCCATCAGACCAGCGGCGGCCGGGCATGAGGCGGCCGGTGAACTCGTCGACGATGATGACTTCGCCGTCCTTGACGACGTATTCGACGTCGCGCTTGTAGAGGTTGTGGGCCTTGATGGCGGTCTCGACGTGGTGCTTCATGGGCCAGTTTTCGGGGTCGGCGATGTTGCCGATGCCGAGGAGCTTTTCGATCTTCTCCCAGCCTTCGTCGGTGACGGTGATGTTGCGAGCCTTTTCGTCGACGACGTAATCGCCGGTGTAGACGCGGGTTTCGACGGTTTCGGTGAGCTCGCCGAGGATGAGCTCGGGGATGATGACGTTGGCCTTGGCGTAGTTGTCGGTGGTCTGGTCAGTGGGGCCGGAGATGATGAGCGGGGTGCGGGCTTCGTCGATGAGGATGGAGTCGACTTCATCGACGATGCAGTAGTAGTGGGCGCGCTGGACCATGTCCTTGAGGTCGAACTTCATGTTGTCGCGGAGGTAGTCGAAGCCGAACTCGTTGTTGGTGCCGTAGGTGATGTCGGAGGCGTAGGCTTCGCGGCGCTGCTGGTCGGAGAGGTCGTGGACGATGACGCCGACGGAGAGGCCGAGGAAACCGTAGATCTTGCCCATCCATTCGGCGTCGCGCTTGGCGAGATAATCGTTGACGGTGACGACGTGGACGCCGCGGCCGGCGAGGGCGTTGAGGTAGCAGGGCAGGGTGGCTACGAGGGTTTTGCCTTCGCCGGTTTTCATTTCCGAAATTTTGCCGGAGTGGAGGACCATGCCGCCGATCATCTGAACGTCGAAGTGACGCATGCCGACGGCGCGCTTGCCGGCTTCGCGGACGACGGCGAAGGCTTCGGGGAGGATGGCGTCGAGGGCGGCCTGCTCGGCGGTGCGGATGGCGTCAGGGTCGGTGAGGCCTTCGATTTCCCTGGCGATGCGGGCCTGGAACTCGGTGGTCTTGGCGCGGAGCTGGTCGTCGGTGAGGGCTTCGAGGGTGGGCTCGTGGGAGCGGATGGCGTCGAGGCGAGGGAGGAGTTTTTTAACGGCGCGCTCGTTGGCGGTGCCGAAGACTTTGGCGAGGGTTTTCTGGAGCACGGTGGTTTCCTTGGGAGGGGATTTCCCTCCGGGGCTTAAGCCCCTGTTTACTGCGGGAGTGATGGGTGTACGGGCTGAGGCCCGTCGCGTTCAAAAGCTGGAGGGGGATGGGGCCCGCGCTGAGGCGGGTGCCGGGCGGCTAGAGGCCGGAGGCGGTGACGGCGTGTTGTTGCGCGGCTTGTTGCGCGGGGGAGTTGAAGGCCGTGACGCGCGGGGGGGCTGCAGGTCTCTCCACTGCGCTGCGCTCCGGTCGAGATGACCGAGTCGGGGCAGGGGTGGGGGAGAGCGCGTTGTTCGACGTACTGGTGAGGCGGGTGGCCTTGAAGAAAATGCGGGTGGCGCGGAGGAAGTTGCGGCGGCGGAGGTTGCGGCGCGGCGTGGGTGCGGCTTCGGTGGTGGGGGTGGCCTGGTCGAGCAGGAAGTTGATGTCGTGGCCGGTGAAGGCGGCTTGTCCCACGGTCAGCACGGAGCCCTCTGCCGCGCGGAGGGCGGAGAGGAGGAAGAGCATGCAGACGAGCTGGTGGGTGCGGAGTTTCATCCCGTTATTTAGACGCGAAAAGGCGCTGGTTTGATTTTAGCTTGTTGGGGCGTTGGTGGGGTGGGGATTTGAGGTTTCCCACCCGTGCCGCAAAAGACGCGGCACGAATGGGTCACCCGGAGGGGTGGATTGGAGATGGTTGCCGCACCTCCCATGTCGCCCAAAGGCGAGGGACATGGGGCACCCCAATTTTTCGGGGCAATGTAGAGGTTGAGTCGAGTAGGATGGGCGGTATCGCAACGTGGGAGAGGGATTATGCAGGTTTTGAAGAGGATAGTTGTTGCCGCAGTGTTGGTGGGTGGGTTTGCGCAGGCATGGGGTCAGGCTTGGGTGGTGCGGCCGGAGTGGGTGGCGGCGCATGAGGTGTTTCTTTCCAGCGATGCGCTGGGAGGGCGGGGGTCTGCGACGCGGATGGAAGAGATCGCCGCGAATTATGTGGCTTCGGAGTTTGAAGCTTACGGGTTGAAGACGGCGCCGGGGCTGTCGGGCTATCTGCAGAGCGCGGATGTGGAGCAGTACATGGCGCAGAACGGGCGGCAGCGGGTGCGGTTGGCGGAGAAGCCGGGAAAGATCAAGACGTTCAATGCGATCGGGTATCTGCCGGGGAGCGATCCGGCGGCGGGGACGATCCTGCTGACGGCTCACCTGGACCACCTGGGTACGGACCCGAACGAGCCCGGCGACGCGATCTATAACGGGGCGAACGACGATGCGTCAGGCACGACGGCGGTGCTGGAGCTGGCGCATGCGCTGGCGGCGGGGCCGCAGCTGAAGCGGAGCGTGCTGTTTGTCTGCTATGGCAGCGAGGAGCTGGGCGGGCTGGGGTCGACTTACTTTGGGAAGCATCCGCCGGTGCCGCTGAAGGAGATTGTGACGAACGTGGAGTTCGAAATGATCGGGGCTCAGGACCCGAAGATGGCCAAGGGTGTGATGCTGTTTTCAGGGTGGGAGCGGTCGAACCTGGGGCCGACGCTGAAGGAGCATGGGGCGCTGGTGGGGCCTGATCCTTATCCGGAGCAGCATTTTTTTCAGCGCTCGGATAATTTTTCGCTGGCGCTGATGGGCGTGGTGGCGCATACGGCCGCAGGCTGGGGATTGGTGCCGACTTATCACAAGGCGAACGACGATATGCAGCACCTGGACCTGCCGTATATGACAGCGGCGATCCAGAGCCTGGTGGAGCCGATGCGGTGGCTGGCGTCGAGTGACTTTGTGCCGGCCTGGAATAAGGGTGGGCAGCCTAAGGGCAGGGAGTAGGGGAGGGAGAGAGATCAGGGATTAGAGATTAAGTTGGCGTGGATGGCGGGATTTTGATGGGACGTTGGCGACTGGGGATAGGATGGTGGGCTAAGATCGGTCACGCTTGGATGTTGATGTGAATTTGAAGTGCGAGGAGATGTGATGAGCAATCCGTTTGTGCACATGGAATTGAATACGCCGGACCTGGGTAAGGCGAAGTCGTTTTATGGGGAGATGTTTGGGTGGGAGCTGCAGGACAACGATATGGGCGAGATGGGGATTTATACGACCTTCAAGCCGAGCGATGGGCCGGGAGGCGGGATGATGTCGTTTCCGGGGCCGTATGCGTGGACGCCTTATATCGGGGTTGAGGATATCGATGCGGCGACGGAGAAGGCGAAGTCGCTGGGTGCGACGGTGATTATCGGGGCCAAGGAAATCCCGCATGTGGGGTGGTTTTCGTTGATGCAGGACCCTACCGGTGTGGCGATTGCGATCTTTGAGGCTCTGCCTTCGCATACCGGGATGTAGGTTGAGGTGACGCTGACGGCCGTGACTCCCATGTCCGAACGTCCGGACATGGGGCACCCCTCGTGTCATACCCATGTCCTCAAAAGCGAGGGACATGGGGCACCCGGAAGCGTGGTGCGCCCATTTCAGAAGCAAAGCCTTCTAGTATGTTTGAGAAGCGCATGGCGGCGCTGCTGTGGCGCCGCGCGTGCAGGAGGGGTTTGTTGTGATGAATGAGGCGATTGCCTATGCGAAGGCTAATGCGGACCGGTTTGTCGATGAGCTGAAAGCGCTGCTGCGGATTCCGTCGATTTCGACGACACCGGAACGCGCGGGGGATGTGCGCAAGGCTGCGGAGTTTGTGGCTGAGGGCCTGATTGCGGCGGGGATGGAGAACGTGCGGCTGATTGAGACGCCGGGGCATCCGCTGGTTTATGGCGACTGGATGCATGTTCCGGGGAAGCCGACGGTGCTTTGCTATGGGCATTACGATGTGCAGCCGCCCGATCCGCTGGAGGAGTGGAAGTCGCCGCCGTTTGAGCCTGAGGTAAGGGATGGGAACATCTATGCGCGCGGGGCGGTGGATGACAAGGGACAGATGTGGATGCATGTGAAGGCGCTGGAGTCGGCGCTGGCTGATGGGGGGAAACTGCCGATCAATATTCGCGTGATTGTGGAGGGCGAAGAAGAGATTGGCGGGCACGGGATTGAGCAGTTTGTGCGGGAGCATCCGGAGGTATTGCAGGCGGATGCGGTGCTGGTGAGCGATACGGAGATGTTTGCGCCGGACCTGCCGACACTGTGCGTGGGTCTGCGGGGGATGATCTACACCGAGATTGAAGCCAGGGGTGCGATGACGGACCTGCACTCGGGCATGTATGGGGGCGCGGCGCCGAATCCTTTTGTGGCGCTGGCGCAGGTGATTGCGAAGCTGAAGGATGAGAACGGGCATATTGCTATCCCGGGGTTTTATGACGCGGTGCAGCCGCCGAGCGCGGATGAGATGAAGGCGTGGGCGTCGCTTCCATTCGATGAAGAGCACTACCGGAAGACGGAGGTGGGGTCGACTGAGCTGACGGGCGAGGCCGGGTACAGCGTGATTGAGCGGACGTGGGTAAGGCCGACGATGGATGTGCACGGGATGCCGGGCGGGTTTACCGGAGCGGGCGCGAAGACGGTGATTCCGGCCAAGGCGACGGCGAAGGTATCGTTCCGGCTAGTGCCGGACATGACGCCGGAGGCGACGTTTGCGCTGTACAAGGATTACGTGGCGAGCATTTGTCCGAAGGGCGTGACGCTGGAGGTGCGGCTGATTCACTCGGGTGAGGCGGTGGTGGTGAGCACCGACAATGACTACATTCGTGCGGCGAGCGCGGCGATGAAGGATGTGTTCGGCAAGGAGACGGTGTTTGTGCGCGGGGGTGCGTCGATACCGATTGTGGGTGAATTTGAGCGCGGGCTGAAGTGCCCGGTGGTGTTGATGGGGTTTGGGCTGCCGGATGACAACCTTCATGCGCCGAACGAGAAGTTTCACCTGGCGAACTTTCATCGGGGGATCGAGAGCATTTTGCGGTTCTTCGAAAAGGTCAGTGAATAGTGAATAGTGAAGAGTGAATAGTGAATAAAGACGCGGTGCTGGCGGTGCAGGGATTTGTGCTGGCGGGTGGGAAGAGCTCCCGGATGGGGGTGGATAAGGCCACGTTGACAGTGGGTGGGCGGTCTATGGTGTCGATTGCGGTGGAGACGCTGCGGCAGGTTTGCGGCGAGGTGTCGATTGTGGGGAATCGGCAGGATTTGCGTGAGGTGGCGCCGGTGGTGGGCGAGGCTCGGCTGGAGACGGGGCCGGGTGCGGGGATTGAGGCGGGGTTGTTTGCGGCACTGGCTTCGGGTGGTGGGGAGTGGTGTCTGTTTGTGCCGGTGGATGTGCCGCTGCTGCCTGCCTTTCTTTTACGGGAGTTTGCGGAGTCGATGCTGGCGGCGGGGGATGAGGTTCGGGGAGGGTATGTGGTGGCGGGGGAGAAGACGCAGCCGCTGGTTTGTATGTTGCGGCGGACGTGTCTGCGGACGGTGCGGGGGGCGCTGGATCGGGATGAGCGGCGGGTGAAGGGGTTGCTGGCCGAGGTGGAGGCGGTGGCGTGGGAGGCTCCGGGCACGGTGGAGGAGTTGGCGCGGTGGTTTTTCAATGTGAATGCGCCGGGGGATGTGGCGGTGGTTGAGGGGATGTTGGGGTAGGTGGGCGGTGTGCGACCCCACCCGTGCCGCCAAGTGCGCGGCACGAATGGGGCACCCGGGATTTGTGGCTGGTATGGGAAGGCGGTCGCGCTTTGCGCGATGCCCACCCTAACGACGATGAGGCCGTCGTGAGGATGGGGCACCCGGGGTTTGAATGGGTCACCTGAAGGTTTGCGGTGGATTTAGGTGAGTCTTCGCGGCATCTGATGGGAGAATGTTAGGAGCGGAGGCTTGCGGATGGCGGAGTGGAACAGCGATCTGGACAAATCTGAGCAGGGCTCGGGGGCTGAAGCCAAGGTGGAGGACCGTGGGCCGGTGGCGCCGGAGCAGGGCGATGGTCATCTGGACCTGTCGCTGGCCGGGTTGATGGATGACGCGATTTTGAAGGACCCGCCGGCAGCTGTCGAAGATTTTATGGCCGAGGCTGCCGAGGCGAATGAGGCCGAGGTGGAGACGATCGCCGAGGTGAAGGAAGAGGCGGTTCCTTATATTTCGTTTGAGCATGTTTCGAAGTCGTTTGGCGAGTTTGTGGTGCTGAAGGATGTGAGCTTCTACGTGATGCCGGGGGAGACGCTGTGCATCCTGGGGCGAAGCGGGGTGGGGAAGTCGGTGTCATTGCAGATGCTGATGGGGTTTCTGAAGCCGGACAGTGGGACGATCCTGGTGGCGGGGCAGGATATTGCCGGGTTTACCGAGGCCGAGATGCAGGAGGTGCGGCGCAAGGTGACGATGGTTTTCCAGAACGGCGCGCTGTTTGACTCGATTTCAGTGGGCGAGAATGTGGCGTTTCCGCTGCGCGAGCGGGGGCACATGGAGGAGGACCAGATTCTGCAGGTAGTGAGCGGGCTGCTGGAGATGGTGGGCGTGGCGGGGATGGACCATTTGCTGCCGTCAGATTTGTCGACGGGAATGAAGCGGTCGGTGGCGATTGCGCGGGCGCTGGCGGCGCAGCCGGGGGCGATTTTGTATGACGAGCCGACGACGATGGTGGACCCTCTGATGGGCAACCTGCTGGGCGACCTGATACAACGGCTGAAAGTGCAACTGCATCTTACGAGCATCATCGTGACGCACGACATGCGGTTTGCAGAAAAGCTGGCAGACCGTATCGTTTTTCTGCATGACGGGCACGCCTTGTTCTTCGGGACCATGGACGAGATGAGGCGGTCGAAAGACGCGATTCTGATGGAGTTTCTGGCTCTCGATGAGCTGGTTTTACCGGGCAAGGCGTGAGGTCTGTCCTGTGTTCGGACAGGAATTGCTGGCAGGCGAGGGATTTTTAGCTTAGTCTTAGATTTGAAACAGCTTATTGCGTTTTTATACGATTTGAACGCCTTCCACCTAAACCGCAGGGGCAACGAGCCGCAAGCCCGCACAACCTGTATTGGGGCAAGATGACAACGCCAGAGTTTATTCAACAGGTGGTTGTATCTGGAAACCGGAGACGGGCCGTCGCGGCGGCGGGCCACTACAAGGGGCCTTCTTCGTCGAGCGTGGTGTGGGCGTTTCTGGACTTGATTACGGCCCTGGTGGCGGGGCTGGTGGCGCTGCGGATTCGGGGCAAGGGTCAGCCGGTGCCGCATGGCGAAATACTGATGCGGCTGACGCACTCGGCGGCGGCGGTGTCGCTGGTGTATATCGGGGTTTTTGGCGTATTCCTGGTGCTGTTTTCGCGGGTTTACGGACTGTATCAGCCGGCCCAGAACCGCAGTGGCCTGCATGAACAGCGCATGACGGTGCAGGCCAGCCTGACGGCGGGGCTGCTGCTTTGCGGGACGCTCTACCTGATGAAGGGTTATGCGGTTTCGCGTATCGCGGTTGGCCTGATGGTGCTGCTGGCCATGGGGCTGACGATGGTGCGGCGCGCGCTGTGGCGGAAGGTGATGCAGCGGCGGTACCTGGAAGGCCTGGAGACTCGCAATGTGCTGATCGTGGGCGTGGGCCGCGTGGCGCATGCGCTGCGCAACCATCTTGAAGCGCTGCGGCACATGGGCTTCCGGTTCAAGGGGTTTATTGCGCTGAATGCGGCGGACTCGGAATCGGGCGATGCGGACGTGGTGGGCGACCTGCAGAACTGCCTGGACATTGCGCGGTCGCTGTTTGTGGATGAGATTTATTTTTCGACGCCGGCGGACAAGAACGCGATCATGGCGCTGGTTGAAAACGCGCGCGGGGCGGGCGTGGATGTGCGCGTGGTGCCGGACCTTTACGACGGGCTGGCATGGAATGCGCCGGTGGAGTATATCGGCCAGTTTCCGACGATTCCGCTGCATCGGCGGGAGTTTCCGCGGGGCGCGTTCCTGATCAAGCGGGTGATCGATGTGGTGGTGTCGGCGCTGGGGCTGGTGCTGTTGTGGCCGGTGATGCTGGCGATTGCGATTGCCGTTAAGCTGGATTCGCCGGGGCCGGTGCTGTACTGCTCTGACCGGATTGGGCGCAAGGGCGTAAAGTTTTCCTGCTACAAGTTCCGCACCATGGTGCAGGACGCGGATGCGAAACGCGAGGAGCTGCTGCACAAGAACGAGCGCGATGGGGTGTTGTTCAAGATCGACCAGGACCCACGGATTACGAAGCTGGGACGGCGGTTGCGGAAGTACTCGCTGGATGAGATACCCCAGTTGTGGAATGTACTGGTGGGGGATATGAGCCTGGTGGGGCCGCGGCCACCGATTGCGGCGGAGGTGGAGCAGTATGAACTCTCGCACCTGAAGCGGCTGGATGTGCTGCCGGGGATGACCGGCTTGTGGCAGGTGGAAGCGCGGCAGGACCCTTCGTTCGACAGCTACATCTCGCTGGATACGGCGTACGTGGAGAACTGGAACCTGATGCTGGATCTGCGGATATTGGCGAGGACGATTGGGGTGGTTTTTGGCGGGACCGGGAGTTAGGAGTTGTTAGTTCTGAGTTGTTAGTAGTTAGTGCGCTGCGGGGTAGACTTAGAGGGTGAAGATTGCGCTGGCGCAGATCAACCCGACTATTGGCGATTTTGGTGGCAATACCGCAAAGATGCGCACGTTTTATGAGCGTGCGGCGGAGCTTGGCGCGGAGCTGGTGATGTTTCCGGAGCTGGCGACTTCCGGGTATCCCCCGGCGGACCTGCTGGAGAAGGATTCGTTCCTGGCCCGGGCTGCGGCGGCTCTGGATGAGGTGGCGACGTGGACCGCGGGTGAGGGGAAGCCGGCGGTGCTGGTGGGGAGTCCGCTGAAGAGCGAGGCCGTGGATGGGAAGCGGGCGCGGAATGTGGCGGCACTGATTGATGGTGGCGCGATCCGATTCATGCAGCAGAAGATGCTGCTTCCGTTCTATGACGTTTTCGATGAGCAGCGCTACTTTGAGCCTGCGGAGGCGCAGGCGCTGGTGCTGGTGAAGGGTAAGCCCGTGGCGATCACGGTCTGCGAGGATGCGTGGAACGACAAGGCGTTCTGGCCGCGCCGACAGTATGCCGTGGACCCGGTGGATGAGTTGATGCGGCAGTGGGCGATGCTGCCGCCGCATATTGGCGGGGAGCGGGTGATTCTGAATATATCGGCGTCGCCTTACTGGTTTGGCAAGGAGAAGCTGCGGCGGGAGATGCTGGTGGCGCTGGCGCTGCGGCATCGCGCGGCGGTGGTGCTGGTGAACCAGGTGGGAGCGAACGACAGTTTGATTTTCGATGGCGCGTCGTTTGCCGTGGGCCCGGATGGACGCGTGATTGCGCAGGCGGCGTCGTTCAGGGAAGACCTGGTGGTGTTTGAGACGACGGGCGCGAGCGAGGTGGAGGCCGTGGCGCCAGCCCACGCGGTGGCGGAGATGTGGGATGCGCTGGTGCTGGGGACTCGGGATTATGTGCGGAAGTGCGGTTTTTCGAAAGCGCTGATCGGGTTGAGCGGAGGTATCGATTCGGCGCTGGTGGCGGCGATTGCGGTGGAGGCGCTGGGCGCGGAGAACGTGGCGGGTGTGGGGATGCCGAGCGAGTTTTCGTCGGAGGGGTCGGTGTCGGATGCGGAGGCGCTGGCGAAGAACCTAGGGATTAAATTTTCACTGTTGCCGGTGCGGGGGATCTTCGACACGTTTACGGGGGTGTTGGCGGAGGATTTTGCGGGGACGGCGTTTGGGCTGGCGGAGGAGAATTTGCAGCCGCGCATACGCGGGACGCTGCTGATGGCGCTTTCGAACAAGACCGGAGCGCTGGTGTTGACGACTGGCAACAAGAGCGAGATGGCGGTCGGGTACTGCACGCTGTATGGCGATATGGTGGGGGCGCTGGCGGTGATTGGGGACGTTTACAAGACCGAGGTTTATGCGCTGAGCCGGTATGCGAATCGGGAGCGGGAAGTGATTCCGGAGGCGACGCTAACCAAGCCGCCGAGCGCAGAGCTGCGGCCGGGGCAGAAGGATACGGATTCTCTGCCTCCGTATGAGGTGCTCGATCCGATTTTGAAGGCTTATGTGGAGGAGTATTGCTCGGTTGATGAGATTGCGGGGGCGCAGAAGGTGGATGCGGGGCTGGTGCGGTCGGTGATCAAGCTGGTGGAGCGGAGCGAGTACAAGCGGCAGCAGGCGGCTCCGGTGCTGAAGGTGAGCCGGAAGAGCTTTGGGATGGGGCGGCGGTTTCCGATTGCGGTGAAGGCGGACGTTTAGTGGGTAGAGTGTAGTGGGTAGAGCGTAGAGATTAGAGATTAGAGATTAAGAACAGAGGGTTAGACCGGAGGCTTTACGTTGGCGCTTAGTGGGCAGGTTCGCTTGATGGCTGCAGTGATGGGTGTGGCGATGTTGCCGATGGTTATGATGTCGCAGGCGCCAAGTGCGCCGGGGCCGGGTGCTCCGCCGGCGGTGAGTGCGGGGCCGGTGTTTCCGGCAGTGAATCCGAAGTACTTTACGGCGACGTCGCCGACGGTGGAGACCGTCAATGCGTTTCTGAAGGAGATATGGGGGTTCGATGCGAACCGGGTGTGGAGCGTGGCGGCGATACAGGCGACCAATGCGCCGGGTGTGAGCAAGGTGGTGGTGTTTATTGGCGACAAGACCCAGGGCGCGAAGACGCAGCAGATGGTGTTCTTTACTACTCCCGATGGCAAACATGCCATTGCGGATAACGTGATCGAGTTTGGGCCGCAGCCGTTTGCGGCGACGCGTGAGCTGCTGAAGGCGCGGGCGGATGGGCCGGCACGCGGGGCGGCGGGGAAGGGCTTGATGCTGGTGGAGTTCACTGACCTGCAGTGTCCTCACTGCAAGGATGCGGCGCCGATCATGGAGCAGCTGGCGACGGATTTTCCGCAGGCGCGGGTGGTGCTGGAAAACTTTCCGCTGGTGGAAATTCATCCCCAGGCGTTCGAGGCAGCGGCGGTGGGCGTATGCGTGCGGAAGGGCAAAGGCGACGAGGCGTTCTTCAAGTATGCGCAGGCGGTGTTCGATACGCAGGGCGCGCTGACTCCGACCGACGTGGATGCGACGTTGAGCGCGGCGGTGACCAAGGTGGGCGGCGATCCGGCGGCGATGCTGGCGTGCGCGAAGGAGCCGGCGACGATCGAGAATGTGAAGGCGTCGATGGACCTGGCAAAAGCGGTGGGGGCGGATGGGACTCCGGCGCTGTACATCAACGGCTTTCCGATTCCGATCAATGGCGTGCCGTATGAAATGCTGAAGCGGATTGTGGCGTTCCGGGGCAGCCATGATGGCGTGCCGGTGACGGTGCAGCCGTCGTTGAAGTCGTTGAAATAGCGGGCGTCTTTCGGTTACCGGGCTGCGTCTTTTAAGTACCGCATTGCGTTGAGGATGGCCGGCCTGCTGACGCGGCCTGAGCAGCGCTGCGACGAGGATGACTATGCGACTTTTGACTTCACTTGCGTGCCTGGCATTGACCGGCGGCGCTGCCCTGGCTCAAACTGCACCCGCGCGGCCGAACAATCCGGCCGTGGCGGGCGTGATCCAGTCTTTCGATGGCAAGACGCTGGCGCTGAAAGAGGCCGATGGCACGGTGGTGAGCGGGACGCTGGCGTCGAATGTGACGATCACACTGAATGCCAAGCGGACGCTGGCGGACATCAAGCCGGGGGATTTTGTTGCGTCTGGCGGAACGCGCGGGCCGGATGGGAAGATTCGCGCGAATGAGATTCGCATCTTCAGCGGCGTTCGTGGTGAGGGTCAGTTTCCGATGGCGAAGCCGGACCAGGTGATGACCAACGCTACCGTGGCGGCGATGATGACGAATGCTACGGTGAAGTCGGTTGACGGTAAGGGCGGCGCGCCGGTGATCAAGCTGACGTTCCATGGCGCAGGCGAGCCGGGAGCGGCGAATTGCACGGGACGGGCTTCCGATGCGGCGGC
This sequence comes from uncultured Acidobacteriota bacterium, assembly GCA_903873705.1. Lineage (GTDB taxonomy): Bacteria > Acidobacteriota > Terriglobia > Terriglobales > Acidobacteriaceae > Granulicella. The sequence continues at coordinate 16,045 of CAIQPK010000052.1, forward strand.
CGGTGCGGGCAAGGGGTGCGTGGGGGAGACGGAGTTTGAGGTGCCTGCGGATACGCCGGTGGTGGCGCAGCTGCCGGGGGATGTGTCGATGCTGAAGGTGGGCGCGAAGGTGAGCGTGAATGCAGTGCAAGCGGCGGATGGGACGGCTTCGCTGGTGCGGGTGACGGTGGTGGAGTAGGGAGCTGGTTTTGGGGCCGGGGTGGGTTGGTTTTGTGTCGCCCACCCCGATGTGGGGTGACGCTGGCGATGCGCGGGCGTTGACGCAGATCCTTCCCCTTCGGCTTCGCTCGGGGGCTGGATGACCATTTCTTCTTTGAGGAAATGGTCTAAGAGCGGCAGGTGCAGGTGCAGGTGCAAAGGCAAAGGCAAGTGCAAGTGCAAGTGCAAGTGCAAATGCCAATGCGGGGATCTCTCCACTGCGCATCGCATGAAGCGCGATGCTTCGGTCGAGATGACGGTTGCTGGGGTTGGGGAGGGCAAAGGCAAGTGCAACAGCAACAGCAACAGCAACGGCAACGGCACTAGTGGCTGTTGCAGCTGCAAAAAGAAGCCCCCTCTGCCAAGGGGGCTTTTACATTGCCTGCGGGGTGCTGGTCTGGCGCCGTTTCCCCGTTTTGTTACGGGCCAACGTTGAGAGCGAGGGGGGTCTTGACCGGGGTGGCGAGGCCGACGAATTTGGTGATGCTGTCGTCGCCGGAGTTGGCGGTCCAGATATTGCCGCTGGCG
>CAIQPK010000053.1 GCA_903873705.1 uncultured Acidobacteriota bacterium
AAGAATTAGACTCTTCTGCCCCTAAGACTTGCCAAAATCGATGAAGGCGCGCTGCGGGTCGGTGTGGAGCAGGGTGACGTTGACCTTGTCACCAACGTCGAGGCCCTTTGCCCCACGGGTGACCATGCCTTCGACCGGTGGATCGAAGATGCGGACGAAGGTGCCCTTATCGCCTGCGCCGGTGATGACTCCGTGGAAGAGGTTGCCGATGCTGTCCGAGAGGGCGACGGCGGCGATGCGCTTCTGCATGGTGCGCTCAACCTTACGCGCGGCGGACTCCATCTGGGTGCAGTGCTGGGCGATGGCAGCAAGCTCATCATCCGTATAGGGCGGCGGCTGGTTGTGAATGAGCGCCTTGATGACGCGCTGGGTAACGATGTCGGCGAAGCGACGGTTGGGCGCGGTGGAGTGGGTGTAGTCATGCGCGGCGAGGCCAAAGTGGCCCTGCGGATCGTCGTCATCGCCCTTGGAGAGGACGTATTCCCCGGGGCCCATGAGCTTGATGATGGAGAGCGATAGATCCGGGTAGTGGATGGGATCGGCGAGGCGCTGCTTCTGCAGGAAGACGTTGAGGGCGGCGGAGTCCGGCTGTGGGGGAAGCTCGGTGCCGTGCTGGGCGACGAGATCGACGATGCGGGCCCAGCGCTCGGGCGATTTGACGATGCGGCGGATGCAGGAGCGCTTCGCCTGCTTGAGCGTACGGGCCATGACCTCGTTGGCGGCGATCATGAAGTCTTCAATGAGGTCGGTGGCGCGGTTGTGGTGGGCGGTGTTGATGGCTTTGACCTGGCCGTCGATGACGACGGGGTCGGCCTCGATGCGGTTGAACTCGAGCGCGCCCATGTTGACGCGTTGCTGGTGGATGAGACGGGCGGCCTCATCCTGCAACTGGAGCTGGGCCTGCAGATCAGCGGAGGCGGCGACCTTGGGGTCAGGAGGAGCGGTCTTTTCGAGCCAGGGGCCGACCTTGCTGTAAGCAAGCTGGGCGCGGTTGCGGACCATGGCCTCGACGATGGCTGTCTGCTGGAGATCGCCGTTGGCGTCCACGGTGAACTGGACGACGACGGCGGAGCGGTCCTGATTCTCGTTGAGCGAGGTGAGATCGGTGGAGAGCTCCGTGGGGAGCATGGAGAAGTTGTGGACGGCGGTGTAGACCGTCTGCGTCTGGTAGGCGGCGAACTGGTCGAGCGGGGTGTTCTTGGCGATAGCGGAGGAGACATCCGCCACGGCGACCTGCACGGCGATGCCGCCGGGGACGCGGGTGGCAACTTCGAGCTGGTCGAGGTCGCGGGAGGTGTCGTTGTCGATGGAGGACCAGAGGAGGTCGCGGAGATCCTTGGCGTCCTTCTTGACAGTCGGGCCGGCGGCTTCAATCTGGTGAAGCTGTTCGTTGATGGCGGCGGTGAGGTCGGGGTGGAAGTTTTCGCGGAGCATCTCCGCATGGGCAGAGGCAACCAGATTGAACGCCTGGGAAGACATAGTGGAGAGGCTATCACGCAGCGATGAAGCGGCTGAGCA
>CAIQPK010000054.1 GCA_903873705.1 uncultured Acidobacteriota bacterium
GGACGTTGACCTCGCGGTCAACAAAGACACAGCACTCCCGTTCCTCGGCGAAAAGGGCATGCTGCAATTCCGTATGGAGGTCTTCAACGTTTTCAATCACACGAACCTCGGTATCCCCACCGGCTATAAGTCATTTGCCGGCGCGTATACGGATGTTGGTATGTATTCCGAAGCCCCGGCGGGCACAGCCGGTCAGATCACCACCATCGTCGGCAATCCGCGCCAGGTACAGCTGTCGCTGAAGGTAGCCTTCTAACCTAACCCGAAGGGCGGCAGCGTGATTTCACGCTGCCGCCTTTTTTTGCGCCTGTTTCGTCGTCCTCCTCCCTTTCGATTTCAAAGAACTTCCAGCACGGACCGGAGTCTGCTCCGCAGATGCCGCTGGAGAGTGAAGCACAAATCCTGCACTCGAGTAGCTGGAAATTCCAACTGCACAAATTCACGGTTTATTTCTAGATCGAGGATGTCAATCCCTTGTTCTTATTCCGGGTGCGCATGTTCCGCCTGTTCCGTCGGCATACCGCATAGATGGCTCAATCGTCACCCTCGGCGGAAATCGAGTAATAGGCGCTCATTGCTCTGACTTTGACAAGAGCCACGGCCAGACTAGATATTGTTAGACCCCGGAATTTCTTGCGTTGGAAAGTACGCGTAACCCGGAGCAGAATTCTCCAAGGATTAGAGGTAGCAAGGAAATGTCGAAAGTCCATTGCGTTCTGTATGCCCTGTCAGCTTTGCTGCTCTATCCTGCGGCCAGTGCCCTAGCCGAAGATCATTCCGTAATCGTGATAAGCCAGGGCGATCGCACCATCTACGATACTGACCCGGCAACCGGCAAGCTGCTCAACAAAGTTCAAATGGAGAGCACGCCAGCCGAAGCGATTTTCAGCTATAACGAGAAATTTGTTTTCGTGTCCCTCCCTGAGCTGGGCTGCATCGTCTCGCTTGACGCCAAGACCTTCAAGGAAGCCAACCGTCTCTGCAAGCCCGAGTTCAAGCGCACCGCATCCTCTCAGGGCCTATTCAATGAGATGGTAAGCACGCCCAACTACCGGAAGCTCTATGTTTCCATTCCCGGTGGCCTGGAGGTCTTCGACCAATGGCTGTTGATCTACAACCCCGAATTCAAGCAGCCGGAAAAAAAAATCATGCTGCCCGGCAAAGACCCCCAGCACATGCTGGCTCACGGTCCTTCCGGCAAGGTCTACTACGCCTTCCGCGGTGACAACCAGGTCACCGTCATCGACACCAACACCGACGCCGTCCTCAAGACCATTCCCGTCAAGGGCGGCCCCACCGACGTAGCCTTCAACTACGGCAGCGAAGCCTGGATCGCCTCGGAGAGTGGCCTCGTCACCATCATCAGCACCAAGAATGACGAAGTCATCAAAACGATTGATACCGGCGGTAAGGGCCTGGCCCACATCGTCAACGCGATCGATCAACGCTACATCGCGGTCTCCCATGACGGCTCCGATGACGTCACCCTCTTCCAGCCCCTCAGCAAAGAGATCCTCGGCACGGTCAAGCTCCCGGTCAAAGCCCCCCTCTCGGTTCGCTTCCTTCCGCCGGGCCACGGCGGCGCGGTGCGCGGTCCCTACGGCGCTGCCTCCGGTGAAGCCGACTGGAAGTACCCCTTTGTCACCCAGCTCTACGTGACCGGCAACGATGGCCTCTCTATCGTCGACGTCCCCAAGCTGACCGCCGCCGCTCCCCAGTCCATCGGCCAGAACAACGTCGCCAGCCTCATCCACTTCACCTATCCCGATGCCTTCACGCCGCCGCGCGAACCCACGGCGACGCGCATCATGGAGAACGACACTTACACCCTCTACAACAACGCCATGGCGAACTATGACGAGTCGCCCATCCACGAGCACCGCACCGATCTCACCGGCGTTCAGGTCGGCGAAGGTCACACCAAGATCGGCTGCTGGGACCCCAAGTGCCCACCCCAGTCGCTCGCCGACAACAATGCGGGACGGACCTTCGATTACGGCGAGTCTCATCTCGGACTCTTCACTGGAAACCAGCGCGGAACGCTGCATCAGGAAGAAGGCATCTCCGCGATGCCCCGCGAAATCATCATGTTCATGCTCAAGAACAATTACTACCGCCAGGTCAATCCGAAGAAAGAGTCGGACTTCGCAAAAATCAAGAGCCTTCGCTTGATTGCTGATAACACGCGGTCGTGGATGTTCGACACCACGTTGCAGCCCGGAAAGCCCATCGAGATTCCCGAAGGCGACCACGCCTTTGTCTATCTCGCCGGCGGCATCATCCTCGAAACCAAGGACGGCGTGCCCGAAATCGACAAGCGGCTTTTCAAGGACTGGGAGATCGACACGGGCAAGAAGACGGTAGAAGCTCTCAGGAAGCCTATTCACGTGATCATGATCGAATTTAAATAAACAGAAGACCTGAACCCCGCACCAGATCCGGTCTTATCTTGCCAATAACTTTAGAAAGATAGAAGGTTCGTCAAGCGATGCGTAAATTACCTTCCCTGCTGTATGCGTTGTGTGCCCTGGGATTGCTTTCCAGCACGACTGCGTTTGCCGAAGATCACACGGTGCTTGTCCTGAGCAAGGGCAACCACACGGTCTATGACACCGATCCGTTTACCGGCAAGATCGTGAAGCAGGTTCAACTCGAAGGCACTCCCACCGATGCCATCCTCAGCTGGGACGAGCAATCGCTGTTCGTCTCCGTGCCGGAGCTTGGATTTATTTCGGTGGTCGACGTCAAGACGTTCAAAGAAGTCTCGCGTTTGAGCCGGCCTGAATTCAAGGCTGCTGCCAATGCGGGCATGATCGACGCCCTGGCAACGACGCCCGATTACAAACACCTCTACATCTCTGTTCCCGGCGGGGTAGAGGTCTTCGACCAGCGCCTTCTGGTCTATAAGCCTGACTATCAGCAGCCCACCAAAAAGATCGCGATCACTGGCACCGGCGCTCAGCGCATGCTGATTCATGGCCCCACCAGCAAGCTTTATTACACCTTCCAGGGCAGCAACCAGGTCGCGGTAGTCGATACGAACACCGAGAAGCTGGTCAAGACCATCCCCGTAAAGGGCGGTCCAATGGACGTAACCTTCGTCATCGGCGGGGAAGCCTGGGTCGCCTGCGCTGACGGCACCATCGCCGTCATCGACGTCAACAAGGATGAAGTCGTCAAAACAATCGATACCGGCAGCAAGGGGCCGATGCACATCGCCACCGCCACCGACATCCGCTACATCGCCGCATCGCACGATGACACCGGCGACGTAACGATCCTTCAACCGATAACCAAAGAAGTCCTGAACACAGTCAAGACAGGCCTGAAGGGCGCGGTGTCGGTACGATTCACGCCCCCTAACGCCTACCACGCCAAACCCCTCAGCTACCCCTTCACAACGCAGCTTTACGTCATCGGCCAAAGCGGGTTCGTCACCGTAGACCTCGACAAGATGGCCGTCTCGGCGCCCATTGAAGTCGGTCAGAGCAACGGCTACGGCATCATCCACTACACCTTCCCTGATGTCTTCGCTCCGCCCAGAGAAGAAACCTCCACCCGCATCATGGAAAACGACCTCTACACCTTCTATGACAACGCGATGTTCCAGTACGACCTCTCTCCGCTCCACGAACACCGCACGGAGATGGTCGCGATCATCGTCGGCGAAGGCATCGCCAAGGTCGGTTGCTGGGAGCCAGAAATCTGCAAGGCAACCGAAGGCAAGATGGGCTATTCCTCCGGTCTGAGCGCTTACAACACGCCCTTCACCTACAGCAAAGCCTCTATTGGCAACTACACCGGCATCGCCCGCGGCACGCTGCACCTCGAAGACGGTGCCTCGCCCAGCCCGCGCGAGATGCTCATCATGATGCCCAAAAACAACTACTACCGTGAGACGCAACTGAAGACCCACTCCGCCTTCATGGATATGGGCTACAAGGAAGTCCCGCCCACCCCGGCCACCGCAGCCCGCGGTGGTCCTCTCAGTAAGCGGGCTTGGATGTGGGATATCGAACTGATCCCTGGAAAGCCGGTGAATATTCCCAAAAACACCGACTATGTCCTTATCTTTCTGGATGGCGGCCTGATTCGTCAAACGCGAAATGGCGTCCCGGAAATCGAGCACAGACTCTTCAAGGATTACGATCTCGACTCCAGCGAGAAGACCATCGAAGCTATCAGCAACCGCATGCGCATGATTGTTGTTGAATTCAAGTAAAACCGCCGTTTCAATCTCGAAATAAAGAAGGCAGATGCGGTGATTTTTGACACCGGCATCTGCCTTCTCTTTTCTTCTACAAGCGCCTTTCCGGTTACACATCCGGCGAAATACACGGGCTCGCGGAAGAGCTCAAAAGAGGAGGGCCGCCCGTCGGGGCGGCCCTCCTCGATCCATGCATGATGGTTGACTGTTGTCCTACGCCAACGGCTTCGGTTGCCCGAACTTCGCCAGCGACTTGATCGCTTCGCCAATGTCTTTCACATCGGCCAGATTCGACCACAGTTTGTAGGCCCGGTCCCGCTGCGCATCGTTGACCTTCTTGAAAGCGCATACGCGAGTGTATTTGGCGAGAACCTCTTTATCGTCCATACGAACGTAATCGGACAGGTCCAGGTCACGATGACCGTTGTAGAGGTCGAAGTCCTTCACCTCGCCGCTCTTCTTCGTGATGGTAAGGCGGCCGGCCCCGTAGCCCCGTCCCGTCCAGTTCGCCGGTGCCATGGTCGTCTTGGACAGCAAGTCCTGTACCAGCGGATCCTTCACCTTGTCGTCGTCATAGGAGTCAAGGTAGACATCGCCATCGATCAACGCCCGCGCAATCACAAACGGCATGCTGTGATCGGCGGTCTCCCGGTTGGTCGGGTCCCACTTCGGTGCATCGCAGATTTCTTCCCAGATACCGTAGGTCGTCACGAAATGGATGTGCGCGATCTCTTCCGGTTTAACCCAGGCCTTGATCGTCGGCACCATCACCAGGAAGCCCTGCGTCCCTGCCTCAGATGGCCGGCGCTTGAACCAGTTGCGCTCAATGGCCATGCTGTCATTCCGCTTGGGCAAGGGCGAGAAGCGAGGAATGTGATCGCCAGGACGTCCACGACCCTGGTTCTCCCACAGTCCGCCTCGGCCTTCGAAAGGCTGGGGTGGGCCAGTCATGCCGGCGCGGGCCAGCATCGCGCCCCACACACCGTTCTTGGCAGGCTCAGCGCTGCGTACGCCCTTCCACATCGACAGCGCACCCACGCCCTTGTTGAGCGAAACGTGGGGTGTCAGCGCGATCGTCACAGCATTGGCCATTCGGTCTTCATCCAGCTTCATCAGCTTGGCTGCCACCATAGCCGCAATAACCGTCTCACCGCCAGCCCACGGCGCGGCTGCCAGCTCATACCCAATCGTGATCGCGGCCATTACTTCCGGCCCGCTCGAGTGCAGCGCCTCGCCCACGGCCAGCGCCGCCGGAATCAGCGTGCTGACGTGTCCGCCTTCATCCGACATGTCATTGAAGTCCGTCTCACGAATCAGGACGCCATTAGCGAAGGTGGCCTGCTCGGGCGTCGTTTCCACCCCGTACCCCATCACCGTAGCCTTCAGCTTGCCGGCGGGCGACAACTGCGCCACGCTCGCTGCAATCCGCGGCGGTTCCTCTTCAAAACCTGCGATGATCGCCGCAATCGAGTCGATCATGTTGAGGTTGAACGCCTTCACCGTAGCCGGCGACATTTTCGCATAGTCATAGGAGCGCACAAAATCAACGATCTTGCGCGTCGTATCGTCCATCGGCCCATTCCCGCCAAGGCGAGTCGAGCCCGGGTTCTTATATCCCGGACCGGTAAACGGAGAAATTTCACCCGGCTTACGCATCCCGCCTGAAGGCGTTATCGGCCCTTCACCCCGAGCTTCTTGTGCGGCTCCCGCCTTTGGAGCCAGGGCTACCAGGCCCACGGCACCGGCACCGATCTTGATGACCTCTCTCCGGTCAAGTTGCGTCGTTGAATCATTGTTGCTGGAACTCATAAAAAATCTCCTTTGAAAGCATGTCGAGCGCGAGTTGTTCCAAAATGGCGATATCGCCACGTCAATGGGCAAATCAGAAAATAATGCTTACCGCAGCTAAGAGGGCCAATATCTAATGCGTTCGGCAGACGCGGTCTGTCCGGCGGGACTTTTCACATGCCCGCGTTCCTTATTAGAGGAACGGGAATAAGGATGCAAGTTGCGCTAGTCAGAAATACATCCCCGATGGGTCGTTAGTCAATAAGAACAGGCCGCGCATCGTGATGAACTCTCGCCTCGGTCGATTCGGCCCGGGGCGCAATTTCCCGGACATCAACCTCTGGAAGCGGCTCCCTATTCCCAGGCTGAGGCGTAAGCCATTTAGATGGACCATTGGGACCGGCCGCAATTCACCGCAGGGCGCGACCCGTTGATTGCGCTGTAAATTCCTTAGCGCAATCCTGCGCTCACGCTGGCTTGTTGGGAGGGGGTCTCGGTGAGTTCGTGATCCAGGATCGAGGTGTAGAAGTCCTCGCGCTGCAGGCCGTCGACCCGCTGCGCGTTGAGGAAGATGACGGGTGCACCCTGGATACCGCGACGCGACGCTTCTTCGGCGTCGGCTGTGACGGCGGATTCGGCAGCGTCAAGTGCGACCGCAAAGGCGGCGGTATCCAGCCTTAGCGACGCAGCAACGGCCAGGACTTTCGCGCGGTCCAGCACGTCGCGCCTTTGGGCCAGGGCGTCGAACATCGGCCAGAACTGGTCCTGCCCGAGAGCTGCGAGCAGGGCCACGCTCCCCAACTGGCTATCGGCGCGGCTGACTACCGGAAACGCACGGTAGAGCACGCGCAGGCGGTCGCCGTAACGCGTAACCAGCCCCCGCACAAGCTCAGCCTGACGCGCAGCCAGCGGGCTCCTGACGTCCGTGTACCAGACAAGTGTCAACGGCGCTGACACCTTGGGCCCTGCGACAGGATGCTCGGGATTCGTCGCTGGCAGCACCTTCTGCGCAGCGAGCACAGGTGCCGGTCCCGTGGGACCGTCGCGGTGAGCGTCGGCAAGCTGCAGCAGTCCGGGCAGTGACTGAACGCCGGTGACGAGATGGCCGTCAATGATGAAGGTGGGAGTGCCATCCACGCCGGCACGGACACCCAGGGCACGGTCAGCGGCGATGGTGCCAGCGAACCGATGCGTAGCGAGAGCCTCATCAAACAGACGCATATTGAGGTTCAACTGCTGGGCGTATTTGCGGAGATCCGAGGCTTTGATCGATTCCTGATTGGTGAAAATCAGGTCATGCATAGGCCAGAATTTACCCTGCTCGCCGGCAGCCAGGGCTGCCTCGTTGGCGAGTTCGGAATCAGGATGAAAGTCCAACGGAAAGGACCTGACGACCCAACGCACCTCGCGTCCGCGCGCTGAGAGAAGTTTTTCCATCGGCTCCACAGCAGCACGGCAAAATGGGCACTGGAAGTCGGTGAATTCGACGATGGTAAGCGGAGCGTCAGGAGAACCTAGCTCTGCGCTGGGGGCGGTTTGTATTTCCGTTATGAGTTTGGGGTCGAGCGGAAGCTCCGTTGCGCTGGCGTCCAGAATCGGAGAAACCGGCGCCTGGTTGCCATCCGTAACAGCTTTGTTGATGGCAATGGATAGAACCTGCTCGTCCTGGATACCACTGAACGTGGTGCCATTGACGTACAGCGTCGGCGTGACATTGACGCCGAAAGCGCGGCTCTCCCGAATGTCGCGGTCGACCTCCGCGGCCACGGCTGGCGAGTTGAGATCGTGGCGAAAGCGCACGGGATCGAGATGAAGCTGCCGCGCATAAGCGAAGAGAGCGGCCTCATCCTGATGAGCCTGGTTGGCAAACAGCAGCTCAGCCATGGCATCGAAGCGCCCTTGATGCCCCGCTGCCACCGCAGCACGGTGCGCTCGCGGCGCATCCGGGTGAATATTCAACGGGCTCTGCTTGAAGATCACATGCAGCTGGGTTGGGTAACGTCTCTCCAGCTTCTCCAGCGTGAAGTAAAGCTGGGCAGAATACGGGCACTCAAAATCTGAGAAGACGACCATCGTCACGGGGGCATCGGCGGGACCAGTCTCGCCGATGGGCAACCCATTGCCACCGCGCACCGGAACAGTGGCTGCAAGCGCTGCGAGCTGCAGGGCGGCGGTAAAGGCAGCGAGAACGAAGGGGCGGATGGATCGCATGGGTGCTCCTGAAGTAAAGCGCGTTTGCTGGACGCCGTAAGTAAGAGAAGTGTAAGTGAGTTCCACACTTAATAGGACAAGCGTTGAAGCAATCTCACACCCGTTTATTTTCCCGAAAGCAAGGGCGCTGCGGCCTATTGCTTAGCGGCAGTGTGACCTGCCGCGGCCGCTGCTATCGGCGTCGTGGCGGCGGCTTGGACAGCGCTGTCAGTACCCGCCAACCAGGAGCTTGCCAGGCTCTTGACGGTCGCCGTATCTCGAAGTGTGCCCGGCACGTGGAAGGCAATGGCATCGCCGTGCAGAGCGTAAAGCATGGGTGCACCCTTGAGCCGCAGCGCGGTCAGCGCCTCATGTCCGGTATCGGCGACCCAGGTGGCATCGCTCAGATTGGAGTACGTGGCGCGCACGCGCTCTAAAGCGTCAGCCGTGGTTGCGTTCACAATGATGACGTACGACGCTCCGCGCTGCGCAGCTGCATTCTGGCTGGCATCGAGTTCAGCCATTAGCTTGTCGCACGGTATGCAGTCCTGGCTGTCATACAGCAGGACCCAATGCGACGGCTTCGCCAGAGATGCTGCCTGGACCACATGGCCGTCGCGGTCGGTTACGGAAAAGGCTGGCAACGCGGTGAGCGGCACCTCGGTTGAATGCGCAGCGGCAGACAATGCGGTGCTTTGACGGGCAATGCCTCGCGGCATGGTCGAAGCAGGTGGCTTATCCATCGGCCGCACACCTTGCGCATGAAGAGAAACCGCAGCAAACACGAACGGAATCAAAAGGAGCTTTTTCACTTTACGTCACCTTCGGCCGAGGCAAAGAGGGCCGTCATTAATGGGCTTGGTGCCAAGCGGAGCGTTCCAAAAGAAGCTGCAAACCTCGAATCCGGAGCCAAAACCATCGGCCTTAGTATGGACACACTTGTTGCTGCCCGCACCTTCAGTGCAGCCGAATGAAGCGTCTTGACGTTGCCAGTGGCACTGCCCGTGAGATGAATATCGAGCGTGAGGTTGCCGCCATTCGGCAGTACGCCTGTTGCCGTCGCGAGAACCGTATCCATGCTCTTCACCTTTACGGTAACCGTCACCGTTCCGGGAGCTATACCGCTGAAGCCATAGGTGCCGTCATCGGAATCGCCTTCGCTGTAGCTCGTGCTGGTATCGCCCGTGCTGCTCAGGAACACATCAACGTTACCCAGCGGATTGCCATCCTGATCGTAGATCGTTCCATAAACGCCACCAACATCGGTAAGGCCGAGATCGATCTCCACTGGCGTCGTGACGTCAGGAACCGTAGCCGTAACCGGGTTGGTCGTCGACCCATCGGTCAGCGTCGCCTGGACTGTGACATCGCCCACAGGAAGGCCAGTGGCCGTATACACGCCGTTGTCGTCGGCGGTGACGGTCGTGGTGAAGGTAGAGGGAGGAGCAGCAGTCACCGTCACCACCGCCGCCGGTGCAGGGTTCCCACTGCTGTCGTACACCGTACCGAAGATGCTCGCCGTGGGAACCACGGGCACATTGCCAAGGTTGATGGTCACGAGGTCGCCATTGTTCGTGAGCACACCTGTATTGGAGAGCTGAGGATTGGGATAACGGAAGACCGTCGCGGTGATGTTGCCTACCGGCACGTCCGCAATCTGATAGTGCCCCTGGTTATCGGCGTCGGTGTAGTTGGTGAAGCTGCCGTTACTGGACGTGACCTGCACATTGGCGTTGCTCAGAATTTGTCCAGTCTCGTCATACACCGTTCCCATCACCGTGCCGACGGCAGGCAGACTGATGTTGACCCCGGAAAGTACGGTCGTATCGCTCGCCAGCGTGATGTTCAACTGTGCCTGGACTCCGTTGTCGTCGGCGGCATCGACAGTCGCTGCGCCCGCTATCGGCCCGCTGATCTGGTAGGCGCCCGTAGCGTCCGCGTTTCCGTAGAAAGCCGTGTTACCGCCGTTGACGGTCTGATGCACGTAAACGGACGCGTTCGCCACGGGAGTGACGCCGTCGAAGAGGTACACCTTGCCGCTGATCGAAGACACCGGCAGCGTAAAGTTCTGCGTCACAGTCTGGCCTTCGCTCGTGATGTTGCCGTTCGCCGTCTTGACCGATGCTGGCACGTTGTTCAGTGTGGCTGTGAGCGTAAAGCCGCTGGCTCCAACCTGCACGTTGCTGAAGGTATAACCTGCGCTGTCCCCCGGGCAGGTGGAGTTGTACCTGCCGGTGTCGATATCGACGAGGCCGACGCAGTAGTTGCCAACCAGCTTCGTGGTCCCGTCAGCAGCGAACACCTGGCCCTGCACCGTGCCCTTGGGCGCGGTGTGGATCGTAACTTGAACCACCTTGCCGTCATCGGCGGGGCCAATCGTAAAGAGCGTGGAACCAGCCGCGTAATTGTTATAGTCAACCAGCGCCGCCGCAACATAGTGGCCCTCTACGTTGCCGGTGAAGTTGGCCGTGCCATCGGGTTGCATCGCGAGTGAGTAAGACTCCTGAGCATCGGCGCTGTTCAAGGTGACCGTGCCGGAGGTATACGGAGTGCCGTCGGCTTTGAGCACCGTCACTTTGACACCGGCAGCCTGGCCGGGATAACGCAGGTTCACCGTAAGAGTCTGCCCATCCGCGGTCAGTTGCTGGTTCACAGCCTTGGCTTGAATGACCTTGCCCGTACTGTTGTTGTTCAAGGAGCTGCTGACGCTCAGCGGACGGTCGGCAGGGACAGGGAAGATGCCGTAGTTCCCGGCTGAGTCGGTTTGCGCAAATCCGGAGAAGGCACCGGCATTATTGCCAAAGCTATCGTTGACATTGACGTAAGCGCCCGCGGCCGCCGTGCCATCGGCGTTGGTCACCTTGCCGCTGATCGTGCCAACAGGCGTCAGCGTCACAGCTAGCTGCTGCGTCTGTCCATCCGAAGTCAGGTTGCCGGTGGCCACGGAGAAGAAGTTGTAATTCGGGTAGTAGGCCCGCACGGTGTACGCGCCGGTGGGCACGTTGGTGAGCGTGGTCTGGCCATTGGCGTCGGTATAGCCGCCGTAATTGAACGAGGTGACAACGGAATTCGCAATGTTGATTTGTGCATTGGCCGCAATGTTGCCATTCGCATAGTGGGCAGTGACGACAACCGTACCCTTGCCAATAAACATCAGGTTCACCACGGCCGTGGCGTCCTGCGTTACGACCACCGACTTGGAAACGAACTGCTGTGTGATGGGATCGCGCGCACTGATGGTCCAGGTGTCCAGAGGAAGGACCATAAAGGTGAAGTGCCCGGCGGCGTCGGTCACAACACTGCCACCATAATTGCCGTTTGTGCCGTTCGCCCCAACGGTAATCCCACTCGCAGGACTGCCATCGCCGTTGGTGACCGTGCCCGTGATGTTACCGGTAGCGGGCATGGTCAGCGTAAACTGCGTGGTCTGCTTGGCCGGCAGGTCGATGGTGAAGTAGCTGCCGTCCACCGGCAGGTGAACGCTGCCGCCGCCGTTGGTCGATACGTTGGCTCCGATACCAATGGTTCCAGCGGGAACGGTCAGGATCGTGAACTTCCCATTCGGCCCGAAGTTGGCATTGATGTAGTTGCACCCCAGGTTGCCGTTGATGCAAGGCAACACGATTGACGCCTGTCCACCGGAGAAAGTAGTCGCACCGGTCGCCGCCACCAGACCCTGAAGAATGCCGGTGTTGGTGAACAGGATGTTCTGCGTCTGGTTCGCTCCTGCGAACGTGCCGGTGGTCGTGTCCGACGTGACGGACGTAGCCGGGTCCTGCGCTTCAACCGCATAAGCGGTTGCCAGCACATTGGGAAGGCTGTATACGCCAGTGGGATCCGCCTTCGTGCTGGTGCCAAACCCGTAGAGAAGGTCCGTGCTTTGAGCAAAGACACTGGCGTTGGGAATCGGAGTGGTACCATCGCCCGCGAAGACGGTTCCGCTGAGCGTACCGACAGCCGGTGGATGAACATCCGGCAATGTCTGCGTTGTGGGGATAACAAAGTTCACGATACTCGCGCGCTCTGCCGTGGACAGACCGGCGAGCGCCTCCGACGGGAGCTGCACGAGCCGCTGTGCTGCAGTAGTCGCTGCGGAGGAGGTAGCTTCCTGCGCCGTGAACGAAAGCAGGCTGACCGTAGAATTGGCCGGCACCGTGATCGAACCGTAGTTGTAAGTCCAGTACTCCAGGAAGTAGGTGAAATTGAAGGGATAGCCGTTGTAGTAGGTGCTGGTCGTCACGCTCGACAGCGTGGACGGCGCACCCGGACCTGCGATGACATTGGCCAGCGCCGGCTGCGAGCGAGGGTAGGGCAAAGCACCCAGATCATCGTTATCAACTATCCACAACACGCTCTTGTCGATCGTCTTGTTACCGTTTGAAGTAGTGACGACTTCCGGGTCACCCTGCCCGAAGTGCTCCTGGCCGCTCACCGTGACGTTGACCGTGATCGGAGACGACGTGCTATTTTGCAGCACATCGAGCCTGCGGCTGAAGTAGCCATCCGCGGGCACGTAAATCTTACGCGTCACGTTGAGCCCGGCAAGCAGCGGCTGGTTGATTTCTATCTGCCTGCCGTTGAGTGCCTGGATTGCCGTGGTGGGCGCTCCGCCGCTGCCGAAGGTCGCAGCAGAACCAGGTGAACCGGCCGGCGTTAAGATGAGCGATTGGGTGGAGGAGAAAGCGCTGGTCCCTGTTATTCCGGGAGTGTCGGAATAGAAGTTACCACCACCGCTGATGGGGTAAGTGAAGCCGTCTGCATCCGTAAGCGTGACGGGTAGCGTGACGCTGCTGCTGGCCAGCTGAATGTTCAGCGTAACGTCGGAACCGTCCGCGGCAATGTTGCCGTTGCCAAAGCCCGCAAGCGACTGGGGAAGTCCTGTGACGGTGATGGTGAAGTTGCCGACCGGCAGCGACGCAACGGTGTAGGTTCCATCGCCTCGCGTCGTCACATTCTGAGTACCGCCAATGGTGGCGTTCTGGCTATTCACCGAGAGATTGGTGTTCTCAACCGGGGACCCATCGGTGTTGGTCACCATGCCATGAACCGTCCCGAGGCCGATGAATGTGTAGTCCTGGGTGAGGACGTCCCCATTGTTCTGCAACGTGACGTAGCCGCTGCGGGCGCGGACAACGCCGTTCGAGTCGAGGACCGCAAAGGTATACGTTCCTGTAAGCGCGGAGATGAATTGGTAGCTGCCGTCCGCGGAAGTCACAGCGGACGGCCCGAAGCTGGGTTGCACCGTCGCACCGGCCGCAGGTGTTACCCCATCAGCTTTATACACATGGCCCTGGATCGTCCCCGCAGACTGCAGTTTGACGGTGACACTTGAATTCGAGCCCGCGGCGAGCGTGCCGTAAACCTGATTGTTGAGCCCGGTCACCGGGTCCTTCGCAAACAGGTAGTAGCTTCCCGCGAAGGCGTTGCTGAAAACGACCTTGCCGCTTGCGTCGGATGTACCCGTGTAGCGCGTTCCAATCGTCTGGTTGGTCAGCGTGACGGCAGCATTCGCCACCGCCACCGAATTGGCATTGGTTACGAGTACGGTGAGGTTGCCAAAGCCGTTAAGCGTCACGTTGACGGTGCGAGCCTGGCCGTTGGTCTGTATCTGGCTGCTAGCCTGGCCGCGATCCCCATTGGTCGTGTTGCTGGCGTAAACGGTGAAGCCCCCAATCGCCACGACAGCATAGCTGTAGTGGCCGGCAGAGTCCGTCGTCGTGATCGCGCTTCCGCTCAGGGGCGCCGGGCTGAGCGTCACCTGGATGCCCACCGCAGGGGTAGTGCCATCGGCCTGGAACACGGTACCGGTGAGTGAACCCGCAACTGTGAGCGCCATGTTGATCGTTACAGTCTGACCGGCGAGCGGAAGTGAACCGCTCGCAGCGCCCTGCAGGCCGGCGGGCGTGGTCGTGCGCAGCGAGATCGCGCCCGGAGAAACATGCGTAAAGGTGAACGTGCCGTTAGCGCCAGTCGTCGTGGTGAGCGTTTGTGTGCCACTGGTGGTAACGCTGGTCAAGGTGATCGTCAAGTTGGCGACCGAGCTGCCGTCGTTCACAGTCACCGTTCCCGTAACCGTGCCCGAGCTCTGCAGAACAAGATTCTGGGTCGCGTTGGAGTTCGAGGTCACCACCACGGTGGCGCTGGCGGCGGCATTCGACTGCGCATCGTAGGCGTCGACCGTATACGTGGCGGCCGGCAGGTCGGTGAACATGTAATGGCCCGAGGTGTCAGCCGTGACCGCAAGGGCCGTTCCGTTCGCGGCGCGCAGGTTGACGATGTCGCCAACGGCGAGCGTTCCATTCGCACGCGTAACCGTGCCTTGTACATTGCCCGAATCGCCAATGGTAATGTTAGCCACCGTAGTGCCGGCAGCGGTGATCACGGCCGTCGTCACACCGGAGAGCAGTGTATTAGTCACTCTCGCTGTAACGATGTAGTTGTCGGCCGGAAGCAGCCCGGTGATCTGGTACGTGCCGTCAGCACGTATGGGAATAATCACCGGGGTGTTGAGTGGCCCACCGGTGAGAGCGATGGTTCCGCTAACATTGAGCACCGTCGGTCCGCGCGAAACCGTTCCCATCAAGATGCCCGTGTTGGTGAAGGAAATGTTCTGCGCTGCAGTGGTAGCACCTTCCGGGAATGAGCCGTTGAACGCGGGCGACACCACTTGGGTAAGCGGATGGGTGGCCGTAACCGTGAAGTTCTCCGGCGGGACAACGATACCGTGAAGAGTGCCTTGGAAAGAGAAGTTGCCACTGTCGTCCGATCCACCCGCGTAGATACGGCTAAAAAGTGGATCCGAGCTCTGCAGCGTAACACCTGCGCGCGGAACGATCGTGGCGCCATCGGACGCGTAGACAAACCCGGTAACAGCGTTCGTGAGCGATGGAAGTGCCGGAACCGCGGATTTCGCTGGCACCACGAAGTTGCTGATCGCGCTGCGGTCCGCGTCGGTCAGTCCGGCAATCGCTTCAGGCGGCAACTGGACCAGGCGTGCGGCACTCGCGTTGGCGCCTGCAAAGTTGTTCTGCTGTGCAAGGAAGTGCAGGATGCCCACGCTGGCTCCCGCGGGAACCGTCACAGCCGTGTATGTCTGCGTGAACGCGGCGTAAGTTCCGCCCGAGTCAGAAGCATAAGCTGCGATGCTGGGGGCAAGCTTTCCACCCGGCCCGTCAAACACGTCGCCGATCGGCGGCATCGCGGTGTTGAAGGCGAAGACGTTGGCTCGGATGAACGGGTCTTCGTCCACCGGCCCGCCCAGCGTCAACCAGTGATCGGGCGTGGCCGGGTCCGTCACGTTCAGGACGTTGTCGCCGGAGCTGGTAGCAAGAATGTGCGGCGGGTCGGTGGTGCCGATCGCCTGTCCATTCACGTTCAGCGTTCGCTGGACGTTCCGGTAGTTGGTCGTCAACTTGACGTCGACCGTAATGTCCTGGGCCGTCGGATTAGACAGCAGCTCGACATAGCGGGCGAAGTAGCCGTCGCCTGGCACATAAACCCTGCGCGTCACGTTGAGGCCGTCCAAGCCGTCCTGCTCAATCGAGATTTGCTGCGCGTTCAAACTGATCGGAGCAAAGGCAGCACCGGTGAAGGGCGTCTCGGTGCCGCTCTTCACGATGCTCAGCACTGATCCGCCTTGATGCCCCGCGGTGTCGCCCGCAAAGACGGAGAACGACCCATTGAAGATGCCACCATTCTCGCGCACCGGGTACTGCTCGCCGTTGGCGTCGGTAAACGTCTGCGTTGACGGAATCAGGGACGTGGAAAGTACGACGTTCGTGGTCGCTGTTGCTCCATCGGAAGCAAGGTTGCCGGCGCCCCTGCCGTACGAGTTTGACGTACCCGTGTGCTGTTGGGCGACCACTTGATACGTGCCGACCGGCACCAGCGGAACGGTGTAAAGACCACTCGGATCCGTCTGAGTTCCGAGCGGGTAGCTGTCGCCAGGAGCATCGCTCGTAACGGAAACGGGGACGCCCGCGGCAGCCGATCCATCGGGGTTGGTTACGTGGCCGGTCACGGTTCCGCGGCCAACGATGACGAAGTTTGCCGTAAGAACCTGGCCCTGGGTGGTGATATTCAAATTGGACGCGGTGGAAAGGGTATTGTTCACGCCATCCAGTACAGAAACGGTGTGATTGCCGGAAGGCACCAGCGGAAGAACATATTTACCTGTCGCATCCGCCAGCACCGTCTGGGTGCCGTCCAGTTGCACGATGGCACTCGGCAGCGGCGTGGTACCGTCGTGCTTGAAGACGGCCCCTTGAATTGAGCCCGATGGCTGCAGGTGCACTGTGACCGCAGCACTTCCGCCGGCGTTCAGCGTAGCCGTCGCATTGCCTTGCAGCTTGTTCGCGGGATTGCTCGCATTGACGCTGAGCGAGCCTGCCAGTTGCTGATTGAAGCTGACCGTTCCATCCGCCGCAGAAACGCCGTTCTGCACGAAGTAGATCGGGTTGGAAGTAGACAGTTGCACCAACGCGCCGGAGACCAAAGCTCCGCCGCCATCGGTCACGGTGACCGTGACGGTCCCCAGACCCACCATCACAATGTTGGCCGTCACGGGCGTGCCGGAAGTGACGAGGGTTGACGTCACCGTGCCGCGGTCAGGGCTGGAGGCATCCGTTGCGGTGATGTTGTAACCACCCAGCGGAAGATTATTGATGGTGTACACGCCCAGCGAATTGGTCGTGGCGGTAAGCCCCGTTCCGCTGACGGCGACCACTGCTCCGGCAACCGGGGTTGTACCGTCGTGACGAAACACCGTCCCGGTAAAGTTGGACGTGCCCTGCAGGGTAATGTTGGCCGCCACGGATTGACCTTCGCTCTGGATCGTCGCAGTAGCAGTGCCGCCAACAGCCAGGCTTGAGGACGTCGCTGAAATATTCGAACTGCCCACGAACACATTCGAGAAGGTGTACTGTCCCAGGCTGTTGGTAGTAGTGTTCAGGTTCTGTGCAAATTGTCCCTGGTTGGAAAGCGCAACCGCAATCCCGGCGGCAGGATGACCGGAACCATCGGAAACAAGGCCCGTAACAGTGCCGCGCCCGAGGAACTGGACGTTGGCGTTGATGGTCTGGGAAGTCGCCGTAACGATCGCCGAGGTCCGGCCGTGATTGCCATTAGCATCGGTAGCATCGACGGTGACAGCACCCAGAGGCACGAACGAGAAGCTGTAGTGACCCAGGGTATCCGTGACAGTCGTCGCATTCAGAGCACCCGTGATGCTGACGGGGACGCCCGCGCCGAGCACCGTGCCTATGGCATTGCGAACCGTGCCCGATACCGTGCCAAACGCAGACACTTTCACGTTGAGACTAAGCGGCCCTCCAGCGCCAAGCATCCCGGAAGCCTGCCCGAGCAACGAGGTCGCAGGGTCGAAAACGGCCACCGTAACCAGGCTCGGCTGCAGGCCGGACACGATATACAGGCCGGTGTTGTCGGTTGTCGCCAGGCGCGTATCAGTCCCGCTGACAACGGTGACCTGCGCCAGGCCGACGGGCTTGTTGTCAGGCCCGCTAACGATGCCGCTGACCTGTCCCGTACTCTGCCCGAGTTGAATCGTACCGGCATTCGTGATGCCATTGGCGACGGGCGGGGCGGGATTAGAAGCACCGCTCAACACTGTCGACCCCTGAATCGCGCGCGCGGAAACGACAAGATTACCCAGCGTGGCGGGGATCGAGGTCAGGACGTAAGCGCCCGTCGAATCGGTCGTCGTCGTGAAGTAGGTAAACAGAACGACCGTGGCGTCTGGGTAGGGCGAACCGTTCCCCTGCGTCACGTGTCCCGTCACTGTCGTCGTCGCATCCGCCACCAGCGGGTTCAGCCCAAGCTTAACCTCGATGCCATCCGGGATGCCATCGCCGTCGGTATCGGCGTTGAGAGGGTTGGTGCCAAGGCGGACTTCGTCGCCGTCGCTCAGACCATCGCCATCGGTGTCGGCCACCAGCGGATTCGTTCCCATGCGAACTTCGTCGCCGTCATTCAGACCGTCGCCATCCGTGTCGGCGACGGTGGGGTTGGTGCCGAGTTGGAACTCCTGCAGGTTGGTCAAACCGTCGTGGTCCGGGTCCTGGCTGCCATCGTTGGGATCATACGGGTTCAAACCATTGGCGATTTCGTAGGCGTCGGGCAGACCGTCGCCGTCACTATCCAGCAGCGCGAACGAAGAGAGCACGAGCGTCGACGCCAGCCCGTCGTTACTCGCCGTGATAATGACGTTGCCGGGTCCAGTTGCCGTCACCAGGCCGTTCGCGTCAACCGTGGCGACGCTGCCATTGGAGCTGGTGTAGGTCGTGCCTTCAGAAACGGACGTTGCGTTGTAGGAATATCCGTCCGGCAGCACTGCCTGCACTTCCAGTTGAGCCGTCGAGCCCACCGTGGCCAGGTTGCCCGTGATGACATGCAGCAGCAGACCCGTGTTCTCCGGAGTCAGCGGTCCAATCGGCAACGTGGGCACATCGGTCACCCCCAACGGAACCAGTCGCAGGTAGTCCGACGTGCTGCCGAGCGTAGTGCCGTCCGGCTGCGGACAGGTGACGCGTACGCGATAAAGACCAGGATTGGCCGGCACGTTGGGAATGCTGTAAACGCTGTCATTATCAACAAAGGCGGAGCGGTTGCCAATGGTCGCCACGCACCCGCTCGTCGGGTATTGTTGCGCCGGCGTACGCAGCAGCAACGGACGTCCCATGATTGCGGCGAAGGAGACGATGAGCGCACGGACAGCGAAAACACGGGCGCGATAAGAGAGGCGCCGCGTGTTGCTGCACGCGTTGCGTTGCCGGTCTGTCGCTCTGTCCGTGCGTGGGTCTCTGTACATCGTCACTTCCTCATTCGGCCCTGGATGTTGCATGATGCACGTCCGCGCATCGCCGTCGTTGTTGCTAAGCCCTTACTTGCCTGCCCGTACCACGCTCGGAACAAGGGCGTGATTGTGAAGAAACTCTGCCTGCGCGGTGTAATTCGGATCCTTGGAGTTGGGAAGCATCGAAAGCGGGACCGGCGTTACGCGATTGTCTATCCCCGCAAGTCCCGGCTGGTAGCTGCCCAGAAAGGCATTGTTGCCCAGCTCCTGCGTCGCGAACCACTCTCCCTGGATGTGGCGAAACACCGTCGGAAAAGGCGTCGTATTGCCGCCGCCCTGTACCCGCGCGTCGAGAATAACGTCCGCTACCAGCTCGATGCGGTCAATCAGCATGATGTCTTTGCCGGCGAAGGCTGTCGCCCAGCCCTTCTTGAACTTCGCAGCATCAGCCTGGCCGCTCTTGGCCGTCTCTTCAAAGCCCTTCCGAGCTGGCTCGTCCCAGCACTGCAGCCATGCTTCGTAATCACCGGAGCGCATGGCGGAAACCAGCGCCACCAGCGCCGCTTCTGGAGTCTTGCGATCAACCTGCGCGCGCGGAACCTGCGGCAGCTTCACCGCCGGCGTGTACGTCGAAATCGCGTAGTCGTAGATGTAACGAATCACGAATTCTTTCTGAAGACGCTGCGAACTCGGGTACAGAGGCTTGGGCAGCGCTTCGCCGTAAGGCACATCCTTCAGGTGCTGCGCGTCGATGTGCACACCGTCTGCCTGAGCAGCAGTCTCCGGCACGTTGACCGTCTGCGCGCTCAAACAGGCCGCAAACGCCAGCGGAAGTACGCCGAATGCGCCGCGGAGACGTCGAGTTATATCATGCAGAATCACTGTGCCTCCTGAAGACGTTGCCGCTCTAGAATGGAACCGTCTTCTGGTAAATCACGTACGAGTTGACCAAAATCTTGTTGACTACCGGCACCGAAGTACCGGTCAGCAGTGTTACCTGACCCTGCACCTGGATGGGCAGCGTGTAGAACTTGAACGTGGCCTGACCGCAACCGAATGTGAGATCAGCCGCCAGTCCGCCGGAAAGCGATACGTTGGCGTTGGCCCACTTGCCAAGATTCACACCCAGGCCACCGGAAAGCTGTATGCTGCCCTGCGGACCCGAGAGGTAACAATCCGACATCTTGCAGTTGTCGACACGATGCGCGTAAACACCCAGGAAGGCGACCTGCACATTGCCGAAGAGGCCCTGGGTGCCAAGGCCCGGAACGTACACACCTAGCGGAACGGCGCCGATAATGATCGGGTACGGCCCGGCGACGGCCTGCAAGCCGGCTTGGAACGAGTTTTCGTGGATGCTTACGTTCTTCTGTTGCAGCGCCTGGCAGCACGTCAGCGTGCCCTTGTTATAGTTCAACTGGAACGTTGGCTGCAGCTGAACGGGGATCTTCAGGCTGTCGAGGAACGTCGCCACATTGCCGCTGATGAGGCTGAAGTTCTGCTGAATCGAAACCTGGTCAACGCCGGGAATGTTGTTCGGATCCGGCTTATCCGGGATTGGCGTGCCCTTGCACAGGCCGGCCGAGCACTGGTCAGGCTCGGTGCAGAACCGGTTGTCGTCGCAGCTGGTGCCGTTGGGCTTGGGTCCGCTGTTGCAGTTACCGTTGACGCACTTGCCAGGGTTAATGCAGCTCGTGACCGCGGAGCTGCCGCAAGCTGCCCCATTATTGATGGGCGTCTTAATGCATTGGCAGTTTGCCGTCTGCGTCCACCGGGCACAGTTGTTGCTCGGCTTGCAGCTCTGCGTGCAGTTGGGCGGTGCCGGCGTGTTAGGCCCATGGCCCCAGCCGGCCTTGGTGATGCCGAAGCCCGGATCGCTGACAATCACGGATCCGTCGGCGCTCACATGGGCAGTGCCGGCAGAGACAAATTGCTCCAGGTCGTGGTCGTACTGGTACATCTCCGACACCATGCCTGGCGGCAGTGACTGGGTGTTGGGCAGCGTCACCTGCACAGGAACAGAGAAACGCGCACCCGCCGGCTGCAGCGTCCAGATAAGATCGGGAGCCGTGCCGTTCGATGGGGCCATCGGCACCATGTCTGCCTTCACCTGCGAGATCGACATCTTGCCGACGGTCGATCCATCGGGGAACGTGACTGAATGAGGCGCGATGGTAAAGGACAGTCCCGGAACGCCACGCATCGTCAGCGTAATGGGATCGTCGCCGCCAACCGTCTGCGCGTCGTCAACATCGATGAACGGCAGATAGATCGGCTTGTTTATCGAGTTGTTCTGCCCCGGAAGGTCCTGTAGCACGAACGAGAGGAACGGGAAGGTGCGCGTGCTGGTGCTGGTGGAACCATCCGCCGAAAGCGTGACCGTTCCAACCGGCGCACCGTTGATCGTGAAGCGCCCACTGGTGTCGGTCACCGTGGAAAGTGTCGTGCCGAGCAGACGCATGGTGACGTTGGCAATCGGCGTGTTGGAGTTGTCCAGCACCAGGCCGCTCACGCTGGTATTCGCAACCGGACCAGCGGCAAATCCAGAGGCGACGAAGACGATCGGCGGCTGGCTGCTGCCCGCGAAGTTCGCGCTGACCGCGTAGTTTCCCAGGCCCTCCTGCTGGCCGAGCGTGAGCGATGCGGCGGCCTTGCCGTTCGAGTCCGTCACCGCCGACCCGTGATCGAGCGTGCCGTCGCCGGAGACGATGGCATAGTTCACCGTTGTTCCTGCAATCGGATTGGCAAAGGCATCGGTGACGATCACCTGCAGCGCTTCGGATAGTGGCTCACCCAGCAGGCCGCGCTGGTTCTCGCCGCGCACCGCGTGAATCTCTGTTGCCACGGTCGACGTCGCATCCGCCGTGAACAAAACGCTCCCTGACGCTCCCGGAGTGGACGCCGTCACCTGGTTGACTCCGAGACCGGTACGCGATCCTAGCTGGAACAGGACGCTGGCCTTGCCCGTGCTGTCGGTCGTGACGTAAAGACTCTGCGCCGTTGACGGCATCACCTGCACTTCACCATCGCTGCGCGTAACGGTGAACGTGATCGGACGCCCGGCGACCGGGGTGCCATCGGCCGCTTGCAGCTGCACCACCAGCGGCTGCGGTAGCACCGCGTGAACTTCTCCCGACTGTCCGTTGCCGCTGAGCAGGACCAGGGCGAGTTGGCTGGCAGGGGGAGCATATTGCACCGTCGCCGTGGCCGAACTCGTGTGGCCCACGTTATCCGTGGCCACAACCGTAATCGTGTTGCTTCCCGGCACCAGCAGCACATTGTTCAACGAGTAGCTGCGGTTCGCCACCTGCGCCGCCACCCCGTTCACCGACACGGTGACGTCATTGCTGCCGATCGTGCCCGTGACAATGTCATTGACCAGGCCCGCGACCGTAACCGATGGCGAAGAAACTGTCGCCCCGTTTGCAGGAGAAGTGATCGATACGGTCGGAGCCGTGGCATCCAGAATCACCGAAACCGTGCCGGAGCCCACACCGCCGCCGCTGTCCGTTGCCGTGGCGGTGATCAGGTTAACCCCTTCACGCAACGACACACCGGTCGCCGTAAAGCTGGTTCCTGACACCGTTGCCGCGATGCCGTTTACATTCACGCTGAGGCCCGGTCCCGATACACTTCCGGACACCGTGACCGTGTTGGTGCCGAACAGCGCATTAGCCGCCGGCGTGGTGATCATCACGTTCAGCGCGGTGGCGATCCGGGCGCTGGCGGTCGCCGTGCCGCTGACCGTGCCGCTGCTTACCGTAACGGTAGCTGTATAGGTGCCAGCCGTGCTGTACGCGTGCGCCGGTGTAGCCCCGCTGCCAGTGGTGCCGTCGCCAAAATTCCACGTGTAGGTGACGGGGTTATCGAGGCTGTCCGTGCTGCTGCTCGCGTCGAACGTGATGGTGTGTCCGGTAACGTCCGTGTAAGGTCCGCCGGCACTTGCTGCGATCGACTCTGGCGCAGGTCCGCCGACCGTGACCTGCGTCGTGGCGTTGCCGTTCCCCGTGGCACCATCAGTCACGTTGACGGATACGGTGTACGTCCCCGACGCCGCATAGGTATGCGATGGCTGGCTGCTGCCGCCAGTAGAGCCGTCCCCGAAATCCCACAGGTAAGTCAGCTGCCTTCCGCTCGGATCGGTGGTGCCCGTACCGTCGAAATGGACGGGGCGGTTGACGTTGCCCGTGTAGGGCCCGCCCGCGCTGGCCGTCAGGTTCGGCGTCGGTGTTCCGCCCGTGATCGTTGCCGTGGTCCCTGCGGCAACCGTATTGCTGCCGTTGCCGACGGTAAGAACGACCGAATATGTACCCGCCGCGACATAGCTGTGTGTCGGCGAAGCGCCGCTGCCCGTGCCACCGTCCCCAAAGCTCCACACGTAGGTCAGCGCCGCGTTGTTCGGGTCGGAGGTCCCCCCACTCGAGAACGTCACGGCATTGTTCACGGTGCCGGTGTAAGGTCCATTGACCTTCACCGTTGGCGCCGTGTCCAACGGCGTATCTGCCGGAGCAATCGTCGCCGTCGTCGTGCTGGATGCCGCGCCGCCTGATGGCGTCGTTACCGTCAGAGTCACCGTGAACGCTGCATTGGTCGCGTAGGTATGTACCGGCGACGGCCCCGAAGCCGTAGCGCCATCGCCAAAACTCCATGCGTACGACAACGCAAACGGACTGCCCGCCGGATTCGCCGGGTCAGTCGTCTTGGCGCCATTGAAGGTAATCGTCTGCCCCACCGTTCCGGTGTAGGGGCCGCCGGTCGAGACCACCGGAGCCACCGCAGGCGCTGCGGACAGGGTCGCGGTCGTGGTCGCCGTCGCGCTCGCGCTATCGGTGTTCGTCACCGTCAGCGAAACCGTGTAGGTCCCGGCCACGGCATACGTGTGGCTCGGCGTGGCTCCGCTGCCGCCGCTGCCATCGCCGTAAGTCCAGGCATACGTCAGCGCTTCACCCTTCGGGTCGGACGAGGTCGCACCGGTAAAGTTCACCGCGGTGTTCGCCACCCCGGTGTACGGCCCACCCGGCCTCGCGACCGGTGGCTGCGCGGTAGGCGCGGCAATGGTGGCGCTGGTGCTCGCTGTCGAAGTCAGATTGTCCGTGTTCGTGACGGTGAGAGAAACCGTGTAGGTCCCGGCTCCAGAGTAAGTATGCGTTGGCGCAACACCCGTGGCGGTACCACCGTCACCGAACGTCCAGGCATACGTCAGTGTTTCGCTCTTCGGATCGGTCGAAGCCGCTCCACTGAAGCTGACGGCGACCCCGGTCGTCCCCGAATACGGTCCGCCGGCGTTCGCTACAGGGGCCTGCAGCCCAGCCGCAATGGTCGCGGTCACTGTGGCGCTCGCCGTAAGGTTGTCGGTATTCGTAACGGTAAGCGTGACAGTGTAAGTTCCCGCTGCCGCGTAGGTATGGGTGGGCGAACTGCCCGTTCCCGTGCCGTCGTCGCCGAACGTCCACGCATACGTCAGCACCTCGCTCTTCGGATCGCTTGATCCCGAACCGTTGAAGCTGAGGGGCGTCCCCGCCACGCCCGTATAAGGATTGCCGGCGTTCGCCACCGGTGGCTGGGCGGCCGCAGCAGCAATCACTGCCGCCGTGGTAGCGGCCGTGGAATGCAGGTTGTCCGTATTGGTGACAATCAGTGAGACGTTATACGTTCCCGCTGTGGCGTAGATGTGTGTCGGATTCGTCGCGGTCGATGTACCACCATCGCCAAACGTCCACGCATACGTCAGCGTCTCGCCCTTCGGATCAGTCGATCCCGCCCCGACAAACGAAACCGCAACGCCCGCCGTCCCCGTGTACGGCCCGCCGGCGTTAGCCACGGGCAGCTGGGGTGCCGCTGCCGCAATCACCGCCGTCGTTGTCGCAGCCGCAGAACTCAGACCGTCCGTGTTCGTCACGACAAGCGCGATGTTGAAGGTTCCCGCTGCCGCATAGGTGTGCGTTGGCGCAATGCCCGTTCCCGTTCCGCCATCGCCAAAACTCCACGCGTAACTCAGCGCTTCACTCTTCGGATCGCTTGACGCTGCACCGCTGAACGTAACCGCTGTCCCGGCTGTGCCCGTGTAGGGTCCACCCGCATTCGCAACGGGAGGCTGCGGGGCTGCCGCAATCACCGCCGTCGCCGACGCCGAGGCACTGAGGTGATCCGTATTCGAAACGGTCAGCGTTGCCGTGTAAGTCCCCGCTGCCGCGTACGTGTGTGTCGGCGCAACACCCGTCGCCGTTCCGCCGTCGCCAAATGTCCAGGCATAGGTGAGCGTCTCGCTCTTAGGATCACTCGAGCCAGCACCGCTAAAGCTCACCGCCACGCCCGCCGTTCCGTTGTACGGGCCACCCGCATTGGCAACAGGGGCCTGCGGAGCCGCGGCAATCGTCGCTGTCGCCGAGCTCGTAGCGGTGAGGCTATCCGTATTCGTCACCGTCAGGGAGACCGCGAACGTCCCTGCTACCGCATACGTGTGGGTCGGCGTAGGGCCGGTCGCCGTGCCGCCGTCCCCAAAGCTCCAAGCATAAGTCAGCGTCTCGCTCTTAGGGTCGGCAGAGCCCGAGCCGTTGAAGCTAACAGCTGTCCCAGCCGTTCCCGTATACGGCCCACCCGCATTGGCAACCGGCGGCTGAGCCGCCGGAACCGCAATCGTCGCCGTCGTGGTAGCCGACGTGTGCAGATTATCCGTGTTCGTAACGGTCAGGGAGACGGTATAGGTCCCAGCTGTCGCATACGGGTGCGTCGGCGCAGCACCGGTTGCCGTTGCACCGTCTCCGAAGCTCCATGCGTACGTCAGCGGTTCGCTCTTCGGATCGGTCGAGCCCGCTCCATTGAACGTCACCGGAGTGCCCGCAGTTCCGCTGTAAGGTCCACCGGGGTTAGCGACAGGTGGCTGCGGTGCCGCAGCAAGGGTCGCCGTCGTCGACGCCGTGGCGCTGAGGCTATCTGTATTCGTTACCGTTAGAGAAACGGTGTAAGTCCCGGCAGCCGCATACGTGTGCGTCGGAGAAACGCCCGTTCCAGTCCCACCATCACCAAATGTCCAGGCGTACGTCAGGGCCTCGCTCTTCGGATCAGTCGAGCCAGCGCCCGAGAACGACACCGCCGTCCCCGCCGTTCCCGCATACGGCCCACCCGCATTCGCAACCGGCGGTTGCGGCGCAGCCACGATCATCGCCGTCGCGGTCGTCGTCGAGTTCAGACTATCCGTATTGGTGACCGTCAGAGAAATCGTGTAAGTCCCGGCAGCCGCATACGTGTGCGTCGGAGAAACGCCCGTTCCAGTCCCACCATCACCAAACGTCCAGGCGTACGTCAGCGCCTCGCTCTTCGGATCAGTCGAGCCAGCGCCCGAGAACGACACCGCCGTCCCCGCCGTTCCCGCGTACGGCCCACCCGCATTCGCAACCGGCGGTTGCGGCGCAGCCACGATCGTCGCCGTCGTCGTCTTCGTCGAGCTGAGGCTGTCTGTATTTGTTACCGTCAGAGAAACGGCAAACGTCCCCGCCGCCGCATATGTGTGCGTCGTAGAAACACCCGTTCCAGTCCCACCATCGCCAAACGTCCAGGCGTACGTCAGCGCCTTGCCCTTTGGATCGGTCGAGCCAGCACCAGAAAACGCAACCGCCGTCCCGGCAGTGCCCGTGTAAGGCCCACCGGCATTAGCAACCGGAGGCTGCGGTGCATCCGTAATCGTAACCGTGGTCGAAGCAGAATTCGTCAAGCTCGCGCTGTTCGTCGCGGTGACCGTAACCGTATACGTCCCGGCGGCAGCATACGTGTGTGTCGGCGCAACGCCTGTGCCGGTCCCCCCATCGCCAAACGTCCACGCATAGGTGAGCGCGAGCCCGCCAGGATCGGTCGAGCTGCTCGCGCTGAAGTTCACAGCCGATCCGGTGGTCCCGGTGTAAGGCCCACCCGCGCCCGCCACCGGCGGCTTCGGAGGATCATTTACCGTCACATTGGCAGTCGCAGACGCGGCAGCCCCTTGTGAATTGGTGACAATAACCGTCGCCGTATAGTGTCCAGCGGTCGCATAGGTATGCGTCGGTGCAACGCCCGTCGCTGTCCCACCGTCGCCAAACGTCCAGGCATACGTCAGGGCGAGCCCGGCCGGATCACTCGAACCCGTACCCGTAAACGCAATAACCGACCCGGTCGTCCCTGTATACGGCCCCCCTGCGCTCGGCACCGGAGGCGTCGGCAGCGGGGTCACGGTAAACGCCGAAGCCAGCGTCAGGGTCTGAGATCCGGTGGTGACCGTAACCGTCCGGGTCCCGGCTGTAGCCGCGGGATCGATCACCAGGTGAGCGACCGCCGTCTGGCCGTTCGTTACAGAGACCGTTCCCGCCCCACCGGCAGCAGCGCCATTAACAGATACGCCAGCCCCGAACGAAGCCTGTGTTGTGCCATTAACAAAGGTCGTCGAAATACCACTGATCGTGACGTCGAGCGTCTGCGCTGCCCGTGCCGTCGCCGGTGTCACAGAAAGAAGCTGCGGCCCCGGCTGAATCAGGATTGCGGTCCCGGGGCTCGTATCAAAGCTGGAGGTGAGCGTCACACCGCTGGCCGTAAACACATAAGTAGCCGGGGCGGTAATCGTCAAGGTCGGCAGTGTCACGGTCAGGACGAAACTCCCACCCGTGCCGGCTGTCACGCTGGTGACCGTCAGGCTGCGCGTCGTGTCGGTGCCCGACTGGGGCGCCATCACCACCGTCGTCTGGTTGGCGACCGGCGTCCCGGCAAATCCGGCTGGCAGCACCAGGGTCGCCGGCAATCCGCTTTGAAATGTCCCCGCACCTGCCGTCAGCGCGCCCAGGTGTACGGTAACCGGCTGCCCACCGCAACCCGCCAACACGGCGATAACCGCCAAAGTCAGAACGTGAAGTCCGAGCGCCCAAAACCCCGTCCTGCATCCCGTACCCGGGTTGGGTCCCCTGGTATCGGGAAACGAGCGCCCGTCAATCCCGTATTCAGAGTCGTGGACTCGGCCGCTTAGGACACGCATAAGGATTCGGACTCCGGAAAATGCAGTAACCGGTACCTCACCTTGGCCCGACCACTGAGAACGCAGCACCTTCACCCGGCCGACCAGCTCACGGAGCAAAATGAAGATAATGCAGGTTCCACTCTGCGCGATGGACTGAAGAGAGGCAAGGGACAGAACGGGACAATTCGGGGCATAAGGCTCTGAATGCCTCAAAACCTGGCATACTCAGACGCGTTACATCCAGGTTCAGGTCCAGTGTCTGGTTGGCGCCGAGACTTTGACGCGAAGGCACTCAGGGATCGGACCTTCCTATTTGGCGCCACCGGCCGCACTCTCCCGTGGACTGGGGCCGGTGACCCGGCAAAAATCTGCGAGGAACCCGCGTCGCTCCAGACCTTCCTCTTCGACCCCAAACCGTGGCTCCAGCGATAATGTTAGGCACCGCTCCTCCCCCGGGAACGGCAGGCAGATTCCAGCTTCCGGATCGCCATGGTCGCCGACAGTCAACCTGGTCGCCGGGTGTTGTTCGGGTGATTTTCTCCGTATCTATATATATTTCAATTGGGTGCCGCCGGCGACGGCATCCTCGTCGAGCCACGGCTCCTGGTGGGCCAGATCACGGCCTTGCGCAACTCTCTGCCAGGTAGAGCTGAAATTCCGGCGTAATTGACAACCGTATTTTGCGGACTATAAACAGGTCACGGTAATCTTGCGTCTTGTCGGCCAACCAGATCAACCTTCGGCATAACTTTTTCGGAGCATCAATGAGAAACCTGAAGTACGTGCTGTGCGCCTGCACACTGCTCACCACCGTGGCCGGATGGAGCCAGGATCACTCCTTTTTGAGTGTCAGCCAGGCGAACCGCACCATCACGGACGTCGATCCGCTCACCGGGAAAGTGCTGGCGCAGGCCGAGCTCGACGGAGCTCCTGCTGACGTGGTCTTCAGCTGGGACGAGCAACACCTGTTCGTCTCTGTGCCCGACCAGGGCTACATCGCAGTCCTGGACGCCCACACGCTCAAAGAGAGTTCGCGGTTGAGCAGGCCCGAGTTCAAGAGCATTCCCGGATCCACCGAACACTTCGTGGCCCTCGCGACCACTCCCGACTACCGCAAGCTGCTCGTCTCCGTTCCCGGCGGGCTGGAGATGTTTGACCAGAAGTTGATGGTCTATAACCCGGAGTTCAAGGAGCCTGTCGACAAGGTAGCGCTGCCCGGCCAGGACGGCGGCCGCATGATGGTGCATGGGCCAACCAATAAGCTCTACCATGCGTTCCGGCGCGAGAATCAGCTGCAAGCCATCGATGCGGCTTCCGGCAAACTGCTCAAGTCCATCCCCGTTCCGGGCGGTCCCATGGATCTGGTCTTCATGCTCGACAGTACCGTGTGGGTGGCCTGTGCTGACGGATCCGTGGCCATCGTCGACACCAACAAGGACGACGTCATCAAGACCCTGCATACTGGCGGCAAGGGCGCGGCGCGCATCACCGTCGCGCCGGATGTGCGCTTCATCGCCGTCTCCCATGACGACACGGGGGACGTCTCGGTCTTCCAGCCCGTTTCGCGGGAAGTCATCGGCACCATAAAGGTCGGAAAAGGTCCCCTGGCTGTAGCGCTGGCGCCGGTACCCCGCGGCGAGGTCATAGGCGAGGGCGCAGCCAATCCCGGACATTTCCCGCCCACCAGCAAACTCTACGTCACCACTCCAAACGGCTTTTCAACCATCGATCTGGAAAAGATGGCCGTGGAATCCAGCAAGGACGCCGGCCAAAATGCGTCCTTAGCGGTGATCCACTACACCTATCCTGACGCCTTCACGCCCCCCCGCGAGAGCACCGCAGCCCGCATCCAGGAGACCGATCTCTACACCCTCTACGACAACTCCATGTTCAACTACGATGTCTCCCCCATCCACGAGCATCGCACCGACATGATCGGCATCTTCATCGGCGATGGCACCGCCAAAATCGGCTGCTGGAAGCCCGAATGCCCCACCAAGGCAGTGCCCGTCGGCCCCGGAGGCCTTCCCTACACCAACTCCGTCGGCCACACCGGCGAGTACACGGCAGCGGGACGCCTCACCCTGCATATCGAAGAAGGCGCCTCTCCCACACCGCGCCGGCAGGTAACCTTCATGCCGAAGAAGAACTACTACCGTGAGACGAATCCAAAGAAGACCTCCGACTTTGAAGGCAAGCCGGGTTTCAAGCTGCTGTCGAACAACTCACGTTCCTGGGTTTGGGGCCTGATGCTCATTCCGGGCGAGCCGATCACCTTCCCCAGGACCGACTATGCCTTCGTTTATCTCGGCGGCGGATTGGTTCGCGAAATCCATAACAAGGTTCCCGACATTCAGAACCGCTACTTCGGCCACTGGAACACCGACTCCAGCGAGAAGACTGTCGAAGCCATCAGCAATCGCGTTCAGATCGCGATCGTTGAATTCAAATAGCGGCAAGATATACCTAGAAGTACAGCTCAACCGCAGTCGGCACTCAACATCCTTGGCAGACTGCTAACTGAAGTCGACGCGGTCAAGCGCATTGCCTCGCACGGGCTTTGGTGCCGTCTTGCCTGGTCTTAGAAATCAAGGTGAATACCGAACTTGATGAGACGGGCAGGAAGAATCGAACTGGCATTGCGCCACGCACCGGGCGAGCCTGCGGCAGTGGCGTTGTAAGCCGTCACTACTCCCAGGATCGTGTTGGCGTTGAACAGATTGAAAATGTCGAATGTAGGTTCAATCTTGAGGCGGCTTTCGACATGAAACTCCCGGGCGATGCGGAAGTCGAGTTGATTGCTGCGCCCGAACGGAAAGACCGTTTGCGGCTTCAGAATCTCGGTCGCATAAGTCGCAGCTGGCGTTCCTGTCAGCGTTGTTTGCCCGTTGGGGTTCAGCGTGGTGCTCGTTGCGAACGCGTAGCACCCAGCGGTCACCGTCGTTGTGCACAACGGCGTGGACGCACTATAGCTGTAGGTCCCCTGCAAGGAAATGGATGGCAGGTTCTGTTCGTTCGCGCTCACCTTAACCTTGCCCCACGGGAGCGTATAGATCCCGGCCAGTTTGAACTGCGTGTTCTGATACCAAGGAGCACTGATATAACAGGATGCTGTGTCATTGATGACCGTCGGCAGGTTGTTGTTGGTGTACTCGACGATGGAGCTGCTTTGCGGCGAGGGGTTCACGTAGTAGTAAAGATCCTGCGGCGAATTCACCTGGACGCAGTAGTTCGTTACTTCATGGCCCGACGTGAAACCGCCCTGGAGGTAGGCGCCACGGATTTTCAGATGCGCCAGGATGTCGATACCGGTGTAGGTGTCGGTGATGTCGCCGCAACCAGCCGCGTTACCCGTGCTAGCGCACGAAAAGTCGCTGGCTTTCTGCACGACGAACGAAGCCTTGCCTGCATAGGCCGGTGCCGGATCGTAGAGATTGCAGATGGGCGTTCCACCGCTACTGTAAGAACCATTCACGGGAGGCGTGACGCAATATTCGTCATAACCTGAAGCCGGGATCGCCGTGTTGTGCGCCACCGCCAGGTTTCCGTACCACGTATGGTAAAAGCCGAACGTCAAAGCAAGGCCGTGCGTAATCTGCTGTTCAACGGATGTGGCGAACTGCCAGTTGTAGGCGCGGTTCATCCACCCGTGAGTAACGTCGTTGGCGATGGTATACGTCGGCTGCTGCGACGCGCTATAAAACAGCGCATTGCTGACCGCACCCAACACGCAATTAGCGCCGGTCGTCGTATTGCAGGCGGGGCCGCCGTTAGCCGTTGGAATGGAGAGATTGCCTCCGCCCGAGACAGGATCGAACGTCCCATTGATGTCGCGCCAGGTACGTGTCACCGTGTTGGCAATCTGCGTTGCCGGGTTAGCCAGCGTGGCGTACCCGCCCAGCGGATCGAACAGGATGGCACGTGCCAGGGAAGCTTTAACCGCGGTCTTCCCATTTCCGAAGACATCGTAAGCGGCGCCTAGTCTCGGGTTCAGGTCCTTCCAGTCGGCGATGCTGCTCTGGTGGGCGAAGGAACGAGACGGCGTGCCGTACAGGGCGTCAGCGCCGAAGCTCTGCTCGGGAACACTGGCAGTGAACCAGTCAAGACGCAGGCCAAGGTTCAATGTCAGGCGATGAATCCTCCACTGGTCCTGCGCATACATGGCACGGCTTTCCAAGGCAACAAAGTAGGAATAGGGGTTCAGAAATTCGCGAATCTGGTTCGGCACCAGGGCCTGCGTCGGGCTGGCGCACTGCAGGGAATTGACTCCGGTGTTCTGAGCCAGGGGAACGTCGTTTGCCTGCTCGGTAGCGGACAAGCCTGACGTCGCCTGGCACGAGAAGATGTAACTGACGCCGTTGTTAGCGTACTGTGCGATGCGCGCTCCCCTTCCCTGCAACTCCGTGAACCCGAACTTCATGTTGTGAGCCCCGTTCACATAGGTGATGGACGCATTCTCATTGATGTTCTTGAACTGCTGCGTTCCATAAGACGTCGTGAAGCCGACCCCCGTGCCGGAGGCGCCGTAAGTGTAGTTTGCCGTCTGGTTGGTGACGGGCACGCTCGTCGCAACGCTGCCGGTCCTCTGGCGATCAACCGCCCCGATCACTGAGGTAATACCGGCCCATAAAACCAGGTGATCGGAGAGGACGTAGGTCCAGCTCGCCTGCGCCCGCCAGTTCGGCGCGTAGTAATCGTTGCCGGTCGCTTCCGGCGCGAGTGTTCCTGCCCCAATGTTGTAATAGCAATTACAGTTGATTTCGCCGATCCCATTCACCATGATGGTGTTCTTCTTGTTGGGCTGATATGTAAGCCTCAAACCAAGGTCGGTGTAATAGTCATTCGTGTAACTGGCGTCGCTCGCAGCGTGATAATACAACCGGCTGGCCGTCGTAGAGGTCTCGTTATCGTTGAAGAACGCCGTATTGCCAACCTGCGTAACGGAACTCTTCCAGCTGCGCGAATCGACAAAGTACCAAAGCTTGCTGGGGTAGATGGGACCGCCAAATCCACCCGCAATTTCACGCAGCGTCCGAATCCTGGGCGCCGCGGCGACACCGAGAGCCGTGATCGCAGGGGAAATATTCGTTCCCTGCAGGCTGCTCGCGCTGAAATCCGTCTGAAAGCTTCCATGCAGCTCGTCGCCGCCACTACGCGGGATCAGGTTCACGTGACCACCCGCCGTCATGTCCTCAGGCGAGTACCCGCTAGTTACAATTTGGGTTTCCTGGATCGAGGTCGGGTTGGCACTCGACATAAAATTTCCAGCAGCAACCAGCGTCCCCCAGAACATGCCATCACGTAGCTGCATGTAATCGCCTGCTGCGCTGCCATGCATGCGAAAGCCCTGGTACTGCTCTCCGCGGATGCCGCCGACATCCTGGTTACCGGCCGCAGCCACCGCGCCCGGAATCAACGCGGAGTACGTGGCCGCGCTTTTGCCGATAGGCAACGACTCCATCTCTTCGTTGGACAGCGTCTTCTGTACGATCGTGTCCTGAACGTCGAGCACAGTTCCTGCGGCGGTCACTGTCACCGTCTCCGATGTGCCTACAGTTAGCGACGCATTCTGGTTCGCCGTAAATCCCGTACTTACCGCGACGCCCGTCTTCTGCAGGGTGCTGAAGCCCTGCGAACTGAAGCTGACGGTATACGTCCCCACCGGAAGATTGACCAGGGTGAAGAGTCCCTCGCGACTGCTCTTGACCTCGCGTGAGTGCTCAATCAAGGCGGAGCTTTCTGCCCTGATCGTGGCATTGGGTATTGGCGCGCCGGTGGCATCGGTAACTGTGCCGGCAATCGCGCCGGTACCGTTCGTGCCGGCCTGACCCGCCGCGCATGGCGCACAACACAAGGTAATCACGACCACAAGCATCGCGGACTTCACCCACATCGAAATTGTGTTCAGGAGGTTCACACGCATTCCTCTCGCACCTCAGATTGCAATCTCCCTGAAAAACATCGCTGATAGCGCGGCGGAATGAAATTTCAGGACGTCGCCATTAACTGCTTCTCGAAGGCCCCCGACAATACCTAAAACAAGGTAGGGCTGACGGAGCATCGCGGCGCAAAAAAGACATAAAAGGGTCACTTGAGCCTTCGCTTCAATAACTTCGTTCGCAAACACAAAACGGCCTTCGCGAGAGGAGGTATCGCGAAGACCAGGAGTTACAACGAGTGAACTATTTGCGCGCGGCCGCTTTCATCTTGGCCTCGTTATATTCGAGCGTCGCTTCCCGAATTCCCCCGACATTGACGTCAGGAATCAAGCTTCCATTCCACTCATCATAGAGACGGGCCGTATCCATAACGATGCGCTCGGGGCCGATCCAGTTATCGAAGCGCCCCATCCGGATGTCGGCAGCCGCTGCGCCGGCGCTCATCTTCTGCTGATAGCGTTTCCGCGCCTCAACGGTCAGCACTCGGAAGTAATCCGCCATCTCGGCCAGGTCTTTCTTGCCGCCAATGGGCCCATGTCCCGGCACGATGGTGTCGACATCCATCCCCAGGATCCGGTCGCACGTTTCGATCCACTTGCTGATGTGGCCATTCTGAGCGAACGGCGCAACCCAGAAAAATGCGACGTCTCCGGCGAACAATATCTTGTGTTGTGGCAGGTATGCCATCAGATCGCCCCATGTATGGGCGGGTCCGGCGTAGATCCATTCCACGCGCGTGTCGCCAACATATTGAACGAAGTTATCCTCTATCGTCGTATTCTGCACCGCAAGTTTGCGTGGTTCTGTTCCCAGCGCAACGCCTTCATGTGCCGCAAAAGTGCGTTGGTTAGGATTGTTCGCCTGGGCCTGCGCCGCCTTGACGCATTCGGTACGGCAATAGGGGTGGCTGATAATTTCGGCCGGCAGGAAGAACTGATTACCATCCACGTGATCTCCGTGGTGGTGCGTGTTCACCATACGGCCAAAGCTCT
This sequence comes from uncultured Acidobacteriota bacterium, assembly GCA_903873705.1. Taxonomy (GTDB): domain Bacteria; phylum Acidobacteriota; class Terriglobia; order Terriglobales; family Acidobacteriaceae; genus Granulicella. Next base: position 34,904 of record CAIQPK010000054.1, read on the forward strand.
TGCCCGTGGCCTTCTTTGAATCTGAGATGAATCTCTGGGCAGGAATTGGCCCCTCCGTTGCATCAACCGCAACCAGGTAATCGGGACCTTCGATCATCCCCGCATTCGATACCGACACGTTATTTTTCCCAGGCCCGCCAGCCTGCACGAACGCGTACACATGCGGAGCTAAGAGACGCAATTCCGTTTCCCACACCGGTGCCTGCGGAAAGCGCGGATCTTGAGCGGGAGGAATCGGGTTGCCCATGGGGCTCGTTTGAGGAGGCGCTTGCTGTGCGGTAGCATGGCCTTCGCCCATTCCCGTAAGAAGTGCACCAATGCCAGCAGCCCCTCCGACCATCATGCTCATAGCGTTGCGTCTGCTCAAAATGCCACTGCGTGTCTTTTCATCCATGCGTTTACCTATTCATGCTGAGGGCTTTGTTGAAACGCGAGAAGTATCCGCTGGCCCGCGCGGTGCGGCAATACCATAAATCCGGTAGATGGCTCACGGCGACAACGGTGGGACGTACGGCAACGTGAAAGCCAGCAGCCAGGCAAGGAAAAGGACCAGCACCGAGTTCACCATCAGCTGCAACAAACCAAACCCCACAAGGTCGCGCGCCTTCACCTTGAGTATCCCAAGCAAAGGAAGCATCCAGAATGGGTTGACGAGGTTCGGCAGGGCCTCAGCTGCGTTGTAAACCTGCACCACCCATCCCAGGTGGACGCGCAAGTCCTTGGCAGCCTGCATCACGTAGGGCGCCTCAATGATCCATTTACTGCCGCCAGAGGGCACCAGCATACCCAGCAACGCGGAGTAGAGCGCAACCAGGATTGGAAAGGTCTGGTGCGACGAAATGCGTACAAAAAAATGCGCCATGATGTTGGATATCGCCGACATCGTAACCAGTCCAAAGATGCCGCCATAAAATGGGAACTGCAGCAGCACGCCGGCAGTGGACGGCACGGCCTCCGCAACGGCACGCACAAAAGCCCGCGGCCTCCAGTGCAGGAGCAGCCCAATCATCAGGAACAGGAGGTTATACGTATTTAAATCCAGCGCACTGAGCGGACCGCGTCGATGCAGTACTCCCACCAGGTAAGAAAGTCCGAGAATCGCCACGGCAACAGAAAGGATCGGCGAATATTCCAGCCACTCGCCCGGTGTCTGCCGCTCTTCGGCAGGCGCCGATGACTCGTCAGCGACGCCATACCACGCAGCAGTCTTTTCAGAGTGCAGCGGACACGAGAAGTACGTTACCACGATGCCGGAGAGGATCAACACACTCGCGAGCACAGCGTTCTGCCACAGGTACAACGTCTGAGTCAAAGGAATGGTGCCGCTGATATGCATCAGTGCAGCGGGCATTGAGGAGGGCGTTGCCATCAACAGCGTGGCGGAAGATGAAAGCCCCAGCGCCCATACGCTTCCAGTGCCCAGGTAGGCGGCAGCGCCGAGCGCGCGATAGTCGGTTTCCGGTACATTTTTCGCCACTTGTCGCGCTAGAAGTCCGGAGAAAATGAGGCTGAGCCCCCAGCTGATGAGCGCCGTGAAGAGCGAAAAAAAGGCAACAAAGGCAGCAGCGCTGCGGGGATCCTTCGGCATACGGGCCAGGCGCTGAATCAGCTTGCTTATCGCAGGCGAACTTGCCACCACATAGCCGCCAATGATCACCATCGCCATCTGCATGGTGAAGGGAATCAGGCTCCAGAATCCCTGCCCAAAGTATTCGGTCAGCTCGCGCGCCGAAGATCCGGTCAGCAGGCCGGCAACAAAAACAAGCAGCAACGCCACCAGCGCAAAAACAAAGCCGTCAGGAAACCAACGCAACGACCAGTCAGCCAGTCCTGCTCCCATACGACTGATCCGCCCTGACCTGGTTGTTGAAGAAGAACTCATCCCAATCCCTCGTGCCTCGCCCAGATTAGTTCCCTGCAACAACACGCAACATCGCGAGAACTGTGCAAGTATGCCACGCAGTTCTCGCGATGCGCTGTTGTTTCTACTTCTGATTGAGAATGGCTGCCTCTGCGGCCTTGTCCGGATGCATCACGATTTTCTGCACGCGCCAATTATTCATGTCGGCCACAATAAGGGTGTTCTCGCTGGGGCACGCCAGGCCATGCACCCAGTTGAACTGGCCGAGCTCATGCCCCGAGATCCCGAACATCCCCACCAGCTTGCCTTCAGGAAGCGCCCACTTGTAAAGGCGGCCAGGCTCGCTGTCAGAGCTGTACATGTATTGCCGTCCCGCAGTGTTGGGTTGGGTGATGCAGATCGTCCACGGCGAGGTTTCATCCACCATCGTCGCCGGCATGTTGCCAAGGACAGGATGATGGCCGTGGTCATAAGGTGCGTTTTGAAACAGGAAGCGTTTGAAGTTGCCGTTCGTGTCGAAGACCTGGATGCGGCGGTTTCCACGGTCGGCCACATAAATGTTTTCGTCCTTGTCGATGCCGATGTTGTGCGGCGTCCGGAAGTTACCGGGATTTTCGTTCGCATCCTTTCCACCTGGGCCAGCCTTGCCCCAGCGCTTGAGCCAATTACCATGCTTGTCGAACTTCTGTATGTCCGAGTTGAAGTAGCCATCGCTGATGTAAATGTTGTCGTCTTTGTCCCAGGCCACGTCGGAAGAGCCGTTGAACAAGCCATCCGCCGGAGTCGGGGGCGGGTCCGCGTGGCGCCACCTCGGCTCATCCGGGCCTTCATCACGACGGCCAAGGTTCATCACCACGATGCCTTGCGGGTTGAACTTCATCACCGACATCGTCGCTTTGTCCACCACCCAGAGGTTGTTGTACTTATCAAAGCGCACCGAGTGGGCATAGCCGAGCCCATAGACTCCCTTGCCCCACTCCTTCACGAACAAGCCGTTCTGGTCGTACTCAAGCAGTTGCGTGGTCGCTCCTCCGAAGATCGGAGCGCCCTGGTCAGCCGTTCCCGGATGGTTGAGCACGATCAGGTGGCCAGAGGAGTTCATAGCGACGCTCAGCACTTCACCCAGGTTGCGATCGTAGGTGATTTTGAGATACGGCACCGACTCAAACTTGATTTCCGGTACCGTATAGGTGGAAAGCTGTGCCACTGCGGGCAGGCCGATTGCAGCTGTCACGGCGACCGCGAACCAACGATTCATAGTTCCTCCTTGCGCCGGCAAAGCGTCATTCGTATTCTGAAAGTTCCGAAAGCATTCGGAAATACCTCTCAGGACTCGACGGTTTGCAGACCTCTTTCAGTGAGAGAACTTTCGACGAGCATTCTCCGGCACGCAATACCTAAATCAAGGTAGCTATCCTTCCTGCTCCACAGCGTTGACTCCTTCTAGCTGGCGGCGCTAGACTCCGTGCGAAGTTTCAAGCTCGCGGGACGCGCTCTCTATGAACCCTTTTGGTGATCGTGGTGCGATGGCATGCTGGGCCATCGGCATGCTAGTGGTGTGGTCTGGCGTCCTCATGCGGCCAACGCTTCACGCGCAATCTCCCAAGCTGACCAGCTATAGCGTCACCACATGGAGCGCCAAAGACGGCATTCCTTCCAGCGTCATCTTCAGCCTCGTGCAGGATGACATGGGCTACATCTGGCTGGGAACCAACGAAGGCCTGGCACGTTTCGATGGCGCCGAATTTCGTCCCGTAACAACCATCGGCGCTACCGCAGTCCCCTCGGGCTCGGTACGTAGCCTGCGTATCACGCGCAGCGGAGATCTTTGGTTCGGCTCTCTCTCCGGACAGGTTAGCCGCATCCATAACGGGCAGTTGGTGCTCTTCGATGTTGCCGCAAGGTTCAATCCCGGCATCATCAACGGATTTGCAGAAGACCGGCAAGGCCGGGTCTGGGTCGGCACAGACCACGGCATACTGCTGTACGAAAACGACAACTGGCGTCACATTGGAGCAGATCTTGGACTGCCCGAAGGGCGTATCGACGATCCCTACATCGACCGTGCGGGGAAACTATTCGTCGGCACACAGTACGGCATCTTCAGCGCATCGCCCGGGCAGGAATTCCATCCCGTGGACCGTCACGGAGAGTCGGCAAAATTCCGCAGGTTCGCCGAAGACAAGCAAGGCAACCTATGGGTTTCTGATACGCTGCAGGGCTTCAGACGCCTGGAAGAAAAGCAACGCCTCTGTTGCAACCGTCGGGATGTGCGAGGCAATGAGATTCTCTTCGACCGCAACGGTGATCTTTGGGTCGCAACCATGGATCAGGGGCTGTGGCGTGTGGGGCAAAGTACGGGTGAAATAGAAAAGTTTGCCGTTCCCGGAGCGCGCTCCATCCTCGAAGATCGCGACGGCAACATTTGGGCGGGCACGGGAAGCGGTTTATACCGCCTTTCGCGCGCCCCGGTATCGAGCATCTCCGAGCTTGGCCCCGTCACTTCGGTGGCCGCGACCCGCGATGGCGACGTGTGGCTCAGCACAAGCAATGATCTGCTCCATCTACCCCACGGCGACTACAAGCAAGCCGCTTCCGTCATGCACGCTCAAGTAACAGCACTGCACGCTACGAACGCAGGCGCTCTTTGGCTCACGACGGACGGTACGCTGATGAGCATCGACGGCAAAAAGCGTCGCCAGTGGAACCTGGCTTCACTGCGCCTTGCCAGGATCACAACGTTGACTGCCGATGAGCATGGCCACGTGTATATGGCCGGTGATGCGCCAGGCGTTTCGCTCTTTGATGCGGCCACGGGGCAGTCCACTCGCTTGTTGACCCAGGGCAATGTCAGCTCGCTCTATCTCGATCACCAGGGAAACCTGTGGTTGGGATGGTTGGATGGGTCCGTATCCCGACGCGCCGCCGACGGGACCTGGACGAACGCTTCGCAGATGGACGGCCTTGATGGCGCCGACCATCACTTCTTCCTCGAAGACCTCGAAGGCCGAATCTGGGTAAGCAGCGCGGATCGGCTTTTCCTTTGGCGAGATGGCCGGTTCATTCCTGTCGATACGGCCGGCCGTGGTCCTCGCGGCGCAAGCTCCATGGTGCTGGACGCCAACGGCAACCTCTGGCTGACATCCCGCTCAGGCGTGGAACGCATCCTGCAGCGCGACATCGCCACGGCGTTACAAAGCTCGCCCGTCCTCGTCCACGGCAGGTTTCTGGATGGCTCGGACGGCATGCTCGGAATGCCCATCTGGTTCCACAGTAACGGCGCAGCGCGTTCCTCCGATGGCCGCATCTGGTTTGTGACCGGCAGCGGCGTCAGCCTCCTTTGGCCCCAGACGGTCAACGCGAAGGTGCTTGCCAGTCGTGCCGAAATCTCATCAGTGCATGTGGACGACAAGCTCCTGGCGCCCGGCGACGCGCTAAGAAAGCGACCTGACCGGCTGCAAATCAGCTATAGCGCCGTGCGGCCTAGTCAGACTCATCCCATCGGCTTCCGCTATCGCCTCGTCGGGCTGGACAACAATTGGATTGAGGCCGCGTCGCAACGCCAGGCAGTCTACACACATCTGCCGCCCCGGAAGTATCGCTTTGAAGTGATGGCCAGCAACGACGACGGTACCTGGAGCACCGTTCCCGCCACCTGGGATTTTTCCGTCCCGCCAGCCTTCTACCAGACGCGTTGGTTCTATGCGCTCGGCGTTATGCTAACGCTTGGCTGCATCTGGTTGGCCGCTCATATGCACGAGCGCACGCTTCGTAAGGAGTTTTCGCTCAAGTTGGCAGAGCGCATGCGGTTGAGCCGCGAACTGCACGATACGCTTCTGCAAAGCCTGGTCGCGGTCGCGCTCCACTTCAACGCTGCAGCCGACAGTATCCCGCCGTCTTCGCCTGTGCACCAGCGCCTTGTTCGGATTCGGAAGCAGGTCGAGGAAGGCATTCGCGAAGCGCGTCAAAGCATTCAAAGTCTGCGCTCCCCCGCGCTCATGAACCAGGACCTTACCTCCGCTCTGCGTGAGGCGATGGAAGAGGCCACTCGATACAAGAGCGTTCGCAGTAGATTATCCGTCCAGGGACGCCCCTATCATGCGCCCGCCATTGTCGAGCAACAGCTATTGAGGATCGGCCAGGAAGCCATCCTCAATGCGGTGCGGCATGCCCAGGCCTCAGAGCTCAAGGTAGCACTCAACTTCGAACAGCGGGCCATTACCCTGCGCGTGGTCGACGATGGCTGTGGCTTCATCCCGTCGCCGCAACAGTCCGAGCAGGACGGGCATTACGGTCTTCGCATTATGGAGGAGCGCGCCACCCAGGTCGACGGCGCCTTCCGCGTCACCACAGCGATCCACGTGGGCACCACAGTCGAAACCACAGTCCCCGTGCATCCCAGGCGTCATGCGGGGCTCAATACGTGACCGAACCCACCATTCGCATTCTCTGTGTCGACGATCACGCCATTGTCCGCGAAGGGATCGGGCTGGTGATCGATCGCGAACGAGACATGAAAGTCGTTGCCTTTGCTGCGACCGCCGTCGAAGCGTTGCAGCAGTTTCGTATCACCCAACCGGACGTGACATTGATGGATCTCCGCCTTCGGTCCGAGGACGGAACCTCCGCTATCCAGCGGATACTGGCCGAGTCGCCCACTGCGCGCATCATCGTGTTGACGATGTATGAAGGCGATGAGGACATCTATCGCGCCCTCCATGCCGGCGCAGTCGCTTACCTGCTCAAAGACACGCTGTCAGATGACCTGATCGGCACCATACGCGAGGTTCACGCCGGCATCCGTTCGGTGCGGAAGGAAATTTCCGACCGCCTCGCGGACCGGTCCTTGCATCCTTCGCTCACACCGCGCGAGCTGGGAGTCCTGGAGCTGCTCGCCACCGGCAAGCGCAACAAGGAAATCGCGTATGACTTGAACATCAGTGAGGCGACCGTCCAGGTGCACATGAAAAACATCTTTTTCAAGCTGCACGTCAACGATCGGACCGGGGCCATCCACGTGGCCGCCCGGCGAGGCATCATTCATCTCAACTAGCGTCGTTGAAACCAGATTTGCCAGCGATATCTGTTGCTTGCAGTACAGGCCATCCACCGGCTCAGGGCTGCTTCCTGACGTACAGCTGGTACGAGAACGGCTCCGCTGGATGCCGCCACCATCCTATTGTGTGGGGTGGCGTACGTTGCGCGGTCAGCGTGTACTCGCTCTCAAGATAATGCTGAAACTCTGGCCAGCGTGCGGCCAATCCAAAGTTTCGCGCCAGCTTGAAACACTCCTGATCGGTCACCACCAACACCTGCGGCGGCGTGGCATGCAGGGCGGCCCAAAAATTCTCACGATACTTCAGGCTCACCGCTGTCTGCTGAGTCTGAAACAGGTAGCAGTCGTACATATACCCTGTCGCCTCCACCAGCTTCATGGTGTACAGCGTGTTCTGGCACTCTGCAGCCATCTCGAAACACTGCACCTTCCCATCCAGCTTTGCACCGCCCAGCTCCGTCAGGTCAGCGGTCAACATCTGCTGAAACTCCTGGTCTCGCCAGTCGTAGCTGCGCGCAATCACCGCAGATGACGGCGCCAGGTACAACGCTCCTGCCAGCAACCCTGCCACCGCAATCAAACCCCGGTATCCCTTCGCGCGCATGTTACCGACCAGCAGCGACCCACACAGCAACGCCAGGAAAGCCTCTTCGGGATAGCGATGATAAGGAAAACCTTTTCCCTGGATGATGTAAGACATCGCACCCACCAGGATGCACGCGAGTGCTACCTGCGCTTCCCAACTCTTCCACCGCTTCTCCATCACGAGCAGCGCCAACGCAGGTATCGACGCCGTCAGCAGCACCGTCGGAAAGCTGCCCACAATCAGCACCGGCAAGGACGGCCGCCCCAGCGACGCGTGATACGCCCCGATACCCTGCATGACGTCCAGGAACGCACCCAAAGCGCCGTAGTGGACTAAGTACAGTCCACACGCGAGTACAGGCAGAGCGAAGCCCGCCACCGACGCGATCAGGTAAGGTGCCTTGGCTACATTCAATTGTCGCAAGCGCAGCCAGAGCAGCACAATCAGCACGGCACCAAACAGCAAGCCGGAAGGCTTGATGGTAGCGGCCACGCCGGCAAACAGTCCGAACAATCCCGCAGCCCACGCTCTCTGCTTCCGGACGCCATACATCAACCATGCGCAGGCGATCAGCGCCATCACGGCCATGATCAGGTCCCGCTGTCCCGTATGCGTCGGGCCGTCGCGAAAGTGGATCAACGCAAACAGCGCCCCGCCAAAGAACCCTGCAAGCCAATCCACCGGCCACGTCATCGCAATCATCGCCGCCATGGCCGCCGCCACCAGGCCGAAGTCGAACACGCGCCACCCGACCGCACCCGGCCCCAGCCAGTGAATCGCCGCCCACTGCAGCGCATAGGTTCCCGGCATGTCCATCTCGATGATGTCTTTGTACGGCACCTTGCCGTGATCGATCAGGAAAACCACATAGTGCAGCAGCGGTGCGTCGCCAACAACCGGCCAATGCGCCGTCCCCGCAACCGCTGCCAATAGCGATGCCACCAGCATCACCGTCACCAGTACCCGTACACCGTACGGTCGAAAAATACCGCGCTCCGTCCGAATTGGTTCAGCTGCGTGCAGTGGAGGGCGTCCCCAATCTATTGACCAGACCAGCTTATACGTTTCGGCGAGTCACGGGAACGCCGAGCTTTCTGTTGCGTTCAGCTAACATAAGACCCTTCCAGCTTTGACTCCAGCAGCCATCAGCAGCCTTTCCGACTACCCAAGGCCAATAACCAGCTTGGCTGGCTCAAAGACCGCGCCCCACGACAGCGGCAAAGGTCTTCCCTATCGAAGTTCTGCATCTCTAAAGAACTTATGCCTGGGATTGGGGTTGATAAAGGGGGAGCGCTTGAGCCTCCAGGTAGTACCCCTCGGGTCAGCGCACAGGTGTGCCCGTTGACGGCATCCACGAACCCGGAAATGGAACCTTATGTTTCTGCTATCCAGGCTTGATGACATCTCGCGCCTCTTTCCGGAAGATGTGGAGAGAACGCGGGAGTTTTTGCTTGACCGCGGCATACCTGCCGGATCATTGGAAGCACTGACGCACTTTTCCGCTCGATTGGCAATCGACCCTTCGTTCAGACGGGATGTCACGTCGCTCGTCCACGTGGTGATCCAGCGAGAGCACGAGGCCGTCGATTACATGGACCTGCTTGGCATCCTCGTCGTCGCCACTGCCGGGCCCGGGCCATTCAAGGCGACCGGCGAGCAAGAAGAATCAGTACGGGAAATGCTTCGCTTCCTCACGCAGATTCCCCGTCAAACTGGTCCGGTGGGGCCCGTCTTCGTGCGCTATCAAAATGTGGTTACCGTTGCCGTTGGGGCCAAACCTCTGCTCCACGATCGGCTCTCACCGCCGGCGCATGGGGGCGATCACATCACCGTCCGCCCAGACTCAACCGCGCCCTCCTTCATGGCACAGGAACCCATAGCCTCGCGGTGGCGGGGACCTGTTGTTTCCATTGCGGCCGTGATCGCGCTGGCAGTGGCCATGGGATCGGGGTGGATGGGCTATCAAAAGAGCCGCAAAACACTTCCAGTAACGGCGCCGCTTGTGGCTTCGTCTCCGGGTATGCCTGTCAATGACGAGAAGTATGATCTGGCAAAAGCGCCTCCGGCACCGCTTCGCAAACCTCAGGCTCCAATGAGGAAGCCGTCCCCAGCCGTCGCGCGAACCGCGCGTGGCCTGCGTACGCCGCTGGCAGCGTCCCCGACATCGAAAACGGCCGCGCCCGTTCGCCCTTTGCAATTTCCGGACGCGAGCCAAACCATTCCCCTCATCAGGCCAACTCCGTCTGCCGGACCGGCTGTCGTTGCCGCGAATAATCCTCCCGCGCGGCCATTGAGTGCTGTCCCCGAGAGTCCCGCAATCACGACGCCCCCGCCCAACACGACACCGAGTGTTCGTCGCCGTTTGCCGAAGTGGGTCGTGATCAATCCGGCTCCCTTACGGCGGCCGGGTGGAGTGTCCGTCCCAGCCTCCACAACACCAGGCGTTGTGCATCCGGCCTCAATCGGAATGATGGCAACCAACCTGATTTCCAGCCCTGCGCCGGAATATCCTGTGGCCGCTTCCCAGGCGCGGGTGCAAGGCGAGGTGAAAGTGCGTGCGGTTGTAGATCGTCAAGGCAACGTGATTGAAGCCCGCGTCGTGAGCGGCCCGGAGTTGCTACGCGACGCTTCCCTCGAAGCAGTTCAGCACTGGCGTTATCGACCCTACATCCAGGGCGGCAAGCCCGTTGAAGTCGCCACTACAGCCGTTCTGGATTTTGAGTTGCCCTGAGACTTTCACCCGCCCTTTACATGATGCACGGTCGGCTACCAGTTCGATAGCGCGTGGCCCCATCAGGTAATGCTTTAGTTCTGGCATTTACGGAGCCGCGGATGCCCGCGGTAGACGCGAAACTCGGTGGCACCTCCTCCTGTCTCGAAAAACCCCCTGTCCGTCACATTTCAGACAAATCCACACTCTCCATGAGGGAACCACCGCGTATATCTCTTCGTACCTACCTGAATTGCCAAAAGAGTTGGCGCTCAGCTACTTCCCTGCGCGCCTTGAGAGACAGCGCCGGAAAAGAGATTTGGTCCCTATGTTGAAGGTTTTCACCGTTACGGCGCTCTCCCTTTGCGTCTTGCAGTCACGTGCATCGGCGCAGGCGTGTACGGGCGGCCCAGTCAGTGGCGTTGTTCGCGATACCACTGACGCCCTCGTGCCCGGCGCCACCATCTCTGTCGACGGCAATGCCACCCGCACCAGCGGACCTGATGGCCGATTCCGCTTTCCCTGCGTCGCACTGGGGAAACATACGCTTACGGCCTCGTTGCAGGACTTCGCCCCCAACTCCCTCAGTACCACCGTCCCGCACAGCAGCGATCTCACCTTCCACCTTGTCCCCAGCGCTTCGGCTAACATTGACGTCGAGGCAGACGAAGCGGAGATGCAGGTGGAAGCCCCGGGCGGCGGCAACGGCACCATCGTTGCCGGCAAGCAGCTCCAGTCGCTGGCTGACGACCCCGACGATCTGCTCCGCGAGCTCCAGCAACTCTCCGCGGCCAATGGCGGCAGCCCCGGTCGAGCCACGATCTCCGTAGACGGCTTCTCTGACGGCGCCACGCTACCACCCAAAGACTCGATCGCCTTCGTCAACGTGAGCCCCGATCTTTTCTCTGCCGAGTACCGCGAACCCCCTTTCGGCGGCGGCCGTGTCGAGGTTTACACCAAACCGGGCGCGAAGAGTTATCACGGTGCGCTGTTCACAACCAACTCCAGCTCGTGGATGAATGCGCGCGACCCCTTCACCACAACCCTCGGTTCCGTAGGCAAGCAGCGCTATGGGTTTGATTTCACCGGCCCGATTCGCAAACAAGGATCGAACTTTTCTCTGAACCTCGAGCACCGCTCCATCGATGAAACGGTCGCCGTCAATGCGATTACCCTCGATGCCTCCGGCCAACAGGTCAATACGCAGGACACGGTACCCAACCCGCAGCGTCTGTGGATTGGCAACGCCCGCATGGACTGGCAGCTCGGGCCAAAGAACATCGCGTCTATCAGCTACTCAGCCAACTGGGCCAACCTCAAGAACCAGGGTGTCGGCGGCCAGACCCTGCGTGAAGCCGGACACGACGTCGGTCGCGACGAGCAGGTGGTCCGCATCAGCAACGTCACCACGGTATCGCCCAGGCTGGTGCATGAGGCACGCTTCAGCGTCGACCGGTTCGTTGAGGGCGAAACGCCTGCCAGCAACTTACCCTCGCTCCAGGTTGCGGGCTACTTCAGCGGCGGCGGCAGCGCCCTCGGCCGCAGCCACACCGCCCTAACGCGCTACGAGCTGGACGACGACATCATCCTCAATACGAAGCGTCACCTTATCAAGGCCGGAGCACAGTTCTTCTTCGTTCATCGTTACAGCGATATGGCTACCGGCTTCAACGGCACTTACGTCTTCGCCGGTCACGCTACGGGGAATCCAGCGACTTCCATCACGGCCATCGACCAGTACCGCAATGCACGCAACAGCGCGGGCGACAGCACCGGCGCGACCAGCGACACGGCCACCGAGTTCACCAACGTCGCCGGCATTCCCCGAGACCCCGTTTCGCAATGGCGCAACGCGTTCTTCTACCAGGACAACTTCAAGCTCAACACCAAGTGGACCATGGTTTACGGCCTGCGCTACTACTTCCAAACCCAGCCCGCCAACTACAACGGCGTGGCTCCGCGGACGGGCTTCAGCTACTCGCCGGACAAGAAGCAGACGTGGGTGATCAAGTCCCACTTCGGCCTGTTCGACGGCCAGGTATCAGCCGACCTGACTGAGGAGCTCTACCGCGAAGATGGCGTTAAGCGCGTCACCAGCCTGATCTATAACTCGGCCTACTGCGGCCCCAACGCGTCGAGCGGATGCAGCCCGTTCACCAATGCCACACCTATCCACTCACAACGCACGCTGGCACCGGGCTTCCATAACACCGCCTACGCTATCGGCGACTTCAGTGTGAGCAAGGACCTTCCCCACGGCTTCAACATCAATGCGCAGGAGGTCCTGCTGCGCTTCATCAATAACTTTCGCACCGTGAATATCAACCAGCCGCTGACGCCTGATCCCCACGGCCCTCGCCCGATCGCCCCCAACCTCAACATCCTTCAAGTGCAGGACACAGGCGGTGGCCAGGGGCATGGCGAGTTTTTCGGCATCAGCAACTTCCGCCTGAAACGTACGCAGTTCTTCCTCGGCGTCCTGCATCTGAACCTGCGCGACGATACCGACGACAGCTTCTTCTTCCAGCCGCAGAGCGCCTACTCGGATGCGGGCGAAACGGTGAACCGGAGCAGCCAGGGCATATGGCAGCTATTTGGCAACAGCAGCGTGTCGCTGCCTTACAAGTTCTCGCTCACAGGCAACGGCTACGCCACGGGTGGCCAGCCCCTCAACATCACCACGGGCGCGGACAACAACGGCGATGGCAGCTTCAATGATCGTCCGCAATACGCGCCTGCGGGCTCCGCCGCGAACGGCACAACAATCTTCAACACGCCGTTCGGCCTGCTGACCAACAGCGGCGCCATCGTGAACGGCATCCCGGCCGCGGCCATCCGGCGCAACATTGCCTCGCTGCCATGGACGTTCCACATCGACGCCAACCTGCAACGCGCCTTCAAACTAACCAGGGACGCCAAGTCCGCACGACAGCAGACCATCACCGTCAACATGCGCTCGGCCAACTTCATCAATCACACCAACGTTACCGGCGAGAGCACGGTGCTGGGGTCGCCGCAGTTCTTGCGCCCGATCACGGCCGATACGGCGCGACGGCTGGAGTTCGGCTTGCGATACAGCTTCTAGCAGCTCACCCGCAACGCCCGTTCGGGAATGCCGACAGGCCTAACTGGAATCGCCAACACGATAGCGATGGAGTTAGGCTGGCAGGCGATGCCAGTGCAAAAGGTGCGGCCAAGTTTACGGCCGGATGGGTGCCCATCAAGAGCGCGTCTGAAGCGGTGTCAGCAAATTCTTTACTGCAAAGTTCGCGAAGCAAAAACGCCAGGTTTGTCCACGCTAGCGAGAAACAACGCACTCGCCGGGGGCCCCAGTTCGCCACCGGATATTGCCGGGTTGTAGGTGGCGGGGAGATTTTACGTTCGCTGCTCTCAATTCAATGTGGCTAGTGGCCATCATTTGTGTTATCAATAACCCCACCATTGGGTCTTTTTCCATTCCTGCACACATGGGTGGCTGCATGAATCAGCCGGGTCGCTTTCTCGCAGTCAGGGATCTCTGCTTTACGGGTCTCCTGACAGGTATCTTTCTTTCCGCAACGGCCGTGGGCCAAAGTCCCCTCTCCTCTCCAGCAACAGGGCTCGCAGTGGCCACTTCCACCATGCCTGCTTCCCAGGCCCGGTCTCTTGCCGCAGAGACACTTCGCCTTCAGCCCGTACAGTTTCATCCGCTGTTCTCCACTGCGGGCGCCAAAAGCGCCGAGCCTGCGCCGCGTTCCGGCGCCGCGCGGGCCTTTGCGGCGGAAGGACCCGGCTTCGGAATGCAGATCACCTCATCTAGCGTGCGGACCGTGCTGGTACACGCCAAACCTGTCGTGGCCCGGACGTCAGCTACAGGTGAGAACCAAGGCGCAGCGGAACAAGCTGGGGCGGACAACAGCGAGTTTTCCATGAAGCTGATCAGCGCCCGCGCCGATGGCCGGGGCGATTTAGCGGAACCCTCCGCGATGACCACCAACTACTTTCTCGGGCAAGGCCCCGCGGAGTGGCAGGTCGGAGTCCATGACTTCGCGCGGTTGCGTTTCCACAATATTTATCCGGGCATCGATGTGGCATACTACGGCAACGGTGAAAAGCTGGAACACGATTTCATCCTCGCGCCCGGCGCAGACCCCGCGCACATTCGCCTGGCCTTCGAGGGGATACAGCCTCGAGTGGATGGGAGCGGTGATCTCGTACTGCAAGGCCCGAGCGGTAACGTGCGGCTGCTAAAGCCGGTCGCCTACACGGAGACGCAGCCAGAAAAGCGTGAGCCGGTCAGCGTGCGTTACGAGGTTGCAGCCAATGGCGAAGTGAGCTTCGCGTTAGGCGCCTACGACCGCGCGCAGAAATTGGTCATTGATCCCACGCTCAGCTACGCGAGCTACTTTGGCACCTACTCCACCATCATCAACGCCGTTGCGCTGGATAGCGCGGGCAACATCCTGCTGACCGGCCAGACCTACGCCGGGTTTGGCATACCCACGAAAAATGCCACGCTCACCGGCAGCACGGGCGCCACGTATAACGCCTTTCTAGCCAAGCTCGATCCTACCGGCGCAACGGTGCAGTTCGCCACCTATGTCGGCGGCAACAAGGTGGACGCAGCGACCGGTCTCGCACTGGACGGCAGCGGCAATGCTTACCTCACCGGCATCACGTCTTCAACCACCTTTCCCACGCTGAATGCCTACCAGGGGGCGCAGGGCGTCTCCACTTGCTACACGTCCTCTATTACGTGCTTCAATGCCTTCGTCACGGCCATTAAGGCGGATGGCTCGGCCGTTATTTATTCCACCTATCTGGGCGGCACCACCAACGACCAGGGCAACGCCATCGCCGTCGACAAGGCGGGCAACGCGACCGTCACGGGCTTCACGCAATCGCCTAATTTTCCCTTGAAGAATGCGTTCCAAACGGCCTACAACAAGGGCAATACGTGCAGCTCTGCCGGCAATTGCCAGGAGGTTTTTGTCAGCAACTTCACAGCTGCCGGTGCCCTCAACTTCTCCACCTTTCTCGGCGGATCCAATATCAACGCAGGTATGGGAGTCGCGCTCGATGCCGCCGGCAACATCTATTTGACCGGGCTTGCTACCAGCGACTTCCCAACCGTTGGAACGCTGCTCGTCAACGGCACAGCTGCGCCAACCGGCTTCGGCGGGACCTTCATCACCAAAATGGCCGCCGACGGGCAATCCCTGGCCTACTCCTATGTGGTTCGCTCTGCTTATGGCTCCGGCATCGCGGTCGACTCCACCGGCGCAGCTTACGTGGTTGGGCTGATGGGCGGGGGCACCAACCTGCCGGTGACGACGGGCGCTTACTCTTCCACGCCGGCCGGATGGTACGCCTTGAAAGTAGCAGCAGGCGGAGGCTCGCTGGCCTACTCCACCTACATCGGCGGCATCAACAACGCCACCGGACTGGATGCGCCGACTGCTCTCGCGGTCGATGGCGCAAACCATCTCTGGATCGGGGGCTTCACGTCGACCAACAGTTTCCCGATGGTGTCACCTCTTCAATCAGCGGGCGCCGGTATTCTTGACGCCAGCGGAGACGGTGGCGCAACCTTTCACGTTGCCAACGGCGGTCTGCCCGCAACCGCGGTATCGTCGCTCCTCTTCGATCCTTCGCATGCCGGCCTGCTGCTGGCAGCAGGGCCAAGCGGCCTGTATACCAGCAGCAACGCGGGCACGTCATGGACGGCACTGGCCACCACCGGCCTGACCAACACCAACATCACCACGCTGGTCCGTTCGGCGTCCTCGCCCAATACACTCACGGCCATCACGGGTGCCGGCATCTTCCGTAGCGCCGACGACGGCGCAAGCTGGAGCAAGCCCGCCGGCACTGGCCTGCCGTCGCTGAATGGGACCTCCCTGACACTGGCGACGGATCCGGCGAACGCCAACATCGTCTATTTCTCGCAAGGCTCAGTGGGAACGCCGCTGGTGTGGGTTACGACCGATGGCGGTGCAACGTGGGCCAGCGCCAGCACCGGTCTGCCATCCAGCGGCAATATCGGTTTCATGGTGGCGGACCCCGTGAACGCCGGCACACTGTATGCCGCAATCGGGTCGAAGGTCTATAAGACGGTGAACTATGGCACGGCCTGGACACTGCCCAACGCCAGCGGCGTTACGTACAACATCGTCGGCCTTGCAGTCGATCCCGCAACCCCCACCACGGTGTACGTTGGTACCGCGCTGAATTACTCCAAGTCCACCGACGGCGGAACCACATTTAGCCCCGGCAACGCCACGTTCAACTTTCAGCAGGTCGCTATTACGGTCGATCCCACCAACTCCAACACGCTGTACGCGCGGCAAACGGCGGCGGGTAGTTGGGCGCTCTACAAATCGACCAACGGCGGCACCAACTTTTCCAGCCTCCCCTATACCAATTCGTTCCCTTCGGCCGTTGTTGTCGATCCCACCAACAACGCGAACATCTACGTCGTCACGGCCCAGACCGTCACCGCCGTTCTCGCCGAACTGGACCCCACCGGCGCCAATCTGCTGTTTTCCACCTATTACGGTGGGGTGGGGCATTCGCGGCTGACCAGCGTGGCTATCGCGCCTTCCGGCACCGTTTTCGCTGGAGGATTTACCGACTCCGTCAGTCTTACCACGACCAACAGTGGCGGCCGGCCGAGCATCGACACGGGCGGCGCAAATGTCAATCCGCGGTTGGGCGAGCCCAACACAAACAATCCGACGAAGAACGAGCAGGGCACCCAGCCGCCAGGAAGTCCGACCGGCGAAGGCACTGCGACCGGCATCATGATCGCTGTAACGCCGCCGCCCACTCCTGAGGCCGACCTCAGCATTCACCTGGCTTATCCGGAGGACAACGCTCTCGGCGTCGTGGTCACCAATCATGGCGCCACCTCAACAGGAGCAAATTCGGTGGCGGCCACCAATGTCGTCACAACGGTTACGTTGAGTTCCGGCTACATCATCAACAATCCGGATGGCTGCGTGGCCCAGCTGGTGTCTTTTGGCCGTGGCTATAAGCAGGCCGTTTGTACAGATCCGTCCATCGCCGTCGGCGAGGAAGTTAATCGAGTCTTCTTTACCGATTTCATCGGCGGAGCGACAGCGACAGTTCACTCCGCTACGCCCGATCCCAACCTTGATGACAATACGGCCACGTTTACACCCGTCCCCGGGACCACAGTCACGTACTTACAGTGCCATAGCGGCTACTCAAAACCTGGCGTGAACACGAATAAGGTCACCACGCTCGTGAATCTTGGCGATCGTCAGACTCATTTTCCCGGCACCACGGTTCCCGATCCTTTCCTGAACTACACCGTGAACACCAGCGGCGCGACTATCGCGGGTGTCAGCAACTGTCAGAGCCCGACCGGTATTGGCACGGCCTCCATGAGTTGTACCGCACCTCCATTGGCGCCTGGTACCAATATGGAGATCGAAGTGGACCTGGATGTTGACCCGACGGCAGCCATCCCACTCGAGTTCCGGGCCAGCGTCACCGACCTCAGCAACACGACCATCAACGAGGACCCCGACGGCGGCGTCTGCACTTACGACATCAACTCGTTCGCCCCCGCAGCCAGTGCCGTAGCGCTTTCCAGCCAGGGCGTCACGCCGGTCGACGCAACGACAGCGCCGCATGGAAAGACCGGCGTGACAGCTAAAGAAGTACGCCCGCGCGCTTTCGATTCGTCCAGCAATGGCACGGCTTTTGCCGCCGATCCAGCCGGAGAGATATGGGTAACCAACGGTGGTGCTTTGAAGGAATACGACTTTACCGGAACACTGCTTGGCACCTTCAGCGGTGGCGGCCTGGGCGCAGCCAGCGGGATGGCCATCGATGGCAACGGCACTGTCTGGATTGCGAACAGTAACGGGACAATCTCCACCTTTGCGACCACCGGGGTGGCAGTATCACCCTCCGGCGGATTCAACGGGCAGGGCATCAGCTCGCCCAGCGCCGTCTCCGTGGATGCCTCCGGTTCCGTCTGGGTCACCAACGCCGGCAACGGCACGGTCACGCGCTTCTTTGGTGCGGCTGCTCCTACGGCAACGCCGCTTGCCACAAACCTTTCCAATGGAGCGCCTGCAAGGGTTCCCTAGCTACTGATGCACCGCCTACCTTCGTTTATCGCTTCATTATTCTGAGGACATGCCCATGCAGCGACGTGATGTCATCCGGCAAGGACAGAAACGACTCCCCGCAAACTACCAGGGTGCGTGGGGCATCCCGGGAGCCCTGCTAGCCGCCAGTATGCTGCTCAGCGGTTGCGGCCTTGCCAGTGCGCCGACGGGTTCCCTGCAACCGCAGAGTACGGCGGGCGTCTCCCTCAACGGACGGGTCCACGGCGGTCAGCAACCGGTCTCGGGTTCCAGCGTGTATCTGTTTGCCGCCTCGAACAGCGGTTACGCGGCAGCTGCAACATCGCTGCTGAAGACGGCTACCGCCGGGGTCAGCACGGACGTCATCGGGAACGGTTATGTCATCACCGATGCTGCCGGTAACTTCTCCATCACCGGCGACTACACCTGCCCCTCCAGCGACGCGCAGGTGTATTTGCTCGCTTCAGGCGGCAACCCGGGTCTGCCCTCACCAACGGCCAAAAACGACGACATTGCCCTGATGGCCGCATTGGGCAATTGCGGCAACCTCAACGCATCCACGTTCGTCATCGTGAACGAGGTCACCACCGTCGCGGCGGTCTACGCCCTCGCCCCCTTCATGCGGGACGCGCAACACATCGGTACGCCCTCCACGAATCTGGCGGGCCTTGTCGAAGCCTTCAATGGAGCCGCCCAACTGTCCAACACGGCCAACGGCTCCAGCCCCGGGCCGGCGCTGCCCGCGGGCGCGACGCTCTCGGTCGCGCAGATCGATACGCTGGCCAATATTCTTGCGTCCTGCATCAACAGTGCGGGTGGCTTAGCGGGTGACGGCAGTATCTGCGCCAGCCTTTTTGCCAACGCACCGGCCGATAGCGATCAGCGGAACGACACCATCTCCTCGATGAGGAGTATTGCCACACATCCTTCCAGCAACATCTCCGGCCTATTCTCCCTGGTCACGTCGAACGGCCCCTTCCAGCCCACACTGGTTTCGGCCCCCAACGACTGGACCATTTCCGCACAATACAAACCAAGCGGGCTGACCACTCCGAGGGGAATCGCCATCGACGCCAACAACACGGTCTGGATCGCCGACTGTGGCAGCGCAGCCTGCGCCTCCACGGGCGTAGGCAAAGTGATGCAGCTCGGCAGTGACGGCGCGCTGGTGAACTCCACTGCCGCGGGTCTGCTGAATGTTCCCGTCGCACTGGCCATCGATCAGGGCGGCAGTGCCTGGGTAGCCAATTATGCAGGCAATAGCGTCACCAAGCTCAATGTCAATCTGACGGCGGCGGGCGCTGCCTACGCGGGCGGCGGCCTCAATTCACCCAATAGCATTGCCATCGACCCCGCCGGTCAGGCGTGGGTCACGAACGCCGGCAATGGCAGCGTGACCGTGCTTTCCAGCAGCGGGACAGCGCTAACTCCCTCCAGTGGGTACAGTGGCGTGTCGATACCGACGCCGGTAGGAATCCTGATCAATTCGCACTGACAATTCGGCTGAGAAATTCGCTCTGAGGCAACAGCTCGCCGCGCTGCGACTAAAACGACCAAAACCGCGCCTCCAAGCTCGGTCGCCGTCTGCTGCTTGAAGACCAGCTTACCTCACCAAAAATGGTACCTAATAGACCGTGCACTGCAAATGGTTGAACACCAAGCAGTACCCGCCCAGGAACCAGGCAGACATCATTCGCCAATACGCCGCGGACCACACCATAAATATCGTTCGGGTTTACTCGGACCATGGGCGAAGTGGCCTGAACATCGCTGGCCGGGAGGGCCTCAACCAGCTCATGGAAGACATCGAGGCGAAGCGGACCGACTTCACGTCCTTCCTGGTCTACGATGTCAGCCGATGGGAACCTTTCCAGGATGTGGACGAGAGCGCCTACTACGAGTACGTCCTTACAATGCAGCGATCTCAGTTCAGCCTGCTTCAACACGCCGACGATCTGCTCCACACTGAACCGCCGCTTCTTCACCCCAAATCCTCCGCCCTTTCAGGTCAGGATTGGCCGAAGACTAACATTCAAACTGGTTCAGCAATACCGGGGCCGATCACAGGCAAGCTATCGAATCGTGGGCTCTCGAGTGTTTGCGTGGCACCGTTGAAGCGATCGTCTATCGCGGCGATGACCTTCGCGGTGCTCTCTGTGACGGATTCGACGCAGGTGTGGCACGTTACGTCGGGTTGGAGCGGCGGTTCATAAGGGTCGTCAATGCCGGTAAAGGAGCTGATCAGCCCGGCACGGGCTTTGCAGTAAAGCCCCTTGGGATCGCGCTCTTCGCAGATGGTGATCGGTGCGTCGACGTAGACCTCGATAAAACTGGGAATACGGGACCGGATGGCGTTGCGGGCTTCACGGTAGGGGGAGATGGCGGAAACAAAGGTGAGCACACCGTTGCGCGTGAGCAACTCAGCGACAAAACCAATGCGGCGGATATTTTCATCACGATCGAGCTTGGTGAAACCGAGGCCGCGGGAGAGGAACTCGCGGATGTCGTCGCCGTCCAGCAGCTCGACTCGGTACTGCAGGCCAGCATAGTGCTGGTAGAGGGATTTGCCGAGGGTGGACTTCCCGGCACCGCTAAGGCCGGTGAGCCAGACAGTGATTCCCGGATGATCTAGGGGCATAGACCATTATGGCGAATGCAGGGACGCGCAAACTAATTAATTTGCGCCGTGGAAGTGAGATTGGTGGGCCGCGGGAAACGTGGTAGGTTAGGATAATTCAACAACAAATCGATTTGGAGTGCCGTATGCGTGAGTTGCTGAAGAAGCTGGGACTGGTGCGTGACGGCAGGGAATCTGATGCGCTCGCGGCCAACCGGCAGGAAGACACTGGTGATTCGACGGCTGGCGTCAAGGTTGCCTTCCTGCACATTAACAAGACGGGTGGCAGCACCTTCAGGCGCATCCTGCAATCGATTTTCGAGCAACAGTTTCATTATTGCGAGGACCCTGCCATTGCGAGCGTTGAAACCGCATTGGCGAAGTTCGCCTGTGTTGAGTTTCATACGCTCTCTTATGCGACCAACTGGGCTCTGGCGCACCAGGAGCTGGTGAGCCTGCGGCGATGGGACCTGCTGGAGGGGCGGCACAACTTTACAATGTTGCGCGATCCGGTGGACCAGTTTCTATCCCTCTACTACCACCTGATAAAGATCAGGGAACGCGTCGAACCGGCACTCAAGGCGCAGGGCCTTCCGTTCCCGGACTCAATTGAGATGATGCTGGGACATCCAGCGTGTTTTAACGATCAACTCGCGTATCTGGTGGGAAAGCGGCGCGATCGCGAATCGTGGGTAACTCGCGATGACCTGGAACTGGCGAAAGAGATGCTGCTGAGGCTGAAGATGCATGTGGGACTGATGGAGCAATTCTCCGATTCCATGCATGTTTTTGAAGCCGTGACCGGGTTGAAGATTCCGGCGGCAACGATCGTTTGCGAGAACCGCAACCCAAACCGTCCGCCGCTGGAAATGATGCCGGTGGATGTGCTGGAGCGTATCCGCGAAGGAAACGCGCTGGAATACGAACTGTACGAGTTTGGGCGTGAGTTGCTTGCGCAGGACCTCGCCCGGTTTGGGCTGGCACCGGCCTACTCGGTCGTCGACGCGGCGGTGTGACCATACTGCAACTCTCGTAATCCACTCGTGCCGTCTTCAACTCTATGGAACGGCAGCAACATGCGATTGCACAAGCTCGGTAAGCTGAGCTGCCGACATGGTGCCAACGAAGCGCAGCATCATCTTTGAGAACGGTCGCGCTTCGTCATATATCCTGCGGGCCTGTGCCGGCTCCACTTCGCGGTGCAGGTGCTCCAAGAAGAGGAGTTCCTGTTCGCGATCAAAGCGAGTGCCGGGAAGCAGTCCTTCGGCCTCAAGAAGCGCGCCGAGCTCCCATAATGCCTTGAAGTAGGCCTTAAGTTCTTCGACAGGCCCGACCTCTGTCAATTGAACAAGATCGCTGGCTTCAATGTGGCTCCTGGTGTACACCACATCGATAAGCAGGTTACGAAGAGGAGTAGAGATCGAATCGCCGGTAAGAAGGTTGGCACACCGGGTCTGCAGCGGGTCCATCTCCGGGATCTCAATGTCTTCTTCCTTCAGCCAGAATTCGATCTGACGGCAGAGGTCTTCCAGGGCATTGCGATTCCACTCGGCAACCCTGCCGTTGGATTTACCGGTGCCGGCCCGGTAGAGCGCAAGTATCTCGCGCTTGCGATCAGCAGGTAACCCTCGCAGGGAATGGGCCTGCGGGAAAACGACGGTGTTGAAGTAAACACGGACACCGCTTTCCGTGGCAAAATCGACCAGCCCAGGGATTTCAAGAGCATTCGAGACCATAGGACAGACGGCAATAGACAATCCCATGTCATTCTTGCGGTTGAAGTCGCAAAACACCTTAAAGTTGGCCATGGTGCGCTCGAACGTCGCATTCTGACGGATGCTTTCGTAAGTCGGCTTGACGATGCTGTCGAGCGAAACGATGATCCCGCAGTTCAGCTTTTCTAGCACGCGCTTCACCTTTTCGGTGTAGACCGTCCCGTTGGTGGTAATGGATACCTCGCAGCGGGGGTTGAGTTCAATGAGCTGGTCCCATATTTCGTAGTAAATATCAATGAGAAAAGGCTCGCCACCCAAAAACTTGGCGCGTTTCAGGTGAGGAATAAAAGGCGTTAGTTGCTCAACGAAAGCGGCGTCGTAGATCTGAGGTAAGGCGGGCAGATGCTCACGATTGGCGCGGATACTCGATGAGAAGAAGCCGGAACACATGGCGCACTCGAGGTTGCACTTATTGGATAGCTCAAACTCGAGTTGCACGGGATAATGCTTGTTTGTTGACGGGTTTAGAAAGGACTGCAGCCTAGACATGAGGCCTGACGAACGTAAAGAGCGCGCATTCTGGTCGAATTGTCTGGCATGAAAACCGGCAACATTGCCGGCGGCGAGCTGGTCGGCACAGAGCTCGCAGCCGTCAGGCAACTCATTGCGGCGCATGGCCGCCCGCATCGAGACTGCCTGGGCACTGTTCCATATCTCCTCGACGGAGTTGTCGGGATACCGGCCCAGCGCCGCGTTGCGGCTGTAGCAGCAAGCGCTGACTAAACCATCGCGGCCGAAGTACATGCTGCTTTCCGGCGCATGACAGATACTGCCCTTGTCGACGCACGTGCGCACGGCGTTGTATTCACGTAAACGGTCGGATGGCAGGGGCATACCCGGAATGATAAAGCAAAGCGCTCGTGTCCAGCCGGGAATTTGCTATTCTTTGCTATCACATAGCCCTCACGCGGTCTGGTAGCGGGCATGCCAGCGGGACAGCATCAAGATGTTCAGAGTATCCATATGCGGTAATCGTTCGCACCTGATTGATGTTCATCCCATAACAGCTTAACCTCGGCCATATTCAGGTACTGAGCCATTTCGGGATGAAACACATATTCCTCAAACATGGACTTCAAGCTGGTCCGGAGCCACGCGGCCAAGGGCACTCCAAAGCCCATCTTCGATCGAGTTAACGTGGTCTGTGGCAGGCGCGACTGGAACGTCTGTCTCAATATCCTTTTGCCGATCCCATGCTTCAACTTGAAGTCCTGAGGCAGAGTGCCAGCGTATTCGGCCAACTTGTGGTCGAGCCAGGGGGCGCGGGATTCGAGCGAAAACGCCATCGTTGCCCTATCCATCTTCACCAGGATGTCTCCTGGGAGGTAGGTTTCCATGTCAACGGCCTGCATTTGCTGTAGCAGTGGCAATGCACGATGACGCTCAAAGCGTTCGACTAATGCTGCCTTCGGTGTGTATCCCTGCAGCGCTCTCTGAAGATCGGGCGAGAGGATCCTGTTCAGACCGTCTGCATCCGTTGCCGATATCCAGTGGTAGTAATGCTCCGCGACAGCCCTAGACAGGCGACCCCTGGCTGCGGGACTGGAGAACAGCGCAGGAAATCTATCGAACGACCATTCTGTTGCTGCTGTCAGACGCTGGAATCGACTCGGAAGCAGGCTTCGCACGCTGGATGCCAGGACTTTGCTGTATCGATCGTAGCCGCCAAAAACCTCATCGCCACCGTCACCAGACAGCGCGACCGTTACATCCGTTTTGGCGAGGCGAGAGAGGTAAAGGGTGGGGATGGCAGATGAGTCCCCGAACGGTTCGTCGTAATGCTCCAGGCACAAGTCAAGCATCGCAGCAATGTTCGCGTTAACAATGAACTCGCGATGCTGGGTATGGCACCGCTCCGCCGCGAGCCTTGCAAACTTTCTCTCGTCGAACGCAGGAGTGGCGAAGCCGATGGAAAAGGTTCTGACCGGCTCGCTCGCGGATGCACTCATGCAGGCGACCACCGCACTCGAATCCAGCCCACCACTCAGAAATGCGCCGAGAGGCACATCACTCATCAGGCGACACCGCACGGCTTCATCCGTAAGATGCCCGAGCTGTTCTGAGCAGGCCGAATAGTGCAGACCCGGTGTGACAGCAAAGGCCGGAGACCAATACCTCCGAACGCGTACATCGGCCCAGTCGATGGAGACCGTTTCGCCCGGCCCCAGCCGTTGAACGTGCCGATAGATTGTCGATGGGTCGGCGATATAGCCGCTACTCAGAAACTCGGGTATGCTCTCCGGCCTTACGTTTTTTTCAAAGCCGGGCAGAAGCATCAGCGATTTCAGTTCCGAAGCGAAGCAAACTCTGAAGGACGACAGCGAGGTCAAATAATAGAGCGGCTTCTCACCGAAGCGGTCACGTGCGAGAAAGAGCTTCTTTCGCCGTCTGTCCCAGATTGCGAACGCGAACATCCCGTTGAGCAGTTCGGGCATGCTCTCTCCATGCTCCTCGTAGAGGTGAACCAGTACCTCGGTATCACTCTTCGTGCGCAGGTGATGTCCCTGCTTCTCCAGCGTGCTGCGCAGTTCCTGGTGGTTGTAAATTTCTCCGTTGAAGACGACCTGCACAGATCCGTCTTCATTACCGAGAGGCTGCGCTCCACCCGCAATATCAATGATGCTGAGGCGGCGATGTCCCAGTGCGATGTCGAGGTCAAAGTATTCGCCATAGCCATCCGGTCCCCGGTGGGCCAGCAGGTCACACATAGGCTTCAGGAAGTTATGCCCCAGTGCAGTATTTTCCGCCCTCAGGTAACCGGCGATTCCACACATGAATTTCTCCCAGGTCGGTGGCGGCAAAGAGACGGTCGTCTCGCTATGCGAAAAAAAGCGATCAATACTCGCTGCGCTATGGTTTGCGATTATCCGCCGCTGTACAGACGCCAGCGTTGTACGTCTCGACTGCTTCAAGGAGAGGCGCGCCACCATAGGGCTTCATCGTGGCGATCATCGCATCGAGATCCTTCGGCAGACAACGCCCACGGAACCCTCTTTCTTCGGTTACGAAGGTATGCGAATCGCCTATCCTGGGGTCGGCCAGCCAAAGGTGTCTGAGTTCCTCATAGTTGACGTTGAAGGCGCTCGCGATGTCGTAAAACTGGTTGACGAACGCAACCTTGGTGGCCAGAAAACAGTTCTCCATGTACTTGCACAGCTCGGCTGTGAGCGCAGTCGTTGGATAAAACCGTGTCTCGCTCGCCAGGACGGGCTTGTATGCTTCCACGACGAGGTTGACCAGGCTGTCCGGGCCGCCGACGATGAGAAATCCGCATGCACCGTCCTCCGGCCAAAGGTGAAAACTGGATTCGCCCAGATACTCGGGACTGAAACAGAGAGCCTTGCCCGTTTCTGCCGACAGACGATCCGTTGTGCCCACGGCGATCGTGGATCGAATACACATCGGCGCCTCAATCCAGGAAACGCACTCCTCGACGGCCGATACATCGCAGCCATGACCATCCTGCTTCATCGGTGTCGGCACACTAATGAAGACCAGGTCGCATCGATTGATGGCTTCTCTATTCGCAGCCGAACCGTACTCTGTCTTGAACCTGTCGTAAATCGCGAGAGAGTGGCTGGTGGTCCGCCGGAACAGTCGTTCCATGGCTGAGCCAACAACTCCGTGGCCTACTATTCCGATGTTCATGTAGGACGAATTATACGGCACACAATCAGTGGTTTGAGCTTTGCCTCGATGCTTTCAACCTGGCCTCTGCTTCATCCCAATTTCGCCAGCCGGGCTGGCCCGCGTTGCCGATAAAGTGCAGCAGGAACGGATGGGATGGGTCACCTTCGCTCAGTGAGTAGCTCTCATCAACCCTGAAGGTGAAGGGGTTCGCCGCTGCCCGCTCGTCATCATTCAGGCCACGCATGCCGTCAACAATGTAGTTATACTTCCGCGGCAAGGTGATCTGATCTTGCAAGCCAAACTTCCACACCGTCGCAATCAGAGTGCCTTGGTCGCGGGTCTTCCAATACGGATCGCCGAGGATCGCACGGGTGTATTCGTGCCACGTTTCCAGGAATGGCACCG
This sequence comes from uncultured Acidobacteriota bacterium, assembly GCA_903873705.1. Classification (GTDB taxonomy): domain Bacteria; phylum Acidobacteriota; class Terriglobia; order Terriglobales; family Acidobacteriaceae; genus Granulicella. The sequence continues at coordinate 61,646 of CAIQPK010000054.1, forward strand.
AAGCGGCGTCGAAAACAAACACACCACCGTTCCAGTGCTGCCATTCGGCATCCGGCACGACAATCCCAAACTTGGACTCAATCGCTTCTCGCAGATGTTCGCAGCAACCGCCTGTGCAGGCACACCGGACTGCGAAGCGGCTGAAATTGGAGAGCCTGCTGTGGTCCGCCGCAAAAGCCACCACGCCGTGCTTCAGTTCGAAAATGCGCTGCACATCTTCGTGCACGGCGAAGATGTCGCTGTCCAGATAGCACCAGGTGCGGCCCCTTAGATCGAGCCGCCGGTGAAGGCCGGTCTCTAGCAGAATGCTTGCCTGGTGATTATCCAGTTCGGCGGGAAAATCGACAAGAATGACCTGATCGTGTTCTATCTGAAGATCGGACCGGGAAGCGACGACGACAATCTCCTGCCTGGAGAACTGCTTCAAAAAACGCAGCGAACGATTCACCTGCTGAATATGAGCGTTGCCAGTAACGGCGTAGACAAAAGCATTTTTGTTCGGCATCGCTACTTTGGACTCCGCGGACAGATGTCTCCCTGGAAGGTCTGCCCAGGCAGCCTCACCGCTGCTGCTTCGGCAGGCGAGAGAAGCTGATTGCTGCACTAACTTACTTATGGCGTCCGGACTACCCGCATGGGAAGCAGTTTGTACTCAGATCGCAGGGATTTAGCCTCAGTATAGCAACTGACGCTCGCTTGCACGCGAGGCCGACGCCGGCGCCCGTGGCCGGAGGGTTGCCCTCGGAATCCCGAGTTGGAAAGTGTAGGATTGCCCTACATGGCGGTTCTGACTGAGCAAAGTATTCCGGCAAACGTGCGCGATGCCGAGCTGACTCACGACACCTGGCTCGTGCAGGCATCGGGCTTGCGCAAGAAATACTGCCGCGATCTGCGGAAATCGCTTTTCTACAGCTTGCGCGATGTGCTGGATGTTGTAAGCCTGCGCAGGAATAATCCTGCCGAGTTGCGCGAACATGAATTTTGGGCAGTGGACGATGTGTCCTTTGAGCTGCGGCGGGGCGACAGCCTGGCTCTGCTCGGCCGTAATGGCGCTGGAAAATCGACGCTGCTGAAACTCATTACAGGGCAGCGCTCCCTCACATCCGGGACGGTAACCACGAGGGGGCGCATCGTCGCACTTACCGAGCTTGGGCTCGGATTCGACCCTGTCCTCACCGGACGCGAGAATGCGTATGTCAACGCTGCCGTTCACGGTGTTTCGCGCCGCGCCTTCGATAAGCTGATCGAAGAGATCATCGACTTCTCCGAGTTGCGTGAGTTTATCGATTCGGCTGTGCAGACTTACAGTACGGGAATGAAGGCGCGGCTTGGCTTCTCCATTGCCACCCACCTTAAGCCTGACATCCTGATCGTCGATGAGGTGCTCGCCGTCGGCGATCTGGAGTTCCGCCGCAAGTGCGTTCAACATGTCCTGGCTTATCTGCAGAATGGCGGTTCCATCATTCTGGTTGCGCATGATCCTTATCTGGTCCAATCTATCTGCAACCGCGCACTCGTCCTCGATCAAGGAAGGGTTGTCTTTTCAGGTAGTGGAGTGGAGGGAGTGGACTTTCATTTCCGCCTAGGCCATGCAAACCAATATGCGGTTGCCGCGAAGAGCCCTGATACTGCCAGCCAGGATGCCGCAGAGCATGATGGTACTGAGGATTCCATCCAGTCGCCCAAAGCAGATATCGGCCAGCCAGGGTCTCTACCCAAACTCCAGTTTGCGAAGCTGGAATTGATACCGACCCGCCCGGTCGTGATCGATCAGCTTGAGATTCTGCCAGTCGACGGGGAAGCCCTTCATACCGGCCAGCCCGCAAAGGTCGTGATGCGATACCGCTCAAGCATTCACGCCAGGGTAGTCTGGGCCTTTACGTTGTGTACGGCGGACCTCCACGTGGCTATCGCGTCCTGCACACGCGGTATGGACGGAGAGGATTCGAGCATAAGCCCGGGGGAGCACTCCCTCGTCTGCCGTCTTCCCGAACTACTGCTCAGGCCGGGGGTTTATGCAATCCGCGGAGGCATAGGAGACGCGATCAGCCACGTAGGACTCGCGGTGACCGGTTATGAGGATGCTCCCACTTTCTTTACGGTGGTGGAACGAAGGGTGAGTCGCGCCAACAACTGGCAACTTATGCAGAATGACTTGGTCGTGATGAAGGCAGAGTGGTTTTGACGGTGCTTTGGTTCGCCGGATAGCGTTATCGGAGGAACTATGATCCCGGTCATCGGAGGAATTCCTTGGCTGGCCGCATCTTCTTCTGATAAAAGGGTTTCATGCAAGCAGTTCAAGAGTTCCCGCCGGTATTCGCCGACCCTGCGGTCGAAGAGAGCTTTTCACGTGATGGCTACGTCGTGGTTCCTTTTTTCAGCCCGGAAGAGATAGAGAAATGCAAGACCCTCTACTTCGCCAACTTGTCCGAGCCTCAGGCGGATTTCTTCACAACGGCATTTCTGCCGAATGGCGAACCACAGCGCAAGTGATCGTGTGGCGGCCTTCTTCAACCTGATTCCAGACGGGCTGCCTATTCGCTTGAACTTCCGCAATGCTAAGAACCCGAATCGCCTCAACGCTTATCATGTGGACAGCGAGTTTATTCTCCAACTTAATCCTCTCGTCGAACTCAACGATGCGAAGCTGGGGGCGATGACGCTTGTTGAGTCGTTCGCATACACGCAACCGAAGTTGTCGCTGGCCGACATCGCGGCGCTCCATCCGGATGTTCACTGGGCGGCGCTAGCCACTGCAGATTCGGAGAACCCGGAGGCCGCTCCCATGGAAAATGAGCCGACGTCACCTGAAGGTGGCGCTCAGCCTTCGATCTGGAAGCGACTTTGAAGCTGTTCGGTAGATGATTCGGATTGCACATCCGCAAACGTTGATTCAGTTTTCCAGAAGGGTTGTTGTCCACATTGCCAATGATGAATGCGAAGAAACAAGACTCCCCAATCCGCGATGCGCGCGTGCCGCTTGCGATCCACAGTCCAGACGATGTCAAGCGCTACTACGAGGCGAGAACGTCGGCGTACCTGGAAGGATTCGGTGAGGTCTTCCAGGGCAGCCGTCCGGCATCGACCAGCGACCTACTTGACTACATTATCGACGCCGCTGAACTGACGGACGGCCTTCGGATTCTCGATGCCGGATGCGGGGTGTGTGGACCCTCGACTTACTTTGCGCAGAAACGTCAGCTGGCGATCGAAGCCGTTACGATCTCCCCCACTCAAGTGAGGGAGGCGCAGAAGCGCATCGATGGCCTCGGCTTGAACAAGCAGATCACCGTGCGTGAGGGGGACTTCCATCGGCTGGCGGAAATATACGAGCCTGCCTCGTTTGATCGCGTGCTCTTCCTGGAGACGATATGTCATGCGCGTGACTACCGCACCGTGATCACGCAGGCGATGCAGATCCTTAAACCGGGCGGGCTGCTCTACATTAAGGATTTCTACTGCCAGGACTTCAGCTCCAAACCGCACCTGATCGAGCAACAGATGGAAGACTTGGAAGCGCTGAATCGGACTTATTGTCTCGTGCTGCCGGACCTCGTTTCGCTACTGGGTTTGGTTTCAGAGCTTGGCTTCATGCTCGAATACCTGCGAAAGCCCGGTTATAACGCGGTGTTTGAGCCGTGGATTAATTTGACCGAGTCACCGGCGATCCGTGGACAACGAAGATCCCTTATTTCGAGCTCATTGCCGGAGTGGAGCTTTGCTGCCGTAAGCCGCTCGCTTAGAGCATCTACCCTGTAGGTGTCGCGAACTCATCTCAAATTCTCAGGCCGCTTCTTCACCGCAATCTGACCCGATGGATTGGTTAGTTCTTCTCCCGCTGGCGCGCCAGCACACCTCGATAAAAGTCCGCAGTTTGCGTCGCGATGGCTGTATCGGTAAAGCCCTGCTCGATCGCTTGACGGGCAGCAGCGCCAAGCTTTGTCCGCAATTCCGGGTCCTCGATCAACGAGCACAGTTGAGCGGCAAAAGACTCCGGCGAGCCGCACTCGGCCAACAGGCCATTCTTGCCGTGTGTAATCAACTCCGGGACGCCACCCTGATTAGAAGCGACGATCGCGCGCCCCGCGGCCATCGCCTCCATGCAGGCGTAGGGACAGTTCTCCCACAGGCTGGGCAGAAGATAGATGTCAACGGCGCGGGCACACGCCCGGAGTTGCTGAAAGTTCAACTTGCCAAGATAACGAATCGATCCAAGCAACTGCTTATTTGCGAGCAGGGGCATCAGCGTCTTTTCTACGTAACGAAAAGGTCATCGCCAGCAAAAAGAAACGTCACGTCGTGGCGGCGCAGAACGATTTCAGCAATCGCAGCGCAGAGATGGATACCCTTCCGTCGTTCCATGCGTCCAGCAAAAAGAATGGTGATCCCGCCTTCGTTCAGACCGTACATGGGCTCCAGCCTGACGTCCGGTTCCGCATCGAACAAGGAAAGGTCGATGCCGTTGTAAATCACCTCGGTTCGCTGTTCGAATCCGAGCTCTGTGCGAACCTCCTCGGCCAGAAATTGGGAGCAGGAGGTCAGCGCGGAAGCCTGTGTGATGCCAATCCGCTCGATCCACGGGCACATCAGCCGGTCTGCAGCAGGCACGTCATAGAAAGGCATGATGAGGCCCGCGGGACCATGAAACCGCACCACGGTAGGAACCCGCAGTAGCCATGTAATCAACGCGCCCTCTGCGCCGCACTCGGGCATCTCGATAATGTCGTACTCGTAGTGCTTCATGAGCTGCCGCATTCCGAGGTACATGCACCATGCATTCTCCAGCCGCTGGCGCGTCCAATAGCATTTGAACGCTCCGAGGATGGCTGCGAGCGGCATCCAGAGCTCCGTTCCGCGGTACCGGTGAACGATGACCCCATCATGCTCCCGCGTTCTCATCGGAAGATATTCACGGGAACCTGCCAGCACATGTACCCGGTGACCTGATCGGGCGAGAGCGCGGGCCTGGTACCAGGTGTACGTCCCGATACCGCCATGTCCCGTCTCCGGCGGATATTCAAAAGAAAGCAGACCGATGCGGAGGCCACCGCCCTGAATGGGCGCCGCGCCGGTCGGATGGAAAGGGGCTTTTCGTTCGATCGCACGCCGAATCGCCTGGTGGAATATCTGTTCGCAGCGGCTCACATCGAAGTCCTGTCGGGCGCGTTCCATGCCAACATGCGCGAGCCGCTCTCGTAGCGTGTGATCGCTGGCCAGCAATTCGATTGCTTCCGCCAGCTTCAGGGCATCGCGCTGCGGCACGACCAGGCCTTCCACGTTGTCCGACACGACTTCCGCTATGGAGCCGGCATCGGTTACGACGACTCCACAACCTGCTGCCATCGCTTCGAGCAGGGCGGTCGGAATGCCGTCCTTGTCGCCGTTCGCGAGTTCGATGAACGGAGCTACGAAAATATCGGCCTCTGCAAGATGGCTGCGGACCTCCGTTGCGGTCTGCCGGCCGCGAAACGTAACTTGCTCTTCCAGAACATGCGCCGCAACGAGCTGCTGCATCTCTTCGAAGTAGGCGACGCTGGCAGGATCGTTTGCATCGCAATCACCCAGAACTTCGATGACGAAAGGCAATTCACGTTGACGAAGCAAGGCGGCCGCCTCAATCAGGTAAGCCACGCCTTTCTTGGGATGAATGCGGTTCACCGCGACGATCTTGAAGACCCGGCGCGAAGTGTTCCGCGGGCGTACCGTCTGTCCATACTGGCTGGTATCGATGCCGTTGGGCTTGACGATGGCAGCCGGCAAGGGCCCTTTTGCGAGGCCTTCGAGCTCCTGCTTGATCCTTCCGGATGTGGCCACCACCACCTCGCAGGTGCGCAGCTGCAACCCGACCACCTTCAACTCGTAGTCGTCCATCATGTGGTCCGCATAGCAACTCACACCGCGGGGTAGATCGAGTAATGTGGAGGCGACCAGACCGTAAATGCCCTGCTCATAGAAAAAATAGGTGTGAATGTAGTCGGCGTGCCAGGCCTGCGCCATCCGTGTAAACGAAAAGGCCTGCCGGAAATGACGGTGATTGCAGACCTCTTCCTCGGTCATGTCTGCCGCATCCGCAATGCGCCGCACCAGATCGCGTATACGCTGCGGCATCAGGCGCTTATAGTGTGAAAAATCTCGATCCGCCGTGAACCTGTATAGCGGCATACGGCGGCGGATGTTCCATACTGCCGTCGCATCGTCCGGCAACTCGCTTCTTGGGGCCAGGCCGGTATAGGCGAACCGAACCTCGAAGCCTCCCTTCATCAACTCGAGAATTTCACGGTAAACGAAGGTCTGAGAGTAGATCGGAAAGTGCCAACAAGCGGTCGCCCACACCCTCTCTCTCTTTTTGTTTGCCGTCCCTCGGCTCAAGCGATACTCAAGTCGGAGCCTCGTGCGGAAGGCCCAGCAGATGACGCTTTGCACGCCCCCGATGACGGGCCCGGTTATCCAGCGCGCAACCGCTCCAGACAACGTTACGACCTGATCGTAAGCCAGCAGCGGCTCCGGGATGAGGGCCGCATCAATCTTGACGCCCGGCCGCATCACCGGTGAATCCTGCTGCCGCGTGCGCAGTCGGAAGTACATGCGTGCCACGTGCGGCGACATAAAGACGGGAAGTTGCACACCGGCCCGAAGGGTCCACTGGAGCGCCGCTTTTAAGTTACCCGACCAGTACGACACACCAGCCAGATACATGGCGAACTGATTGTCTGAAGCGCGACAGAGGGCCGGCTTCAAGTCCGGGCGTAGCTTGCGTATGTCCTCCATGACGAGCTGCTGCGACCTCCTCATCGTGTCGCAGGCCGAGCTCATGCTTCCGGGGCGGCGGCGGTATCCGAGCAGCACTTCTTGCACTACGGCTACGCGATATTTGGCCGCAATGCGGAGCGCTACTCCCCAGTCCTCGCATCCGCCCGCCTGGGCCGCAGCGAGTGTCTCATCGTAGCCGCCCACTTCTTCCAGACAGTGGCGACGGAACAGGGGCACGCTTGCGCTGCCTATGAAGTTGATGAAGACCAGTTGAGGAAGTGCTTCGCCCTGAATAGCCCAGCGTGGAGATCGATCCAGCACTTTGCCCGTGGCGTCGATCCATGCCCACCAGGAGTACACCAGCCCCGTTTCCCGCCCGGCAGCCTGGATGCGTTTCACCTGGCGGGCAATCTTGTGCGGAGCCCACAGGTCGTCTGCATCAATGGGTGCGATGAAATCTCCGCTTGATTCCGAGATGGCCCGGTTGCGCGCACGGGCCACGCCGGCGTTCGCTTGGTAGATGACGCGGATGCGGCTATCGCGAGCGGCATAGTCGCGGAGAACCCTCTGCGTTCCGTCGGTAGAACCATCGTCCACGACCACGATCTCGAGGTTCGAGTAGGTCTGCAGGATGACCGACTCCAGTGCACAGCCCACAAACTCCTCACCGTTGTAAACGGGTAGGATGACCGACACCAGTGGATTCTCACTCACCACGTACAAGAGTCTCCGTCACAGTTAGCCGTGTCGTTGGGTTCTGGCGACGTGTTCGGCGCGCTTTCCACAATCGGCTAGGCATTGGCGCGATCGATCACGATCGGCATAGCGATTCTGTAAAAAACGGCTGCCACCAAAAGCAGGCAAAGCGTAAAAATCGACGCCACTTCGAGCCCGCCCAACATGGAAAGGCCGCCACCAAATGCTAGTTCGCGCGTACTGGTGAGCAACGGTGTCATCGGATTTATCCGACGTATCAGAATGGATGCCCAGCCGGTTGTTGGAGAGGTGAAAATGATCGGTGTGGTAAAGAACCAAAATGTCGTGATGATCGGCAGCGCTTTGGCAATATCGGTGTAGAGAAGATTGATGGGCGCCACGATCAAGCCAACGGCAGTCCCAAGCGCGACAATCATCAAGAATCCCAGAGGCGCCACCAGAATCGTCCATGGCACGTGGACCCGGTATGCGGCAGCAGCAACACCTATGAGGATTGCTTTCACGATAAAGTTGACCATAACCTGTCCAAGGCGTGCGATGGTTACCACTTCGGGCGGCATGCTGGCTTTCGAAAGCAGGCCCTTTTCTGCCTGTACTCCGCTGATCGGCGCATCCATCGATTCGAGGAAAGCTGCCCAGAGCATCATCCCGCAAAGCACGTAAAACGGGTACGGCATGTTAATCGTTCCCACGTTAATGAGGTGAGCATCGCGAAACAAAATCGCCCACGCAGCGGTGGTGAGCGCTGGCAGTAGAGGAATCAGCACGCCCAGCATCGAGGTACGGTACTGGCTCTTCAGATCGCGCTTCATAATTTCCCAGGCGATGTGCCGCGAATGGATAATTTCCGATGCCAATGTTCGCAGGATGCCGCGGGAACCCTTGGGGTTTTTTTCCGCCGAGTGGACGGTGATGATCAGTTCAGTCATTCGGCATCTGCCTTTGCATCGGCAGAAAGGTTTGTATTGACCGTCTCTATCGACCAGCCCCTCACATCTACTGAACCCGCATGGCCGCCGAGCCAGAGTCCCATATAGGCGTGTCGCTCATCCACCGGTGCCGTGAACTCTCGCCAGATTGTCTGCCACTCCTGCGATAGAGACAGCCCTTCGCAATAGCCCAATGCCTGCCACGGCTCATGGTCCTGCCAGACACCGAACATGATCTCTCGCGGCTGGTCGGCCCTCATCTTGAGTTTCATCAAATACTGTTGCCCCGATTGAATATTCAGGCCTCCGTGGACGGCGCGGATTTCCCACCTTTCCGCGCCGCCGTCGAAAATTTCAATCCGCCTGGCCCATTCAGGAAACAATATGGCACGAACACGCGCCACTGAGCTGCCATCCAAGTGCAGTTGGCCACCCAGGACCAGCATCGAGTAGGCGTTGCGAAGTTCGTGGAACTGGGCACGCAATGACGCAGCCATCAAAACACATTGCAGAACCGGTAAAACTGCCAGAGAAGGATGGAGCCAGGCGCACTGTAGTGACACCGCGAGAAGAAAATTACCTTCATAAAATGGATGGCTCAATTGCCACCACTCGATCACTACGTTCTCTCTGGTCACCAGGCGAAAGTACGACCATCTGGTCCACAGTCTGAGCGCGATCATGGCGACATACACCCCGGCCAGGATGCCGAGCAGCGGAGCAGTCCTCCACAACAAGCCACATAGGAGTGCAAAGGTCAGAAGCTCGCCGGCGTGAATGAGGCTTAGGGGCAAACGGACTTTTGCAAAGGTGGTTCCCGTCGCGAAGGTGCGGATTCCTGACCACAAGTCGTTATCCCGGTCCTCCATTTCATGAACAACAATTCCGGTCAAGCCGAGACACAGCCCCCAGAAGCAAACAAGGAGGGTGAAGACCGTCCCGCTGGGCGATGCGTGAACAGCAGTCGTTCTTTCGTGGGCCATGACAGAGATGACATAGAGACAAGGCGCCACGTGAGCCCCAAAGGCATCGCAAAACAACCCCAGGATGCCGCGAACCTTCAAGCGGATTGGGGGAACGGAATACATTGTTGGGAGCAGATATTCAAGACCGAGCAACAACAGGCTCGTCCTGGAATACGAAACGAAGAGGGCGCTCCCAAATCCGAAGGCCACAGCGGTTACGCAGAAAAGAAAACACTGCGTGGAAGAGAATTCAGCCATGGGATTGCGCTTCCCAGCCTTGCGATCTACTTCAAGGTCGAAGATGTCGTTAATCAGATAGCCGTACGTCCCGGCGCAAAGCCCGACGAAGGCAATGAGCAGGATGGAGCGAAATGTCACCCATGCAGGCACCTTGAAGACGATCGCGGCGCAAAGCGAGACAGCCAGCACGGGCGCAACCTTCGGAAACCACCAGAAGTTGAGTCGCGCAAAGCCGCGACCCTCCGATCCGAAAAGCCTGACCTTCAAACTGGAAAGCGCACTCATTCGCATTTACTTCGTGACCACCCTTGCAACAGCACTTGATTCTAGGTCTTCCGTGGGATTATGGGTTGATTGTAATTGCTATGTCTCTGAAAATATGAGCATTGCTTCAACTTCGTGCCGGTTTGCGGTGTTCTTCTCGCGTGGGAGGCATATGCAGAAATGACGCTTGATCGCCTGCCGGACCAGAGCAGCGATAGGTCCCCTCGCGAGCGACAATAAACTTCTCTGCATATCATGACCCGAAAATACGCCACCGTACCCAGCTAAGTGCTCGCCGCGGCTGCCCCGCAACACGTCCCAGCCAACGCAGCTTTTCTCCCCACGGCGCACCCATAAACCACATTAATGCAAACCGGAGTGTTCCGGATTGGATGAGGGCCATTCCGGAATAACGCCGTCGTGGTGCAAAGAGACGGCGGGAGAGGGGCGGGCTGCTCACCGTGACGATGAGGCCTGGGTAGGTCACAGCGGTCCATCCGCCTTCCTTCAGCCAACGCGATTCTTGTCCTTCGGAACCGGCAGGGATGGCGATGAGACGAACAGCCGAATACATCGGCAGATCGCATTCTGCTGCGCTGTTGAATGATAGGGGACAGGGCCCGGGGTCGAGTTCTTTCCGCCTGTCGCTGACCGTCAACCATGGCGACACGAGTCCCAGAGATGGCTGTAGCGCAAACGCGGACTCGCATCGAGCGGCATAGTCTGATGCAGGCTGGGCGTTCTGATCGAGAAGAGCAACGGAACGGAGCTGAGGAACCCTCTCACGTAGATGAGCGATCCCTATGGCGACGGCTCCATCTCCTGATGCGTCCTGGATAAAAACCCACTGCATGTTGTGCGGCTGGTCTGTTGTTATGTTGCGGAAGACACTGGCAACGCTTTGCCTTAGGTTTTCAGCTACAACAACGACGGTCGTTACGGTCACGCTTTGCGCAATGATGCTGTGCAGGCAATCTGCGAGCCGCTGAGGTTGATCCAGGCACGTGACAACGATTCCCATCCCTTGACGCTCAGGCGCCAGCGGTTGAACGGGGGACATACCGCCAACGCGACAGGAGCGTGTCGCGCCCGCCGTCACAACTTGCTGGCGGAAAGCAAGCTGCTCTTGGAGCACGACCTCGTTCGCGCATCGGCTGCGAACGGCAGTGGAGGCCGCCTGTCCCATGGCCTTCCGGGTGGAGGCCGGTGTTGCCAGCGCCCTGAGTAACGCCACCGCCAGTCCCTGGGCAGTCCCATCCGGAGCGATCCATCCACTTTCCGCGTCGGTCACGAGTTCCACCATTCCCCCACACGGAGAGACGATAAGTGGAAGACCGGCCGCCATCGCTTCAATGCACGTAAAGGGGAAATTTTCCCACCGCGACGGCACGACCGCAATCGCCACTCTCGACAAATGCAGCAGTAGGCTTTCACGCGATTGCCCACCATGGAAGCGAAAGCGCGGACGCAGGCCGGTGGGGATCAGGGCCCGCAGGCTCTCCAACACCGATGCTCCAAACCCACCTCCCAATGTCGTATCGTTTCCGAAAAAGTCGAAGCTCACGGTAGGATGCGACGCGGCAACCTGAACAGCGGCCTCTACCCATTCGATAACTCCCTTACGGAGTTCCAGGCGCCCCACGTAACAGATCGCGTCACTTTTCCAGACTTCAAGCTCCCTCCGCACGGGCGAAGTGTCGCCCATCGGGTAAGGGATAACGTCAATGCGCCCTCGCTCAAGCTCATACGAAGCGGTCACGCCTTCGGCCAGATAGCGGCTCGGGCAGATGAGAGCGTCTGCGGCACGAATCGTGTACTCCTCCAGACGGCAGAGCGGACCGAAATCCGTGAGCGTCATGTCCCATTGGTTGTGCTCAAAGATCATCCGCGTAGGAGAGTGCAAGTGCACAATGCAGGGAGGCTTCTGGACTGGGCCCAGGCCGAGCGCTCGCCGCACCATCAGGTAGTAAAGGGAGGCTTCCCACTCAGGAGCTTCGATGACGTCGACGAATTTAGTCTCCAGCAAGCGCTCCACGTAGCGAGCAGCCTGCCAGGCGAAGAGTTGCGTAGGGCAGGTGGACAAGGCAAGCCCCTGCAGAATTTCTCTTTGCTCCTGGTAGTGAACAGGATCGTCCACGAGCGGCGCTTCCAGCGAGATGCGGTGAATGAGAAGTCGCCCATCGTATAACGACGAAAGCGCCTGAGGTGCGCCATCCCAGCGCTGCGCGATGACATGCACTCTCTCCCCGGACTCAGCCAGCAGTCTCGCGATATGGCGTGAATACGTGCCAATACCTCCCGCAGGATAGGGCGCGGGCGGATACTCGCGACACAGAATGAGATGAGTCACGGCAGCTCCGCGAGCAAAGGGGAAAAACAGCAGGGATCGATCTGTACGCTGCCACTAAACAATGCACCATACCGTGGACTCACTCCGCCTCTCCAAACAAAGCCGTGGACGGCAGTAGGTACTTGCAATTGAGCCAGAATGAAGTATCGTCGAATCATACCTTTGCACATCAGACGTGACCCTTGGAATCATTGTAACGAGGGGCTGCTTGCATAACTTCAACGTTCAGTGGGTCGGACATGAATGCGCCAATATCGGTCGTTATTCCCGCTTGCAACGCCGCACAGCACCTCCCTGTTTGTCTTGAGGCACTCGCTTCGGGCTCGGTCAGCCCCTTGGAAATCATCGTTGTGGACGACGGTTCCGTCGATAATACGGGCGACATCGCTCGAAATTTCAATGCAGTAGTCCTCAGCACGACACACAGGAGCGGTCCTGCCCTGGCTCGCAACCTTGGGGCGAAGATGGCCAAGGGCGACATCGTCTTCTTTCTTGACGCCGACGTTCGCGTGGCCGGCGACACGATCCTGAAGGTTTTCCAGCATTTTCAAAGTGACCCCGCCCTGGACGCACTCATGGGCGCTTATGACAATGACCCTGCCTGCAAAGACTTTCTGTCGCAGTATCGCAATCTGATGCACGCCTATGTCCATCAAACGGGCGCAGAGCAGGCATCCACCTTCTGGAGCGGTTGCGGCGCGATCCGGCGCCACGTCTTTGCCGAGCATAGCGGATTCAATGAAAGCTACGGCCGGCCGGCCATCGAAGACATCGAACTCGGTTACCGGCTCATTTCGGCAAAGCGAAGGGTCTTGCTTGACCGCTCGTTGCAGGTAACGCATCTCAAACGCTGGTCGTTTTGGGGCCTCCTCAAGACCGACATTCTCGATCGAGGTATTCCCTGGACGGAACTAATTTTGCGCCACAGGTTCATGCCGAACGATCTCAATCTCCAATTGAGTCAAAGGGTCAGTGTCGCTCTGGTTTTTATCCTCGTCGCACTTTCGGCGGGAATGGCTGTTCTGAGAGGGGCTTACGTCTTACTTCCTCTCTTCGCGATCCTGTTGCTCATGCTGGCACAGTGGTGGGGTGAAATTCTCAGCGAGAGAAAAAATCTCGGTATCCACGCCACCATCACCGTCATGACGCTCTTCACCGCGATTATTGCCTATACGCACCATATGTTCGGCCTGCTTCCGCCGCTTATTGTCACTCCGGTTCTTCTGTTGCTTCGGCATCGCTATAACAAGCGTGCAAGGACGACACTGATGGCGAGGATTACCCGTTGGGCAGGGATTCTCTATATTTGCGGCTCCGTTGCCGTGGCTGTCACTTACCTTCCCATGCACCGCTTGATGATCTCGTCTTTCTTCATACTTGTGCTGTTGGCATTAATGAACAGCCAGTTTTATGTCTTCTTGGCAGGAAAGCGGGGGCTGGCCTTCATGCTGGCGGCCATGCCCTTTCACCTGCTCTACCACTTTTATAACGGCGTCTCGTTTCTGATCGGAGTGGCGCGGCATTACGGGAGAAAGATGGTGCCGTCTCGGAGAGAGCGAATCGCGGGTACACCGGCCGACGAACCGCGCTGAGCGCACACGGCACTGGGTCCGCTTCCTGCCTGTCTAAGCTGCGACGAGTCTGGCGAACATGGCATCAATAAAGCCTAAAAGCGCGGCGACTCTCTCGTTGCCGTAGGCAGTCTGTAGAACGCTGCGGGTCTCTTCGATCATGCTTTGCGCTTGTCCGAGCGCCGCTTGGTCGTCAGCGTGGCCATGGCTCGGACGCGCGTGACGCAGATCCTGCCCGGCGGTCTTTCCCGTTTGCATGCTGGTGTGGCGGACATCGAGCAGATCATCGCAAATCTGGTAAGCCTCCCCGAGGCGATGACCAGCATGGGCCAAGGCACTCACTTCGGCTGCAGGTGTACCGCAGGCGAGCGCACCTGCTGTCAATGCCAGGCGCATCATGGCCGATGTCTTTCGGTTACGCTCCGAAAGAACGGCGGAGCGCTCAGCCGCCGACAACTGTGGCGCATCCACGCCCGGCAGATTCTGCGGAGCGAGATCCAGTGCCTGGCCGCCGATCATGCCCTTCATGCCGATGCAATCAGTTGCTTCGCGCATCAGGTCCACGCTCTGAGAGAAGATGGCAAAACTCTGGTTGAGTAATGCAAGGCCGGCCAGTAAAGCGATCTCTTCACCGTACACTCGGTGAAGAACGGGCAGACCGCGACGAACGCCGGCGTCATCCATGCAGGGCAGGTCGTCAAAAATAAGCGAACTGGTATGGACAAACTCAATGGCGCAAGCCGCAGGCATGGCGGCTGTCGCGTCGCTCCGAAAGACCTGTGCTCCCAGCAGCGTCAGGATAGGACGCAAACGCTTGCCCCCTGGAAAAAGAGCGTAGTGGAGCGCTTGATCGAGCGGTTTTGCCTGGGGATGCCCGCTTTGAGGCAGGAGTTTCCCGAGCGATTCTTCGATCGCGCCTCGCATGGATTCAAAGGAGTTCGACATACAGTTTGCGTTCTCCAAAATAGGACAAGGAAAGTGATGTAATTATCTCTGCCCATTGTTGTTACGTCTACCTAAAGGGTAATTTCGTTGGTCCCAGTCCGATCGGTATCGACATGTCGACAAGCCGATCGAAATGTTCGCCGTCTTTTCAACGGACTGCGTATACTGGCTCAAAATGTCCATCTTGATTACTGGCGGTGCCGGATTCATCGGTAGCCACACCGCGAAGCTCTTCGCCGAGACGGGCCTCGATGTTGTCGTGTTCGATAACCTGTCGACGGGCCGACGCGAGCATGCCCGCTGGGGCATCTTCGTCGAGGGCAATCTGACTGACGTTGCGATGCTGCGGCAGGTCATGCGTGAACGAAAGGTAACTGCGGTGATGCACCTGGCCGCCAGCGCGCATGTGGGCGAATCCATGGCCCGCCCGGAATTGTATTTTGCCAATAATGTGACAGCGAGTGTGGCTCTACTGGACGCAATGCGTGCGGAAGGTGTGGCGCGCTTGCTTTTTGCGTCGAGTTGCTCGGTCTACGGTGAGAGTGCTTCAGAAGTCTTGCGAGAAGACGAAACCGCCATACCTCTAAGCGCCTACGGGGAATCGAAATTGGCTGTGGAACGGATGCTGCCCTGGTTCGCGCAAGCCCATGGCCTGCAATGGGTGGCCCTGCGCTACTTCAACACTGCCGGCGCGGTAGGCGACCTGGGCGAAGACATTACCTTGTCCCGACGCATTATCCCCCGCGCACTGCGCGCCGCTTTGTCGGGAGCAGAGACCCTCAAAGTTTACGGCACGGAGTTTGCCACGCAGGACGGCAGCGCTGTGCGTGACTACGTGCATGTGGCCGACGTCGCTCGCGCCAATCTTCTCGGGCTGCGTTATTTGGAAGCGGGTGGATCAGGAGCAACGGTAAACATCGGTGGCGGCTCTGGGACCTCAGTGCTGGAGATAATTGCAGCAGTAGAACGTGCAACGGGAAAGACCGTGCCTTACGCGATTCAGCCGGCCAAACCGGGAGATCCCGGTCGCGCCATTGCAGACGCCTTCCAGGCGCAAAAGACGCTGGGCTGGACAGCAATTGGATCCGACGTCGAACGGATCGTGGAGTCTCTGGTCAACTCCGCCTGTCCGGCAGGCCAGCTTGAGCCGCAGGGGCTATTTCAGACTTGATGTCGATGACAATCTCATCCATGCGCTCCGCCTCCGGCGGCATCTTTCTAGCCCGTAATACGCGCTGGACGCAGCGAGTAATGTGCCTGCTCCTGGCCGCAGTGGTTTTGACGATGCAATATCGAAGCGGAGCCTACCACGCAGACCTGGCATTCGATGCGGACGAGCCCGCCTACGTGACATCCAGCCTCATGGTGCGGGACTATCTTGTGCAGCAACTGGGTTCCGACCCCAGAGCCTTTGCCTACACGTTCTATGCACATTATCCAAAGGTAGCTATCGGTCACTGGCCGCCGCTGTTCTTTGGTGCGGAAGCGCTGTGGATGCTCATAGCCGGTCGCAGCCGTGCTGCCCTCTTACTGTTCGTTGCGCTCTGTGGAGTCGCCCTCACCTGTAGCGTGTACTGCACCGTCCGTAATCGCACGTCGTCGGCGGCGGCTCTGGTGAGCGTTGCAGTACTGCTGCAGCCAAAATTCTTCCAGGAAATGCTCATGACCGTCCGTGCAGACATGCTGCTGGCACTTCTCGTGTTCTGGGCGGCGGTCTACTGCGGAGAAGGGATATTGTCTCAAAGCCGTGTCAGCCTGATTCTGTTCGGCGTCTATTCCATGGCGGCACTTGCCGTGCACGGGCGAGCCGCAGTCCTCCTTCTGCTTCCGTTCGTCCTTTGGCCTAGCCGATCGCGGTTCTCTAAATGGAAGTGGGTCCTCGCAGCGGGGGTTTTGGCGATCATCGTGGTGCTGGCACATCGGCTCGGCCAGACCGATCAACTCTTCTTCAGGACCCCGTTTTTGTTCACCCGCGTGTTCTTGCAGCAGAATTGGAGAACCCTGAGTTCGTTGACGCTCTTCTTATCTGTCGCTGGTATCGTTCTGGCTCTGCAGATGGGCGCACGCTCCGGTCCTTTCTGGGTAACGATGGCCGCAATGGTCGGCTGCAGCTTCCTCTTTCGTGTCACGATGCAGGTCCCATGGGACGATCGCTTCCTGCTCACAGCATTTCCTGCGGTGGCTGCACTCGCGGGTCTTGCGATGCAGAACCTGCTGACCCGCTGCCGTTCCCTGCAACTGTTTCCTGTTTTGCGGGTTGCTGTGAGCGTTTTGGCCCTGCTAGCTATTGCTTACAACGTGAGCCACACTGCGGTTAAGCCTGATCGAGGGTACCGGCAGTTTGTAGCCGTCCTCCCGTTCCAGGAAAACGCGGTCGTCCTCATCGACGGCGACGGACAAAATGAGGGTGGCCTGATTGTGGAAAGCTCGCTTGCCGATCCCAACCGAAATCACACTATACTGCGGGGCAGCAAGGTGCTCGCACAGACCAACTGGGTTCTGCGCAATTTCACGTTGACTCATACGTCCGGTCAGGACGTGCTTGCAGCGCTTGAACAAGCCCATGTGGGGCTCATCTTAGTTCAGAATGATGATACTCGACCGGACTTCGTGCAGCTCCGTTCCGCCCTGGCCGAGGATTCATCTGCCTGGCCGCCGTTAAGCCAAAACACGTCCTTGCGTAGTGTCAGCGTATACCGGCACCAGCGCTAAAGAATCCTCTGAACCCTGCCCCGTCAAAGTGCGGTATGTCCCCAGTAGTCCATCTGCCGTTTCTGTACCAAGGTCAGAGTTAGTCTTCGACCGGGTTAGATTCTAGCGAGCAGGGCTATCTGCAATGATTCCTCTAAGATCTGCCCGGGATCTGACTCATGAATCTTCTTTGCGTCTCGGTGGTCCCGTGTTTCACCTTTGGTCAATTCGCGCCCGGCGTGTTCTCCAGGATCAGTTCCGCCGCCACCATGTCTTCCATGGCAAGACCGAGGCTCTTGAACACCGTAATCATCTCTCCACTCGGCCGCACCATCGCTTCGCCGCGCACTAATTCAGCTAGGTCGGCAACGATGTGTTTCTCGCTGATGACCCCCTCCCGCATCGGCAGCACGATCTCACCAGCTTCAGTGAGGGCGCCCTCCCGGCTATCTACTATCAGCGAGGAGCGGCGAACCGTTTCGCTGTCAAGCTCACGGTCCGTAGCATGGAAAGCCCCCACCGCATTCACATGTGTGCGCCCTCGCAGCAACCTCCCATCGAACAGCGGCAACGCAGACGTCGTACAAGTGCAGATGACGTCCGATCCTGACGCGCATTCATCCCGTCCCACCGCCTTCGCCTCCAGCCCGCTGCTCGCAATGACTTCAGCGAATCTCTTGGATTTATCCATCGTCGATCCGCAAATCAACACTTGCTCGAATGGCCGCACGCATCCAAGTGCATAGACGTGCTCCAATGCCAGACGGCCGGTACCGAAAACGCCCAATACTTTCGCGTCATGCCGCGCCAGTTTATCCGTCGCAATAGCGGAGACCGCTGCTGTGCGCATCTCGGTAAGCACATCCGCTTCACAGAAGAGCACCGGCTGCCCTGTCGCTAGCTCGAACATGGAGTAATGCGCGTACATCACCCGCGGAGCTCGCCCCGCTCCGTGTATCCACGTAGAAACCTTCACCGCGGTGAAACGGGAGGATTGGCACGGCATAACCAACGCACCATGGCGTTCGCGCGCAAGATTCCATCGCGGCGGAGTGTTGTATTCCTCTCGTGGTGCCGCGAATCCCCGACTCATGGCAGCTATGAGATTTGGCCTCTCCAGCCGCTCGCGTACCTGCTCGTTGGTCAATATCTGCGGCACGCGCGAGCCACTCTGCATCTTCCCTCCGTGAGGACCTTTGTACTTCCTGAATGTACTCGTTGAGTCGCATCCTGTCTCAGGACATCGTCTCGCTTGGATAGGGCTCGGCCTCTACGCGGGTGCAGCTTGTAAGCGATTGCACATCACTACGCTATTGAGGAAAATTCCCTTGGCTCAATCTAAAATAGCCTGTCGTCAGTCCAAATGAAAGCGCTTGCATGAAAGACGTGATTGTGTAATCATTCTCACCAAACGAGGCAGTTTCACCCCTGCAGTTCTCCGCACATATCGCACTGCAACGCCGCGGCAATACTCACTCCGCGCGGTTGTAGCCGGTAATTCACAGCAGCCGGTGCCCAACTTCTCTGTTGTGATGCTCGTCGCCGGGAGGCCATTTTTGAGCGATCGTAGAAAGCTTGTGCTCATCGGTGCTGGAAGCACCGTCTTCACGCAACGCCTCGTCGCTGACATCATTCTCAGCGGCAAGATCGACCAATGGGTGCAGTGCCCGGTCTTTTATGTACCAGTTTTAGTGAGAGAAACTGGTCTTAAAGGAGCTGAAGATGGCGCGAGGGAAGAAGCATACGGCTGAGCAGATTGTGAGCTTGCTGCGGCAGATCGA
>CAIQPK010000055.1 GCA_903873705.1 uncultured Acidobacteriota bacterium
CTCCCCGGTCTGCCCAGACCTCGCCCAATCGAATCTGAGACTTTGCAGACCAGGTCTGGGGGGGCACACCCACCCATCAGGTATCCTAAGCACCATCAGCCCTAAAACTCTGCACCCGGAAGGCGACCTGCCCGCATGCGCACCCGTCTCGAAACCTACTTCCGCTTCGCCGAGCACCAAACCACCTGGCGCATCGAAACCCTCGCCGGCCTCACCACCTTCATCACGATGGCCTACATCATCTTCGTCAACCCGGCCATCCTCTCCGAAACCGGCATGAGCCTCGCCGCCGTCACCATCGCCACCTGCCTCTGCGCCGCCATCGGCAGCATCCTGATGGGCATCCTCGCCAACTACCCCCTCGCCCTCGCACCAGGAATGGGCCTCAACGCCTACTTCACCTACACCGTCGTCAAGGGCATGGGCGTCCCCTGGCAGACCGCACTCGGCGCAGTCTTCATCTCCGGCATCATCTTCCTCCTGCTCACCTTCGGAGGCATCCGCCAGCGCCTCGTAGGAGCCATCCCCTACCAGCTCCACGCCGCCGTAGCCGGTGGCATCGGACTCTTCATCGCCTTCATCGGTCTCCGCAACGCCGGCATCATCGTCCCCAGCCCCGCCACCACCGTCACCCTCGGCAACATGCACTCCCCCACCGTGCTGCTCGCCATCTTCGGCATCCTGCTCATCGCCATCCTGCAGGCTTACCAGGTCAAAGCCTCCATGCTCATCGGAGTCCTCGGCACCCTCATCGTCGGCATCCTCTTCCATCAGACAAAGTACACAGGAATTCTCAACGGCGCCGTCCCCCTCTGGACCGCCATCAACCCCATGGCCATCAAGGCCACCGCCTTCCACCTCGACATCCGCGCCGCGCTCCACATGAACGCCTTCGAGATCATCTTCGTCTTCCTCTTCGTCGACCTCTTCGACAACATAGGAACCTTAGTCGCCGTAACCGAACGCGCCGGCCTCATCAACCCCGACCACACCATCCCCCGCCTCGACCGCATCTTCTTCGCAGACGCCACAGCGACGGTTCTCGGCTCTCTCGCCGGCACCTCCACCGTCACCAGCTACATCGAAAGCTCCGCCGGCGTCGCCGCAGGCGGACGCACCGGCGTCACCGCCATCGTCACCGGACTGCTCTTCTTCCTCGCCATATTCGTCGCCCCCCTCGTCGGGGCCATCCCCGCCTTCGCCACCGCCCCCGCCCTCATCCTGGTCGGCGCCCTTATGGTCGCCAGCGCCGCCCGCATCGACTGGGATGACCCCCGCGTCGCCATTCCCTCATTCCTCACCATCATCACCATCCCACTCACCTACTCCATCGCCACCGGCCTCTCCTTCGGCATCATCAGCTTCGCCGTCATCGAGCTGGCCACAGGCCGCGGCCGCCGCCAGCACTGGATGCTCTACCTTCTCGCCACCCTCTTCCTCCTCCGCTTCGTCTACATCGCCCAAACCTGACCTTCGCAGCAAAAAAGATGCGCCTCTCGCGAGCTACCAGCTCGCGAGAAAGCGCATTTGGGAAGAAGTTGCTGATGGACAGTTTCTTCGACCACGACAAACACATCAATACCCAAACCCGGGGCATAACGGGACAGCGCCTCAGAAAAGTAACGGTCGTCGCTTCAGATTTGTCACAGCACATCGAACGCTTCATCTAGACTCACTCAAACCCCTCATCCGGCTCAGCCGACAGAAGAACTCAGTACCTTTCGTCTAAACCGTGCCCAATTAGAGATTTACCCGAGAAATGTCCTCTTATGCCCCGTTCTGCCTCTTGTACCAATCGGAGAGGGAACTCAGAATCGCGTTACACCAACAACCGAAGTAGAGGCCAGCTGTGCATTTTCGCTTCTCTCTTACCCTGGCAGTCGTATTTGCCACGTTTGTCTTGTCCATCGTCTTCACCATCATTCAAAAGCGGGCACGACCCGCTGCGCTTCCGCTTTCCTACAACCCAAACGATCACCAGGCCGGTCAGCCCTTTCGCGATCCTCTCGGCCGCTTCCACCTCACCATGCCTTCCGGCTGGGATCCGACACTCGCCGCCGACGGCCTCCCCACCTTCCACAACGGTGCAGCCTGGGCGGAAGTTTGTCTCCTCGGCGCAGCCGGCGCCCGCGACGCCGTCGACAAGGCCACGGAGCTCTTTCGTCCCCGCTTCACCACGTTCAACCCCATTAATCGCGGCAACACCACCATCGCCGGACGTAACTCCCACGGCCTCAACGCCGACGCCAACACCACCACCGGAAGGCGGGTTTCCGTCCTGATCACGGCTCAGCCCATCTCCCGGCACCAGTTTTTCGTCCTCATCTCCGCCAACCCCGTCAATCTTGCGCCGCAACTCAACGCCAGCGTCATGGCCCTGGCCAGCAGCCTGCATTTCGAGGGTCACTAGCCCTTGTCACTGCCCCTTCGTGTCTTTTTTTCATCACCGTCAGCACGACGCGCATCCCTGCACAGCGGCGCGCGTAGAATAAGGGCAGATCAGGACACGTTTCGAGGGCCCGGTGACCGCGGCGAAGAAAGACATTCTTCAGGGATGGAAGGACATTGCTGCCTACGTTTCGCGCGATGTTCGCACCGTCAAACGGTGGGAAAAGCAGCGTGGTCTACCCGTGCGGCGCATGCCAGGGATAGGTCGCGCCAACGTTTACGCCCTCATTCCCGAACTGGACCGCTGGCTCTCCGCTGACACTGATCTCAGTGAAGCCGCGCCCGTCCCCCCCGAGATCCCGGAAGACGCGCCCATCGAGCTCGCCGCCGAACAAGCCCCTCCGCCCGTCGCTCTGATACCCCACGCCCGGCCAGGACGCGCCTGGATCCTCGCTGTCATCGGCCTCGTCTTGATCGGGGCCATTACCGCCTTCGCCTTCGGCCTTCGTGCTCACCGCCGAAGCCTTGCTGCTGCAACGGTTCCGCCAAACCTCTCCCGCGCCGGCCACACGGTCAAGTACTCCTCCAAACAACCCGGCGTCGACGCCCTCTACCTCCGCGGCATTTACTTCTACGAGCAGCGCACCCCCGAAGGCCTCAATCGCGCCCTGCAGTGCTTTCAGGACGCCATCGCCAAGGATCCCAGTTACGCTCCCGCCTATTCCGGCCTGGCCCAGACCTACAACCTGCTGCGTGAGTACTCCACCATGCCCGATGCCCAGGCGTACGAGAGTGCCAAAACGGCGGCCCGCCACGCCATCGCCATCGACCCCGACCTTCCCGAGCCACACGCGGCGCTCGCCTTCGCCGAGTTCTTCTGGGACTGGGACGCCGCCGGGGCCGAGCGTGAGTTCCAGACCTCCATCGCCCTCGACCCCAACTCCGCCCTCGTCCACCACTGGTACGGTTCCATGCTCACCCACGAAGGCCGCTTTCAGGAGTCGCTCGTTCAGCTCGACCTCGCCCAGCGCCTCCAGCCCACCTCTACTTCCATCATCAGCGATCACGCCTTCGCGCTCGGCCTCAGCGGCCACCGCGAGCAGGCCATCGAGATGTTGCAGTCCGTCATCAGCCAGGATGCCAAGTCCCCCGCCCCCCACTACATTCTCGCCGGCCTCAGCATGAGTGAACCCCGTAACATCGGCCGTTTCCTCAGTGAAATGCGCCTCTTCGCCACCCTCCGCCACGACCCCGACACCCTGCGATCGCTCGACGAGCTCGACCGCGCCTTCCGCAGCGGTGGCGAACCCGCCTTCTGGCGAGTCAGTCTCCAGCAGGAAGAGCGCAACCACCCCAACAAGCGCACCGTTGGCATGGTCAACGCCGAAACCGTGCTGGGTCGTAAAGAGGACGCGATCCGCGACCTCGCCCAGCTTGCCGCCGACCACGACCCCGGCATGATTGGTATCGCCATCAATAACATCATCAATCCCCTGCATGACGATCCCCGCTACAAAGCCATCATCGAGAAGGTCGGCATCCCCCACCCAGGAGACCGCTGAAGCTCCCGCGGGTGTGCTGCCCGGTGCATCGCGGTTCGCCTGAGTAGACTCATACATGCCATGAGCATCACTCGTACGCAGCCCGTCCTCCTCATCCACGGCGGCGCCTGGGCCATGCCCGACGACGCCATCGAAGCCCACCAGCACGGCATAGCCAACGCCCTCCGCGCCGGCTGGTCCGCCCTCGAGCGCGGCGGCACCGCCGTCGACGCCGTAGAAGCCGCCGTTACCGTCATGGAGGACGACGATACCTTCGACGCCGGCCGCGGCTCCTTCCTCACCCGCGACGGCCGTGTTCAGCTCGACGCCCTCCTCATGAACGGCGAAAACCTCCGCACCGGCGGCGTTGCCTGCGTCGAGCGCCTTCGCAACCCCATCCAGGCCGCCCGCCTCGTCCTCGACAAGTCACCCCACGTCTACTTCGTCGGCTCAGGCGCGGAGCAATTCGCCGCCGAACACGGCATGAACCTCATCGCCAACGCCGACCTCATCGTCCCCCGCGAACGCGACCGCCTGACCGCCTTCCTCGCCCACGAGGCCTCCGGCGGCACAGACACCACCTTCAGCGGCGAACCCACGCTCCACTCCCACGACACCGTTGGCGCCGTAGCACTCGACCGCCACGGCAACGTCGCCGCCGCCACCTCCACCGGCGGCACCCTCGCCAAGGCCCCCGGCCGCGTCGGCGACAGCTCCCTCATCGGCTGCGGATGCTACGCCGACAACCTCTCCGCCGCCGTCTCTCTCACCGGCTGGGGCGAGCCCATCATGAAGCTCGTCCTGGGCAAGTGGGCCGTCGACCGGATCGCCGCCGGCAGCTCCCCGCAACAAGCAGCGATCGACGCCATCGACTACCTCTACACCCGCCTCGGCGGACACGGCGGCATCATCCTCCTCGCCCCCGATGGCTCCATCGGCCTCGCCCACAACACCCCCCGCATGGCCTGGGGGATCGCCAACCCACAGGGCCACCAGCTTGGCATCACCCGCAACTGACCTTTGCCACCCGCACAAACAAAAGTGCCCATCCATTGTGGATGGGCACTCGGTTTCAACCCAGGGCACTACTTGAAGTTTGCCTGCACTTTCTGCGCAGCCGACATGGTCACCGTGCACGTGGTTGCTGTCCCCGTGCAGCTGCCTGACCAGCCCGTAAACTTCACTCCGGCCGCTGGCGTCTCCGTCAGCGTCACCACGGTGCCCTGCTGAAACACGGCCGAGCAGCTCGAGCCACAGCTGATGTACGTTGGCGACTCGCCATAAGGCGTACCCAGCACAGACCCATTGCGGCTCACCACCTGCAGCGTAAACGTCGGCACAAATGCCACCGACACATTCAGCGCATCGTTCACCGCCACGGTGCATGTCGACTGCGTTCCGCTGCAGGCGCCGCCCCATCCCGTGAACACGTTGTCCTTCGGCACGACCACCGAAAGCGTCACCTGCGTGCCGGCGTTATAGGTCGAGAAGCACGTCTGCGGGCAGCGAATCTTGCCGTCCGTGCTGGTCACCGATCCACCCGCCTTGGTAAGCCCGGTCACCGTCACCGACGGCACCACCAGGTTCGCCGCCGCGTTCTGCGCGCCGATAATCACGCCCAGCTCGCCGTCCAGAGGCGTCGTGCATAAGCCGTCTCCTCCGCACACCGCCTGGTGAGTAGCCGGATCATAGGCACCCGAGTACGCATAGTGCTCATACCGCCTCACTACCGCACGCGAGCCATTCCCAAGTGCCCCACCGCTGTGAAGGCCTTTCCGCTTGCTGTGGCTTCCGGGATCCGTCTGCAGCAGCGTCCACTCCGTCTCGGCCGGCATCGGTGCCTCGGGCACCTTCGCATTCCCGCCCATCAGCTCATCCAGATCAACCGGATTCGCCAGCTCCAGCTTGTACACCTTCACCCACACCGCATCCCCATACTGCGGAATAGGCTGAAACACCTGCGCCGGAGGCACCGCGGGTGCATTGATGTCGAAGTTCAACACGGGTGCCGCACCAGCTACTGCAGGAGCCACCAGGTTGATAGCCGGCTGAGGAATTGGCACCGGTATCGGCGCCGGAGTGGGCATCCCCGGAACACTCGGTCCGGTGTAGTACGTCAGCGCACCAGGCGTTGCCGGATCTTCCACCAGCCAGTTGTAGACCACCCGCGTCGGATTCACCGTCGTCGAGATCCCGAAGTGCTCGCAACCTGCGGCCGAATACCGCGTTCCCAGTCCCAGCGTCCAGCAGCTCTCGCCCGTGGCCACGGTCCCATTAGGAATAGGTGTGCCCAGCGTAAACTGGCTCGTCGACGGATCGTACGGGCTCTCCCAACGGATCTTCACCCCACCCGGAATCGCCGTGACCGTGCCCGTGCAATAGCGGATATAGCAGTTTGCTCCCGACCCGCCAAATACCCGGGTCACCTGCGACGGGTTCACGCCATCAGCCTCAATCTCGAACCCATGCGTCGGTGCCCCGGTGTTGTTGTAGGCATCAAAGTTGGCCGGATAGCCAATAATTGTTGGTCCCTGCGCGGCCGCGATTCCAGTCGCACACAACCCCAGTGCCATCACCAGGGTCTTTTTCCAATTGTTCAGTCCTGCCAGTGCCATCATGTGGCCTCCTCGGTTGCATGACCGCTAAACCATTGCTGTCATTGCGTTTCCGAGCTTAGCCGTCGCCTTTCGCCCAGTTGTCAGCCCTTTGTCTGCTCTCTGTCTTCGCTGCGTCCGGGTTTTGTCGAGATGTTTCAGAACCGTCTCGCTTTTGTCTTCGAGCGGCTACAACTAGAATCGGGTCAGGCCGCAGGCCGTCCGCATCCAACTATCGCCATGGCCGAAGCCACCCCAGCCTCCAGCACGGTCCTCTTCCCCGAGCTCGCCCCCGAACCCGAAGCCCCACGCCCGCTCACTCCCGAGCAGGCCGACAAGCTGCCCCACATCCACCGCCTTCTGCTCGCCTATTACGACAGGCCCGCCGCCCGTGAGCTCTGGGACCCCCTCACCCAGCTCATCTACTCCCTGCTCGCTTCCCGCACCAAGACCCCCGTCTCCCACCAGGTCATGCGCGACCTCGAGCGTCGCTTCACCGCCGGCCCCGGCCACTGGGAGTCGGTCCGCGACGCCACCACCACCGAGCTTGAGCACGCCATCGCCATCGTCACCTTCCCCGAGCAGAAAGCCCCGCACCTCAAGGCCACGCTCATGGGCATCACGGCCCGCTACGGCTCGCTCACACTCGACTTCCTCGCCAAGTACCGCACTGACAAGATCCGCGACTGGCTGGAGCAGTTCCCCGGCGTCGGCCCCAACACCTCGGCCGCCGTCGTCAACTTCTCCACCCTCCGCCGCCGCGCCCTGGTCGTCGACGCCAACCACCTCCGCGTCATCCAGCGCCTCTGCGTCGTCCCCCGCGCCGACGCTGCCACCACCGAGCACCGCCTCATGCGCCTCGTTCCCGAAACCTGGGACGCCGCCATGCTCGACGAGCACCACTCCCTCATCAAGCTCCACGCCCAG
Organism: uncultured Acidobacteriota bacterium; assembly: GCA_903873705.1. GTDB lineage: Bacteria > Acidobacteriota > Terriglobia > Terriglobales > Acidobacteriaceae > Granulicella. The sequence goes on from CAIQPK010000055.1 coordinate 7,451, forward strand.
ACCCTCTGCACCTTCACCGAACCCAAGTGCCAAGGCTGCCCTCTGCTGAAACTCTGCCCCACCGGCCAGCGCAACACCGGCGAACTCCCCCTCGCCACCCCTTCCGAAGCGGTCCTCTAAACCCCGCACCCTGCTTCAGCGCTTCTTCTCCGCGCAATCCACATCCCCATCCTTATCGATCGCGCAGGCACATCCCTTCCACTCCGGATGCTCCACTTTGCACGTCGCATCGGCCAGCTGCGGCTCCTTCATCCGGTCATACACCACGATCAAAAACTCCCGGTCGGTCGACACCGACTCCTTCGCATCCTGCTTGGTATCGTCATCCGCATCCTTGTTCGTCAACCCCTTCGATGCATTCTCCACGGCCGCTTCAAACCCCGCCCGCGCCGTTGGCAGGTCTTTGCACTTCAACGCCGCCTGCGCCATGTTGTCCAGATAAGCCCATCCCCCGGTCGATAACACCGACGCCTTCCGGTACGCATCCACTGACGCACAGGTCTCGCCCAGCTTCTCCTGGGCCTCGCCAATATGGTTCTCATCGGTCGCATTGTCGCTCAGTGCGACGGCTTTCCTGCAGTTGGCCAGCTCCGTCTTTGCATCCTTCGCCACGCCATCGCTGGAGCACAGACCGTCCCACCCCAGCGCGCTCTCAGGATCAAGCTTCACCGCGCGCGCAAACGTGGGCCGATCGTCCCACGCAGCCTGCTGCGTCACCACCTGCGCCACCATCTGACGCATACCCATCGGCATCCGCACCGTCGTCGCATCCAGCTTCGTCCACTTGGCCGCCGCCACCAGCCATCCCATAAACGCAAGCGGCACGCACAGCGCCACCGCACCCAACACCATCAGCGTCCGCTTCATCCCGATACCTCGCCACAGGGTTTGCCCACAGTATACGAACAACTACCGCCGAACTACCCGCCCGTCCTGCCCGGACACAGCGGGTTGTTCGCAACTCCGAAGAAAGACCCTCGCCTGCCCCACGCGCCACGGCATTCGCAGCGTCTCGCACGGCGTTTGATTATGATTAGGAGAAATGCCCTCGTCACAAGCCACGGAAGCACCTAGAGCTGCACGTGCCAGCGCTGAAAAGCTGCCAAAAATCGACTTCCTCCGCGCCGTCAGCGCCGGCATCGTGGTGCTCTACCATTACGGCGTTCCCGGCATCCCCGCCAGCTTCGGCGTACTCACCTTCTTTGTCATCAGTGGCTTCCTCATCACTCACCTGCTGCTCCGCGAGCAGGAGCGCACCGGCAACATCTCTCTCGGCCGCTTCTACATCCGCCGTTCCCTGCGCATCTTCCCCGCCTTCTACGTTTACTGGCTGCTCGTCGTGGCAGACGCCATCTACCGCCATCGCCTCCACGCCTGGCTCGCGCCTCTCATCTGCTCCTTTTTCTACGTCAACAACTACTACCAGGGCCTCAACCACTACCCCTATAGCCTGGTCGCGCATAGCTGGTCGCTCGGTGTAGAAGAGCAGTTCTATCTCCTCTGGCCCGGCATCTTCCTGCTGTTGCGTCGTCGCCTCATTCCGCTCACCCGCTCGCTTGCCATCGCCATTCCCTGTTTCTGGGTCATGCGCGCCGCCATGCACTTTCACGGTGTAGACGAAGCCTACATTAATACCGCCTTCGAAACCCGCATCGACGCCATCCTTGCCGGCTGCCTGCTCGCCCTCGTCCTGCACACCGGCGTTGTCGCCCCGCTGATTGCCCGCCTCCGCCGGCCCCCTGCGATGTTTGTCGTCCTGGCTTTGCTCGGCCTTTCGCTCTTCAAGGGCGCGCACTACGGCATTCCCTATCGCAACGTAATTGGCTTCGCCGTCGAACCGGTCCTCGTGGCCCTCCTCATCCTGCAGCTCACCTCGCTCCGCGGCCTCACCTGGATGGACGCCAGGCCGCTCTCCTACCTCGGCCGCATCTCCTACTCCACCTATCTCTACCAGGAGATCGTCATTCCCGCCCTCAAGGACCGCATCCCTCACCCCTTCAACCTCATCGGCTGCGTACTCGCCGTCTGGATCACCGCTGCGCTTTCCTTCGAGCTCATCGAAAAGCCCTTCCTCAAGCTCAAGCGCCGCTTCGAAACCGTCCACACCGACCGCCTCGAACCCACCCTGCCCAGGAACTTCCCCGTCGACGCCTGACGCCCCGAACGCACCACCCCCGCCAAATTCGCTGCGGAAGTCCTTGGCGCATCTAAACTGAAAGCCGCCATGGATCTGCAAACCCTCACCGACCACTTCGCTCTCCCCGGCGTCCTCGCCTTCCACGAAACCGAATCCGGCCTCATCCACGCCCACATCACCGCGCCCGCCTGCACCGCCGAGCTCTACCTCCAGGGCGCCCACCTCACCCACTGGCAGCCCATCGGCCACGGCCCGGTCCTCTTCCTCAGCGAAAAGTCCGTCTACGTCCCCGGCAAAGCCATCCGTGGCGGCATCCCGGTCATCTTCCCCTGGTTCGGCCCCCGCACCGCCACCCTCACCGGCTCGCGCACCGACGGCCCCCAGCACGGCTTCGCCCGCACCCAAAACTGGGAGCTCGCCTTCGCCGCCCTCTCCGGCGACGACCTCCACCTCACCCTCACCCTCGCTCCCACCGAGCAGTCACAGGACCTCGGCTTCGACCACTTCCGTCTCGCCCTCCAGTTCATCTTCGGCGAAACCCTCACCGTGCGCCTCACCGTCGCCAACGAGGGCAGCGAACCCCTGCGCTTCGAAGAAGGCCTCCATACCTACCTCACCGTAGGCGACGCCACCCAGGTCCGCATCACCGGGCTCGCCGACACCGCCTACATCGACAAGCCCGACCACGCCACCCGCAAGATACAGACCGACCCCATCCTCATCTTCCACGGCGAAACCGACCGCCCCTACCTCAACACCAGCACTGCGGTCACGCTCGCAGACCCCACCCTCCGCCGCCGCATCGCTATCGCCAAGCAGGGCTCGGAAACCACCGTCATCTGGAACCCCGGCCCCATCCTCAGCGAAAAGATCGCCGACCTCGGCGAAGACGCCTGGCGCCGCATGGCCTGTATAGAAACCGTCAACGCCGCCGACAACGCCATCACCCTCGCACCCAACGCCACCCACACTATGCAAGCCCGTATCTCGGTGGAGAGCCTCTAAACCCCATGCTCATCCTGGCCTCATCCTCCCCCCGCCGCCGCGAGCTCCTCACCCAGGCCGGCCTCACCTTCAGCATCGAAGCCGCCAACATCGACGAAGCCCGTCACCCCAACGAGCCCGCCACCGAATACGTGCAGCGCCTCGCCCTGGAAAAAGCCCAGGCCATCCACCACCGCCATCCCCACGCCACCATCCTCGGCGCCGACACCACCGTTGTCCTCAACGGCGAAATCATGAACAAGCCCACCAGCAGAGAAGACGCCACCCGCATGCTCCGCGCGCTCGCCGCCCGAACCCACCAGGTCTACACCGGCATCGCCGTCGTCACACCCACCGCGCAACGCACCCATCTCGAATCCACTGACGTCACCTTCTCCCCCATAGACGAAGCCGACCTCACCCAGTACGTCGCTTCAGGCGACCCTCTCGACAAAGCCGGCGCCTACGGCATCCAGGGCTACGCCGCCCGCTGGATCCCCCGCATCGCAGGCGACTACTTCAACGTAGTAGGTCTCCCCATAGCCGCCACCCTGCGCCTTCTACGCGAAGCCCGCCACAGTCTGTAAGCATCACCCTTGTGTTGTCATTCCCAAAGGGAATCTGCGTTGGCCGCTACTTCCGCATCTTCTCCAGCCACGTCATATCCCGCACAAAAAACACCAGCGTCCCCGGCTGCGGATAAAGCGTAATCCGCGGCTTGCACGCGTTCTCGCTCACCACGCCCGCCGCCCGAACCTTGCCCAGGTCGAACGTATGCTTCAGCGTCTTCGAGCAGGGTTTGTGCAACTCCACCGCAATGGCCAGCAGCGTCGCATCCGACCCCGGAATCGCCGCATAACCCTCGCCGTCGGTCACCGCCGCCGTCCCACCCTTTTTCCCATCGAGACCCATGCCATCCGGCCGCTCCAGCATCACTTTCTGATTCGCCACCGGCCGTCCCGTCTTGCCGCTCAGTAGCTGCAGCCGCATACCGGACCCATCGTTCTGCGCCGCCGCCACGCCGCACCACAACACCAGCCCACCGATCAACCGCACAAAATTCTTCGTTCGCATCGTTCGAGTCATCCCGCCAATCCACCCGTTAGATGCACAATCCGCGCACGCGTCAGCGCGCAGCCGCTGCCGCCTGGATCTTCACCACATCCGCCGTGCAGCTCGGCAGCCCGCGACACACCATCGGCCTCAAATCCTTGGTGAAACACGCCTCCACCGCCGTCAGCTGCTTCTCTTTATTGCAACTCAACAGGATGCTCCCCGCCGGAAATCCTGCGTTGATCTTCGCGAACAGCTCCACCACCGCCGCCGTCTTCATCTCCGCATCTTTGTCGAAATGCTTGAACGCCGCCGGCACCACCAGCGCCGTGTACGTCTTTCGCTCCGCCGCAAAAAACGCCTCAGGCTTCAGCGTGGTGCACGTCCCATGCTTGTCCCACTCGTGCTGCAGCAGAGGCAGATCGGGCGTCATATCCAGAAAGCGTTTCAAATTCTTCGGCCCCGGCAGCTCCGCGCAATTCACGGGATAGCTCCCGTCAAAATTCTGCGTCCACAACCCATGCAGCACAAATCCCGCCGGCATTTTGCAATCGGGTCCCGCTCCCGGCACCCCGCAGAACTGTGGCCCCCACGCTACGTTCATCACGTAAAAATCGAACTTCCCGGGCACACCCTTATCCTGCCCCAGCGCACCCACACCCGCAGCCATCACCAACACCACACCCAGCGCCCACTTCAGCATCATCGCCCTCGCTCGCCTACCGCAGCGTTACCCGCTCCACATGCCCGGCCTTGTCCGTAAACTCCACCAGCTTGCTCGACATCTCATTCACGGTCACATCCATGGTCTGCACCAGTGGCGTCATATCAGCCTCACTCAGGCACGCCATCCAATGCACGCATTTCAACCGCACCGGCGTCCCCACATGCTGCCCATGCTGCACCACCAGCAGGTAAGCCGGATCGTTGTCATTCTCCACCAGCACATCGTTCGAGTAGTTGATGTACACCTGCGCGCCCGCTTCCTTCACGCCATCGCGCACCACGCCGCCCAGAGGATCGCGCACAAACAGCCGCTGCCGCCACACCACGATCAGCGCCACCATCACCACCGCAACCAGGATCACGAACTTCTTCACTTCTTCTCCTCGTGATACTCCTGCTCAGTATTGATGCTCCACAGCGCCGCCTTGTCTACCTTCCCCGCTGCAATCCCATCCACCACCGCCATCGCCGTCAACATGGAGTGGTCCTGGTTGTTGTACTTATGCATCCCGTTCCGCCCCACGAGAAACAAATTCTCAAACCCGTCCGTCCAGTCGCGCAACTCATCGAAGCGGTCGTAAGTCCCAAAGTATGCCGGATACGTCTTCGGCACCCGCACCACGTGCCCATCCAGCACATCGGCCGTCTTCAATATCCCGATCTTCTCCAACTCGGCCGCCGCAAACCTTTTCAACTCCTCATCCGGCATCGCCCACAGCGGGTCGGTCTCGTAACAGAAATACTCCAGCCCAATCCACACCTTCGACGCGTCCGCCACCATGTACGGGCTCCAGTTGTTGAACACCTGCAGCCGCCCGAGCAGCACATCCGGCTCCTGTATGTAGATCCACGTGTCCTTAATCAACCCGCCGCCGTGTTCCGTCACGCTCAGCTTGTTCGCCAGTACGCCCACCGTAATAAAGTCGCGATACTCCAACCCCTCGCTCACCTCACTCACATTTGCCGGCACCGTGGTCTTCATCGCGCGCACCAGGTCACGCATCGGCATCGTCGACACGAAATAGTCGCCCTCAAATCGCCGCCGCTCGCCCTGCTCGTTCACGGCTTCCACCGCCACCACCCGGTCGCCCTCGCAAACAATCGCGTCGACCTTCCACCCCATATGAATCTCGCCGCCGCCCAGCACCACCTTGTCGGCCACATGCTCCCACAACTGCCCCGGCCCAAACTTCGGATACAGAAACCGCTCAATCAGCGATGTGTCCGTCCCCTTCTGCGCAATATCCCCCGCGACCTTCGGCTTGCCCGCCAGCGTCTTCTTCACAAAATGTTTTACCGCCGTCGTCAGCGACAGACCCTTGATCCGCTGCGCTCCCCACTCCGCCGAAATCTTGTCGCAAGGCGTCCCCCAGACCTTTTCCGTGTAGCTTTTGAAAAAAGTCAGATACAGCTCGCGCCCAAACCGGTTGATCAGAAAATCTTCCAGCGACTTCTCCGGCTCAATCTGGTGAAACTTCGTCGCCACATAACTCACACCGACTTTTCCCATCCGCAACAGCCCCAGGTTTTTGATCGTGTTCCCGGTCAGCGTAATCGGGTAATCGAAAAACTTCCGCAGGTAGTAAATTCGGCTCTTCCGCGGCCGAATCAGCATCACCAGGTCAGGATTCTCCGGCGCCACGCGCACCTCGGTGTGCGTCACCACAGCGTCCAGAACATCGCCGTCCGCGTCCTCTTCAATCGTCTCTTCATCCAGTTCGACGTGCGGCCCCATGCCCCGCAACACCGGTTCATCCGACAGGTGCGCTGGCACCGCCACGGTCCGCGTCTTGCCCTGGTAGCTGATCTGCGCTTCAGGGCTAGCCGCTTCCTCCGGCGGCATCAGGTCAACCCACCACTGCATCACGCGGTCGCTTTTGGAAAAAAAGCGGTGCCCGCCAATATCCATCCGATTGCCCTTGTAGCGGATCGTCCGCGAGATCCCGCCGATCTCCTGCGACGCTTCCAGCACCACCGGTTGCACCCCGGTCTTCCGCAGCAACTCCAGCGCCGCGGTCAACCCGGCCGGCCCCGCTCCAATAATGATTGCCCGCTGGGCCATGCCTTCACTTGCTCCCGGCACCATGCCACGCGCCCCATCCAGCTTATCGCACGCTCCCGCCAACCTCTCTGCCTGCTTCGCTATACTTGAACCTCAGGGCAAACCGCCAACGTTCAACAACATCACACCCAACCGGTTCTCCGAGGGCCAGTGTTTCCGATGCCTGACTCCGCTGCAAAGAACGTGACGCTCGCCCAGCGCCTCCGCGCCCACCTCGCCATCGCGCGCCTCGACCACTCCATCAAGAACCTCTTCGTCCTCCCCGGCGTCATCGTCCCGCTCAGCGTCTACCCCGAGCTCTTCAACACCGCGCTCGTCTACAAGCTCGCACTTGCGTTCGTCGCCATCACACTCGTCGCCTGCAGCAACTACGTCATCAACGAAGTCCTTGACGCGCCCTACGACCGTCTCCACCCCATCAAAAAGAATCGCCCCGCCGCCCTCGGCCTCGTCAGCGTTCCACTCGCCTACGTGCAGTGGCTCCTGATGATGGCCGCCGGCCTGGCCATCGGCCTCACCATCTCGCGCATGTTCACACTCATGGCGCTCATCCTCTGGATCATGGGCTGCGTCTACAACTTCCCGCCCGTTCGCACCAAGGACGTCCCCTACCTCGACGTCCTCACCGAATCGGTCAACAACCCGCTCCGCATGCTGCTCGGCTGGTACGCCACCGTCGCCCTCATGCCTCAGCCGCTCGTCCCCCCGGTCTCGCTGCTCATCGCTTACTGGATGATCGGCTGCTACTTCATGGCCCTCAAGCGCTTCTCGGAACTCTCCCAGCTCCAGCGCGGAGGCGACCACGCCCTCGCCGGCGCCTATCGCGCCTCCTTCAAGCGCTACACACCCGAGTCGCTCCTCGTCTCCGTCCTTTTCTACGCCTCTTCGGCGATGCTTTTCCTCGGCGCCTTCATCATCCGTTACCGCATCGAACTCATCATCGGCTTCCCGTTCATCGCCTTCACCATGGCCATCTACCTCAAGCTCGCGTTCAAACACGAGAGCGCCGTCCAGAACCCCGAGAAGCTCTACCGCGAGCCGCTCCTGATGGCCTCCTTCATCGCCACCGTCATCGTCATGAGCCTCATGCTCTTCATCCGCCTCCCCCGCCTCGAAAATCTCTTCGTCCCCACCCTTCCTTCCAGCGCTCCGCAATCGATGCGTTTACCCTGACCCCCGGTCGCACGCCAACACCTCCTCCGCGCGAAAGGACCATCGCCCGTCCATGACCACCCCAGCGGAAACCGAGCGCAGCGAACCTCGCCTCACCCTCTTCGGCCTCCCCCCGCTCGCGCTGCTGCTGCTCGCCCTTACCGCCGCGCTCTCGCTTCTCTGGTCGCATTACAAACTGCTCTGGCTCGACGAATTCCTCGTCCTCGATACCGACAGCGTGCCCACCCTCTCCGCCATCTGGACCATCCAGCGCCACTACCCCCTCGCGCTAGACCCCTTCTTCTACCACGCCCTCATCCACGCCGCTATCCGCCTGCTCGGCGCCTGCTCGGCGCCTCCGCGTTCGTCCTGCGCCTGCCCTCGCTCGCCGGATTCCTGCTCATGCAGTTCTGCCTCTTCCGCTTCGTTCGCCGCATCGCCAGCCAATCCGCAGCCCTCTTCGCCATGACGCTCCCGGTCCTCACTGCCACCTTCTACTACGCCGCGGAAGCCCGCCCCTACGGCCTGCTCCTCGGCCTCTTCGGCGTCGCCATCCTTAGCTGGCAATCCGCTAACGAACCCCGGCACCGCGTCACCTCACTCATCACCCTCGCCCTCTCCCTTGCGCTCGCCATCAACACCCACTACTTCGGCCTCCTCATCCTCGCTCCGCTCTGCCTCGCCGAAGCCACCCGCTCCCTCCAGCGCCGCCGCCTCGACCCACCTCTCCTCGCCGCCATCCTATGCGGAGCCGCGTCCCTCGTCGCCACCCTCCCCTTCCAGCCCGCCGCAGCCGAGTTCCGCCAGCACTACTACACCCCGCCCGTCACCCTGTCCACGGTCCTCAGCACCTACCACTACCTCTTCATCGAGCACGACTTCACCACCCGCACCGGCCGTCTCCTGTTGCTCGCCGCCATCGTCATCGGCATCCTCGCGCTGGCCGCAGCGACCGTCTCTCTCCTCACCCGCCACGCCGACCGCATTCCCCGCCCCGACACCGTCCTGCTCGCCAGCCTCAGCTTCCTCCCCATCTTCGGCTTCCTTCTCGCGCGCTTCGTCACGCACTCTCTCTCCCCCCGTTTTCTCGTCGGAACCGTTCCCGGCGTCGCAGCGCTCACAGCACTCGCTCTCCCGAGCCTCTTCGCCACGCGCCGCCGCAGCCGCGCCGTCCTCACTCTGCTCGTCATCGCCATCGCTACCGTCAACCTCATCCGTATCCGCAACGAACGCCTCCACCAGCAGCAGCTCCTCGCGGGAATCACCCTCACCCCCGCCATCAAGGCCGACATCCTCTCCAGCCCAGCGCAACTCCTCTACATGGCGGACCCCGACACCTTCCGCATCGCCAACTACTACGCACCCGACCCCGAACTTCGCCCACGCTTCACCCTCGTCTACTCCCGTGCGCATGAACTGCTCTCGAACCACACCGACACCGTCTCCCTGCTCGCCGAGCACCACCGAAAAATCCTCCCGGCACCCTTCACCACGTACGAAGAGCTCCGCACCCGCCCCGGCCCGCAGATCTTCCTTCTCCCCCGCCCCGCCGGGGGCTGGATCGCCTCCGCCCTCGCCGTCGATCGCGCGCAGGTCACTCCCCTTGCCCCCGCCGGCCCCCGCGATGCCGCCGCCGTTCGTTTCCCCACTGACCTGCCCAGCCGGCCATCTGTGCAACCATAACTCCGTCCACCCCAGCGTCCATGACCCCCGAACACCACCCCAAACCCGGAGCCCCCACACCGTCCTCAACGGTGCCCCTCGCCGCCTGGCTCCTGCTCGCACTCACCGCCGCGCTGGCCCTCCTCTGGTCGCAGCAAAAACTCCTCGACCAGGACGAGTTCCTCTCCTTCTACACCGACAGCGTCCCGACGCTCTCCGCGGTCCTCGGCGTTCAGCTCCACTCCCCCATCTCGCTCGACCCGCCAACCTACCACCTCCTCTCCCACCTCGCCATGAACGCCTTCGGCTCCACGCCCGAAGCCCTCCGCCTTCCCTCGCTCCTCGGCTTCCTTCTCATGGAGCTAGCCCTCTATCTCCTCGTCCGGAAACTAGCCAGCCAACGCGCCGCTCTCCTCGCCACCGCACTCCCACTCGCCACCGCCAGCTTCCGCTACGCCGTCGAAGGCCGCCCCTACGGCCTGCTGCTCGGTCTCTACGCGTTGGCCCTCCTCTGCTGGTACACCGCCGCCCGCCACCGCGACAACACCACACCCAACTCCCGCCTCCTTCCCCTGATAGGCCTCACGCTCGCGATCATCGCCGCCATCACCAGCCACTACTTCGGCATCCTCATCCTCCTCCCCGTCTGCTGCGGAGAACTAGCCCGCACCGTCGAACGTCGCCACCTCGACAGTCCCATGCTCGCCGCCATCGCCGCAGGCTGCGCCGGCATTCTCCTCATCCTCCCGTTCAAAGCCGCGCTCGCTCCCTATCGGCAGCACTACTACATCACCACCGTCAGCCCCCGCGCCGTCTCCCAGGGCTACCGCGAACTCTTCGTCCGCTACAACGACTGGCCCCACCTCACCCAGAACCTCATCGCCGTCCTCCTCGCCATCGCCGTCCTCGCCATCATCTTCGCGTCCCTCCGGCGCTTCCGCGCTCGCCCCGCAACCGAGCCCGCTTACCTCTGGATCACCCTCCTCGCCTTCGCCGCGCTCCCCTTCTTCAGCTTCCTCTTCGGTCGCTTCGTCACCCACACCATGGAGGTCCGCTACGTCATTGCGACCCTCATCCCCTTCGCCATCCTCATCGCCTTAGCGCTCGAACAGCGCCTCCACTCCCGCGCCTTCTTTATCTCCGCCCTCGGCGCCGTTCTCCTCATCGCTTTCATTGCCACCGCCATCCAGCTCAACAGCGCCCGCCACGAACGCACCGACCTCCTCGCCACCATGACCATTCCTCCATCGGTCCGCCGCCCGCTCCTGCGCAACCCCAACCAGCGCCTCTACACCCAAAGCCTCAACCAGTTCTTCCTCAACAGCTACTACCTCACCGACCCCGCCCTCCGCGCCCGCCTCACCCTTATCTACGACGAACCGCGAGAAGTCGCCTGGCTCGGCCACAACACCAACGCCGTCACCGCCCTCTACCTCACCCGCTTCACGTCCCTCAACGTCGCCCCCTACTGCGGCTTCCTCTCCCAGCCCAGCGCACTCCTCCTCGACTACGAAACCGACTGGGAATGGATCGGCAACGACCTCCGCGCCCAGCACACCCCCATCACGCCGCAGTCCCCCATCCTCCGCAGCCAGACCCTGCAACTCACCTCGGCTCAACCCTGCCCCACGGGCGCCCCATGAGCCACGCATCCCTGCGCTATCCTCGGTTGAAAGAGATAGCCCATGCCTGACCGCGACCGCCAACCGCACTCCTCACCCAACACCCTCCTCGCTGCCGCGTTCCTGCTCCTCACCGCCGCCATCGCTCTCATCTGGTCGCATAACAAACTCATGTGGGTAGACGAGCTCTCCGTCCTCCAGACCGCCAGCTCCCCCACCCTCGCCCAACTCATCCACATCCAGCGCTTCTTCCCCACCGCGCTCGACCCCCTCGTCTACCAGGCCCTCGCCCACGTCAGCACGCTTATTTTCGGCGTCTCCGCCTTCGCCATCCGGCTGCCATCCCTGCTCGGCTTCCTCGCCATGCAGCTCTGCCTCTATCTCTTCGTTCGCAGAATCGCCGGCTCCCGCGCCGCCCTCGTCGCGCTCATCCTCCCCGCCCTCTCCGGCACCCTCTACTACGCCGCCGAAGCCCGCCCCTACGGCGCCCTCCTCGGCATCTTCGGCCTGGTCCTCATCGCCTACCAATCCGCCACCCGCCCCGAAATGATGAGTTCGTCATTCCGCAGCGCAGCGGAGGAATCTGCTTCTCTTCCCCTAGCCACGAAAACCAGTCCCCCCACAAGCCGAACAACAGCCCTCATTGCTCTAGCCCTCGGCCTGGCCCTCGCACCCAACACCCACTACTTCGCCATCCTCATATTCATCCCCATCGCTCTAGCCGAACTCACCCGCGCTGTCCAGCGCCGCAAGCTCGACTGGCCCCTCATCGCCGCGATCGCCACCGGCTTCATAGCCCTCGCCGGCATCCTCCCCTTCCAACCCGCCGTCGCCCGCTTCCGCCTCCACTACTACAACGACGCCCCCACCCGCCCCAGCATCATCTCCTCCAGCTACCGCTACCTGCTCATCAACTATCCCCTCGACGGCTGGGCCCGCCGCCTGCTCCTGCTCCTGCTCTCAGCCACCATCCTTCTGGCCGTGTGCGCCTGCATCCGCCGCTCCCGCCGCAATCCAGACACCTTCCCCACCCAAGAGCTCGTCCTGATCCTCTCGCTCACACTCCTTCCCGCCTTCGGCTACATCCTCGCCGTCTTCGTCACCCACGGCATGGAGGTCCGCTACGTCCTCGGCGCCATCATCGGCATAGCAGCCCTGCTCGCCATCGCCATCGCTCCCAGCCTGCATCAGCCGCGATCCGCCATCATCACGCTCGCCACCATCACCCTCGCTCTCCTCATCATCGCCACCGCCCGCATCCGCGCCGAGCAGCGCACCTCCGCCGCCATCCGCGCCAGCCTCGTCGTCCCCGCCACTCTCAAGCAGCAACTCCTCACCAGCCCCGACCCCAACCTCTACTTCAACGAGAACGGCACCTTCCTCGTCGCCGCCTGGTACGAACCCGACCCCGAGGTCCGCAGCCACTTCGCCCTCTTCTACTCTTTCGACGAAGAAATCCGTTATCGCCGCCGCGACACCTCATCCCTCGGCTCCGAGCACATGACCCACTTCACCGGCTTCCCCATCCTCACCTACGACCAGCTCCGCGCCCTCCCCGGCCCCCACACCATCGTCCAGTTCACCGACCCCTGGGACTGGACCACCGACGCCCTGCCCCACGACACCACTTCCCTCACCCCGCTCGGCCCCGCTCTCGGCGGCAACATCGTCTCCGCGACCTTCTCTTCCAAAAAGTAAAAGGGCCGGAGAGTTGCACCTGGCTCTCCAGCCCTTCACTGCAACACGACGCGCATCGTGTTGCCACTCGGCGTTTCGCCGAATCTTTATGAAGCCTTGATCGCATCCAGCTTTTTCCGCTGCATCAATCCCGCGCAAGCCAGCAGCCCCGTCCCCATCAAAGCAATGCTCGAAGGCTCAGGAACCGGTGGCGGCGCGCCGCTGGTAATCAGCTTTCCATCGGCGCCAATGTTTCCCGTCTTGCCGACGCCTGCCGCCACATCAAGACCCTTAACATCCACACCAAAGAAAAACGACCCATTAGACACAAAACTTGTCTCGGTAAGACCCGCCGCCTTCAGGTCAAAGCTGAACGTCTGGACGGAGCCGTCGTTACCGATCTTGTCTTCAAACGCGTAGCTGAAGTTCGAGCCAAGGCCCGCATCCTTGTAGCTTCCTGCGCCGCTGAACGTGAAGAGCGCGTTGCTGATGTTGGCGGCCGTCACCGTCCCGCTTACGTCGCTCAAGTCAAAGGCAAGCGCGTGATGATTGTCGTCCGGCGCTTTGCGAAACGAGTAATCCGAAGTCAGGGTCACGGTCACCAGGACGTCGTCCTTGCCATTCTGCTTCAGGTCTACGGTGCCTGCCGGCAGTACCAGGCAGCCGCTTGAACAGGCGCTGGTGTCGAGGGAATAAACCGTGTCTGCATGCGCGACCGATGCTACTCCAAGAAGGGAAATTGCCAACAAACTAAATACCGAGTTCCTTACGTACATGATCGTTCCTCATTGAGTTCTTGAGGCAACTCTAAGTCGCCCCATGAAGCCCAACAATCACAACTCCGTAATGAATACGCGGGTTATTGGTTCGACCCGAAGGGTCATACCCAAACTACAACTTAGGAAATCCTCCATCGTAACTATCCCAACAGTTACTAATGTCCCATCGACACCAAGGTATTAAAAAGCTATAGCCGCCGACTGCAATCACCCTGCAATCGACGGCTGCCATCTCACAACAACTTAGCGTTCCCGGGTCACGAACGTCAGGCCTTGCTTATCCGCATCGATGGTGACATGGTCACCATGCAGCACGCGCCCATCCAGTATCCGCATAGCCAGCGGGTCCTGCACCAGACGCTGGATCGCCCGCTTCAACGGCCGCGCTCCATAAGCCTTGTCATACCCTGACTTGAAGATCGCCGCCCGCGCCGCATCGCTCAACGTCAGCGTAATGCGCCGATCCGCCAGCATCCCCTGCAGGTCCTTCAACCGCAGATCGACGATGTGCGTCAACTGCTTCTCCGCCAGCGGATGGAACACCACGATATCGTCCACGCGATTCAGAAACTCCGGCCGGAACTGCTTGCGCAGCTCCTCCATCACCCGCACCTTCGCCTCTTCAAACCCATCCTCACCCTCCGCCCAGGCTGTCGCTAATTGCGACGCGCCCGTATTCGACGTCATGATCAGCACCGTGTTCTTGAAGTCCACCGTGCGTCCCTTGCCATCCGTCAGCCGCCCATCGTCCAGCACCTGCAGCAGCACATTGAACACATCCGGATGCGCCTTCTCAATCTCATCGAACAGCACCACCGCATAAGGCCGCCGCCGGATCGCCTCCGTCAACTGCCCGCCTTCATCGAAACCGACATATCCCGGAGGCGCGCCAATCAGCCGCGCCACCGCATGTTTCTCCATGTACTCGCTCATGTCGATGCGCACCATCGCCTGCTCGTCATCGAACAGGAACTCCGCCAGCGCACGAGCCGTCTCCGTCTTACCCACACCCGTCGGCCCCAGGAAGATAAACGACCCAATCGGCCGCTTGGGATCACTCAACCCCGCGCGCGAACGCCGAATCGCATTCGCCACCGCAAGCAGCGCCTCATCCTGCCCAACCACCCGCTCCCGCAGACGGTCCTCCATCTGCGTCAGCTTCAACACTTCGCCCTCAAGCATCTTCGCGACCGGAATCCCGGTCCACTTCGACACGATCGCCGCCACATCCTCCTCGTCCACTTCCTCCTTCAACATCCGCGCCGGCGTTGGCTGACTCGTTGACTCGCTGACCTGCTGACTCGCCGTCCTCAGCCCATCCTGCTCGGCCGTCAACTCCCGCAGCTCACTCTCCAGCTTAGGAATCTCCCCATACTGCAACTCCGCCGCCCGCTGCAGATTCCCCTTCCGCGTCGCATCTTCAGCTTCAAACCGCAGCCCTTCCAGCCGCGTCTTCAGCGCGGCAATCTCACCAATCGCGCCACGCTCTTTCTGCCAGCGAGCCCTTAACGCCGCAGCGCTCTCCTGCACATCCGCCAGCTCACGCTCCACCTCAATCAGTCGCTCCTGCGAGTTCGTATCCTTCTCTCGCTGCAGCGCCGCGCGCTCAATCTCCAGCGAGATCGCACGCCGTTCCAGGTCATCAATCTCCACCGGCACCGACCCAATCTGAATCGCCAGCGCCGCCGCCGCCTCGTCGATCAGATCAATCGCCTTGTCCGGCAAGAATCTATCCGAGATATACCGATGCGACAGCTCCGCCGCAGCCACAATCGCGGCATCCTTGATCCGAACCTTGTGGTGCGTCTCATAACGCTCACGCAGCCCACGCAGAATCGCAATCGTATCCTCCACGTTCGGCTCGCCGACGTACACAATCTGGAACCGCCGCTCCAGCGCCGCATCCTTCTCGATGTACTTCCGATACTCATTCAGCGTCGTCGCACCAATCGCCCGCAGCTCACCGCGCGCCAGTGCTGGCTTCAACATGTTGCTCGCGTCGATAGCACCCTCAGCCGCGCCAGCGCCGACCAGCGTATGCAGCTCGTCGATGAACAAAATGATCTCGCCGTTCGAGTCCTCAATCTCTTTCAGCACCGCCTTCAACCGCTCTTCAAACTCGCCGCGAAACTTCGCTCCTGCCAGCATTGATCCCAGATCGAGAGAAATCACCCGCTTGTCCCGCAGCAGCTCCGGCACATCGCCCTGGATAATCCGCCGCGCCAGTCCTTCAACGATCGCCGTCTTGCCCACACCCGGCTCACCGATCAGCACCGGGTTATTCTTCGTGCGACGGCTCAGCACCTGCACCACCCGCCGAATCTCTTCATCACGCCCAATCACCGGGTCCAGCTTCCCCCGCCGCGCCAGCTCCGTCAGGTCCTTCGCATACTTCGCCAGCGCCTGGAACTTGCCCTCAGGATTCTGGTCTGTCACCCGCTGCGACCCGCGCACCGTCGCCAACGCCTGCAGAATCGCCTTGTGGTCCGCCCCATGCGCCGTTAGCGCCAACTGCACCGCATCACCCTTATTCCCGGCCAGCGCCAGCAACAGGTGTTCGGTCGAGACGTAATCGTCCTTGAAGTTTTCCGTCTCTTTCATCGACGCGTCCATCACCTTCTGCATCGCCCCACCCAGCTGCGGCTGCGACCCACCGCCGCCCACCTTTGGCAGCTTCCCGATAGCCGAATTCACCTGCGCCAGCAACTGCTGCACCGGGACGCCAACCTTCTCCAGCACCGGCAGCACCACGCCCTCCTTGTCCTCCAGCAGCGCCGCCATCAGGTGCAGCGGCAACACCTCAGGATTGCCATTCTCGATCGCCTGCCCTACCGCAGCCTGCACGGCTTCCTGACTCTTCACCGTCAACTTGTCCCACTTGATTGCCATCTCGTCACTCCTTACCCAAACTCACACTGCTTTTGATTCCCGACTAACATCTTCGTTCTAGAATTCCCGCATGCTCCGCGCCCTCTTCATTCCCGCATTCGTGCTCGCCGCCCTGGCCGGAGCACCCGCTCCCAGCCCCTTCGCCCCACCCGAAATCTACAACGGCACATGGACCGTCAGGGCCCAGCACTCCTTCTCCGGCAACCCCGGCCCGGACACCCTCACCAACCACTGCCACGTCGGCGAAGCCTTCTACACCTGCGAGCAGATCGTCAACGGCAAACCCGCCGCGCTGCTCATCTTCACGCTCTCCAGCGAGCCCGGCAAGTTCGACGTCGACAGCATCATGCCCAACGGCCACGCCTCCTCCGACACCGACCTGCTCATCTCCGGCCCGCACAACGAGCACTGGACCTTCGTCACCAACTCCGCTCCTAAAACCCCCAGCTTCCGCGTAGAAAACACCTTCTCCGGACCCAATGCCATCCACTTCGAAATGTTCTCCACTACCGACGCCGGCAAAACCTGGACCAAGGTCAACGAAGGCGACGACACCCGCAATCCTTAGCCCCCACAACCAGTCTCACCACTCCTCCCCTGCATCGCCGTGACGGCAGACACGACCCAGCAAGACAACAAGGGGCGAAACGGAATCTCCGCCTCGCCCCCGTTCGGCACTTGCCCGTTCTCCCGGCCTCGAACGCCCGGGTGGCCCATTCATCGCGCGCCTTTCCGCGATGAGTGGGGAACTCGACCGCTTACGCCGCCTTGGCTTCCGCCTCAACCTGCTTCACCACCGCAGCCGCAGCCTTCACCTCAATCTGCTTCGGCTTGGCCTCGGCCTTCTTCGCCAGCGAGATGCTCAGCACCCCATCAGCCGCCTGCGCCTCCACGTTCTCCACGTCCACCGTCCCCGGCAGCGTAAAGCTCCGCGCAAAGCTCCCGTACCGGCGCTCAATGCGGTAGAAGTTCTCTTCCTTCTCTTCAGCCTCGAACTTGCGCTCACCCTTCACGGTCAGCGTGCGGCCTTCGACCCGGATGTCCAGGTCTTCCTTGCGGATCCCCGGGACTTCGAGTTTCAACACCAGTTTCTGTGCGTCCTCATACACGTCCACGGCCGGGACGAAGTTTCCCGCCGCCAACGACTCCCCCGCCTGGTTGGGCTGGTGAAAGTCACTGAAAATCGAGTTCAAGCGGTTCTGCAACACCGCAAAATCGTTAACGCCACTACGAAAGGGAGTAAAGCGAGTCATCGTCATCGTTTCCATCTCCTTGATTCCATTAGCTCTAAGAAGTGTGAACCGGAGTCCACGCCGGTTCACGTATATCTTAGACACAATCATATAGAAATAGTTGCAGAAAAAATGATGAAAAGTGACTCATATTCTAGGTTGCACTCCGCGGCGACCCGTCGCCTTCGTCGTCAGCCCCCACTCCACCCACCGTCATCCCCTCCAGCTGTTCCCGAAACCCCGCCATCTCCCCGCTCAACAGAGCCGCTTTCACCGCCTCCAGCGTGACGTAACGCACCGCCGCAATCGCCCGTAAATGTAACAAATCATTGGAATCCGCCTCCGCAATCAGCGCTCCGCCGATCGGCAGATCTTCCGCAATCATCTCCGCCTGCCCCACCGACGCCGCATAGGCCATGTACAGCCCAGCGTGCTCATCCATCGCCTCATCCCGCTCTCCAACCGACACCTTCCGATCAATCAGCTCATTATTCAGTCGGACCAGGTACGCTCTCGCAGGTTCAGCTTCGGCATCGATCTCCAGCTCACTCCGCAGAAACGCCTCGCTCTCCTTCGTGTTTGCCGGAGCGAGAGCCGTTTTCAGAATCTCGGAGTGCGCAGCCGCTGCCGTACGCAGACTGGGCAACACGTAATCGCGCAGCACAGTCCACGACAGCACCCGCACACTCTCCATCTGCAGCAGCACTCTTCCGGTCTGCTCCTGGCTCCATGAGCCCGGCGGCGACGCCATCAGGTCACGCAGCGCCAGCGGCAACTCCTCCCACACACCCTCCTCCCGCAGTCGCCGGATCAGCCACGCCCTCGCATCGCCCTCTGGCCTGGCATCGGCTGGCGAAGCCGCCCAGTGCGCTTCGAACGCCGCCCGATTCACCAGCGCCGCCACCATCGTCCGCTGCCGGATCAGCTTATCCCGCAGGCTGGGCGAAGGCGCGCTGTTGAGGTTCAACATCAGCATGTTGCCGCGTCGCTTCAAGGACCGCCGCACAGTAAATGCCAGCGCATACATCACCACAATCCAAAGAACGCCCCACCATCCTCCGGCGAACCGGTACTCAAAGTAGAGGAAAGGCCCGGCAAACGCCGCCAGCACCAGCCCTGCCAGCAGCATCGAGAGGAAAACCAGCAGCACCCGCTTCCGCGACTCGGCATGGCTACCGATCCGCGGCAGGTCAAACGCCAACTGCCGCCACCACTGCCCGATAAGGTTGTTCCTGTCCGCTGCCATCGTTGGCAGATTCTATCCAATCGCCTGACCCGCATCTCATCTGTAACGAAACAAACGACCGCGTTTGCCGATAAGTAAGAGCGGCTGCCGCCTCCGTCAATATTCCGAGAATCCCCAACCCGAACCGATAACGTCCACAGCCCACCCTGCATCCAATCACCAGTAGCCGTAACCGCCCCACGTAACGCCGCCGCCAGACCGCACCGCGTTTCACCTCCCCGCACCAACAGCCACAAAGAATCAAGGAAACACCGCAACATGACCAACTTCAGCTCCCTCCCCTCTGAGGTACGGCGTCCTCTCCAGGCCCGCTTGTCCATCGACCGTAATCTCCCCACCGAACTCGCTCACGGCATCTTCGCCAAACCCGGCACCCACGAGGCCGTCGTCCGCGTCGCCGCGCTGCCCTACCCTGGCATGACCATCCGCTTCACCTCGGCCCCGGCAGAAAAGATTGACCTCTACGCTCCCCACCAGCACCACCCCATGGACCAGGAGTACACCTCGCGCCTCCCCGTCCGCTTCGGTAACGGCATCGCCAAGTTCGCTCTCGTGCCTTCCAGCCCCGCCCTCCTCGCCGTCAAGAGCCACCCCTTCAGCGCCGGCGACTCCAGCGCCCTCCGCGAAGCCGTCCGCGCCTTCTTCGAGTACAACCCCGCCGAGTTCGACCTCCGCATCCAGCTCTACTCAGACGCTGACGCAGACCCCAGGACCGCAGCCTGGCTACAGGACGAGCCCCCCTACCAGACCATCGGCCGCCTCATCATCCCGGCCATCGCCTGCAACCCCGCCATCACCGGCCTCCACACCTACGCCGCCGCTTAGCCCAGTACCCGCAATCCCACTAAACCCGTCATCCTGAGCGAAGCGCAGCGGAGTCGAAGGACCTGCACAACGGCCTGCGCCCTGCAATCACGTCGAACCCTTTCAACCACCGCGTCGCATTGGCTTTTGCTGGTTCCTGCGTAGCGACTCGCTTGCTACCTCTTGCTCTTCCAACTTCCGCAACACTCCGCTGCAAAATCCTCAGCACTGCACCACCGGTTTTATTCACTATTCACTCCCCCTCCAGCTATCATTGCTCCCAACTACGAACTAAACCGGATACAGGAGCCACATGCCACCCCTCACCCGCCGCAGCTTCATCGCCCTCTCCGCCGCTGCCGCCGCCACTTCCCGCCAACTCCTCGCAGCACCACATCACACCGACGCCTTCACCCTCGTAGCCACCCAGGACCGCACCCGCATCCTCCGCCAGGCCGCCCTCTACCTCCACGAACCTCCGCAAACCCTAACCGACTTCCCCGCCCCACCCAGTCCCAACCGCCCTCCCAGCCCGCACGACTTCTTCTCTGAATCCGACTACTTCTGGCCCAACCCCGCCAACCCCACCGGCCCCTACAAAGAGATCGACGGCAAGTCCAACCCTGACAACTTCAACGGCCACCGCCGCGCCATGATCCGCCTCTCCCAGGCCTGCCCCGCGCTCACCGCCGCCTTCGTCCTCACCCGCAACAAACCATACGCCCAGGCCGCCGCCGCCCACCTCCGCGCCTGGTTCATCACCCCCGCCACCCGCATGAATCCCAACCTCGAGTACGCGCAAGGCGTCCGCAACGGCGTCCACGGCCGCTCCTACGGCATCATCGACACCCTCCACCTCGTCGAAGTAGCCCGCGCCGCCACCTTCCTCGCTGCCTTCTTCACCCCCACTGAGCTCACCACCCTCCACCAATGGTTCCGCGACTACCTCCTCTGGCTAACCACCAGCCCCAACGGCATCAAAGAGCGCGATGCCACCAACAACCACAGCATCTGCTGGTCCCTCCAGGCCGCCGAGTTCGCCCGCCTCATCAACGACACAGCCACCCTAGCCGACCTCCGCACCCGCTTCACCACCATCCAACTCCCCGTCCAGATGGCCCCCAACGGCAGCTTCCCCCGCGAACTAGCCCGCACCAAGCCCTATGGCTACTCCATCTTCAACTTCGACTGCATGGCCACCCTCTGCTGGAGCCTCTCGTCTTCCCTACCCTCAAACAACGTCATCTCGACCGGAGCGCGCAGCGCGCAGCGGAGAGATCCCCGCATTTCGGACCCGCACACTGCGCCATCTGAACCCTGGGCCCTGAACCCTGGACCCTCGTCGCTGACGCACTTCACTCTCCCCGACGGCCGCAGCATCTGCCGCGCCGCCGACTTCCTCTACCCCTACCTGGCCGACAAATCCACCTGGCCCTACCCCCACGACATCCAGCACTGGGAATCCTGGCCCGTCCGCTCCCCCGGCCTGCTCTTTTGCGGCCTCGCCTGCGCGCACCCCGACTACCTCACCCTCTGGCGCAACCTAAACCCCGACCCCACCGACCCCGAAGTCATCCGCAACTTCCCCATCCGCCAACCGATCCTTTGGGTTGCGTAGACTCGAGAAGAGCGCGCGATAGAATCCCGGCATGAGCTCCCAGCCCCCGTGGATTCCGTTTGCGCTCGTACCGATCGTCGCGGTACTGCTACGAGTGTCCCTTCGCTGGATCTTCTCGCTTGACGAGGACCCCAGCAAAAAGCCCGGCGTCTTCATGATCCCGCTGCGACCCTTAGCGCGCGTCACAGAATGGATACTCATGACCGGCGCTGCTCTAGCGATCGTTAGCAGCGTCGAATCGTACTCTGACCCAGTAAAGGACAGCTGGCTCTGGTCGTTACTCTTCGGAATCGGTTTCGCCATGTTGACAGGGTTCATCGTCAACACCCACCTCTGGCTCGATGACGAAGCCATGCACTATCGCTCCGGTCTGGGCCGCATCCATACGATCCCTTGGTCGCGCCTCGACCACTACGAAATACACCATGACAGCGGTCCTAACTCCGGCACAACCTATTACTACGACTTCCGCTCCACCGACGGAGAAATGATCTCAGTCTCAAAATCTACATACGACATCAACGACCTTCTTCTAAGGATCAGTGCCCACCACGAGGTACGCGAGCAACCTTATCGCCCGCGCGATTGGCTCTCTTAAATTTTCGATCTGCCAATCTACAAGCGCCAACGGCGCGCTCTATACCAGCCCAGGGCGAAGCCCTGGGTCCACCACCGAAAGAAGTTCAGAGGGCTGAAAGCCCGACCTATCCCCGCCCGCTAACCCAACCCCGCCAGCATCTCCCCCACCGTCGACCCCAACCCCGGATGCCGCCACTCCCCCGCAATCTCCGCCAGCGGCTCCAGCACAAACCGCCGCTCCGCCATCGCCGGATGCGGCACCACCAGCTCCGCCGTCTCCATCACCACGTCCCCAAACAGCAGCAAATCCAGGTCAATCACCCGAGGCCCCTTAGCCGCCACCGCCGCCCGGTCCCGCCCCATCTCACGCTCAATCCCCAGCAACCGGCGCAGCAGCTCCACCGGCTCCAGCGTCGTCTCCACCACCGCCGCCGCATTCAAAAACCGAGGCTGCTCCAAATACCCTACCGGCTCCGTATCGTAGAACCCCGAAACGGCCACCACCCGTCCCACCGCCACCAACCGCCGCAGCGCCTCCCCCAAATTCTCTTCCCGCCCCCCAAACACCGACGGCAAATTCGACCCCAACGCCACCGCCGCCCGCACTCTTCCGCCTTCTGAACCCTGGGCCCTGGGCCCTGGGCCCTGAGCCCTCGGCCCTGAACCCTGGGCCCTGAGCCCTGAACCCTCGCCCCTCACGCCTGCGAAGCCACCAGCGCCCGCATCCCACTCGCCTTCTCCACCACCGGCTCCTCTTCATACCGATGCGCCAGCACCCACGCCGACCTATCTGCCATCAGCCGCTGCACCAGCGCCGTATGCATCGCATGTCCGGCCCGCTCAGCCACCACGCGTCCCCATATCCGCCGCCCCGCCAGCGCCAGGTCGCCAATCAAATCCAGCACCTTGTGCCGCACAAACTCATCCGGAAACCGCAGCTCCCCGTTCTGCACTTCACCCTTGCCAATAATGATGGCGCACTGATCGCTCGCCCCGCGGATCAGCCCCATATCCCGCAGCATCGGCTCATCCTCGCGAAACCCGAACGTCCGCGCCGGCGCAATCAGCTCCGCATACGCCCCCGTCTCCAGGTCGCCAATAAACGTCTCATGCCCAATCGGGTCCGGAAAGTCGATCGTGTAGTGAATCCCATAACCTTCCCCCGGATACACCCCGATAAACTTCGTCCCCTCCCGCACTTCCACTTCTTTCAGAATCTTGATGTACTCCCGCTTGCGCCGCTGCACCTTCATCCCCGCGCCCACAATCGCGTCCACGTAAGGCTTTGCGCTGCCATCCAGGATCGGCACCTCCAGGTTGTCCACCTCGACGATGACGTTATCCACGCCCAGCCCAATCAAGGCCGAGAGCAGGTGCTCGGTCGTCGAAATCAGCACACCCTGCCGCATCAGGCTCGTCGCATAGCTCACCTTCGCGACGTTCCGCCCGATCGCCGGAATCTCAAAGTTGTCCAGGTCCACCCGCCGAAAAACAATCCCCGACCCCGCCGGCGCCGGCACCAGCCGCAGCGTTACCCCGGCACCGGAGTGCAGCCCAATGCCATGAAAGCCGAGTGGCGAAGCGATCGTGCGTTCAAACTGCGGCTCAGCGCCCAAGCGGCTCCTCAAAAAATGGCGTGACACGAGATAAAAATCAGCCTACACGCACCCACCCAAACTCCAAGTGTGGCTTTTTTACCACATTCTTTCTCAAAAGACTTGTAAACAAAAGTGCCGTACCCCGCATCGCCAGAAAACACATCACTTAGCCCGGAGCAGCCTACAGAAGCCTTCGCGCCCTTGGCGTGTCTCTGCCTTTCTTTGCGCCCTTCGCGTGAAACGCCTTTGCCGTCGCTGTCCCTGTCGCCAGGCCTCATCTTCCGCTACCCTAACCTCCATGCAGATGCAGACCATCCAGCAGGCCGTCGAAGCCGGCCAGCCCACCTTCCTCGCCCGCCTCCGTCAGCTCGTTGAAGTCGAATCCCCCTCCGACAACAAAGCCGCCGTCGACCGCGCCAACGACCTCGTCGCCTCCTGGGTCCCCGCCCTCGGCGGCACCATCAAGCGCCACAAGCAAAAAGCCTTCGGCGACGTCCTCGAGCTCCGCTTCGGCCCCACCCGCTCCAAACGCCCCCGCGTCCTCCTCCTCGGTCACCTCGACACGGTCTGGCCCCTCGGCACCCTCGCCCACATGCCCTGGCGAGAAGCCGCCGGCAAAATCCACGGCCCCGGCGTCCTCGACATGAAAGTCGGCGTCATGATGGCCCTCGAAGCCATCCGCATCCTCAACGAACATGACGCCACCCGCCCCGTCACCCTGCTCCTCAACTCCGACGAGGAAGTAGGCAGCACCGTCTCCCGCCCCATAACTGAAAAGCTCGCCCAGACCGCCGCCGCCGTATTCGTTCTCGAACCCGCCCAGGGCCTCGCCTACAAGACCGCCCGCAAAGGCGTCGGCCACTTCCACCTCCGCGTCACCGGCATCGGCGCCCACGCCGGCGTCGACTTCACCAGCGGCCACTCCGCCATCCTGGAAATGGCCCGCCTCACCCAGACCATCTCCACCTTCACCGACCTCGCAAAAGGCCGCACCGTCAACGTCGGCGTCATCAACGGCGGCACCCGCTCCAACGTCATCGCTTCCGAGTGCATTGCTGAAGTAGACGTCCGCATCGCCAAATCATCCGACGCCGCCACCATCACCCGCCTCATGCACTCTCTCCGCGTTAGCGACAAGGCCTGCAAACTCGAAATCACCGGCGGCATCAACCGCCCCCCCATGGAGCGCAAGCCCGGCACCGTAGCCCTCTACAAACAAGCCCGCAAACTAGCCGCCGAACTAGGGCTCCACCTCGAAGAAGCTGCCACCGGAGGCGGCTCCGACGGTAACTTCACCGCCCCCTTCGCCCCCACTCTAGACGGCATGGGAGCCGTAGGCGCCGGCGCCCACGCGTCCCACGAGCACATAGAACGCGCCCACCTGACCCAACGCACCGCCCTCCTCACCGCCATGCTGGCAACGGTTTAGCGGGAACCAGTAATCCCCTTCAACATTGTCATTCCGCAGCGAAGCGGAGGAATCTGCTGTTCGCCTGCGTCTCCTAATAATTCCGATTCGGGAAAGAAGTGCCACCAGCTACTCGGGTCGCCGCCGCAATCCCCCGCCACCCGTGCAATCCTTCCCCAGTCTCCCTTCTGGTTGCAACGCGCAGAGCAAAATCCGGCACGTCCAAGGTTCGCTCACGCGAACAGAGAACGCCCCGGAGTAGTCGCTCCGGGGCGTTCCGTATGAAAGGAGACTAGTGCCATGGCCAAACTGGGAAATGCCAAGGCTCAGGGCTCGATCTCAATAACGGGTAACTTGTTACTCGCTATCGTTATCGTGACCCTGCTTGCTGCGGTAATCACAATAAAGCTGTTGCTCTAACAACAACCCTCCAGGCCACGGTGTGCAACCACCTGGAGGCTTATTCACATTGGATGCCTCCCAACCCGACCTGTCAATCAAGAACGTTCTTCAATAATTCCGACGAACGTTCTTGGGTTGCAGTTTGGAACCCGCTGTCTGCGGCCCACCTCCCCGGCGTAAACTGAACATCCCATGCCGACCACCAACACCACCCCCGAAACCCTCACCACCATCGCCTCCATCGGCCAGCACGTAGGCCAAACCGTCACCCTCCGCGGCTGGCTCTACAACCTCCGCAGCTCCGGCAAGCTCCTCTTCCCCACCTTCCGCGACGGCACCGGAACCATCCAGGGCATCGTCCCCAAAGCCGCCGTCTCCGAAGAGCTCTTCGAGACGCTGAAAAACCTCACCCTCGAGTCCTCCCTCATCGTCTCCGGCACGGTCAGCGCGCACCCCAAAGACCCCGCCATCTTCGAGCTCCAGGTCACCGCACTCACCGTCACCCAGCGCATCCCCGACGCCACACCCTTCCCCATCCAGCTCAAGGAAAACGGCCCCGACTTCCTCATGGAGCACCGCCACCTCTGGCTCCGCACCCCGCGCCAGTCGGCCATCCTCCGCGTCCGCGCCACCATCATGCGCGCCGCAGCCGAGTACTTCGACACCAACGGCTTCTTCCGCACCGACCCACCCATCTTGACGCCGAATGCGTGTGAGGGAACTTCAGAACTCTTCGAGATGGATTACTTCGGCGACGACAAAGCCTTCCTCACCCAGTCCGGCCAGCTCTACGTCGAAGCCACCGCCATGGCCCTCGGCAAGGTCTACAGCTTCGGCCCCACCTTCCGCGCCGAAAAATCCAAGACCCGCCGCCACCTCACCGAGTTCTGGATGATCGAGCCCGAAGTCACCTACCTCGACCTCGAAGGCCTCATGCAGTTAGCCGACGACTTCCTCTCGCACATCGTCACGCGCGTCCTCGAATCCCATCAGGCCGACCTCAAGGTCATCGGCAAGGACATCACCAAGCTGGAAGCCGTCATCGCCCCCGGCCCCGACGGCGAACGCGTCCCCTTCCCCAAGCTCTCCTACGACGAAGCCCACCAAATGCTCCTCGACGCCCACGCCAAGGGCCTCCTCGAAAACGCCCACACCTACGGCGACGACTTCGGCTCCCCCGACGAAACCTACATCTCCAATCAATTCTCGAAACCCGTCATGGTCCACCGCTACCCCGCCGCCGTGAAAGCCTTCTACATGCAACCCGACCCCGCCGACCCCACCAAGGCCCTCTGCGTCGACGTCCTCGCCCCCGAAGGCTACGGCGAAATCATCGGCGGCTCCCAGCGCGTAGACGACTACGACCTACTCCACTCCCGCATCGTAGCCCACAACCTCCCCCTCGACGCCTTCCAGTGGTACTTGGACCTCCGCAAATACGGCAGCGTCCCCCACAGCGGCTTCGGCATGGGCATAGAACGCTGCGTAGCCTGGATCTGCGGCCTGGACCACGTCCGCGAAACCATCCCCTTCGCCAGAACCCTCAACCGCATTTATCCATAATTATGCGAAAACAATGGTTCGGTGATTCACGTGACTACGCGAAATGGAATTTTGTCTTTGGCAAGTCCCAAGGACATGACTCTGTTTGCTATATTGCGATGTCTCGACCAGATGAACTTCCAGAGCATATCCATCCAACCGTTAAGGCTTTTTTTGATGAATACAAAAATTTAGACCTTGTTCGCAAGATGTTCTCGGGTCGCTACACTTCAGTGCTTTCTGACTATCACGTCGGAACTGCTCGAGCTTATTTTGCGGAAGCGGTCGATCGTATAACTGAGCTGCAAACTAAGGGCTCCGTCTTAATATTCATCGATCCAGACACGGGTATCCAACCTGTAAAGAGACCGAGCAGTAAGCACGTTCTTTACTCCGATCTTCACAGAGTTTGCCGTGCCCTCCAAAAAAGAGATGAACTCATCGTCTACCAGCACGCTCCAAGAATGAAAAGAGCTTCTTGGATCGATGACTGTTCGATTAGACTTTCCAATCAGCCTTGGTTCGAGCCTTTCGATTTAGAGACCCATTACGACCCAAAATGTGCATCAGACGCTTGCTTTCTTGTGATCCAAAAGCGACCAGATGACTTAGTTAGCACCCCACCAGATGCGGCGCCACCAACCCCACCAACTCCCGCGCCGTAATCACCTTCGTGCTCTTCCAGAACGCAGGAAAGTGCTTCACATTCCCCGTAATTAAATAGTCCGCCCGAGCCGCATCAGCGCACTCCAGAAACACATCGTCATCCGGATCACTGCACACCGCAATCCTTCGCTTCGGCACCACCAGGTGGCTTCGATTCTCGATGAGCTGCAGCAACTGCAGCCGCGCTCCCTTTGCAATCCTGAACTTCGGCCGCGCCAGCACCTCGGCATACTCTTCCAATATCTCAGCCGACACATACAGCCTCGCCGGCTTCGTCATCGCCAACAGCAGCGCAGTGCGCTGCAACCCCAGCGGCGTCAGCGCCGCCGACACAATCCCATTCGTGTCGAACACCAGCCGTAGCGGCAGCATTACCGCTTCTTAGCCCGCTTCGCCGCCCTCGCCGCCTTGATCTCCGCGTCAATCTGTCGCGAAGTCATACGACTGGTCCCATTACGCTGCGACGCTTCCCCAATCAGCCGCAGCACCTCCGGTTCCGGGGCCGCCATCTTCACGTAGTCGCGAAGGCTCAACAGCACGGCCTTCGGCGCACCGCGCTTTTCGATAACCAGCGACCGCTGCTCTTCATCCACCTGCTCCAGCAGCTTTCCAAAATGCGATCGCGCATGAAGCATCGAAACCACACCAGCATCGCGCTTCTCAATCGTCTGCGTCGCCATAAACTCTTCACTTCACCTGTTTGAAATGTACAGTTCGTCCATGGGAGCGTCAAACGTCATCCCTTAAATCCAACGGGCGAGACCAGAACCCCAGCCTCGCCCGCCTAAACAATAAGCACTACCCATCCCTACTTCTTAATATGCGGATTCACATACCCCGCCGGCAGAAACCGTTCCGGATCAGGCCGCACCGTCATGTACTCGATATGCTCCGGCACCTCCAGCCAGCCATGCGGCACATCCGGCGGAATAATCACTACATCCCCCGGCTTCACCTCCCGAATCGAGCCATCCCCAGCCTTCACCCTGCCATTAAGCGACGGCCCGTTGTAGGTCGTCTTGGCGGCACTGTCGTTGGTCAACTCCACCCCGTCATAAACCGTCCCTCCGGTCACCAGAAAGCCCGACCCCGACACAATCAGGTACGTCTCCGTCTGTCCGTGGTGCACAATCACGTTGGTCGAGCCATCCGCATTCTTCTTGCGCTGCCCGTAAGCCACCACCCCCACCGACAAATTCTCCTTGCCGATATCGACGCTCTTCAAACAGTGGTCGCCCTGAGGAATCGCCTTCAGCACATCCTCAACATCGCCGCGCTCGATAAACGTAGCTCCATTCGGCTTGGGCGTGGGACGCTTCGGATCGGCCTTCGGCTGGTCCCATCCATCCGGCCAGCCTGCCGGACGTCCAGCCGCATTCTTCTGCGTTTCGGAGGGGAAAAACGGTGCCTTGGGTTTGGCGTCCTGGGCATAGCCCATCGTTTGCGACAAGGCGAATAGGGCTAACGTCAAAATGGTTTTTTGCATTACGATTCTCCGTCTCCTGAATTGCTGACTAAATATCAAGCATTGCCATTCGGCCCATACCTATCTCGGGGACGATTAATGAGTTTGGCGCGCAAAACTACGCAGCTTCAATCGGAGGCAACAGTATGCCCGACCGCGCCAGCGACTGTACACACCCGGACGCCTGCTCTACTTCTTAATGTGCGGGTTCACATACCCGATAGGCAGTGACCGCTCAGGGTCAGGCCGCACCGTCAGGTACACAACGCTTTCCGGAACATCCGCCCAGCCATGGCATACTTCCGGCGGAATAATCACCACGTCGCCCACATGAACCACGTGCCGTTCACCGGTCTTGATCCGCGCATGAGTAGACGGCCCGTTGTACGTCGTGTAGACGGTGCTGGTTTTCTCCGCTTCCGCGGCGTCGTAAATCTCGGTCGAGGTCACCAGCGTCCCCGATCCCTCGATCACCACATAAGCCTCTGTCTGGCCGTGATGCAAGATGCACCCCGCCGAGCCATCGGCGCTCGGTGCCTCCTTATGGTGCGAGACCACGCCAACCGACAAGTTCAGCTTGCCAATGTCGACACTCTTCAAATCATGATCGCCCGTGGGCTGGTCCTTCAGCACATCCTGCACATCGGTCGCCCAGATGTACGTCGGCCCATTGGGCTGGGGCTTGCCCTTGGCATCGCCAGCCGGCGCACTCGCGGCCACGGCCGAAAACGCACTCGCCAAAGGTGAGACAGGCGCACTCGGCGCAACTGCCGGCGCCTTATTCGCTGCCGTGGGAGCAGGGGCCATCGCAGCATGGGTGGTGGGCATACTCATTTGCGAGTACGCAACGCTTGACGACAAGGTGAAAAGGGCACAGCTCAGAAGTGCTCGTTGCATCGCATTTCTCCATCTTCCAAAAGGTGCTGATTACTGATCGAACCAGACGCATTCGTCCCCGTTGAGGTCATGGGAGCAATAAGTTCTGGGCGCGGTACGGGAGCAGGCAGGATCGGAGCCAACAGTATGCCCGACCGTGCCTTTTGCTGTACAGAGCATTCT
The DNA here is from genome assembly GCA_903873705.1 of uncultured Acidobacteriota bacterium. GTDB lineage: Bacteria > Acidobacteriota > Terriglobia > Terriglobales > Acidobacteriaceae > Granulicella. Next base: position 37,813 of record CAIQPK010000055.1, read on the forward strand.
CTGCGCTTAGTGGGACGAGAAATGCAAGCTGCTTGCCACGCAGCACTTACCTCTGCCTCCCCCATAAGAAATCTCCGCCGGCCCCAGCCCATCTGCGTAAAATGGAGATACTCCCTCCAGAGGCAGCCATGCCCGTTCTCCAGGCCGCACCATCGACCGAAGCACCCCCAACCGCGCCTGCCTCCTCGCGCCCACTCACCTTCCCCGTCACCCTCGCCGCGCTCACCCTCGGCCTCCTCGGCACCATCGCCTACCGCGTCCTCGACGCCCCCTACTGGGAGTTCAACGCCCAGCGCCTGCTGCCCTCCCTCATGCTGGCCCGCGGCCTCACGCTCTTCCCTGAGCCCCGCGGCGGCGTCCTGCTCAGCACCATGTACGGCCCCGTCACCGCCCTCACCTACCTCCCGGCCACGCTCGCACATACGCCCGTAGCCGCCGTCCTCATCGGCTCCGCGCTCACCGCCCTGCTCTCCTTCGCCGCTATCTTCCTGCTCCACTTCCGCCAGACACCGCGCCGCCCTTCGCTCGTCCTGCTCGCCTTCCTCACCACCGCATTCCTCGTCTGCCTCATCGACTCCACCCAGTACGCCTGCCTCCGCGTCCACGCCGACGGCCCCGCACTCTTCTATGCCATGATCGCCGTCACCTCCACCTCACTCCGAACCCGAAGGCCCTACGTCGGCATGGCACTTTCCGCCCTCTTCTCCGCGCTCGCCGTCTGGGCCAAGCAGCCGTTAGTCGGCGTAGCACTCGGCCTCGGCCTTTACTACCTCATCGCAGAAGGCCCCCGAGCCTTCGCCCGCTTCAGCGTCTACGCCGCATCGGTCACCGCGCTCATGGGAGCGGCCTTCAGCCTCATGTGGGGCTGGCGGTCCATCGCCATCAACCTGCTCGACATCCCCAGCCACCACCCCTGGAAGCACCCCTCCAAACTCGTCGAACTCTTCTACTCCTACCGCACCTTCGCCCGCGACGACCTCGCCCTCATCCTCCCCCTCGCCGCCTACATCCTCTTCCACGCCACCACCCGCCGCCCCTCGCTCGCCGCCCTCCGCGCAGCCGTCCGCGGCCAGCTCTGGATCGCTTCTCTCCTCGTCGGACTCTGCCTCATCCCCCTCTCCCTCATCAGCTACTCCAAGGTAGGCGGCGATACCAACAACCTCAGCTTCTGCACCCTCTTCCTGCTCCTCGCCCTCACCCTGCTCCTGCAGAAACTCGCTACCGAGCCCGATCCGCACTTCGCGCGCTTCGTAAAATCCCTCCTTCTCGTCGCCGCCATCGCCTGCGCCACCATCGAAGCCCCGCTCGCCGCCGCCATCCCCGGCCGCCTCCGCGGCCTCGCCAACACCGACCAGAACGTCGCCTTCAACTACATCCGCCAACACCCCGGCCAGGGCTACTTCCCCTGGTTCCCCACCGCCCAGCTGCTCGCCGACGACAACATCTACAACGGCGTCTACGGCCTCTGGAACCACGCCGCCGGCGGCTACCCACCCACTGACGCCGCCTTCCGCGCCCACGTCCCGGCCAACGCGCACTTCGTCGCCTTCGCTCCCGGAGGAAGCCCCTGGGTCAACAACACCAATTTCCTCTGGCATCTACCCGAGTACACCTGCGCCACCACCGACCCGGCACTCCCCGGTTTCAAGCTCTACTACTCCCGCCCCGCCGCCCACTCCCTTAACATCCCCTGCATCCTCAACCCACCACCCGACCCCGACCTTCCCGTCAACTAGAAAGCCCTCACCGCCGCCGCCTCAGCAGCAACACCACAAAAAGTATCGCCAGCACCACCCCCAACCCCCGCGGCCACACAAACCACCCGCCACTATTCGAGTACCCCACCACCACGCACCCCATCAGCATCGCCGAACACACCAGGCTTACCGCCGCCAACGCCAGCCTCATCATCCCTACACCTTCGCACATCCGCGCTCATGCGATACAGTGGCAGCCATGCCCTCCCCGCACAGCAAGGCCACCATCATCGCCATGGCCGTCATCGCCTCGGCCTCGGCCACCCTGCTCCACGAAGGCGTCGGCCACGGTGTCACCGCCTGGCTCCGCGGAGACATCCCCACCGAGCTCACCAGCAACCACCTCTCCTCGATCACGCCCGACCGCCTCGTCGATGCCGGCGGCACCCTGGTCAACCTCACCGTAGGCGCCGCCGCGCTCCTCGCCACCCGCATTCCGGCCATGCGCACGGCTCGCCACGCCAACCTCCATTACTTCCTCTGGATCTTTGCCGCGCTCAACCTCCTCCCCGGTGCCGGCTACTTCCTCTTCTCCGGCATCATTGGCTTCGGCGACTGGGAAGCCGTCATTCACGGCCTCCCGCACTACATCGCCCTGCGCATCGCCATGGTCCTCTTCGGCATCGCGCTTTACCGCTTCACCGCCGGCCTGCTCGCCATCGCCGTCCGTCCCTTCACCCCCGGCCGCGCCGACTACAACACCACCAGCCGCCTCCCCTACTACGCCGCCGGCATCTTCAGCTGCATCGCCGGCGCATTCGACCCCCTCGGCATCAAGCTCCTCCTCATCTCCACTATCCCCGCAGCCTTCGGCGGCTCCTCCGGCCTCATGTGGGCCGACTCCCTCATGCCCCCCACACCCCCCACCAACCCCTTAACGGTAAAGCGGCAACCCCTTTGGTGGGTTGCCGCAATCATCCTCGGCGGAGCCTACATCGCCATCCTCGGCCCCGGCATTCACTTCAACCACTGATCGCTCCAGTACACCGCTCAAAAAACCCGCAACCGTCATCGCGACCGAAGCATCGCGCACATTGCGATGCGCAGTGGAGAGATCCCCGCATTCGCACTTGCCGTTGCCTTTGCACTTGCCTTTGCACTTACCGTTGCATTTGCACTTGCCGTTGCCGTTGCCGTTGCCTTTGCCGTTGCCTTTGCCTTTGCCTTCGCCTTTGCCTTTACCTTTACCTTTACCTTTACCTTTACCTTTCTTTCTGTCATTCCCGAAGGGAATCTGCTTCTGTTGTTGCTTAGCCTTTGCTTTATTCACTATTCACTATTCACTATTCACTCTCTACGCTCTACGCTCTACCCTCTACCCTCTACCCTCTACCCACTACTTCTCACTGCTCGGCGGCGTAATCCCCTTCAACCGCAGATAAAGCGCCAACTGCGCATACTGCTCGCTATCGTGCGAGGTATTCCCCCACACGACGCTGATCCGCGACCGCTTTGACTTGAAGATCGTCATCACGTCAGCCAGGTTCGCATCGGTCAACGCGCCATAAGCCTTATCGCACGCGTCAAACGACGCCTTCAGCGCCGCCACGATCGTCGCCTTGTCATCCGTATCCGCAGGCGGCTTGCCCGGAGCATCGCCGTTCATCACATTGCAGCTGGTCAACTGTGCTTCCGTCACATGGTTCAGAATCCGGGCATACGTCCGCACATCCGGCAGCGGTTTTGACGTGAATGCGTCCGCCGGCATCAATTCAGCCGACTTCAGCACATTCACCTTGACCGCTTCATAGCTCCGCCTAGCCTCCGCCGCTGGCCCTGCCGCCGGTGCAGGAGTCGCCGCCGGCATCGCCATTCCCGCCATCTGCGCCATCGCCACACCGCTCGACAACACCATCGCCGCCGCCACCATCAAACTCATTCGCCGCATCCTTCACCTCGTTCTTTCCCACCCAGCCTACCCGTCACCCACCGCATCCACAAGTCTTCATTGACGAATGACATCCGACACGCGTATTTCCTTTCATGGGACAAGGAGGACCGCTATGAACGAACTCGAAGAAGCCCTCATCCGCGACAGCTACGCCGTCTCCCCGGAACACATCATCGAAGGCCTGTCCGACGAACTGGCACACCACGTCATTGCCCAGGCCCCCCGCTCCATCTACGCCGAGCTATGGCACATCTGCTACTGGCAGGAGGTCTCCCTCGACTGGATCAGAGGCACCCAGACGCCCTTCCCCGCCAACATGACGCTCCCCTTCCCCGGACCCGAGCAGACCGCCGCCGAAACCTGGCATCAGCTCTGCAAGCGCTTCCGCAGCTGCAGCGCCGAAGCCGCCTCCCACGCCCGCGACCTCACCTCGCTCGACGATCCCATCCTCTGCACCTCCCGCCCCGGCGAGCCGCTCCGTTCCATGACCATCCGCGACCAACTCATCTCCCTCGCCGCCCACAACGCCTATCACTTCGGCCGCATCGTCCTCATGCGCCAAATGCTAAACACCTGGCCCCCACCCTCCGGCGGCTTCACCTGGTAGGTTGGCTTTTTTAGACAATTTCTCAAAGAGAAATTGTCATCCTGAGCCCCAGCGAAGGACCGGCTTTTCTCCCGTTCTTAGCAAGCACCGCCACAACCGCCGGGTGCCCCATTCATGCCGCGCCCTTGTCGTTCCGTGTTCTACTTCGCGAAACTTCGCCAACTTCGCGAACATTGCGTCAAAGCGGTTGCCGTTGTTCTTGCCCTTGCCGTCGCCGGTGCCGGTGCCGGTGGCCCTTGCCCTTGCCCTTGTCTTTGTCTTTGTCTTTGTCTTTGTCTTTGTCTTTGTCTTTGTCTTTATCTTTGTCTTTGTCTTTGCCTTTGCCCTTGCTTCTGAGGTACCCCAAGGCTTCAGCCTTGGGTCTCATACGCCCGCCACGAAAGGGGCTTCAGCCCCTGGGGTATGCCCTCCCCGACCCGGAACTACACCATCCCCTTCACCCGCGTCCCCATCAACTCAATCGCTTTCAGCATCTTCGCGTGCGCCAGCGACCCGCCACTCATCATCAGCGTCACCCGCTCCACGCCCCCCAGCGCCTCGCTTATCCGCCGCATCTTCGCCCCCACGGTCTCCGGCGACCCCACCACAAACGCCCCCGTCGGCCCCCGCTGCGCATCAAAAGCCGCCCGCGTCGTTGGCGCCCATCCTCTCTCCCGACCGATCCGCGAAAACGTCTCAAAATGCGAAGGCCACAAATCCTCCGCCGCCTCCTCGTCCGTCTCCCCCACAAACCCCAGCGCATGAACCGCCACCGTCAGCGATGAAGCCGCATGCCCCGCCTGCTCCCCCGCCTTCCGGTAAAGATCAATCAGCGGCCGAAACCGATGCGGCTCGCCGCCAATAATCGCCACCGTCAACGGCAGCCCCAGCAATCCCGCCCGCGCAAACGACTGCGGCGTCCCACCCACCCCCAGCCGTATCGGCAGCCGCGCCTGCAGCGGCCGAGGCCAGACCCCCTGCCCGCTCAGCGACGAACGATGCTTCCCCGCCCACGTCACCCGCGTCTCTTCCCGCAGCTTCAGCAGCAGGTCCAGCTTCTCCGCAAACAGCTCATCGTAATGCTGCATGTCGAACCCGAACAGCGGATACGACTCCACAAACGATCCCCGCCCCACAATGATCTCCGCCCGCCCCTGTGAAATCAGGTCCAGCGTCGCAAAATCCTGAAACACCCTCACCGGATCATCCGAGCTCAGCACCGTCACCGCGCTCGCCAGCTTGATCCGCCTGGTCCGCGCCGCTCCCGCCGCCAGCAACACCGCCGGCGACGAAGCAATGTACTCCTCGCGATGATGCTCCCCAATCCCGAACACATCCAGCCCCACGCGATCCGCCAGCTCCATCTCCTCCATCAACTGCGCCACTCGCACCGCACCACGCGCCGGAGCCTCAGCCTCCGACCCCACCACGGTAGCCACAAAACTATCAATCCCAATCTCCATCACACCCTCCTCCGCCACCTTCGCGAAAACTAGCGCCTAAACTTAGCGCACCTTGCGTCAAGGCCTTTGCATTTGTCATTGCTCTCTCTAGATGCGCCCATCCCACCCAAAGAACCAAACCCCGCCCCATGTTCAAATAGGACAGACCGTTTAAGGAACCAAAAGCATGCCATTGAACTGCGGAATCGTCGGCCTCCCCAACGTGGGAAAATCCACCATCTTCAACGCCCTCACCTCATCCAAGGCCGCGGCAGCGAACTACCCCTTCTGCACCATAGACCCCAACGTCGGCATCGTCCCCGTCCCCGACACCCGCATGGACCGCATCGTCACCATGGTCAAACCCAACTCCATCGTCCCCACCACCATGGAGTTCGTCGACATCGCCGGCATCGTCGCAGGCGCCAGCAAAGGTGAAGGCCTCGGCAACCAGTTCCTCTCCCACATCCGCCAAACCGACGCCATCCTCCACGTCGTCCGCTGCTTCACCGACCCCGAAGTCATCCACGTCGCCGGCCAGGTCAACCCCCTCTCCGACATCGACGTCATCAACACCGAGCTCCTCCTCGCCGACCTCGACACCGTAGAAAAGCGCCTCAACAAAGCCGAAAAGGCCGCGAAATCCAACGCCGCCACCGCCGCTGCCAAGACCGAGCTCTCCACCATCCAGAAACTCCTCGAAGTCCTCAACGCCGGCAAGCCCGCCCGCACCGCCGACCTCGACGAGCCGGAAAAACTCGTCGCCCGCGACCTCTTCCTCATCACCATGAAGCCCCAGCTCTACGTCGCCAACGTCGACGAAGCCGGCATTTCGGAGGGCAACGCATTTACAGCGTTAGTAGCCCAGCGCGCCGCCGAAGAGGGCTCTGAAGTCGTCCGCATCTGCGGCGCCATGGAAGCCGAAATCGCCCAACTCGAACCCGCCGAGCGCACCGAGTTCCTCGAAGCCGCCGGCCTGGAAGAGCCCGGCCTCAACCGCCTCATCCACGCCGCCTACCGCCTCCTCGGCCTCATCACCTACTTCACCAGCGGAGTCCAGGAAGTCCGCGCCTGGACCATCAAACGAGGCACCAAAGCCCCCGGCGCCGCCGGCGTCATCCACTCCGACTTCGAACGCGGTTTCATCAAAGCCGACTGCTACGCCTGCGCCGACCTCTTCCTCTACGGCAGCGAACAAGCCGTAAAAGAAAAAGGCCTCCTCCGCAGCGAAGGCAAAGAATACGTAGTCAAAGACGGCGACATTCTCTTCTTCAAATTCAACGTCTAGCCGCGCTCCCCTGTGGCTGCATCCCTCCGCCCAGCCGGGCCACGCCCTTCTGCGCGAGCAGATACGTCGACCCCGCGTCCACAAAAGTGTGGTCATCGAACTCATGCGCCTTCACACGCCCATAAGCCGCCAGCGCCGCATCCCGCAAGCCGTAGTTCTCATACAACAGCCCCAGCGCGTACCACACCGCGGAGTTTGGCTGGCTCAGGTTCGCCGCCTTGATCGCCTGCGCCAGCACCTGCTGCGCTTCCGTCACTCTGCCCTGCGCCGCATACACGCACGCCATCGTATGCAGATCGGCAAAGCTGCTGTTTTTCGACGCCATATTCGCATGCTGCGCAGCATCGGTAATATCCGGTCCCAGCTGATCGTCGAAAAGCCCCAGCCACGCATAAAGGTTGTAGTCGGAGCTCGTGACGTGACCCGAATCGAACACTGGCTTCAGCGCCGCACGTGCCCCCGCAAAATCGTGCTGCGCGATCAGCATCCGTGTCCGCGCCCGCAGCAGGTCTGGGTCCCCCGGCTTCTTCGCCAGCAGCGGAGCCAGCATAGCCTGCCACCCCTTGAAGTCCCCGCTCTGCGCGTAAGCCTGCCCGGCAAGCGACTGCGCCGTCACGGAGTCCGGCTCCGCATCCAGCAGGTGCGCAATATAGGGCAGCGCCGCCGCTGGTTGTTCCACTCCCAGGTACCCTTCCGCCAGCAGCAGGTCCAGGTCAGTCTGCCGAGCACCCGCAGCCTTATCCCGCAGCGGCGCCAACCCATCCAGCAGCGGCTTGATCCCCATTGACCCCATTAGCAATGAAGCCGCCGCAACCCGCATCGCCTCCGGCGAATCCGCTCCCTCGCGCGTGCTCCCCACCGTCCAGAACCGCGGCAGAAGCGGCCCCGAAAGCGCATCATCGCCTCCGCCTTTGTGCATCAGGTCGCGCCGCCAATCCAGTATCGACTTCGCCACACCCGCCTCGTTATGGTCCAGCGCATAAAGTACAAACGCCCCCACCTGCGCCGTATCGTGATCGCCATCCGCCACCACGCGGAACGCGCCATCCTCGCGCACCACAAAAATATTGGAGTTCTGTCCGCCGATAAACTGCGTCAGCACGCGATACCCCGCAGCATCATCTCCTGTTGCTTTGATAGTCATTCCGCCCAGGATGATGTCCCGCAACACCACCTCTGACATCCCCGAGTTCGCCGCCACCCCATGCAGCATCCCCGCGCTTTGCATCCCCTTGTCCAGGTCTCGCTCAAACGCACCTGGCGTCAGATAAGCATGCGGCGTCACCACCGCCGCCATCGCCTTGCGATCGCCTCCCGTGATCGCCAGGTTCAGCGAGTTGAACACCATCGCCTCCGCTGATGTCGCCGGCGGCGACGCCACAGGAACGCGATGCAGATTCTTGAACAGCTCAACCTGCTGCGCAATCGTCGGCGCATCCTTTTGCCCCTGCAATCCCGCAGCCAGCATCGCCGATGCCTGCGGATATAGCCCCAGCTGCGCCAGGTAGTTCCCCGCTGAAACCAGTCCCTTGTTCCGGTCATCGACGCTCACATTGAGATGATCGGCCGCAGCAATTCCCGCGGTCGCATCTTTCTGCGCCACTGCCGAAGCAATCGCCAGCGTCGAGTGATTGATGCCGACTGGAATGTCCTGTAGCAGCGCATCCAGCTCTTTGTAGTCGTGGTGGAACAGCAGCGAGTAAGCCAGGTTCAAGCGATACTGCGGTACCTGGTTCGAGTTCTTCTTCAACTCCGTCTCAATCAGGTTGCGGTACAGTGCCAGGGCATCGGCCAGGTTCGGCGATCCCACGTAGCGCCCGCCTTGGTTAGTGAACTCGTAAAGAATCGCCAGATCAAGGCGCGGGTCGAAGTCCTCCGAGTTCAGTGGCACCGCCTTCTTGAACGCCGCAATAGCGCCCGCCCGGTCATAGCCCAGGCCGAACCGCTCGCCCAGAAGGTCATGCTCCAGCACCCATCCTTGCGTCAGCAGCGCCGCGGCAGACTTGGGCTCCAACTCTACAGCCCGCGCCGCCTCCGTGCGCGCCATGTCGCCCACTCCCACGGCCAGCAGCGCCCGCGCCAGCCGCACGTGCGCCAGCGCGGAGTTGGGATTAGCGGCAATCGCCGCCTGGTCGGCCACCAGCGCCTCCTTGATCTTGCCATCAGAAAGCAGCTTGGCACCAGTCTGGTCGAATCCGATCAGGATAGTCTCGCGCCGCGAAGCCTCGGCCACCGCCTGCCGCATCGCCAGCGCTTCCTGCGTCGTCACGACGGCCTTGCCCGTCGTGAAACGCAGCGTCGCCGTCACCAGCGTAGGCGACTCCAACGCGTAATGCTCGGTCAGCGTCCCCGGTCCGATCGCCGTCGTACGGTCCGGCGGAAGGCCGCGCACTGTGAACCCGGCCGGTGCGTGGATCCGGTACCGCTGTTCCGTAATGAACGGGCTGATCTCGTACGTCGGGCTGCGCTGCGCTTCGGCCAACGCGCGGTCCTGCTTCTGCTCTGCGGTCGCGTTATCGGGCAACGGCACCGGCGCCGTGCGAATCCACTTCGGCAGCCCATTTAGCGTGTTCGTAGGAAAAATCGCCACCGCGGCGTCGGTCAGTGACGTCGATCCACGCCGCGCGCCGTCCACCGTCAACGTCAGCTTGAAAGGCTGGGACAGGTCCGTACTCTCGCCATGCGTCATGCCGGCCAGCGAGTCCGCCGTGTAAGCCGTCTGCACATACTGCTCCAGGTTGTCCTTCACCTTTTTGTTCGCCGCACCGCCATACTCCGAACGGTACGACGCGTCCATATGCCCCGTGGTCTCCGACGTCTCCACCACATGCGCCGGGCCTATTTCGCCCAGCGTGAACTCGCGCGTTTCAACCACCATTGAGTCTTCCGGCACCGCTGCCGGAATCATGGTAAGTGCCGACGTGTCTGGCGCAATGATCAGCGCCAGACGTCCGGCGTCAGCTTCCGGTAGCGTGCCCACCGCATTGAACTCCGCCGTCGCATCGATCCACAGCGCCGGCTCGCTTCCCGCCGCAGGAACGTACACAATCGCATGGTTGAAGCGGTTCATCCCGGGCAGGTCCGGGTTCACGTCGCTGCTGAAGCCCGAAGCCAGCAGTGCCAGGTCCGCCGGAATATGAGCCGCGCGCAGCAGCGTCACCAGCAGCGTCGCCTTGTCCTTGCAGTCGCCGTAGTGGCGCTTCAGCACTTCCGCTGGCGACTGCGGCGTCAACTGCGCTTCATTGAACTCGATGCCCGTATAGCGGACTTCCTTATGCAGCCGCTTTACCAGTTGTTGAATCGTAGCCAGCCGCGAACTCGGCGGTGTGGCTGGCAGCAATCCTGTCACCTGCTCCAGCACGATGTGCGCGTCAGACAGCGCCCCATAGCTTTGGGCAACGGCAGCCCACGAGGCGCCCGTAGAAAACTCCACCGTCGGTTCCGGCGTGGTCGTGCTGGCAAGATCAATGTCACCGTCGACCGTTGCCGCATGGTGCGACAGTTCGTAAACGATGCGCCGCATACCTCCGGCTTCCGTACGCGTCACCGCAAGCTCCGCCAGGTTGGCAACGTGGTCCTTGAATGGCACGTTAGCCGGAACGTCAACCACCACCTTCTCGCGCTCGGTTGGTGCGCCGTCCGTGAACGCATAGCGATACACCGATCCACCCGCAAAGTAAGGCCGCGTTTCGTCCTCCGAAACCACCTCTTCCACAATCGAGCCCACAGCGAGCCCAGGAAGCGGCGCCTTCCTCACCCGCTGCGTCGTATACGTTCCGTCCTCTTGGTTCGTGTTCAGCGGTGCATCGGTGATTGTCTTTTGGTCCAGTTCTACGAACGCGCCGCTGCTGCTCAGCACACGTGCGTGAAGTTGCGAAGGAGTTTGATACCACGGATCCCAGTCCAGCGAAATCTCCGCCCAGTTCTCAACGCTCCGCGGCGTCTCCAGCCGATAGATCAGCCGATGGCTGTAGCTCAGCGTCCCCGCTGGTGCAATGCGGTAGTCCGCTTCCTCATAAAGGATCGTCACGTCCGAAAGTTTGTCGTAAGCAACAGCCGCACTGGCCGTACGTATAGCGGCAGCCGAAAGCGAAAACGCCGGACCATCGAGCGGCGAAGGCGGTAACGGAGTTGACGTCTGGGCGATCAGGAAGGAAGGAGTGGAAACGGCGAACAAAAACAGGGCGGAGCGTGAAAGCATGATGAGACCTGCGCTTCAAGAGATGTGGGCTTGAAGTTAGCAGGTGCAGCCCCATCGCGCAATCAAGTCGGCATCCGCGCCAGAGCGCCCGGCGTAAGCCTAATAAATCCTTCACCAACCTGCTCCAGCTTACCGGGCCACTATAAGAAGGTCCCCTCCACTTATGGGATCCCATCCATGACACTCGGGCCGTCACGGATGGGTCGCCACAAAATCAACCAACCACTTCCGACCGACCCGACTTCTTCCCCGAAAGGACAGCCCTGGTCCGAAAATGGGCCCTCTTACGTTAAGAGCCGCCCACCAACCGCTTCGAGCCCAGTTACCGTCCACGCTGCCGCAGGCCGGAGCGCGGGCGGAGCCGAAGCCACAAGATTGCCTTCTGTCGCCGCCTCCACGGCCCCGTGTCCACCCACGCGGCGACTCGCAAAATTCCTGTCAACCCCCTCCACCTCTGCAAAACCCCCAAAAACCGTGCCACCACTGCCGATTCCTCTCCAAAATACTTGGCGTACTTATTCCCCCCACCCGCTATCCTGTTAACAGGGCTCGAACCAGGCCACCACCCCGGCATCTGCAAGACCAGCCAGCTACCCCCAGAGATTCCCCCCCTTACCCGTAACCCCTTTAGAAGGGATATCTTAGCCTGATCTGCCAGACCTAACCCCTTTAGAAGACATATTTTGCATATCCGAATCTGGGGGGCACACCTACCCGTCAGTATGTAACCCTGAAGACGTGTACCAGCCCGACACCATCGTCGCCATCTCCACCCCCCCCGGCCGCGGCGGCATCGGCATCGTCCGCCTCTCCGGCCCCCAAGCCCTCACCATCTCCCGGCAACTCCTCACCCTGGCCACCCCCCTCGAACACACCCGGGCCCGCTTCACCAAAATCCTCGACGAAGACGGCACGACGATCGACGAAGCCATCGCAACCGCCTTCCTCGCCCCCAACTCCTACACCGGCGAGCACCTCGTAGAAATCGCCGCCCACGGCTCACCCGTCGTCCTCGACCACATCGTCCACCGCGCACTATCGCTCGGCGCCCGGCTGGCAGAACCCGGCGAGTTCTCCCGCCGAGCCTTCCTCGCCGGCCGCCTCGACCTCACCCAGGCCGAAGCCATCCACGACCTCATCGCCGCCCAGACCCTCGCGCAGGCCCGCACCGCAGCCCAGCAACTCGGCGGCGCACTTTCCCGCCGCATCGCTCCCATCAAGCAGCAGCTCCTCCACCTCATCGCCATGCTCGAAGCCGGCATGGACTTCGCAACCGGCGAGCTCGACGACGTAGACACCATGCCCACCGAGCGCATCGCCACCGCCCTAACCGCCATCACCACACCACTCCAGCAGCTAGCCGACACCTTCCGCTACGGCAGCATCCAGCGCAACGGCATCCGCCTCGCCCTCGTCGGCCGCCCCAACGCCGGCAAGAGCTCCCTCTTCAACCGCCTCCTCGACCGCGACCGGGCCATCGTCACCGCCACCCCCGGCACCACCCGCGACACCATAGAAGAAATATTCTCCCTCAACGGAATCCCGATCCATCTCATCGACACCGCAGGCCTAAACACCGCGCCAACCATCGACGAAGCCGAAGCCCTTGGCATAACCCGCTCCCGAGAAGCCCTGGCCGAAGCCGACCTCATCCTCTTAGTCCGCGACGCCACCGACAACACGCCGCTAGCCGACCTCGACCCACTACTTCACACCCGCCCAACCATCCGCATAGCCAACAAGGTCGACCTGCTCGCCGCAACACCCCCATCCCCAGACGAGCTCCCAACCTCCGCCCTCACCGGCGCCGGCCTGGACCACCTCCGCTCCGCGATCCTCGCTCACCTCCGCAGCGGTTCCGCCTCCACCGATGAAGCCGCTCTCAACAACCGCCGCCAGCACCAGGCCGTCACCGCCTCGCTAGTCGCACTCGCCGCCGCGGTCACCGCCAACCATGCACAACTCCCCCACGAACTTCTGCTACTTGACTTGCACGCCGCCCTCAACGCTCTCGACACCCTCACCGGTACCACCACCACCGACGATATCCTGAGCCTCATCTTCTCCACCTTCTGCATCGGGAAGTAGACAGACTTCCGATGCTGACCAAGCTTTCACGCAAAAGGGAAGAAACCAAGGCCTCTCATCCGTCCCGTTGTTAAAAAGACCGGCCAGGATATTTTCCTGGCCGGGGCGGTGAAACAACTGGTTCGATCCTGGGGAGGGACCACTTTGCGCCAAAGTTGCGGTCGGCGGACGCACGTTCCCGCTTGACCGAAGCTCTCGCCTCGCCCAACTTCTGGTCTAGCCCGCCAGGATAGAGCGGAAGCATCAATCTTGAGACGGGGAAACCCGCTCCTGTCGCACTAGAAAGGGGGATTTGTAGATAGGGATGTTTGCTGGATGAACGGCGGCATGAAGGATCATGCCGCCGTCCGTGAGCGGGTTAGAAGGCCACCTTCAGCGACAGCTGTACCTGACGCGGATTGCCGACGATGGTGGTGATCTGCCCGGCCGTCCCTACTGGGGCTTCCGAGTACATACCAACATCCGTATACGTTCCGGCAAATGACTTATAGCCGGTGGGGATACCGAGGTTCGTGTGATTGAAAACGTTGAAGACCTCCATACGGAATTGCAGCATGCCCTTTTCGCCGAGGAACGGGAGTGCTGTGTCTTTGTTGACCGCGAGGTCAACGTCC
>CAIQPK010000056.1 GCA_903873705.1 uncultured Acidobacteriota bacterium
ACTTCCTGCACACCTCTGACGTCACCTTCGACATGAAGACCAACAAGATGACCGTCCACAACTCCGAAGCCGAACCCTGGACCGTCACCCTCGTCGACACCGGCGACAACACCGGCACTGGCGGACGCTTGCGCCGCGTAGCCAGATACCTCGATGGCGAGGACGCCTTCTGCATGACCTACGGCGACGGCGTAGCCGACGTCGACATCACCGCCCTCGTCGCCTTTCACCGCCAGCACGGCAAAGCGGTCACCCTCACCAGCGTGCAGCCGGTCGCCCGCTTCGGTGCTCTCGGCCTGAACGACACGCAGATCTACTCCTTCCAGGAAAAGCCCAACGACGAAGGCGGATGGATTAACGGCGGCTTCTTCGTGCTCTCTCCGAAGGCCATTGATGCTGTCACCGACGACCGCCAGATGTTCGAGCGCGAGCCCATCGAGCGCCTCGTGGCCGAGGGCCAGGTCCACGCCTTCTTCCACCGCGGCTTCTGGCAAGCGATGGATACGCTGCGTGACAAGGTCCATCTCGAAGAGCTGTGGAGCAGTGGAAAGGCGCCATGGAAGACCTGGTAAAGCCGTCTGAACTCTGGCGCGGCAAGCGCGTCTTCCTCACCGGGCACACCGGCTTCAAGGGTGGATGGCTCGCTCTCTGGCTCGCCTCAAAAGGTGCCATCGTGCGCGGTTATGCCCTCGATCCTGCCACCGAGACCAACCTCTTCGACATCGCTAACGTCGGCAGCGTCATCGAAGACATACGCGGCGATATCCGCAATCAGGCCACACTCGAACCCGCCCTGCGCGACTTCGCCCCTGAAGTCGTCTTCCACATGGCAGCGCAACCGCTCGTGCGTTACAGCTACGAAGACCCCATCGGAACCTACGAGACCAACGTCATCGGTACGGCCCGTGTCCTCGATGCCATCCGCCGCACGCCATCCGTGCGCGCGGTCGTCAGCGTCACCACCGACAAGTGCTATGAGAACAAGGAGTGGCTCTGGGGATATCGTGAATCCGATCCGCTCGGAGGTTACGACCCTTACTCCAGCTCCAAGGCATGCGCCGAGATCGTCTCAGCGGCCTATCGCCAAAGCTACTTCCCTATCTCCCGGTTATCCGAACACCGCTGCGCCATCGCCACCGCCCGCGCCGGCAACGTCATCGGAGGAGGTGACTGGTCCACCGACCGCCTCATCCCCGACCTGATCCGTGGCTTCCTCGCCGGCGACCCGGTACTCATCCGCAACCCACACGCCATCCGCCCGTGGCAGCACGTGCTCGAGCCGCTGCACGGCTACATCCTGCTCGCCGAGCGGCTCCTCACGCTCGACCCACGCTACGCCACGTCCTTCAACTTCGGCCCCTTCGACGACGACGTCCAGCCCGTAAGCTGGATCGTCGATCGCATGACGCACTACTGGGGTGGCACCGCCTCCTGGAAGCTGGACGCCAATCCTGGTGTGCACGAAGCCGGCTACCTGAAGCTGGACGCCAGCCGCGCCCGCGCAGAGTTGGGTTGGCAACCGCACCTTCATCTCGACACCGCCCTGGAGTGGCTCGTCTCCTGGTACAAGGCATGGCAGAGCGGCGCAGACATGCACGCCGTCTGCCTGGAGCAGATCGCCGCATACGAAAAACGCTGACCGCGGCGCGAGCGTTGGCGACTAAAGCGTCTTAGCTGGCTTATGTCGCGCCGGAGAATTTTCCAGCGGTTTGACGCCGTCGGTGTACAGGCGAATGGAGCGACCGCCCACAATCGCCTTCTCTCCCACTTCGCCTTCGTGAAAGGGATCGTCAAGGTTTTCGGTGTCCATCACCTGTCGCCAGGCCGTCTTTTCGGGCGGCGCGGGCAGAGTGTACTCCACCCCCTGGTCTGACGCATTCACAAAGATCAGGAAGCTGTCGTCGATGACCATCGCACCGTCGTCATCCATCACATCCAGTGTCTTGCCATTCAGCATCAGCGCCAGCGAGCGGTTCCATTCGGTGTTCCACTGGTCGTCGGAAAGCTCATTGCCGTCCGTGCCATACCACGCAATGTCGCGCACGACGGAACCCCGAATTTGACGATCCTGGAAGAACTTCCGCCGGTGCAGATTGGGATGCTCCCGTCGCAAGGCGATCAACCGTGAAGTGAAGTCGAGCAGGCGCTTCCGCGGCTCATCAAGTTTCCAGTCATGCCACGTCAATTCATTGTCCTGGCAATAGCAATTGTTGTTTCCCTGCTGCGACCGGGCGATCTCATCTCCCGCTGCCAGCATGGGAACGCCCTGGCTCAGGAACAGCGTAGCGAGAAAGTTACGCATCTGCCGCTCCCGCAGATGATTTACGTTCTCATCTTCGGTCGGTCCTTCAGCGCCCATGTTCCAGCTCTGATTGTCGTTCGCGCCATCGTTGTTGTCGTCGCCGTTAGCCTCGTTGTGCTTGTCGTTGTAACTGACCAGGTCGCACAGCGTGAAGCCGTCATGAGCCGTAATGAAGTTGATGGAAGCATTTGGCTTGCGACCGTCGTTTTGATACAGATCGCTGGACCCTGTAAGCCGGTATGCAAAGTCAGAAAGCTGTCCACTGTCACCTTTCCAGAAGCGCCGCACCGTGTCGCGATACTTGCCGTTCCACTCCGCCCAAAGCACGGGAAAATTCCCAACCTGGTACCCCCCATCGCCCACGTCCCACGGCTCGGCGATCAGTTTCACATCAGCCAACGTCGGGTCCTGGTGGATCGTGTCGAAAAACGCCCCCAGCTTGTTCACATCGTGCAGTTCCCGCGCCAGTGTTGAGGCAAGATCAAAGCGAAAGCCGTCGACGTGCATGTCAGTCACCCAGTAGCGAAGGCTGTCCATCAGCAATTTCAGCACCTGCGGGTGATGCACGTTGAGCGTGTTCCCAGTGCCCGTATAGTCCATATAAAAATGGGCATTATCAGCCACGGTCCGGTAGTAAGTCGTGTTATCGACGCCTTTCATGCTGAGCATCGGCCCCTTCTCGTTGCCCTCGCACGTGTGGTTGTAAACCACGTCGAGGATCACTTCGATGCCCTCGGCGTGCAACCGTTTCACCATTTCCTTGAACTCGGTCACCTGGCCGGCATCGTCTCCGCTCGCGCTGTAGCGCGCCATCGGAGCGAAGTAGCCGAGCGTGTTGTAACCCCAGTAATCGCGCAGTCCCTTGTCCAGCAAATTGCCTTCATCGATGAAGTGATGCACCGGCAGCAACTCCACTGCCGTCACACCCAGCTTCTTGAGATAGGCAATGCTCGACGCATGCGCGAGCCCGGCGTACGTTCCACGCAACGATTCCGGCACATCGGGGTTGCGCATACTGAAGCCGCGCACGTGCATTTCGTAAATCACCGACTCGGAAAGCGGTATCTGCGGCAGTTTGTCCTTGCCCCAGTCGAAGTCGCAGCCAACAACCACACTCTTCGGAACACTCGCAGCACTATCCTGCTCATCCTTCTTCGTGTCATTGCCCGACATCAAATCGTAAGGGAAGATCGGTCCCTTCCACTCCACGTCTCCTGCAACCGCCTTCGCATAGGGATCGACAAGGAGCTTGGCCGAATTGAAGCGCAACCCGTTTTGCGGCTCCCACGGTCCTTCCACGCGGTACCCGTAACGCTGGCCAGCCATAATGTTCTTTACCAGCCCATGCCAGACGAATGCGGTGCGCTCCTTGAGCGTCACGCAGTCAGTTTGGTTGCCGTCTTCATCGAAAAAGCACAGCTGAACATCGGTGGCATTTTCCGAGTAAATTGCGAAATTGGTGCCGCCATCAACGACCGTAGCGCCCAGCGGATACGGTTTACCCGGTAAAAGTGTGCGTTGCATAAACCTCGTTGCGACGAAGGAATCGCGGACACACCCCAGGGGAATGTGGTTTGGTTGCCGCCTCATGCATAGATGCAGCCTGCCCACCTACGGCTGCTCACCCCGCATCATTCAATAACCAGCGTAACGGTGACGCGATGCGTGACCACCATACCGGCGAGGTTGGTTCCGGTTCCCGTGATCGTCAAAGGAAGCGTCTGACTGGCGCGGGTAGAGGAGGTGAACGCTCTGTCCCCGCACCCCACGGCCGCCGTCAGTCCGGCTAAACCGACCAGTAGAGCTAGCGTCTTGATGCCCCTCACGCCTTTGGTTCGCCTGCGCACATAGGGAAGAGAAATGCCGAAGATCAAGAGCACGCCGATCCGAATATCTGTCGGACGGGTTTGCATGGCCAGTGCCGTCGTTTGGATCGCTAACGACACCGGCACAGCACCACTTCCGGGTACAACCGTCGCCGGGGAGAAAGTAGCGTTCGCGCCGGACGGCAGACCGGTGACACTCATACTCACCGCTCCCGAAAAGGGTGCGGGCTGCGAGGAGACAATCAACGCATAGCTGGCAATAGTGCCACCAGGAACCGCCTGCGTAGGGCTGCCGCTCACCGCCACGTCAAAGTCAGGCATGGCGCTCACCGTCAGGATAGCGGCGGCCGACGTGCTGGCAAGAAAGTTGTGATCGCCTCCATACAACGCCGTAATCACGTGGGTGCCCGCTACCGGAGCGAGATACACCGCCGCGGCATTTCCGCCGGAAACGCTACCCGCCACGATACTGACACCGTTGTCGAGAAAGGTCACGCTACCGGTCGGCACGCCGCGCGTGACCGGGACCACCGTCGCACTCACCGTCGCGGGAAGACCCGCGTAGGCAACTGAAGGCACTGCAGCGTTGATCAGTGCAGGCGCCTGCACGATGTGTAACGTGCCCGAGGACGACGCCGGACTGACCACGTAGTTACTGCTCGCAGAACCGGAAAGCGAAGCGCCGATCGGATACGTCCCCACCGGCGCGAGGTCCTGTGCAGTGGAACTGAAAGTGACGCTAACATTAGCGGCATCGCGGGCTAGCACCCCGGCTATGGTCCCCGACAGCGGCACCGTGATACCACCGTAGGTCATCGTTACCTCAGTTGCCGTCGTGGTCACCATGGCCGGCGCAACCGTTGTCGAAACCGGCGAACTGCTGGCGGCCTTATGCACGCCATCACCTGCGAATGTCGCCGTCAATACATGTGCACCTGCAGAGAGTCCGTCCGCAGTGAGCATGGCCGTTCCACTGACCAGGGGCGCTGCCGTCACGACGGACGTCCCATCCAGCAGCACTACATTTCCTTGTGGAGCCGGACCATTTGTGGTGACGACAGCGTCCACGGTTCCCTGTCCGTAAATCAATGGCGCGGGGACGGAAAGCGCCACACTATCAACTTGAAGCGACACGCCAGGCAGCGCGTAAAGATTGGCGTTGGCGGCGATTTCCTGAACCAGGTGATTGCGCGCATCGGCGAACACCGGGAGGCTGTAACGCGAAATCGCGACACCGCGCGGCGAGTTCAACAATGCGGAAGTTGCCACCGCTCCATCGGGCGAGTACCCCTGCACGCCATTACCCGCAACCGTACTGATCACGCCAAGCTGATTCACTAGTCGCAGCCGCTGGTTGTCAGAGTCAGAAAAAACAACATCCCCGGAAGGCAGAACGGCGACGCCCCGTGGCAGAAAGAGCGTTGCTCTTGTGGCAGGTCCGCCGTCACCGCTGAAGCCGCGAGCGCCGCTGCCAGCGATCGTCGTGATGATGCCGTTCGAATCGATCATGCGAACACGATGATTGTGTGAATCCGCAAAAAAGATGCGGCCATTCGCGTCGATCGCGATGCCCGCAGGCGTGTCCAGTTGCGCCAACTTTGCGGCACCGCCGTCGCCGCTGAAGCCTTGCGTACCGCTACCTGCGATCGTGGTCAATACTCCTGAGGACAATCCCCGCACCCGGTGATTGCCGCTGTCGGCAATCACCACGTTCCGCCCATAAACCGCCAGCGCTAGCGGCATATTCAATCTCGCCAACCGCGCGTCACCGCCGTCTCCGGAAAAGCCCTTGACGCCTGTGCCGGCTACCGTCTGGATTTGCCCAGCGACAACCGCGCGGATACGCTGGTTACCCGTGTCGGCAATGTAAAGCGTTCCGTCCGCAGCGACCGCAACTGACTCCGGCGCATTGAGCAGCGCCTGCAACGCAGGGCCATCGTCACCTGCAAATCCTTGCAAACCGGTCCCGGCCACCACGGTCACCGTCTCATCCAGCGCAACTTCCAGCACCTGGTTGCGATGGGCATCGGCGACGAAGAGGTTTCCGGCAGCGTCGTAAGCCACGCCCGAAGGCAGTAGAAAGGGGGGGGTGGCGGACTGCGCCGTCACAGGAGTAGATGCGAGCACCCACCACACAGTCACCGCGCATGACGTTCGCAAACGAGAATTGCAGCAGCGCAACGAATCCTCCTCAGCGCAGGCACGCGTTCAAAGTGTGCTTCCATGCGGATTCGCTGCCATCATAACCCGCGCGTTTCCCGCACGCGAGGGAAAACTTCCGTTCGTCTCTGCGGTCATTCCCGCACGACGGATTTAACCAGGTTACGCGGACGGTCAACGTCGACCCCGTTCCGCACGGCCATAAAGTAGGCAAACAGCTGTAGCGTCACGACCTCGTAAATCGGCAGCGTGTACTCATTCGCCGGCTCAACCTCCACCACGTCGCTAGCCAGCGCGCGAAGCGTTGCGTCCCCGGTGTTACCGATGGCAATTGTTCTGGCGCGCTGGATGCGCAGGTCGTCGAGCAAACCGATGGTCTTCTCGTAGCGCAACACCGACTCCGCATCGGCGTGATCCACAGTCGCGAGAATAACCAGCGGAACCTCATCTGACACCAGCGCGTTGGGTCCATGTTTCAACTCTCCCGATGGGTAACCTTCCGCGTGAATGTAAGACGACTCCTTCAACTTCAATGCACCTTCACGGGCGATCGGGTAATGAACGGCCCGCCCCAGGTATAGCAACGTCCTCGCAGCGTGATACTTTTCGGCGAGCTGATGCATCTGTTCTTCCCATGCTGCCAGCTGTTGTTGCATCAGCGCAGGTATTTGCCGCAACGCGGCCACTTGCACCCGAACGTCCGGCGCATCGCTTGCGCCACGGCATTCCGCGGCCAGCAGGCTCAGCAAGCGGAGAACTACCAGTTGCGTTGTAAAACTTTTCGTCGCTGGAATGGCGCGCTCCACCCCGGCTAACGTGGGCAGTGCCACGTCCGCTTCACGCATCATCGTGGAGGTCGCAACATTGGTTACAGCCATTGTCGGATGCCCGCGGCGCTTTGCCTCTCTCAGCGCGGCAAGCGTGTCCGCTGTTTCCCCCGACTGTGAAATAACCAGCACCGCTGGATCGCGCTTGGTATGGGTCGACCGGCAGATGTATTCGCTCGCGTACTCGACGTCCACCGAAAGACCCGCGGCATCTTCCAGCATGATCTCCGCCGCCAGACCGGCGTGGCGGCTCGATCCGCTGGCTGCAATCACCAGGTCCTTGTGTCTCAGAAAGCACTCGGCTGCCGTACCGAAAAATTCGGCTCGCAGACTGTCTCCGTCGACGTAGTGTCCCAGCGTGGTTTCGATCGCGGCAGGCTGCTCATAGATCTCGCGCAGCATGGCATGCGCAAACGTGCGTGACTCACTCATAGCGAACCTCTTCACAATCCATTGTAGTGAGACGCGAGAAACCGGATAAGCTTGAGATCATGCGCTTCACCCCCAAGTTTCTGCTTTCGGCCATGAGCCCCGACCACTTCCCAAACGAATCCCGCACCGGCGGCGCGCCTGAAGTCGCGTTTCTCGGTCGATCCAACGTCGGAAAGTCCTCGCTCATCAACAAGCTTCTCGGCTCAAAAGAGGCCAAGGTCTCCTCTACGCCAGGACGAACCCGCGCGATCAACTTCTTCGCGCTGCACGAAGGCACGCCGTCCAAGCACACTTTGCGCCCGTCTCTCATCTTTGCCGACCTGCCTGGCTACGGCTATGCCAAGATCTCGAAGTCTATTTCAGCCGAGTGGCCATCGTTCATCGAACCCTACCTGAATGAACGTGAAACGCTCGCACTTTGCGTTTGCCTGGTCGACACCAACATTCCGCCACAAGAAAGCGATACGCTGCTGCTGACTGCGCTCCGCCAAATGCAGCGGCCACATATCGTTGTGGGCACCAAGTCCGATCGACTTTCAGGCAACGCTCTAACGAAGTCGCTAAAGGCATTGAAAGAAGCGCATGGCGAAGACGTCATTTTGCCTGTCTCGGTCAAAACGGAAAAAGGCGTGGCCGCTTTATGGCCTGAGATCGTCGGCGTGATTCAGGACTAAACACTAGTCCCCGATGCGCTGACGCTCACTCTTGCTGAGCCACAACCATCGGCCGTTCCGTCGCGCTTCCGGCAGATACTGTGACACTCGTTGAATCCAGCGCCTCCGAATAATGTCGCCAACTGGCAGGAGTGCGAGCAGTTTTTCATCCAATAACCGCAGTTCAGCAGCGCTCTGTACCGGGAGATAGTATTCGTGGCGCCTCTTCCCTGCGAATACAACGGAATGACGCTTGGGATGATTCTTGTCTCGCCAAGCGGTAAATCGCGTCGGCATTCCCGCCACCTCGAGGGTATGGACGCATGGGTCTTGCATCAAGGGTTCGGCGTCTTGACTTGACCCGATCAGCAGCAGGTCAGGTTGAATGCCGCGTTCGATCATCTCCTGCAATGCCGGCCGCACTTCAGAAATAAGCCCAACGCTCAGGGCACGTTTCTGGCGCACCTCGTTCTTGAGCGTTCGCATTGCTTCGTCGAGCGTGTTGACCACAAAGTCGAACTCGCCACGGCGCATTCCCGACTTCATCGCCGCGGCGTCCGCGTCGATTGCCAGCGTCGCACCGCCGGCGATGCTGACCGCAGAGGGCACACCGGTAAGCGCGCAGCCTTCACCGCAGCACAGCACCAGCGCTCCGCCCCAGTCCTCACGCATCTCGACGAGCGTGCCGTAAGACCGTAGCGTCTCCAGTTGCCGGTCATGCGGGTTCAGAATCATTCGTGCCCTTCGTCAAAGAGAAAGGCTCCGCAGCAGCGCGCCGCAGAGCCTTCCGTGTCGCTGTAGGAGCTAGTCGCCGTAGTATTCCAGGCCGAGGTGCGTGATCAGGTCCTCGCCCATGACGTGCCGCAGCGTGTTCTTGAGCTTCATCGACTGGATAAAGAGATCATGCTCAGGGTACACGCCAGGTGCCGAATCCGGTGCCTTGAAGTAGAAGCTCAACCACTCCTGAATCCCGAGACCGCGCAGGCTGGGCGTACGAGCTGCAAGGTCCATGTAGAGGCAGAGGTCCAGCGCCAGGGGCGCCGCGAGGATCGAGTCACGGCAAAGGAAATCGACCTTGATCTGCATCGGATAACCGAGCCAGCCAAAGATGTCGATGTTGTCCCAGCCTTCCTTGTTGTCGCCGCGCGGCGGGTAGTAGTTGATGCGGACCTTGTGGAAGATGTTCCCGTAAAGGTCGGGGTTCTTCTCCGGCTGGAAGATGTGCTCCAGCACGCCGAGCTTGGACTCTTCCTTCGTCTTGAAGTTATCTGGATCGTCCAGTACTTCACCATCGCGGTTGCCAAGAATATTTGTCGAATACCAGCCCGCTACGCCGAGTTGGCGCGCCTTGAAGCCCGGAGCGAGGATCGTCTTGATGAAGGTCTGTCCGGTCTTGAAGTCCTTGCCGCAGATCGGCGCATTCATCTTCTTCGAGAGCTCACGCAAGGCGGGAATGTCGACTGTCAGGTTGGGCGCTCCATTCGCAAACGGGATGCCTTCCTTCAGAGCGGCCCACGCATAGAGCATCGATGGCGAAATATTCGGATCGTCCTCAACCAGGCCCTTTTCAAAGGCCTCGAGCGTCATGTGGACTTCGCTCGGCTCAATGTAGATTTCCGTTGATCCGCACCAGATCATCACCTGGCGATCGGTCCTGGTCTTGAACTCGGCAATGTCATTTCGGATCTGGTTGGCGAGGTCGCACTTGTTCTTACCGACCTTCTGAACTTTGGGGTCGAGGCGCTTGACCCAGCGCTGGTCGAACGCCGCCGGCAGAGGCTCGATACTTTCCAGAAAAGGCCGCATGCTCTCAAGCTGGTCACGATCCAGAACACCAGCCGTCTTGGCCGCGTCATAAAGATTGCCGCCAAAGATATCCCAGCCGGTAAAGACGAGGTCGTCGAGTGATGCGAGGGGAACAAAATCCTTGATAAGTGGTGTGCGATCGTCCGTTCGCTTGCCGAGCCGGATAGTACCCATCTGGCTCATGGAGCCGATAGGCTTGGCGAAGCCTCGCCGAACGGCTTCCACCCCGGCGATGAGCGTGGTAGCAACCGCTCCCATACCGGGGATCATGATGCCGAGTTTTCCAGTGGCAGGCTTGATATCCGCCGCGCTTGGAGCGGCGGCTTGGGGTGATGACATGCTGTGCTGTACCCTTCTGTGAAGCAGGTTTCCGTTAGCCGGACACTCTAGTATCGCTCACGCTGTTCCGGCAACGCAAACCTGTCAGGCCTTACGCCGCAGCGTCGGGCGCGCCCATGCGGTTCTTCCAGTGGGTCCAGACGAACAACACGAACGCAGCCACAATCACCACTTCCACTCCCAATTGGAAGCGGTGGAAGACGGCCTTGAAGCGCGGGTCGGAGTCCCAGTGCGCGCCGAGCTTCATGCCAATGTAGGCCAGTCCAAAGCACCACGGCCACGAGCCGATGAAGGTGTAAATGTGGAAGCGAAGCTGGTTCATCTTCGCAATGCCCGCGGGAAATGCGATAAAGGTGCGAACAATCGGCAACATGCGTCCCAGCAGCACGGCGAACGAGCCGAAACGGTTGAAGAAGCCCTCGGCGAGGTCAAGGTCTCGGCGGCTTAGCAGCAGGTAGCGTCCGAAGCGCTCGATCATCGGCCGTCCGCCCCTGGCGCCGAGCCAATACGCGGGGATTGAACCGAGATTCGAAGCCAGCGATGCGACGGTCGCGAGGATGATGAGGTCGGTCCAGCTATGGGCGAGTTTGTAGCCGGCGAAGGGCATGATGACTTCGCTGGGAATCGGAATGCAGGCCGACTGGAGCGCCATCAGCAGGAAAACGACAGCGTATGCGGTGCCGGCGGAAAGGCCTAATAAGACTGCAGTTAGTTTGGTGATCATTCAGAGTCAAGTATATCGGCTGAACATGCAGCAACGGCTTTGTTAGCATGAAGATGATCACGGAGAACGAAAAGAAATGGCAGATTCCATGGCAACAGCAGCAGCCCCCGCGGCAGGACAGCCCCAGACCAGCGGTTACGGTGCACCGGCAGCGCATGGCGCCACGCCGGTCAAGCGTCAGATCGTCTGTTTTAGCTTTTATAAGGTTATGCCGGAGTGGCGCAGGCTTCCCGCAGAAGAGAAAGCCGCCCACAAGAAGGCGTTCGCCGATGTTCTGGAAAAGTGGAACAAGGTAGGCGAGTTCGTTTCGCTGACCTACTCGACCATCGGCACACGGGGCGATGTGGACATGTGCGTCTGGACAATCGGCTATGCGGTCGATGAGCTGAACAAGATGCGGTCGGAGTTGATGGCAACGCCACTCGGCGGCTATTTGAGCACGCCGCATAACTTCCTTGCCATGACCAAGCGGTCGCAGTACCAGATCGGCCGCGAGGACGAGAGCGAAGGCGAAGGCCGCGGAGCAATTCGTCCCGGTGGTCAGAAGTACATCTTCATCTATCCGTTCTGGAAGACGCGGCCGTGGTACCTGCTGTCGATGGCGGAGCGGAAGCGGCTGATGGATGAGCATATTCGGATCGGGCTGGCGTATCCGCGCGTGAAGCTCAATACCACTTACTCGTTCGGGATCGACGACCAGGAGTTCGTGGTGGCGTTCGAGACCAACTTTCCGGATGACTTTGTGGACCTGGTGCAGCAGCTGCGTGAGACCGAAATCAGCATTTATACGCTCAAGGATTTTCCTATCTTCAGCTGCGTGCGGTTGACGCCGATGGAGATGCTGGACCGGCTGGGTTAAGAGCACGGCATAGCTCATGGCGATCAAGACCAAGTCCGTTGCCGGCCGCAAAAAGGCCGCGGCGCTGACGCCTCCGCAGAAGCTCTCGGCGGGTAAGCTTAAGGCTGCGGTCGTTGGCGTTCCCGCGGCCAAGGCGCGGGCGATTGCGGCCAGCGAGCCTGTGGCGGGGAAGGTGAAGCGGGGTAAGACGGTGAATCCGCTTGCGCCGGAGCGCGTTGCGGCGATTCTGGATGCTCTGCGGAAGACCTATCCCAACGTGGTTTGTGCGCTGCTCCACAAGAATGCCTTCGAGCTGACGATTGCTACGATTCTCTCGGCGCAGACGACCGATGTGGGCGTGAACAAGGCTACGCCGGAGCTGTTCCGGATGTTTCCTACGCCCAGGGCGCTCGCTGCTGCGTCTCTGGCGGAGATTGAGCCGTTGATCAAGACAACGGGTTTTTATCGCGCGAAGGCCAAGAATATCCAGGGGGCTGCCCGGGTGTTGGTGGAGCAGTTTGGCGGTGTGGTTCCCAAGACGGTTGAGGAGATGATCCAGCTTCCGGGCGTGGCACGAAAGACGGCTAATGTTGTGCTGGGAAGCTGGTATGACATTGCTTCCGGGGTTGTGGTCGATACGCATGTGCTGCGTCTATCTCGCCGGCTGGAACTTACCCAGCAGACCGATCCTGTGAAGGTGGAACGGGACCTGATCAAGGTGATCCCGCGGGACAGGTGGATTCAGTTTTCCCATGAACTCATCCACCATGGGCGGCAGGTGTGCGTGGCACGGACACCGCGGTGTGCGGACTGCTCGCTGGAGCGGCTCTGTAACTCGGCGGATAAGACGTGGAGCTCCCACTAATGGCGGCCAGGGGTTAAGCCGCCAGGGGTCCCCCCCCAGACCCAATCTGCATCATCTGCCTTTCAAAGGACTTAGGTCTACCAGACCTGGTTCAGGTCTCCCCCAGTGTGAGTTATACGGCGGCGGTAAGCGCTTGCTGGTTTGATCCCTGTTAATAGCATAGCGATTTGGGCGAATAAGTACGCCAGGTATTTTGCATGGAAATCGACAGTGGTGGCGAGGGCTTTGTGAGTTTTGCAGAGGCGCTGGGGGTTGACAGAATTTGCGGGTATTGAGGGATAGCGCTTTGCGCGAAGAAGGCGAAGGGGAGAGCACGCAAAGAAATGCGGAGGGTTTTGTTGAAGGACGAGGGCTTGAGGGTTGGAGGAGAGGTTGATGGACTGCTGCGGCGGAGTTTGAGACCCGGCTCCAGTGGAGTGTTTCCAACAGAGCGGTGCCCGGGATAAGTCGATTTATGTATAATTCGGCGTCGATTCCAACCATGGAAACAGGCACGTGAGATTCATAAACTACGGACAGACTTCTCGGCTCCGGAGCGATAGGTTCGCGTGGTAGTTCAACTTTTGGGGCCTTGGCACAATCTGATTGCACTTAGTAACAACGTTCTTCTCGGAATCATCGACTGCAATTTTCCTGCGACTTACTTTGACCACGGAATTGAAGATCAACCGCTTATAAACGGCTGACTCCCAACTAAGGAGAACTATGAAGACGGAAACGGAAAACATGAATCTGAATGATGGAGACCGTGGCGCTGCGGAGCTGCGTATGGATCGCCGCGAGTTGATGAAGTTTGGGGCGGGCGCGGTTGGCCTGGCCGCCATGGCGGTACAACCTGCGCAGGGCCAGAGCCCGATTGCCCAGGCCGCGGAGGCACGGCGCGGACAGGCTGAAAAGGCCCCCCACTCGATGCGCGAGCCGGGAGAGATTGCTCCCTTCACCGGACCGGGCTACAAGAACACGTTCAAGCGACTGGGCAACAACGGGCCGATGGACGATGCGACGGCGCAGATTGTGAAGTTTGCGGCCGAATATACCGAGGCCAAGGTGACCGCTTCGGCGGAGCGGTGGTTTAACCGCACGATGCTGGACTCACTTTCCGCGTTGATCGCCGGGTTCGAGCTGGACGAGCCGCGCATCACCGCCCGCATCGCCAAGAAGTACTACCCCGCGGGCGAAGAGAAGTGCACGATCCTGGGTTACGGCGTCACCACGACCCCGGAACATGCTGCGCTGGCAAACAGCGTCCTGATCCGCGAAACGGACTTCAACGACAACGTCAACGCCGGCAACCACGTCAGCACGCTGATTCCCGCCGCGCTCTCGATGGGTGAAGCGCTGCATAAGTCCGGCCGCGAGGTCATGGCCGCGGTTATCGCAGGCTACGAGCTTTCGGACTCGCCGGTGGGCCAGGACCCGGTTTGTTCGGCCGTCATGGCGGGCAAGCTGATGGGCCTCGACGAAGACCGGATGGCTAACGCGATTTCGATGGCACTGACGCCGCACGTGGCTCTGAACAAGGGCGTCGGAGCGATGTCGATGTGGAAGAACGTGCGCGAGTCCGAGCCTGTGAAGTGCGGAGTTTGGGGAGCCATCATGGCGCGGGAAGGCATGACGGGCCCGCCGCAGCCGTTCGAAGGGCGTGGCTCTTACTGGGCTTACCAGAGCGCCGGCCGCCCCGGCAACGGCATGGGACGCCCGTTCAAGCTGCCCGCGCGCGAAGACGCGATGGTCATCGAGTGGAACCACTGGTTCAAGCGTCGTCCGTCAGAAGCCAACACCCAGGGCATGCTGCTTATCATGCCGGATATTCGGGCGTGGGTTAAGCCGGAAGAGGTTGAGTCGATGAACTGGCAGACCTCGTATGCCAACTGGGAAGAAACCTGCGATGCGCCGAAGTGGGACCCGCTCAATCGCCAGACGGCCGATCACAGCTTCCCGTACATCTGCGTTCGCGCGTTCCTGGACGGCGACATTTACATCGACTCGTATACCGAAGCCAAGTTCATGGATCCGCAGGCACGCGGGCTGATGAATCGCTTCACCGTTCAGCCGGTCAACGGCTTCGGCGGCAACGGCGCAGGCCGATTGACGATCGTCAAGAAGTCTGGCGAGAAGAAGGAATGGGATACCTATGACGGCATCCGCAACCCGACCATGCAGCAGTACAAGCCGATGGACGACGAGGAGCTCAAGGCGAAGTTCTGGAAGGTGTGCGAGTACCAGAAGGTGACACCCGCACAACGCGACCAGGCCTACAAGGTGTGGACCAACATCAGCCAGCTGAAAGATTTTGCTGACGCGATGAAGGTGATGGCGAAGTTCGGCCAGCCAAAGCCGCTGTAAACGCCAGCCGTTTTCCGCTCGAACTTCAACCCCCTACGTGACAAAGCCCACCAGATCTTTGGTGGGCTTTGTCACGTCCGAAACATCGCCCCAGTTCAACGAAGCGTCATTTTCAGGTGGGCGACAAGAGCCTCGGCCAGGGATGCCGTATTGGCTTCCAGCGCTTCGACCTGGGGCGGATAGCCGAGTTCTCGCAGGGTCGCCGAAGTAATTGGACCGATGGAGGCGCGCACGACCTCCATGGGCATGACCACGCGAGCACTTGCTAACAGGGCGAGCAGGTTTCGGGCTGTCGACGAACTGGTAAAGGTGACCGCAGCGGGATAGTTTTCGGGGCTCGAAAAGAGTTCGCGAACGGCGTCGACCGAGTTCGGTGGAATCACGGTTCGGTACGCTGGCGCGATCGTCACTTCTGCCCCTGCGGCCCGGAGCGCTTCGGGAAGATACTCGCGTGCTTCTTCGGCGCGCACCAGCAGAAAGCGAGTGGGTGTGGCGTCAGCCTGGCTAGCGTAAGGAAGAAGTGCGTCGGCCAGCGATTCAGCGACGGCCTGCGGCGGCACAAGAGCAGGCGCGAGCCCAATCGACTGCAGTGCGTGAGTGGTAGCCGTACCAATAGAGGCGGTTTGAAACCGAAAATCCAGCATGGGGCGGCTGTGAAACTTCCGGCGAGCCTCGAATGCAGCAACGGCGTTGGCACTCGTGAAGATCAGCCAGTGAAACGAAGACAGATTGCCGAGTGCCGCGTCGAGCGGGTCGAACGACGCGGGGCTGACGGTTTCTATCGCCGGAATGAGAATGGGGTCGGCGCCAAGGACACGCAGCCGTTCAGCCAGTTCAGAAGCCTGCTGAGGTGCGCGGGTGACAAGGATGCGGGGGCGGTAAGGCATCGCTTTTGAGAGGTTAACAGGTTTGGAGGTCGACCATAGCCGGGGCTTCTACCGATCGACAGCGTCAAACGGGAGAAAGAGAGTGAAGACGGTGCCGCGGTGCTGCGAGTTCTGGCTACTGCGTACGATGATGGTGCCGTGGTGGCGCTCCATGATCTCCTTGCTGACCCACAGACCGAGCCCGGTGCCGGTAATACCCTTGGTGGTAAAGAAGGGGTTGAAGAGTCGCCCACGAGTACCGGGGGAGATGCCTTCGCCGGTGTCGGCGAGCGTGAAGAAAATGCCTGCCCTGCCCGTCCGCCAATGAGTGCCTTGGCGTGCTCGCAGCACGAGGCGGCCCCCGGAAGGCATGGCGTCCAGTGCGTTGCCGAGCAAGTTTGAAATAACCTGGCGGATTTCGCCTTCGAAGCAGCGCACTGTGCGGCTTACGCGCGGGCGGCGCTCGACCGTAATTCGCGAGTTGGCGATGCGCCCCTGAAAAATGGATAGAACACTGGTCACCACGTCCGGTAGAAAGACTTCCTGCGGGCTGGTGGCCTGCTTGTGGAAGCGGAGGGTCTGACTTACGATGGCCGAAACGCGCCGGAGTTCAACCTCCGCCGTATCCAGGAACTGGGCTACCTCTTCGCGGCGCTCACTGGTCCTGGCCAGGTAAATCAGGTTCGTCACCGCCTCCAGCGGATTATTGATTTCATGGGCGATGGAGCTGGCGAGACGCCCGACGACTGCCAGCTTTTCACTTTGAATCAGCGCTGCCTCTGCTTTTTTCTGCTGCGTGACTTCGAGCGAGGCGGCGGTGATGGCTTGAATGGTGCCATCCGCTCCATAGACGGGAAAGTAGCTAACGGTCCAGGAACGGATGTTGGTCGGATCCGGGTCGGTGAGCAGTGTGCCTTCAAGCGGAAAATTGATGACCGGCTTGCCATCGCGAACCTGATCGAAGAGTTCACGCAAGCCTTCAATCGGCGCCATTTCAACGAGTGTGCGACCAACGACCTGGTCTGGGCGAAGACCGAAGAAGGCGGCCTGGCGGTCGTTGAGGCGAAGGTAGTGGTAGTCGTCGAGATCGAAGAGAGCGAGGCCGATGGGAGCGGTGTCGTAGATGGTCTGGAGTTCAGCGTGCTGACGTTCAGCTTCCGCGGTTTTGCGCCGCAGCGCCTCGTGGTCGGCCTTCTGCTGGGTTACGTCACGGAAGAACAGCATGATGCCGTCTTCAGCGGGATAGCTCTGAACGCTGAGCCATATGTTCAGAGGCTCGGGATAAAAGGCTTCGAACGCGCCCGGGACGCGTTCCTTCATGCTGCGAGCGTAGTTGGCGACGTACGGCGATCCTTCGTAGACGACGCCGGGAAACGTGGTGAAGAGATTGCAGCCGGTGAGATCCTTGCCCTGTGAGATGAGCTCGTTGGCGCGACGATTGAGGAAGGTGAAGTTGTAGTCGCGATCGAGAAAGCAGATGGCGTCGGTGGTGGCATCGAAAAACTGTGCCATTTGGCGGCTGGACAGGTCACTTTGTGGTTCCGAAGCAGCGGCGTTCAATCGAGCATCCTCAAAACAGCCTGGTGACAAATTGCAGCGAATGTCGCAGCCCGGGAAAACTCCCGGTTTCAAAAAGATAGAACCTGAGATGACATTGGACAACCTGAATTGTGATGCCAAATCGGGGCCAGATGTTGTGAGGCCGATGCCCTCCGCGGGTATACACTTTTACTTCGGATTGTGTGACGCCTGCCGATAATCGGCAGGCTCGATTGTTTGGTTGGGAGCGGGGATCGAGTATGGCGGTAAAAGACGAATTGCTGAAAAAGGCTGAAGAGAGCGCAGTGGCTGCGCCGAGTGGGCACGATATTGAGGGCCATGTGCCGGTGACGCTGCATGGACGTACGTTGTCACCTAATCGGCGGATGAGGCTGGAGCTGGACTGGGTGGAAGAAGTCCGCGTGAACACGTCGGCGGTGGAGCGCAGGGCGGCGACCATTGGGACTCGCCGGAGTGTGAAGAAGGACTGGCAGGCGGCTTGGCTACTGCGCGCGATCGCCTGCATGGATTTGACGACGCTGAGCGGCGATGATTCAGCTGAGCGGGTGAAGCGGCTTTGCGCCAAGGCGCGGCGGCCGCTGCAGGACCACTTGGTCAAGGCGCTGGGGATTGAGGAGCTGCACCTGACTACGGGCGCGGTTTGTGTGTATCACGCGTTTGTGGAGACGGCGGTGAAGGCGCTGGAGGGTAGTGGGATTCCGGTGGCGGCGGTTTCTACGGGATTTCCTGCTGGCTTGTCGCCGCTGGCGGAGCGGGTGGAGGAGATTAAGCGGAGCGTTGAGGCGGGGGCCAGCGAGATCGATATTGTGATTACGCGGGCGCATGTTTTCAATGGCGAGTGGAATGCGCTGTATGACGAGGTGGCGGCTTTCAAGGAGGCTTGTGGGCCGGTCGCGCATATGAAGGCGATCCTTGGCACGGGCGATTTGTTGACGCTGCGGAATGTGGCTCGGGCCAGCTGGGTGGCGATGATGGCGGGGTCGGAGTTTATTAAGACGTCGACGGGAAAAGAAGCGGTGAATGCTACGCTGCCGGTGTCGCTGGTGATGGTGCGGGCGATTCGGGAGTATGCGGAGCGGACGGGGATGTCGGTTGGTTATAAGCCGGCGGGCGGCATCAAGACGGCCAAGCAGGCGCTGGACTGGATGGCGCTGATGAAGGATGAACTGGGGCGGCCTTGGCTGGAGCCTTCGCTGTTCAGGTATGGGGCTAGTTCCATGCTGGGGGATATTGAGCGGCAGTTGGAGCATTTTGTTACGGGTAGGTATTCGGCTACTTATCGGCACCCGATTGCGTAGAGGAAATGGCAAACACTACCAAGATGGAACTGCTGAAATACATAGAAGAAGACCGAAAATACCTTGCAGACGCTCAACGAAATCTACCCAAGACGAAAAAGAAAGCGATTTTCGAATTCGCTACGTCGTGGGTTTTCATTGCGGTCCTTGGTTATTTCGGAGGATCTAAAGCGTGGACAGGCTCAGTCCTTCATAAGCTCTACCTGATCGTAGTTTCCTTTGTAGTGAGCGCCTTCTCCATCTGGAAACTGAAAGTAAGGATCAACGGAGCAGAAAAAGCAATTGAGTTAGCGCGGGAAACCTTGGAAGATTCGTTGAGAGACGCGGAACTTCCACAAGAGCACTTCTCGGTGAACGGAGTGAAATATGGCAAGTAGCATTGTGGAGAAGTTTTACAGCATGGAATATGGACCGGCGCCGGAAGATGCGAGTGAAGTGACTAAGTGGCTTGATGCGCATAAGCGTTCGTTTGGGCATTACATTGACGGGGCGTGGACCAAGGTTGGTAGCGCCAGCTTTGAGACTCGGAACCCGGCTACGGGTGAGGTGATCGCGAAGATTGCTACGGCGGATGCGGGCGATGTGGACCGGGCGGTGAAGGCGGCGCGGGCTGCGCTGCCGGGGTGGCAGGCGCTTACGGGGCACCAGAGGGCGCGGTATCTTTATGCGTTTGCGCGGCAGGTGCAGAAGCATTCGCGGAAGCTGGCTGTGCTGGAGACGATCGATAACGGCAAGTCGATTCGCGAGTCGCGGGATATTGATATTCCGCTGGTGGCGCGGCATTTCTATCATCATGCGGGATGGGCGCAGTTGATGGATGAGGAGTTTCCGGGGTATGTGCCGGTGGGTGTCGTCGGGCAGATTATTCCCTGGAACTTTCCGCTGTTGATGTTTGCGTGGAAGGTGGCGCCGGCGCTGGCGGCGGGTAATACCGTGGTGATCAAGCCGGCGGAGTTTACGCCGATGAGTGCGATTGCGCTGGCGGAGATTGCGCACGAGATTGGGCTGCCGAAGGGTGTGCTGAACGTCGTGAACGGCGATGGCAAGACGGGCGCTGCGATTGTGGAGCATGCCAATATCGACAAGATTGCGTTTACGGGATCGACCGAGGTGGGACGGATTATTCGCAAGGCTACGGCGAAGACGACCAAGAAGCTTTCGCTGGAGCTTGGCGGGAAAAGCCCGTTCATCGTGTTCGATGATGCCGATCTCGACTCTGCCGTCGAGGGTCTCGTGGATGGCATCTGGTTCAACCAGGGGCAGGTGTGCTGCGCGGGGTCGCGGCTGCTGGTGCAGGAGCGCGTGGCGGAGAAACTGTACGACAAGATTCGGGTGAGGATGGAGACGCTGCGGGTGGGGTCGCCGCTGGATAAGGCGATTGATATTGGCGCGATTGTGGACCAGGTGCAGTATGACCGGATCAAGTCGCTGGTGGAGATTGGTGTGCAGGAAGGCGCGACGTGCTGGCAGCCGGATATTTCGATGCCGGAGAAGGGCTTGTTTCTGAAGCCGACGCTGCTTACGGGTGTGTCGCCAGCGAGCACGGTGGCGCAGGAAGAGATTTTTGGGCCCGTGCTGGTGGCGATGACTTTCCGGACTCCAGCAGAGGCGGTTGAGTTGGCCAACAACACGACTTATGGGCTCGCTGCTTGCGTTTGGAGCGAGAACATTAATGTGGCGCTGGATGTGGCGGCGCAGGTGAAGGCCGGCGTGGTGTGGGTGAATGGAACGAACCTGTTCGACGCGGCTTGCGGATTTGGTGGGTATCGTGAATCGGGCTATGGGCGCGAGGGCGGCAAGGAGGGAATGTATGAGTACCTCGAGCCGGCGTGGCTGCACTCGGAGTTGAAGGCCAAGGCCGTGACTTCCCTGCCCGAGCCGGAGGGTAAACAGCACGGTGATGATGATGGTGTGGTCGAAGGGTTTGGGATTGACCGCACGGTGAAGCAGTACATTGGCGGCAAGCAGGCGCGGCCGGATTCGGGTTATAGCTATCCGGTTTATGGCGCTAGCGGGAACATGGTTGGCGAGGCGCCGCTGGGGAATCGCAAGGATATTCGCAATGCGGTGGAAGCGGCACGGGCCGCGGCGAAGTGGGGTAAGAACACGGCGCATGGGCGGGCGCAGGTACTTTACTTTATCGCCGAAAATCTGGTGCAGCGGCGTGTTGAGCTGACTGCGAAGCTGACGGAGTTTGTGGGGCCGGAGCAGGCGGCGATCGAGGTTGACTACGGCGTTGAGCGGTGTTTTGCTTATGCGGCGTGGTGCGATAAGTATGAGGGGTCGGTGCACAATCCGCCGTTCCGGATGGTGACGCTGGCGATGAAGGAGGCTATCGGGACGGTGGGCATTCTATGCCCCGACGATGCACCGCTGCTGGGCTTTCTTAGCCTGGTGCTGCCGGCGATTGCGATGGGCAACACTGTCGTCGCCGTGCCCAGCGAGCGCTGCGCTACGCTGATGAGCGACCTGTACCAGGTGTTCGATACGAGCGACCTGCCCGGCGGTGTGGTCAACATCGTTTCGGGCAAAGCCAGCGAGTTAGGCAAGACGCTCGCGGAGCATGACGACATCGATGCGATCTGGAGCTTCCGCGATGAGGCGGCCAGTGCGATGGTGAAGCTGGGGTCGATTGGGAATTTGAAGCAGGTTTGGACCAACGAAGGGCGGCAGATTGACTGGTTTGATCCGGCGCAGGCTGAGGGGCGGTATTTCCTGCGGCACTCTACACAGGTGAAGAATATCTGGGTGCCGTACGGCGAGTAGGGCTTTAGGGAGAGTCGTGGTGCGGCGAAGAAAAGCAGATCCCTTCGCTGCGCTGCGGAATGACAATCCAAAAAGTTTAGTGGCATGAAAACGCGACTGCCGTGAGTGCGGCAGTCGCGTTTACTCTGCCTGACGACCTTAGACGCGGCCGTAGAACTCGCGGGTTTCGGTGGTGATCTTGATCTTTTCGCCTTCCTTGACGAAGAGCGGGACGCGGATTTCTACGCCTGTTTCGAGCTTGGCGGACTTGGTTACGCTGCCGCTGGAGGTGTCGCCACGGACGGCGGGTTCGGTGTAGCTGACGATGAGTTCGACGTGCATGGGAAGCTGTAGACCGATGGGGTTGCCGTTGTATTTTTCGATCTGAACGATGGTGCCTTCAAGGAGCCAGTCGAGGGCGTCGCCCATCATCTGGGGGCTGAGCTGCCAGGTTTCGAAACTTTCCTGATCGAGGAAGTAAGAGCCTTCGGAGTCGGTGTAGAGATAGGACGCCGGGGTGGTCTCGAGGTCGGGCTCCTTGAACTTGTCGCCGGCCTTGAAGGTCTTGTCGATGACGGCGTTGGTGAGCATATTGCGCATCTTGAGGCGGACGAGCGTTTGTCCTCCGCGTGCCGTCGGGGTGGAAATCTCTTTGTCGAGGCAGGCGTAAGGGACGTTCTCGAACTCGAAGAAGGATTTGCGTTTTACGTCTATTGCGTCGATCAGTGCGGCCATGGGGTCCTTGGGTTGGTAGAAAGTCTGCGCAAGTTTGCGCGGCTTGATTAGGGTAAATGAAGTGACCCGAATCAATGAACCCGCTCCCATTTGCTGCTAGGATTCATGGCTATGAAGGTACTCGTAATCGATGTAGGTGGAACCAACGTCAAGGTGGCGTCGACCGATACGCCGGTGCCGATAAAGATTGCCTCCGGGCCAACGATGACGGCCGAAAGTATGTGCGAGCAGGTGCTCGCCGCAACGAAGGCGTGGAAGTACGACCGCATCTCAATCGGCTATCCGGGGCCGGTGGAAAAGCACCGTCCGATTTCCGAGCCGCACAACCTGGGACCTGGGTGGGTCGACTTCAATTACGAGAAGGCCCTCGGTAAACCGTTGCGCTTCGTGAACGACGCTGCCATGCAGGCGCTGGGCGGGTACAAGAACGGCCGTATGCTTTTCCTCGGTGTGGGAACGGGCCTGGGATCGGCAATGGTGCTTGACGGCGTGCTGGTGCCGCTGGAGTTGGCGCATCTGCCGTACAAGCACGGCAAGACGTATGAGGAGTACCTCGGCGTTGCCGGCTTGCACCGGCGCGGCAAGAAAAAGTGGCGGGCGTCCGTACTCGACGTTGTCGAGCGGTTGAAGGCGGCCATGGTCTGCGACTGCGTTCTGCTGGGCGGCGGCAATGCAAAATTCATGAAGGACCTGCCGGCCCATGTTGTCGTCGGCTCGAACGCGAACGCCGTGCTGGGCGGGTTCAGGCTTTGGGACGATGCCCTGGGCAAGCGCGCCGCCCGGCAGTAGCGGCGTCACACGGAAGCAAGCGTGCGCTCGCGCAGTGGGTTCAGGCGCGTCTGTTCAAGATTGTCACGATAGAACAGGTTGTAGGTATCGAAGGGAATCAGCCGCTTTGCGTCAGGGTGCGCAATGTGGATGCAGGTTTTCTTGATGGAGCGCAGATCAAACGTCTGGGCGTCGATGAACTGCACGATCAGGATGCGAAAGAGGTTGTCATAACCCAGGTTCTTAGGAGCAAGCACCTGCGGGAGGCAGCAGAGCAGTTCACGCAGCGTAGCCGCCTGCGATTGGGGTGAGTGGTTTGTTGAGAACAGCTTGAAGATGTGATCGCGAATCGCCGGATCGCGCTCGTAGATAATCGTGTTCCTGCCGCCGTTAATCAGGACATCCGGCTCGATCATGCCGGTCAGCGGCATAACCTGGTCGCCCAGCTTGATCGCATAAGCCATCGCCAATGAATCAGGGTGGCAGGGGACAGGTATCAGGTCCTCCGGCTTGAATACCGTGGTCTGGTCGAGGATGCGGCGGCGCACTTCAGTGAGCGTGAGCCGATGCTGTGCGGAGTCGTAATTCTGGAGGCGTCCCGCCTGCTGCACGGGCTGAAAAGTGACACCGCGCACGCACGGTTGTTTGAGGGCGAAGTCAATGATGTCTCCCATCTCGTCATCGTTCACACCGCGCTCGACCGTGACGACCAGCGTGGTGGAGATGTTGAGAGCATTCAGCTTTTCGAGCGCCTTGGTGCGCACGCTGCGCAGGTCGGCGCCACGCAGCTGCAAGAGCGGATCGCGGCGCAGCGAATCGAATTGGAGATAGAGTTCGAACCTCGGCATATACGTGGCGAGCCTCTCCGCGAAGCCTTCCTCCGTCGCGAGGCGAATGCCGTTCGTGTTCACCATCAGGTGTTTGATCGGCCGCCGCTTGGCCGCATCCAGAATGGCGAAGAATTCGGGGTGGATCGTCGGCTCACCGCCGGAGATCTGCACCACATCGGGCTCAATCTCGTTCGACACGACGGCATCGAGCATGCGCTCAATCTGCTCCAGCGGCTTGTAGGTGGTGCGGTGCGTGCCGCTGTCGGCGTAGCAGATGGGACAGCTCAGATTGCACGCGTCGCAGATTTCGATCAACGAAAGGCATGAGTGCTGCTCGTGGTCCGGACACAGGCCGCAGTCGTATGGGCAGCCATACTTGACCGGCGTGTTGTAGTGGTCGGGCATCTCCGGCGGCTTGATGAAGACCTCCCGGCAGCGGCGATAGTAGTCGATGTCGTCGGCCATCAATACGCGCTCAAAGCCGTGTTCCGGGCACCGCTTGAGCATATAGACCTTGCTGTCTTCAAAGACGATCTTGGCGTCGACGCGGCGATAGCAGGTGGTGCAGATGCTGACGGCGGTGTCGTAGAAAAGGTAGTCGCGCGTTTTGGCCATGGGTCCCCGCTTTCGTCAAACATCGAGAGCAAACTCACTTGAATACTATGTCTGCCAAGGATAAGGGCAGACCCGGTTGTGACACTTGTTGAAGTGACACAACCCATGGCGGCGGTTATGACCACACTGCCTTTGAAAGGAAAAGTCTAATAAGCTTTGCGCCGTGGCCCGAACTCCTTCGCCAAGGTCATTTGCGAAACGTGTTGATGATGGACCCGATCACAAGGCAAAGAGCGCAGACGACAAGGCTAAGAATCGAGATGCCGAATACAGCCAGGCCGAGGGTCTGAACGAACGAGAATGCCCCGCGCCCCAGAAAGCCCAGGCCGACGCTGCACAGGCCAAAACCGATGCCAACGCCGACGGCTGAACCGGCAATGCCCTTTATCGCCCAGGAAAGATCGAGTTTGGTGTCGGAAGATGGCTCAAACATAGGCTGCTCAACCCCTTCGTGGCGTCTATTGATCTTTGGGTGTTGCTTTGGAAAACATTCCAGCGATGAACTTTCCGATAGCCCACAGGCAGCCGACTATAAGACCTAAGCCGGCACCGACAAAGAGTAACGCACCGAGCCCGGCCAGGCTGCTGCCTCCAAATTCAGAGTGGGGATAGAGGTGTGCATCGAGGCCGCACAATCCAAAAGCGAGAATCAAGCCGGCGGTGCTGAAGGCAATGACCTTCATCGGTCCTGCGTAGGAGGCTACTTCATTGGCCGACTGGTTGGACACGCTGAGCCTCCCCTCTGCCGTGCCACTCCCCTGCTGCTACCGCAGTCAGGCCGACGACACACGCCCATTGAATCATGTTCAGTCCATGGACGAGCGGCTGAGGCTTAATGAAGTCGATGAAAATGCGCCACGCAAGGTAAAACGCAAGAAAAACCCGGAAAATTCGCCCTGGCGGATGGGGCCGGTTGCCAGCACGCCAAAGCATGAACCCCAGCGCCGAAAGGAACAACAGCTCGTAAAGCTGGGTGGGGTGGCGTGGAGTACCGTCACCGAAGTCGACGCCCCAGGGCAGCGACGTGGGCGTTCCGTAGGTGTCATCCGCCATCCCAGCCAGGAAGCAGCCGATGCGACCGACGGCGATACCCACGCACAGCGGCAGCGCGAAGAGGTCGCCGCTGCGGGCGCGGATGCCGAGCAGCCGCTTGGCTATCTCGACGGCGAGCCAGCCTCCGAGCAGTCCGCCGACGATGGTCTTGCCGCCGCCGGGCGTAAGGAACTCGTCCCAGTGAAACCCTGCCTGAGGCGCCTGTTCGAGCAGGCCGAGCAGGCGGCTGCCGACCAGCGCTCCCACCGCCGTGGCCGCGATCAGTATCCAGCGCCGGTCCTCTGGCAGCGGATCTCCCAGGCGATGGCGCAGATGGCGGAAGACGAGGTAGCCGGCGATGTAGCCGAGGGCTTCGAAGAGCGGATGCCACTCGGGATGGAAGAGGCTCGGCAAGTTGTTCCGAGTTTACAGAGGATTTGGGGAAGAAACTTCGGTCGTTTGCGATGATCGCCGAGTTCAGCAATGCAGAAGACAAGACAAATGGGCCGCGTTGTCAGCAGAGATCAGCGTTGTAACTCGCCCGAGCTTACTGTAAGTTACGCCGAGTTCACCGGCGCAGCGAGGAGGCATTTTCATCGCCTCGGGAAGACCGCAACGCGTAGCGAATGGTGACACGACCATGACGCTGCAAGTGCCGTGTTTAGCCCCGCTTAAGTGCGTTAGCTGGGTTTCGTGGCCGGTGCGTCTTTATGAACGTCAGCTGCGTACACTGAGTCAACAACGCGGGCTGAATGCCATTTTCTTCGCGTTTTCGTATGCTTGACAGTACCGTCGGCCAAACACTATAAGCGACTCGCTTAACAACCACATCGCTGGAGCGTCCTCAAATGGAATCACAGAAAGACCTGCGTGACGAAAAACAGTGTGAGCCGGAAGTCCCCTCCCCAGGTCGCCGCGACCTGATGAGAATGGGTGCCGGTGCCTTTGCCCTGGCTATGACCGGTGGACTTGCTGGTGCACAGGAAGGCGGACGACGTGGGCCCCAGGCGCCGGCAGCGCCTCCGGGACAGGCGCCTCCGACTGAGTGGCGGCCGCACACCGGACCGGGCTATTACACCTACACGGCCAATCGTGAGGACAACAACGGGCCGATGGACGATACGACGGCCCAGATCGTGAAGTACGTTCACGGCTTCGGCTCGGCGGACATGACGCCCGGGGCGATCAAGGCCACCAACCGGACGATGCTGGACTCGATGGCTGCGACCGTTGCCGGCTTCGAGGAGAAGGCGGTCCGAATCTGCGCGCGGACGGCGATGCTGTCGCCGGCGGGCAAGTGGAAGTCGACCGGGTTTGGTTACGGCATCGAGACGACGCCGGAGCTGGGGGCGTTCGTCAACTCGGCCATGGTGCGCATGGTGGACTTCAACGACACACCGCACAACAGCAACCTGATTCCCGCCGCGCTGGCGATCGGCGAGGCACTGCACTGCACTGGTCGCCAAGTGATGGAAGCCGTCGCGATCGGGTACGAGATTATGGGCGTTCCCGGGGCGGGCGAGTCGGTTGCACCGGCTATGGCTGCAGGCAAGCTGATGGGCCTGAGCGAGGACCAGCTGGGCAACGCCGTCACGCTGGCGCTGACGCCGCACATCGCCCTGAACAAGGGCGTGGGCGCGATGTCGATGTGGAAGGGCACGCGCTCGGCTGAGGCGATCAAGTGCGGCGTGTGGGCGGCGATCCTGGCCAAGCAGGGGATGACTGGACCACCGCAGCCGTTCGAAGGCCGCGGCGGACTCTGGTATACGCAGAACCGCATGGGACGGCCGTTCAAGCTGCCCGAGCAGGCCAAGCTGCAGATCGAACGGATGGTGAACAAGCGCTTCCCTTCCGACCAGATGACGCAGCAGACGCTGGGCATGATGCCGCAGATTCGGCAGTGGGTCGGCGATCCGGAGTCGATTGACAACATCGAGTACTACATGACGTTCGGCGACTGGGAAGAAGTGGGCGACAACGCCAAGTTCGACCCCCACAACCGCGATACGGCCGATCACAGCATCGCTTACGTAATTGCGCGCAACCTGATCTCCGGCGAAAGCTATCTGGATGCGTTTGAGGATGCGAAGCTGCCGTATAACGATCCGCCGGTGCGGGCGCTGATGAACAAGATCACGCTGAGCCCGGTGAACGAGTGGCGCGGTAACGGAACGGCTCGCATCGTCATCAAGAAAAAGAATGGCGATACGAAGTACTGGGACACCCACGACGGCAGCCGCGATACGGAAGACATGTCGAAGTTCCCGCAGATGTCGGACGAAGACATCATGGCGAAGTTCCGGCGCGTTTGCGCCTATCGCAAGGTTGCGCAGGCGCAGAGCGAGCAGGCCCTGAAGTACTGGTGGGACCTCTCGTCGGTGCAGGACATTGCTGTTCCGATGAAGCAGTTTGCGAAGTTCGGACAGCCGGCACCGCTGCAGGTTGTGGTCTAACCCATCAACGCCACTGGCGAAGGAGATTTGCTTATGAAGAAGCTTGTATTGGCAGCCATGGCGGCGCTAACGTTGGGAGCCTTTGCGGCTCCGGCGCTGGCGGCGACCGAAACCGTGACGGGTAAAGTGGTATCGCTTTCCTGTTACTTCCAGACCAACAAGAACGCCGGCGTGCGCGAAGAGGTGTGCTTCAACGCGACCGTCAAGTATGAAGGCAATCCGGTTGGCATTGTGACTGCCGATGGCAAGGTTTACCAGCTTGCGGGGGGCGTTCTGGGCGTGAACAATGCCAAGATGGTTCCTTACGGCGGCAAGACGGTGACCGTTACGGGCGAGGTCTGGGAGAAGGCCGGAATGATGATGTTGAAGGCTGACGATCTGAAGCAGTAAGCGGCCGGTGTCCGCAAAGCCCGCGACGCACCGTCGCGGGCTTTGCTGTTTGTGCATCGTGGTGGTTTGATGGGCATCAAAGTTGGGTATCCGATTTCTTGTTGAGGAGCTTTATGTCTACTGAGGCGTTGTTGACGAGTGGTGTGGTGGGTTCGTGGAAGATTGTGATGGGGCGGCTGGATAAGACCATCGGGCGGCTGACCGAGGCGCAGTTGCAGGAGCGCGTGGCGCCGGGGAAGAACCGGCGGCTGTACCTGCTGGGACATCTGACGGCGGTGCATGACCGGATGCTGCCGCTGCTGGGTTTGGGCGAGCGGCTTTATCCGGAGATCGATGAGGCTTATGTGACGAATCCGGATGGCGCGCTGGCTGATCCGGTGTCAGTGGACGAGTTGAAGGCGATGTGGACGGATGTGAATGCGAAGCTGACGGCGGCGGTGGAGAAGCTGTCGGCTGAGGAGTGGCTGGAGAAGCATACGCAGGTGAGCGATGAGGACTTTGCCAAGGACCCGTCGCGGAATCGGCTGTCGGTGTTCCTGAGCCGGACGAACCATGCTTCGTTCCATGCGGGGCAGTTCGCGCTGGTGAAGTAGTGGCGCCGGGCTAAGGGTGGCCCCCAGACCGGGTCTGCAAAATCTCTGATTCTGTTGGTTGAGATCTGGGCAGACCGTCGGGCTAGTCTGCAAAAGGAAGACCGCCTGCTGTGAGCAGGCGGTCTTTTTATGTCTGCTTCCAGTTTAGTGGATTGAGGGGATATAACATGCCAATTTTCTTTGGGAGAATGGGCCTTGTTTTGTTGGCGTTGCAGGTTTTTGCGAGGGTTGGGGGGTTGACAGGTTTTGGGGATGCACGCGTGAACGGGGGTTAGCGGCGGTCCTTCATGCGGTAGTGGAGGCGAAGGAACTCGACACCCCAAAGCCATAGGATGTGGTCGGCGCGCGTAACTCCGGGTTCGTCGGTGAAGACGCGTATTTCCTCTTTCATAGAGGCGACGTAGCGCGCCCACAGCGTGCCGTCGCCAGCATGAACGGTGAAGTAGAAGCCAGGTTCTCCGAAGCGGCTCCCGCTCGACTGTACTGAAAGCGATCCGTCCGTGTTGGCGACGGCCTTCATGAGGACGATGG
The DNA here is from genome assembly GCA_903873705.1 of uncultured Acidobacteriota bacterium. GTDB lineage: Bacteria > Acidobacteriota > Terriglobia > Terriglobales > Acidobacteriaceae > Granulicella. The sequence continues at coordinate 29,535 of CAIQPK010000056.1, forward strand.
CGTTGCCGTTCGGGAGGGGAAAGACGACCTTGACGCAGGGGCTGGGGTGGCCCGGGATGCGGCAGATGGAGTAGCTGCCCGCGTAGAGGACGTTGTCGGTTGAACGTAGCGTGCGGACCCATGCCGTCTGCACGATCTGGCCGGTCGCGGGGTCGCGCATGGGAAGGATGGTGCTGGTCATTCCACGGGCGCTGTCGAGCGGCGAGAGCGGTACGTTGAGTTGTTGCAGGCGACGGCTGAAGAGCAGACTGAGGGCGCGGCCGAAGGGGCGGAAGGCTGCGCACCATTGCGACCAGGAGTCGAGGTCGAATGCTGAGGTGTGTGCGTAGAAGTCTTTGACGGGTTGGGCGACGGCGGAGAGAGCGGGGTTATCGGCTTCAAGGGCGGTGAAGTCGGCAAGCAGGCCGCAGCCTGGAGCTTGAATGATGTCGAGACGATGGGCTTCGGCGTAGTGCTCGAAAAAGTGGCGGCCGATCTGGCGAGTTCCGCCGATGGGGCCGTCTAGCCACGGATGTTCGCTTAGTTTGAGGCGGCGCCCGGTGAGGCGAACCCACTGCTGAGTGGTCCAGTCGGTAAGATTGCCGCGCCGGTCTCCGAGCCAGATCACGTGGCGATTATTGCATGTAGCGCGTGCGGGTGTGTCGGATTGGAGGAAGGCGAATTTGTCGTTCCGGCTTCGCCTGCACTCCGGCCTGCGGCAGCGAGGAAGCGCCTGCTGCGCGTTCGTTATTGGCCCAACTGAAGTTGGGCCCTGCCAAGAGATCTGAGGGTTCCTCGGGAATGGGCGCTGTAGGTTTCGCGGCTTATTTGGCAGTAGTCTTTTTCTTCGTAGACTTTGTGGGGATACCTGAGACGTCGGATTTGCCGATAGCGGCCTGGATGGCTTTGGTTGCCGGGGTAGGTGTTGTTGCCAGGGGCAGCGCCTTAGCGGTTGACGCGGGCTTGGTTTGCGACTGGGCGGTCATGTGTTCGGTGATGAGCTCGGTCTGGAAGCGGACGATGGTGTCGGGGTCGGTGATGACGGACTGGGTGTTGTTCTGGGCCTTGTAGCCGGCACCGCCGGCTTGTCCGTTGACGACGAAGGTGCCTTCTCCGCTGGCCGACCAGTTGGTGGAACCTTCGGCGGCGATGCGTCCGTCGGCGACGAAGCCCTTGGTGTGGCTGATCTGGTGGGTGAAGGATTCGCCGATGACGAAGTGGGTGTTGTAGGCGGCGAGGTTGTACTTCTGGTCGGCCTCGAGCAGGGCCTTCTCGTGGACGCCGCCGGCCTGGCTCTTGTCCAGCGTGATGAGCATGGTGACCGACGGGTTGAGCGCCTTCTGCATGAGGATGTTGTTGAGCTCCGAGTCGTCGAAGCCAAACATGTTGAGGTAGAGCGAGATGGAGACGCGCGAGAGGATGTGTTTTAGGATGTCGTGCACGTCGTCGCGTCCGACGTAGAAGAGATGCACGTCTTTGCTGGCGTTGAGCGAGTAGGCGCCTTCCTTGGTGTACTGCGCAAGGTCGGCGAGGGTGAAGGTCTGGAGGTTTTGAGTGGGGTCGCCGAGGGTGTTGCTGGGGCTTTGGACGGGCGGCGCGGCGTAGGCCTTCTGCACCGCAGCGGTTGTCGCCGGTTTGGCGGCTGGGGCAGAGACGGCTACGGCGGTGGGGTCGACGAAGGGGCGTGCGGGGACGCGGGGAGCGAAGGGCAAGGCGGAGGTGGTCGTCTTTGGCGTGGACTTTTTGGAGGTGGACTTCTTTGATGACGATGTCTTTTGGGCGGTCATGCGGATTCCTCTCTCGGTCACTGCTTTCCGGGCTTCGCGTATTGCGCCACGATCACGCTGTGCTGGCTCGGCGATACAACGGGCTTTCAGCCCTCACATCGTCGGGTGACGTTTACATGGAGCTGCGCCCCATGTTGGTATAGCGGCGCGCTTTCAGCGCTTAGACCTCGATCCTTCCAGATTGAAGTTATCTTCGCTTGACGGGTCGCAGAGTGAAGCTATCTTCGCTTGACGGATAGACCCAGCGCCACTAAGCGACGCCGGTCACCAGCGTTTCTGGGCTCATGGGAACGGGGGCTTGGGTGATGTTGGAGAAGCCGGCTTCGGTGTACATGGCCTTGAGTTGAGAGAAGGTGTAGGCGTTGCCGGCGGGAGTGCTGGTGAGCATGGTGAGGGCGAAGCCTACGGCGGAGGGAGGCGAGGTGCGGTCTTCGTCGGGGACGAACTCGAGGGTGGCGGCAATGCCGCCGGGGCGCAGCGCGGCGTGGACCTTGCGGAGGAGCGTGACGTTGGTGGCGTGGTCGAAGTGGTGGAGGAAGTTGGTGAGCAGCACGGCGTCGAAGCCGGTGCCGAAGGCGACGTCGAAGGCCGAGCCGGGGAGCTGGGTGAAGCGGTTGGCAACACCGGCGGCGGAGGCGTTGCGCTGGGCGACGTTGAGGACGTTGGGCCAGTCGACGGCAGTGATCTGCGCTGCGGGGTTCTGTTGGGCGAACGCGATGCCGAAGAGGCCGTGGCCGGCGGCGATATCGAGTACGCGGATGGGGCCGTTGAGGGAGGCGAGGACCATTTTCGCCATCTCCACTGAAGTGATGCGGACGAGTGACGCCATGTTCTCGGCGAAGCTGACCCAGATGGGGTTATCGGGTTCGACGCTGCCCTGACCGGGGAGGGTGGTGGTGCCGGAGCGGACGATTTCGGGGAGGCGCTGGTAGACCTCGTGGATTTCCGGGTTGGCCATGAAGCGCGAAGCGGAGGCCAGGCAGGCGGGAGAGGCGGGGTCAAGGAAAACGGCGCTGGTGGGCGTGTGCTGGTAGCGGCCGTCGGCTTTCTGGAGAAGGCCGCAGACGACGAGGAAGTCGCAAAGGATGGCGATGCCGCGCTCGGAGGCCTGGCAGTGGGCGGCGATGGAGGCGACGTCGCCGGGGCCGGCGCCGACGGCGCGGAAGAGGTCGAGCTCGATGGCGGTGTTGAGCGCGGCGGTCTGCTGGTGCGCGTTCATGAGGGCGAAGACGAGCGCGGGGTTGGGTGCCTGGGAGGGAGAGGTGGGTTGCATGTGCCGTCCTTATGAGGGTGGTTTAGTAGCCCGCGGGAAGTTTAGCAGGTGCGGATCAGGCTGCCGAGGTTCGTGGGAGAATGGGTGGTCGCCGAGCGACACGGGGAGGTCGCCATCAAAGTTCGACTGCGCCTTGGAGAGCTACTGATTCGGTCGAAGCTGGCGACGACGGAGCAGGTGTCGGACGCGCTGGCACGGCAAAGCGCCGACGGTGGACGGCTGGGCGAAACACTGGTCTCCATGGGTGTGCTGCGGCGCGAGGAGCTGGATGCGTTCGTGAACCGGATACCGGTGGAGCCGTCGGATATTGAGGCAACGGGTATATCCGCGAACGAGCTGCTGGCCGGGTTAATGAAGCAGATTTATACGAGCAAGCTGGAGTCTGTGCGGGAGTTTACGGTGGCGAGCAAGCTGCCGCTCTCGATCGTACTGGGGCTGGTGCGGATGGCGGTGGGACGAAAGCTACTGGTGGCGACGGGCACCACGACTTCCTATAACGCCCAGAATACGACCTACATGCTGACCGAAGAAGGACGTCGCTGGACGGTGGATGCGCTGGACCAGCTGCGATATGCAGGACCGGCACCGGTGACGCTGACCGCGTACAGCGAGCAGGTGGGGCTGCAGAAGTTGACCAACGACTCGGTGACGCGGGAACGGATTCGGGAGGCGTTTGGGGGCATGGTGTTCGACGAGGAGGTGTTGGAGCAGGTGGGGCCGGCGCTGAACTCGGGGCGGGCGATCCTGCTGTACGGGCCGCCGGGGAATGGCAAGACTTCCGTCGCGCTGGCGATGGCGAGCCTCTTCAGCGACGTGATCTATGTGCCGTATGCGGTGACGGTGGATGGACAGATCATCGTGGTGTTCGATCCGACCATCCATGCGACGGTGGATGATGACGAGTTGCTGGCACCGGTATCGCATGACGACCTGGACCGGCGATGGGTGCCGTGCAAGAGACCCTTTGTCGTGGCCGGCGGCGAGCTGACGCTGGAGACGGTCGACCTGAGTTATGACGCGAGCGCACACTTCTATAACGCGCCCATGCCGATGAAGGCGACCGGCGGGTGCTTTGTGGTGGATGACTTTGGCCGGCAGAAGGTGAGTCCGTTGCAGCTGCTGAACCGGTGGATTGTGCCGCTGGAGAACCGGTTCGACTTCCTGAAGTTGCATACGGGCAAGTCGTTCAGCGTGCCGTTCGATGAGCTGGTGATCTTCTCGACGAACCTTGATCCGGAGAGCTTCATCGATGTGGCGTTTCTGCGGCGTCTGCCTTACAAGATCCGGATTGGAGCGCCCAGCCTGAGGGAGTACAAGACTATCTTCATGCGCGAGTGCGCGCCGCATGGGCTGACGCTTTCGGACGCGGTCTTTGACGCGATCGTGAAGGCCATCACCGAAGAGCTCGGGATGGCGCTGGCCGGGTTTCAACCGAAGTTTATTGTGGAACAGGTGCTGGTGATGTGCCGGTTCCTGGGGGTTCCGGCAAGGCTGGAGGAGCCGTATGTGGCGGCAGCGATGCGGAACCTGAGCGTGAAGCGGGTGGGCCAGGGTTGAGCGCGATGGATCGGCTGCGGAAGGGCCATAGCCTGCCTCCGATGCTTTGGCGGTCAGGCGGCTAGTTGGTCCGATGACCGTCTGCTGGAGTTGGTGGGGCCGCTGCTATTTGCCAACCACGGTAGCGCTGTCCGCCGAGATGACCATCATGCCGTGAATCTCAGAGACTTCGCCGGTGACCGTGACGGTCTGGCCGAGCAACTCGGAGATTTTTGCATTGTTGTTCGCGGTGAGGCCACCCATCACCTGATACACCTTGCCGTCGGCGGTGACGATGCCCGCGGGGTTTCCTTCCCACTTCACGGACGCCCTCTGCTCGGCGAGGCGTTGGTCGAGGCCACGCCCGGGACGGTCTTTGTTGGTGGCGTAGTAGGCAAGGCCAACGACGCGGCCGGTTATGGTCTGGGTGGTCGCCTGCGCGCTGTCGGAGCCAAGCTCGGCGAAGAAATTGATGACGGAAGCTAACATGGAGGTCCTTTCGTGCCGGTTGCTATAGAGGTTTGGGCTGTCCGAACTTTGCGAGCATGACGACTGCTTCCTTGAAATCCTTGAGGCTGCCGATATCTGACCAGACCTTGTAGGCCTGGTCTCGCTGGGTGTTGGCGACGTGCCGGTAGGCACTGACGCGGTAGAACTTTTCCTTGATCTGTTCCGCATTCATGGACGGGTAGTCTTCGGTCTGAGGAGCGCGAATGCCGCGATAGGCGTCCCAGTACTTGCTTTCACCTGACTTCTTGGTGATCGTCATTCGGCCGGAGCCGAGGCTGATCCAACCATTGAGGACCGGTGAGACGGTGGTCTTATCCATGAGCGCGCGGGCGACTGGGTCCATGAATTTCTCTTCGGTGAAGGAGTCGAGGTAAATGTCTCCGTCGATGAGTGCGCGCGCAATGATGTAGGGCAGGCTGTGGTCCGCCGTTTCCCGATTGCGGGGGTCCCACTTGGGGGCATCGCAAATTTCTTCCCAGTCGTGGTTCATGGGCGTGTCCCAGTGGATGGAGGCGATCTCCTCAGGCTTGACCCAGGAACGAATCTCCGGCATCATGACCAAGATTTCCTGTGAACCTGCCTCGGCCGGGCGGCGCTTGAACCAGTTGCGCTCCATGGCGAGGCCTACCGGCTTGAGAGGCAGGGTGAACTCTCGGCCGATGCCGTTTCCGCTGGTTCCGATGCCCTGGGTAGACCATAGGCCACCTCTGCCTTCGAAAGGCTGCGGTGGGCCGGTCATGCCGGCGTGGGCCATCATGGCTGCCCAGACACCGCACTTCGCGGACTCGGCGCTGCGCACGCCCTTCCACATGGACATGGCGCCGACGCCTTTGTTGAGCGCGACGTGAGGCGTGAGAGCGATGGTGAGAGCGTTGGCCAGGCGATCTTCGTCGAGGCCCATGAGTCTGCCGGCGACCATGGCCGCTACGACCGACTCGCCACCGGCCGGCGCTGATGCGAGCTCGTAGCCGATGCTGATGGCCTGCCTGACCTGTGCGCCGGTGCAGTGGAAGGCTTCGCCGATGGCCATCGCCGCGGGGATGAGCGTGCTGACGTGATTGCCGGTGTCGACGCTGTCGTTGAAGTCGACGCAGCGGATGAGGACGCCGTTGGCAAAGGTGGCCAGCTCGGGCGTGGTTTCGACGCCGTAACCGAGCACGGTGCACTTATATTTTCCGGCGGGCGAGAGGGTGGCGAGGTTTGCCGCGATGCGGACGGGCTCCTCTTCGAAGCTGGCGAAGATGGCAGCAAGCGAGTCGACCATGGTGAGGTTGAACTGGCTTATGGCGGCGGGAGTCATGTCCGACTCCTTGAAACCGTGGACCCACTTCACGATTTTTTGCGTGGTGTCGTCCATCGGGCCGTTCTGGCCGAGGCGGTTGTAGTCGTTCTTATAGCCGGTGCCGGTGAAGGGCGCGACGTCGCCGGGATTGCGCATGGCGTAGGGAGGTGGCGGTCCGGGAGGGCGCGGCGGCGCCTGCTGGGCCGCAGCTTTGCCTGCGGGAAGGGACGAGACGAGCGCGCCGGCGCCCATGAGCTTCATGAGGTCGCGCCGCTCGGGGCTGGATAAGGTTTCGCGATCGCTTGCTGCACTGTGGTTTTCCGGGTCTTGATCTTTGGGATGCATGCGTTCCCTTCCTTCTGATGGTGGTGACGATACTCTTCGCCGTGGCCGATTGCGCGGTCTCTCAGGTTTTACGCGGCTCGTTGGGGACGGCCGGTTTCGTGGTTTTCGTTGCGCAATAAATGTAGTACAGCAAGAGGATCCCTGCCGGACCCAACTTGTCGAAAATGAGTGTGAAGCGGTTCGTGCGTTAGGTTTGCTTGATTGCGGCGGCTTTTTGGGTTGCGTGGCGGGGTGGAGGAAGGCAGGTTTGTCATTGCGGCGGCGCCCGCACGAGGGCCTTCGGCTGCGCTCAAGGCAGAGTGGAAGTGGTTTTCAGGCGCGGGTTAGTGGCAGGGTCGGAGACCCTGCCCCTCCGGGTTTGGGTTGTCCTTGGGTGGATGGGGCTGAATGAAATTGATCAAGGCGTGGCGAATTGAGTCTTGAGGTTCCCCACTCATGCGCAAAAACGCGTATGAATGGGCCACCCCGGCTCTTGTGGACAGGTTACCTGAGTCAATAGCTATCGTGGAAAGCGATCATGCGACGGAGGTTTGCTTCGTGGTTTTCCGGGAAACCACAGGCAGGCGCGAATTCATCCGTATCGCGGAAGGTTCCAAATAGACGATCCCACCAGGTGATGTCACCGTAGTTGAACTTGTGCACGTCGAGTTGGTGATGGATCGAGTGATGCTCTGGGCGCTGTAGGAAGTAGCCTACCCAGTGGGGAGTGCGCAGATTGCTGTGGTAGAAGTATTCCCCAGCTACAGCGTAGACATTGAACCAGGCGGCAGCTTGAGGGGAGGCGCCGAGAAGGCAAAATAATAGTGTGCTGGAAAGTACGGAGTCGGCGATGATTTCGACCGGATGTTTATAGAACGACGTGATCATTTCAATGCGTGCCGGGCTGTGATGTACCTGGTGGAAGATGCGCCAGAGTGGTCCGAAATGATGGCGGCCACGGTGCCACCAGTAAAAGCAAAATGTTCCGACGAACCAGGCAACGAAGCCCGCAAGGGGCGGTGGGATTATGTGACTGATCTGGAACATAGAAGAGCCTTGAAACCAGCGATTCCAGTATCTGGCAGCCAGCAGAACGATTCCGAGCTGGGCGATATTCAGGAGAGCGGCGCGGCCATACCAGCCGGGGGCTTCAGGAAGTTCGCGCCCGGGAACTGCGCGTTCTGCAACGAAAAATACCAACGTGATGAAAATGATAATGGCGGCGGGAATCATGTCTCTCTCCTTGAACGAGAAGTACGTTGAAGTGAGCATAGGTAGAGCCTGCTCTTGAATCCATCAAACACATGACAGTTTTCAAAAGTGTCACGCGGGTCAGCCTCATGCCAGATGACGGAATCCAGCTTCGCGGTAGCATTACTTAGCTCATGAACCTTTCACTCAACCAGGACAGTGATGTGCCGCTCCGTCAGCAAATTGCCGAGCAGATTATCTTGCTGATTACTACCGGCGAGTTGCGCGCAGGTGAAGAGATGCCCAGCGTACGTGCGCTGGCTCGGGTTGCGAAGGTGCACCACAATACGGTTAGCAAGGCTTATCAGCAGCTTGTACAGCGCGAGTGGCTTACGGGAAGACGCGGCGCTCAGCTAGTTGTTGGCGCTTCATCAACACGCGCTGTCGAGCCGAATTCCGAACTGGATGAACTCATCAACGAAACAATTCGCCGTGCGAAGAGCCTGGGATATCCGCTGCAAACATTGCGCAATCGGGTGCGCGAGCTCCTTCTTGCAGCACCGGCAGATCATATTCTGGTGGTGGAAGATGAGCCGGGGCTGCGCGGGATTCTGAAGCGAGAGATTGAGGAGAAGCTTCATGCGCGCGTCGCCTGTTGTTCTTATGCTGAATTTGTAAAGGAACCGGCGATGCTGGTTGGGTCTCAGGTATTGGCTCCAGGTCACCTGTCAGCAAGTTTGGCGTCCTACGTTCCTGTTCAACGGCCTTGCTTTTGCGTTGATTACTCGCGCGCGAAGGAACACCTTGCTCTCATTCGGGCATTGAAGGTTCCTTCGAACATTGCGATGGCTTCTGTCAGTGCGAGCCTGCTGAAAACCGCTCGAGGGGTGCTCGCTCCTTCGATTGGGCGAGAGCATACGTATCAGGAATTTCTCTTGGCAGTGGATGACAAGACCGATTTGCGAGGCATTGATTTGGTGTTTTGTGACTCTATCGCACTGCCGCTCGTATCCGCCCAGCGCAAGGTTCACTATCAACTCATCTCTAACTCTTGCTTTGAAGATCTTTCGGATTTGTTGCGGCTGGAGCCTAGAGAACGGAACTGATACTTCATCAGAAAGCGCAAGGGCTGCCTTTCGGCAGCCCTTGATGTTGCGGTGATGTGCGTCTCGCTAGTTGTGCAGGTCGTAGCGGTCGAGGTTCATTACTTTGGTCCAGGCGGCTACGAAGTTGGTGATGAAAGATTCTTTGGCGTCGGCGGATGCGTAGACTTCGGCGAGGGCTCGGAGTTCGGAGTTGGAGCCGAAGATGAGGTCTACGCGGGTTCCGGTCCACTTTAGTTCGCCGGTGGTCCGGTCGAAGGCTTCGTAGTGGCCGGTGGTGGTGGTGGAGGGTTTCCACTCGTACGTCATGTCTAGCAGGTTGACGAAGAAGTCGTTGGTGAGGGTCTCGGGGTTCGAGGTGAAGACGCCGTTGGGGGAGAGGCGGTAGTTGGCGTTGAGGACGCGGAGGCCGCCTAGGAGGACCGTCATCTCGGGTGCGGTGAGGCGGAGCTGCTGGGCGCGGTCGATGAGTAGCTCTTCGGCAGGGACGGTGTGGCCGAGGCGGAGGTAGTTGCGGAAGGCGTCCGCGGTGGGCTCGAGCGGGGCGAAGGAGGCGATGTCGGTTGCTTCCTGCGTGGCTTCGGTGCGGCCCGGGGTGAAGGGCACGGTGACCGCGTGGCCGGCGGCTTTGGCTGCGGCTTCTACTGCGGCGCAGCCGGCGAGGACGATGAGGTCGGCGAGGGAGACGTGCTTCCCTGCACTGCTGGAGTTGAACGCTGTCTGGATATCTTCAAGCGTGGTGACGACCTTGGCTACCATGATGGGCTGGTTGACTTCCCAGTCGGCTTGCGGCTTGAGGCGGATGCGGGCGCCGTTGGCGCCACCGCGCTTATCTGATCCGCGGAAGCTGGAGGCTGAGGCCCAGGCTACCGAGACGAGCTGCGCGATGGTGAGGTCGGTGGCGAGGATTTTGGATTTGAGGGCGGCGATGTCGGCGGCGTCGATGGGCGTGCCGGTGGGGGCGGGGACGGGGTCCTGCCAGATGAGCTGCTCTTTGGGGACGAGCGGGCCGAGGTAGCGGGCGATGGGACCCATGTCGCGGTGGGTGAGCTTGAACCAGGCGCGGGCGAAGGCGTCGGCGAAGGCTGCGGGCGAGGCCTGGAAGCGGCGGCCGATGGCTTCGTACGCGGGGTCGAAGCGGAGCGCGAGGTCGGAGGTGAACATCATGGGGAGGTGCTTTTTGCCGGCGACGTGGGCGTCGGGGATGTTGGCGGCGACATCTTTGGCGTACCACTGCCAGCCGCCGCCGGGACCTTTGCCTAGCTCCCACTCGTAGTTGTAGAGGTTGTCGAGGTACTCGCTATCCCACTTGATGGGGTTGGAGGTCCAGGCGCCTTCGAGGCCGGAGGAGATGGTGTCTTCCGCGTTGCCCTTTCCGGCGGAGTTGCGCCAGCCGAAGCCCTGCTCTTCGAGCTTCGCGCCTTCGGGCTCGGGGCCGACGAAGGTGTTGGGATCGTGCGCGCCGTGGCCCTTGCCGAAGGTGTGTCCGCCGGCGATGAGTGCGAAGGTCTCCTCGTCGTTCATAGCCATGCGGCCGAAGGTTTCGCGGATGTCGCGGGCGGAGGCGATGGGGTCGGGCTTGCCGTCGGGGCCTTCGGGGTTGACGTAGATGAGGCCCATCTGCACAGCGGCTAGCGGGTTAGCGAGGTCGCGCTCGCCCTGGTAGCGGTCGCTGCCGAGCCACTTGCCCTCGGGGCCCCAGAAGATGTCTTCCTGGGGCTGCCAGACGTCGGCGCGGCCGCCGGCGAAGCCGAAGGTCTTGAGGCCCATGCTCTCGATGGCGACGTTGCCGGCGAGGATCATGAGGTCGGCCCAGGAGATTTTTTTGCCGTACTTCTGCTTGATGGGCCAGATGAGGCGGCGGGCTTTATCGAGGGAGACGTTGTCGGGCCAGCTGTTGAGCGGGGCGAAGCGCTGGGTGCCGTAACCGGCGCCGCCGCGTCCGTCGGAGGTACGGTAGGTGCCGGCCGAGTGCCAGGCCATGCGAATGAAGAAGGGGCCGTAGTGACCGTAGTCAGCGGGCCACCAGGATTGCGAGTCGGTCATGAGGGCGTGGAGATCTTTGATGACGGCGTCGAGGTCGAGGGACTTGAACTCTTCGGCGTAGTTGAAGCCAGGACCCATGGGGTCGACGAGCGAGGAGTTCTGGCGGACGACGTTGAGCTTGAGCTGCTCGGGCCACCACTCGAAGTTGCCCATGATCTTGCGCGAGTTGTGCGTGACCGCGCCGTGCATGGGGGAGGACGGGTCGACGGGGGCGGCGACGCCGGTGACGGGGCACTTCAGTTCGTTGGACATTTTTTGCTCCTTGTTGCTCGGGTGCGTTGGTTCGGACTTAGTTGTGAGATCGATGGTTCGAGGGCTTTGAGGTTGGTGGCTTGGGTGTGGTGCGGCGGTGTGGGGCGCATTGGGTGCAGAGGCCGCGGATGATGAGCTCGCACTCGCGGACGACGCGCTTGCCGAGGGCGTTGGCTGTGGGGCTGGGCACGGGGTGCCAGGGGATGTCCTCCATCTTGCCGCAGCGGTCGCAGATGAAGTGGTGGTGCTGCTCGCCGGTGGCGTCGTAACGGGCGGCGCGGCCTTCAGTGGCGACTTCGCGAACGAGGCCGGCTTCGACGAGGTCGCGGAGGTTGTTGTAGGTGGTGGCGCGGGAGAGGCGGGGATCGGCGGTGTTGACGGCGGCGAAGATTTCAGCGGCGGTGGGATGGTCGTGATGCGCCATGAGGAACGACATGACGGTGTAACGCTGGGGCGTGCAGCGGAGGCCGGTGGCTTCGAGTTTTTCGCGGATCGCGGCGGCGTCCATGCCAACTTAGATTATGTCTAAGGTGAGATTAGGTCAAGATTGGGGCTGTGGATTGCTATTGGCGAATTACGCCAATCCTTCCGAGAAGCCGACTTATGAGGACTAATTCGCTAGAGAATTCATTTCAGTTGCGACTCATGATGATCGGTGAAAATGTGGCGGCCAAATGGTGTTATTTGAGCGGAGCGCTCGAGGTAATTTGGAGGAAGCCCGAGGCGGCACAAACCCTTTTTCGCGTTAGATAAATTGTGGTTACCCATCGCCTCGGACCATCCGCACCAGTGTTCCATTACCCATAGTGCGGAACTCAGGCTTCCTTCTGTAGCCTGGTCCCTGCAATACCTTGATGAGCCAGTCAGACGGTCTTCCGCTAAAACACCAGCGATGCGCAGTCTCTGCGATCTTCCGGTTGAAATTTGCCATCCCCTCGGGTGATATCCGCTTGAATGTGATCGGCGGGAGTTTGCGTACTCCGGCGTCACGGCTAGACTGTGCCAGATACTCAAGATCGTGTTTCATAACTAGCAGCGTGTTGGCATCGAGAGGGCAGCAGACCGAGACATCCCTACGAAGCAGTGCGTCTTCCCCGCCCGCATTAGCGAAGGATCGAAAGACGGGATGATCGGAAGTAAGAAAAGCGCTGGGCGGCTTTGCTGATAAAACTTCCCAGCTCATTGCTGCGAAGAAGCGAGCGTGTTCATTACCGCTTTTGATCATGTCCTCAAGGTCGAAGGTGTCGGGGTTGCTCTGCATTTCTTTCATGAGTTCATCTAGCTCATCTTGCGTCACGGTGAACCGGCTGCCGCGATTGGCTCTTCTGCCTTCCGCGATCGCGAATGATTCGACTTCGGCTTGTAACAGCCCCGATTTCCTGAGCGATTGCGCTAGGTCCTTGGTGCTTCGCAGCGCATGCTCGCGTGTGATTTCGCGCGCGTAGGGCACCCGCATCTCCTGAAAGGAAATGTAGCGAGCGAGAGCGATTCGGTCATTCACGTCGGGTGGTTGTTTTGTTGCCGTAAGGCGTCGCAACGCTGCTAGACCTGGCTCTTCGATGCTCTTCTCGAGGTACGATTCGATGTGGACACCGGACGGGGCGTTTGGAATGTTGTAGAAATCGCGCTGGCTAGCGAGAGTGTCTGGCTTGCCTCGGTACGGCTTGAAGCGGCGGCGGCCATAGGTCCAAAGCATGTCTTCGCCAGGAGCTAAGAAGCCCTCCAGATATGCGGCCTGGACATAGTGATGTTGCCGTGCATTGCCCATTTTGAAAGTCTAATGGTGCGATGAAGGGTTTACTTCTGAATATCAGCCTTGATGAGAGATCGCCAAGACTTAACTCCCCATAAACGCGCTTATCGTCATCTAGACGGCTTATCTCTAAACTTGTTGAGCCTGCACGCGGTACCGCAGCGTCAAGCACTCCGCGTTTTGCGCCTAGTCATCAAGCTCAGGCGACGTCCAGCTGTTGTCCAGAAAGAAGTTCCATCGCTCCCCTAGCCTGGAGGCCCATGGCGGCGCGTTGGCCGAACTCTTCGGCGGGCATGCCGAGCTTGGCGCGCTCTACGGTGTGGATGACTTCTTCTCCGTCAGGGGCGGCGACCTGGGCGTGGAGATGCCAGGCACCGTCGACTTCGTG
>CAIQPK010000057.1 GCA_903873705.1 uncultured Acidobacteriota bacterium
CACTGCCGCCAGCATGGCGACCCTCATGGGCTTCACCATCGACCGCGTCGAAGACCTTAAAACCGCCGTAGCCGAAGCCTGCATCAACGCCATCGAACACGGCAACCAGCAAAGCAGCGACCTCTCCGTAGGCGTCATCCTCTCCACCACCGACGACCAGCTCGAAGTCAAAGTCATCGACGACGGCGTCGGTGTCTCCTCCTCCCCCGCAACCCCCAACATGGACCTCAAGATGCTCGGCGAAGAAGACCCTCGCGGCATGGGCATGTTCCTCATCCAGGCCCTGGTAGACGAAGCTGAATGGCACCAGGGTCCCCCGGGAAAAAGCTTCGTCCGCCTCGTCATTCGCCTGGATAAAGCGGATCCAGCTAACGCCCTTCCAGCCAAGGAGAACAAATAATGCAGGCAGCTACCAAGGTCACCGAGCGCACCGCCACCGCCGCATCGGGAGCCACCGTCACCATCTTCGCCTTCTCCGGCGACATCGCTTCAACCTCCAAAGACGCCATCATGGGCGCCTACAACGGCCTCTCGTCCTCCGCCACCAAACTTCTGCTCGACTTTACCGGCGTCGACTACATCAACTCCTCCGGCATCGCCATCATCATCCAGATGCTCCTCGAAGCCAGCAAAACCAACGCTCACACCATCGGCATCTTCGGCCTCACCCCCCACTTCAACAAGGTCTTCACCATGGTAGGCGTAGCCAAATACGCCACCATGTCCCCCGACGAAGCCACCGCCCTAGCCGCCCTCTAAGCAGCACGCAACACGTAGAAAAGCTCCTCCAACCGGAGGAGCTTTTCCATTTCCCGACCGCACAAAACCCTTCGCGCCCCTTGCGTGCTTTTAACCCTTCGCGTACTTTGCGTGAAACAGCAATGCCAACCCGGCCGCAGCTCTTGTGGCAGACGCGAAGCCCCTCACCCGCAGGCCACCGTCAACACCGTAATATCGTCCTCCTGCCCAAACCGCTTCGCCACATCCGCAATATCGCTGGCCTTCATCTTCGTCAGCCCGCCTAGCCGCTCAAACCCATAGAGCTCGCCCTTGGCCGACCGCGCCTCCACCACCCCATCCGACATCAACACCATCGCGGTGCCCGTCGGCAGCACGCCCGATACCTGCTCATACTCCGCGTCTGCCACCAGCCCCAGCGGCAGCGAACTCGGCGTCACCACCTCAACACCGCCGACATACGGCGATATGTGCCCCGCATTCGCCACCGTATACCGTCCATCGCGCTCCAGCCGAACGCAGCACGCCGTCGTAAACCCCATCTCCCCCTGCACCACCAGCGCATCGTTCAGGTTCTGCAACACTTCTTCCGGCTCACGCTGCTCCTCCCGTCGCAGCACCCCTAAAATCATCGACACCCGCATCGCCGCCACCAGCCCCTTGCCGCTCACATCCCCCACAATCGCCGTCAATGACCCATCCGGCCCCGGCGACACCAAAAAGAAGTCCCCGCCCACCTCGCTGGCCGGGTGATAGACGCTCTCCACCACAAACCCCGGTGTAGGGTGCGAAGCCCGCGCCAGCAATATTTCCTGCACTCCCTGCACCGCTTCCAGGTCAGAAGCCATCGCCGCCCGCGACCGCGCAATCCGCAGCGTCCGCAGCACCACGAACAACAGTATCGCCACGCTGAACAGGATGCTCGACACATCACCCCACGTCAACGTTAGCCAGCTGATCGGCACCGGCGGCAGAGAAGCCAGCTCGCTCAGGTGCAGACGGTTGAGCATAAAGAGTGCGAAGTTCCAATACTGCACCGCCGCTTGAATCGCCAGCGGAACAAACAGCAGCAGCGCATCCGCACTGCGGCGCCGCCACCATGTTCCCAGCGCAAGCAACGGCAAACCCACCGTAAATGGAAGCAGTATCAACTGCGCCAGCACGTTGATCCCCACATTCAGTCCGCTCGTTACGCCCGTCCCCGAGACCAGGTACACGTGCTGTATCCACATATTGAGTGGAACAATCGCAACCACCAGCAGCCATTCATACGCGACAAACCAGCGCCCACGCCGCAACCCCAGCACCAGCCGTACAAACTCCAGCAGTGCGAGCCCAGCAACTACCGAAAGACCGTCGAACAGCAGGTCCTGCGCGTCCGTCGGCGGTACGTTGTGGATAGTCTGCCACCAGCCCAGTGCGTCGCCGGCGGTCTGCGCTGCCCCATAGATCACCAGCGCGAGATACTCGCGCTCCCCGGGCAGGCTCAACGCCAGGGCCAGCGCCAGCAGGGGAATCAGAAACTCCAGCAGGACGTTCTCTGCCCACACCGCATACGTCCGAAAGTGGTGCTCGAGCGTCAGCTCTTCCAGCATCTTCGCCGGCCCCAGCAGAACGTAGGTCGAATGCGTGAACCCAGACGGCAGAACACCGCGCTCGGAGATCCGCCCGATTGTCCCGTGAATAGCAATCGTCACATCCCCTGACGCTACCGCCGCATCGGGAACAGGAAAGCGCACATCGGTGTAGACATTCGCCTCTCCACCCGGCGGATGCGGCCCCGAGCTCCCCACAGGCACACCATTCACATAGACCACGTAGCTGCCGAAGAACCGCCGCACCAGCAGCGCCAGGTTCTTCTGCCCCGGAGCCATCTTCACATGCGTCCGGTACCAGATCGCGTCGACGTTCTTCAGCCCATAACTCGCCGGCGGCCGATGCTCCTCCACCACCATCCACGCGCTGTCATCGAAATTCGGATCGGCCCAGCGCGCATCGTCGCCCTGCTTCGCCAGCCAGCGCGACGTCAGGTCAATCGGCTGACCCACGCCCATACCATCCACCCGGTGAGGGTCCACGACGGGGTGAGCCACCCCGCTCTGCGCACACGCAGGCAGTGCCATCAGGCAGACCAACACCGCAACCCGGCGAATCCATCCCAAAACAAACATCGGCGAGCCTTTACGGATCAGAGAGTGCGTCCAGCATAAACCCTGTTCACTTTGCCGTTGCTCTCCCCCACCCCAGCAAACGTCATCTCGACCGAAGCATCGCGCCTTTTGCGATGCGCAGCAGAGAGATCCCCGCATTCGCACTTGCCGTTGCTTTGCCTTTGCCGTTGCCGTTGACGTTGCCTTCGCCCTTGCCCTTGCCCTTGCCCTTGCCGTTGCCCTTGCCTGAAGGTACCCCGAGGCTTCAGCCTCGGGTCTCATAACCCGCCCCAAACCGGGCTTCGCCCCTGGGGTATGCCTTCCTCCACCCCGCCCCAAATCCTGTCCCCCCACCGCAACCGTCATCTCGACCGAAGTATCGCGCTCCACGCGATGCGCAGTGGAGAGCCCCCGCCTTGGCCCTCGCACTCGCACTCGCATTTGCCGTTGCCCTTGCCGTTGCCTGAAGGTACCCCGAGGCTTCAGCCTCGGGTCTGATAACCCGCGACAAACCGGTAACCCGCGACAAACCGGGCTTCAGCCCCTGGGGTATGCCGTCCCCCCCGGCCCCACCCCCAAATCCTGTCAAGCCCCCACCCCTCTGCAAAACCCACAAAACCCTCATAAACACAGCGAATCTTTCTCTCAAAAAGCTGGCGTACTTACTCCGCCGAATCGCTATCCTGTTAATAAGCCTCAAAACGAACCGGGAAAACGCCAAGCCAAAAGAATCAACACTTAGCATTCCGCAAGAGAATAAACCCTTTAGAAGGCATACTTTACCCCAAAAGTACCGGGGGGGGGACCCCCGCCAGACCCAGAAACAGCAAAGCCGCCGCAAGAGCGACGGCCTCACCACATCGAACTCGGTGCTTACTTCGAGAAGGCAGCGATCGCGGAAGCTTCGTCGTCGTAAATGTCGAATACCGTGTACAGCTTGGTAATCTGCAGCAGGTCCTTGACCTTCTTGGTCAGGTTCAGCAGCTTCATATCGCCACCGGCGTTCTTCACGGCGGTCAGCGCGCTCACCATCTCACCAATACCTGAGCTGTCGATGTAGTTCACATCGCCCAGGTTCAGCAGAATCTTGGTCGATCCGGTAGCGAGCGTATCACGCACGGCATCCCGCAGTGTTACGCTTCCCTCCCCGAGCGTGATCTTGCCACTCAGGTCCAGCACAGTGATGCCGCCCACCGGCCGGCTCGTAAACTTCATGCTCATATCCAATGTCTCCTTTTAGGGCCTGCGTTTGACTAGTGTAATTTCTGTTCCGGGAGTCAACTGGCGAAAGTGTACCTCATCCATGTAAGCACGCATAAGGAAAACGCCGCGACCCGACCCCTTCATAATATTCTCCGGCGCTAAAGGATCAGGAATCTTGTCCGGATCAAGCCCCGGACCCTCGTCAGCAATGCTCATTCGAAGTTCCGAGTCCGATAGTTCGAATATCGCCGTCACATGCTTCGCGGGGTCCTTCTTGTTGCCATGCAGAACGGCATTCACCGCCGCTTCCCGCGCCACCATCGCAATATTGCTCGCCGTGTCCTCGTCGAAACCGGCTTCCCGCGCATACGCCTCGGCAGTCGTTTCGACCTTTTCCACGCTTTCGAGCACGGAATCGAGCCTCATGTGCTCACGTTTTGTCTGGCCGTCACCCAAATCCGTCTGCGCCTTGCCTCTTCGCACTATCTGACCGCCAGTGTCCGTTGCCTCCCGCCCCAAAGTCAAGGCCACGCGTCACAAGGGTGCCAACTTCAGCAGCCCAATGCGGTTATCGGCACCGCTTTCCCCGGTGCTACCATCCGGAGAGAACCTCCGTCATGCCCACGCCCAACCCACATCCCGCCCGCCTGATCCTCGAAAACGCCGGCATGCGCCGCATCATCACGCTCGACCCCCTGCCCTTCACCCTCGGCCGAGGCTCCGACCGCGACTTCATCCTCTCGCATCCCCAGGTCTCCCGCGACCACGCCATCATCGACCGCGACGCCGACGGCTACATCCTCACCGACGCCGACAGCACCCACGGCACCTTCGCCAACGGCATGCGCGTCACCAGCACCCGCCTCCGCACCGGCGACCGCATCACCCTGGGCACCAGTCACGACGTCCTCCTCTTTGAAGAATCCGAGGAAGACAACAGCACCCGCACCCTGCTCGCCAGCCTCTCCCGCTCCGGCTCAGAGTCCGACCTCGAAACCCTTTCGCTCTTCCTCAAAGCCGCACTCAGCCTCAACCAGAAAGGCGCGCTCTCCGACATCCTCTCCGCCATGCTCGGCTACGCCATCCGCCTCACCAACGCCGAGCGCGGCTTCGTCTTCCTCGGAAACAACCCCGACAACTTCACCCTTACCTGCGGCCTTGACGCCGCCGGCAACGCCATCTTCGACTCCTCCGGAATCTCCAACTCCATCGTCCGCGACGCCTCCGAAGCCCAGAACGACTTCGTCATCGCCGACACCAGCGGCCGCGCCGCCCTCGGCCGCGAGAGCATCATCCTCCACGCCATTCGCTCCGTAGCCGCCATCCCCCTCCGCAGCCGCACCTCTACCGGCCTTCTCGGCCTGCTCTACCTCGACAGCCGATCCGGCCCGCAGGACTTCTCCCGCATCGGCCAGGACATCCTGCACGCCATCGCCAGCCAGGCCGCCACCCTGCTCGAAAACTTCCGCATGATCGAAGCCGAGCGCGAGTCCGCCCTGCTCCGCAAAGAGCTCGAAATCGCCGCCTCCATCCAGCGCCAGATGATCCCCCAGACGCTGCCCATCATCCCGGGCGTCAGCTTTGAAGCCCGCAGCGTTCCCAGCCTCACAATCGGCGGCGACTTCTACGACATTCTCCCCGTCGACGACGGCTTCGTCGCCATCCTCGGCGACGTCAGCGGCAAAGGCATCCCCGCCGCCCTGCTCGCCTCGCTGGTCATCGGCATGTTCCACGCCCAGATCACCTCCGGCGCCGACATCCTGCACGCCGTCCAGTCCATCAACAAGTTCGTCTTCGCCCGCGCGCCCATCGAAAAGTACCTCACCCTGGTCGCCGTCCGCTACACCACATCAGGCGGCGCCGCCAGCATCCAGTACATTAACGGCGGCCACGTCTCGCCCGTCATCGTGCGCTCCAACGGCACCGTCGAAACCCTTCCCGAAAGCGACCTCCCGGTCGGCCTTATCGAATCCGCCGCCTTCAACTCACAATCGCTCACCCTCTCCCCCGGCGACCGCCTCGTCCTCATGAGCGACGGCATCAGCGAGGGCGAAAACATCCAGGGCGTGCAATTCCAGCAAGCCGAACTCGCCCGCAGCCTCACACCGGAAAGCACCCTCGCCGGCCTCTTCGCCGCCCTCGACCGCTTCTGCGCCGGCACGCCGCAAATGGACGACCAGACCGTCCTCACCATCACCCAAACCACCTAAACGCAACACGGGCCGAAGACGCCCCTTGGGGTCTCCAGCCCGTCCTGCGTTTGGCATCAATAAGCGATCTAGAACTGACCCCACAACAACTGGTTGTAGACCTCATGATGGAACTGCACTTCCGCAGCCTTCACGACCGTCCCTAGCAGCCGCGGGCAACGGTCAGCCGAAGCCTGCTTCAGGTCCGCATAACGGCCCTTCACGTCGGCACCCAGCAGCTTTGTCGTCCACTCCGCAGCCTTGAAGTTTTCCAGCGCGTCGTAAACGTTATCCGGCAGATACCGCTCCGCCTGGCGCAGGTTCTTGATCTTGGATGTGTCGCCATCCAGGCCGCTCTTGAAGACCGAGTACAGCACCATGTACGGGTTAGCATCCGGTCCGACCGAACGCACTTCCACACGCGCCGACTTCTCGTTGCCGATCGGAATACGCACCATCGACCCACGGTCCGTCGCCGAAGCCTTGATCTGGTTCGGCGCTTCAAAGTGCGGATCGAGCCGGCGATACGAGTTCACGCTCGCATTC
>CAIQPK010000058.1 GCA_903873705.1 uncultured Acidobacteriota bacterium
CTAATCGACGACGCATCCTCCGTCTTCTCCTCCACCGTCCTCTCATCGCCCAACACGTCCTCGCTGGTCGCAGCCGACACCTTCCGCCCCTACCTGGAGCGCGACTCCTCCTCCGGCGACATGCCTAACGTCACCGCCATCAGCGCCGTCTATGACCTCCCCAAATTCCCCGGCCACGGCCTCCTCACCGCCGCCATCGGCGGCTGGACCGTTGACGCCATCCTCACCCTCCAGAGCGGTATGCCGGTCACCATCACCCAGGCCACCAACAACAACAGCTTCGCCGGCATCGTCCTCCAGCGCCCCAACATCACCGCCAATCCTTCGTTGCCTTCCAACCAACGCTCGCCACTCAGGTTCTTCAACACGGCAGCCTTCTCCACGGCGCCACAGTTCACCTACGGCAATGCCTCCCGCAACCCGGTCCGCGGCCCCGCTTACCGAGACGCCGACATCGCCCTCGTGAAAAGCACGACCATCCACGACGCGTACACTCTCAAACTCCGCGCCGAGCTCTTCAACCTCACCAACACCCCGGCATTCTCCCAGCCCAACGGCTCCTTCGGCGCGGCCGCCTTCGGCACCATCACCAGCACCACCACCGACCCCCGCGTAGCCCAGTTCGCGATCAAGCTCCGCCGCTAAGCGTTCGCGTTGACAGACCGTCCCCGGAGCCGCCTCGGCCCCCGGGGACGTGCGCGTCTAACCCGTGCGACATCAAGCTATCCAGCCCAGCTTTGGGAGAGGCACGCGCAGGAAATCCCCTCAAGACGAACATCCCAGACTTGGTCTAGAATATGGCCGCAACCACTTGCAGCATATTGAGGCTCTGGAGTGGACGCGTACGCGTGACCGGGTAAATCCGGTGAATCAGTGCAGCTGCCTGACAAGTACGAATAACCTGCATCCCTGCTTGGATGTAGGCGTTACTAAGCTGGCTGGTGGGCCTCAAGGCCACTGACGGATGGAGAAATTGGGGACTATGGTCGGGCATCCAAACGAAATCATCATCGGTGTGGACGAAAAGGAAATTGCCGAGCAGATCGATCGCATTCTGCACAGCGAAGAACTCCGCACGTCGGAGGTCCTTCGTCGACTGCTCAAGTTCCTCGCCGAAAAATCCGCCTCCGGCGAAGCCGACGAGCTCAAGGAGTACATTGTCGCCATCGACGGCATGGGCAAGCCCGCCTCCTATGACCCCCGTCACGATTCCGCAGTCCGCATCCAGGTAGGCCGCCTCCGCCAGAAACTCGCCGACTACTACCGTACCGAGGGCCGCGAAGACCCCATCATCGTCGACGTCCCCAAAGGCCGCTTCAAACTCCACTACGAACTCCGTCCCGAGCCCACGACCGTCGCCGCCCTCCCGCCCCAACCGGGGCCCGCCTCGCTCGAACCCGTGCACCCAGCCGTGCCGCTCGACCCCATCCCCCCTGCAAGATCGTCGGTCCCTTCTTCGAATGTTCTTCTCGCAGTGGGCGGAGTCATGGTACTGCTCATGCTTTTCGGAGCTTTCGCCCTCGGCAAAATGCAGAGCCAGGCTTCCACCAGCGTCTTGGGATTCACTCCGGAACTCGAAGCCCTATGGCAGCCCTTCATCGGGTCGCAGCGCCCCCTCATCACAGCCATTGAAGACCCCCTCTTTGTCGAGTTTCACAATGGCTCCGGCCTGTATATGCGAGATAAAAACATCAATGACTGGAAGGACGTAGCTTCATCCCCAGCCATTAACGCCGTACGCTCGCTCATGAAGGACACCGACATGCAGCCCAGCCGTTACTACACGGCTTACGGGGAAGTAAACTCCGCCTTCCAGATCGCCCGCCTGCTCGGCTCCCGAATCCAGAACTTCACCGTCACCAAGACCAGTACCCTGTCCTACCAGCAGCTCGCCGATAACAACGTCATCTTCATCGGCGTCCAGTACCTCTTCTTCGGCGATCAGCTCAAGGCCATGCCAGTCCAGGCCCAGTTCCTCCCCGTCGCCGAAGGCATTCGCAATCTCCACCCCGCCTCGGGCGAGCCTGGCCTCTTCGCCGACCAGTACACCACTGCTCCTAACGAAGAAGGCGTCATGTACGCCCTGGTCTCCCACCTCCCCGGCCCCCTCGGCAGCAACGACATCGAAAGCTTCACCAGCAGCCGCTCCGCAGGATACGTTGCCGCCATCATGGCCTTCACCAACCCCTCCTCTGCAAAGGGCATCGTCGATAAGCTCAAATCCCAGTCCGGCGGCCACATGCCGCGCTACTACCAGGTCCTGCTTCGGGTCCAGTTCAAAGCCGGAGTACCCACCGACACCGAGTGCGTCCTCACTCGCGAACTCCGCTAACCGCCCACCTGCACCGCATAAGTCGTTCTTTTCCTGCATTACCCCCATCCCCGTAGCAACTCGCGAATGTTACAAGACAGGTGAGTTACAACAATTTTTGACAGTGTCACCCCGTCGTGCGCTATGCTTCTCGCCGAACTTCGATAAATCAATCGTCCGGGCTGAAGATTAGAACGCCGTAGTCTTATCCAGACTGTTCTCCCCTCCGGCATACCTGCCTGGAACCGTTTTTGCGCCGCCAGCCTGCAAGGCTAAGGAGTCTTCACCGCAATGAGCCTGACCACCACCACTACCCCTCCGGTCTCCGACCGTCCCCTTTCAAAAAACGCGAAGAAGACCTGGGCCTATGCCTTCGTCATCGCACTGGTCATCATTGCGGCTCTTGCTTTTGTCAACCACCAGTACAGCGGCCAGACCGTCGTCGGCCTCCATATCTGGCAGCTCATCGTCCTCGGCGCCATCCTCACCTTCTCCGGACTCATGAGCGGCCTCTCGGGCTTTGGCTTCTCCGCAGTCGGCTCCGCCTGCCTTCTCATCCTCGACCCCAAACTCGGTGTCCCACTCCTCGCCGCCCTCTCCACCGCCAACCAGCTCATGTCCCTCGGACAGCTCAAAGAGGACATGCCCAAGACGTGGAAAGAAGCCTGGCCCGCCGGTTCCGGCCCATATATCCTGGGGGGCGTCGTCGGCGTGCCGCTCGGCATCTGGCTCCTGAACAACCTTCCCAAGGAAGGCCTGATGTTCGTCTTTGGAACCATCCTCACGCTCTATTCGCTTTACTCCATCTTTAAGCCCGGCGGCCTCGCCTTCAGGGGCGGTAACGGAGCAGCACCCGGTATTGCCGTCGGCTTCATCGGTGGCACCGTGGGTGGATTCACCGCATTCCCCGGCGCCGCGGTCGTCGTCTGGACCGGCCTAAAGGCCCTTCCCAAGCGCCTCACCCGCTCCATCGTTCAGCCCTACATCCTCGTGCTGCAGGTCGTCTCACTCGGCGTCAACGCCTACCAGCACCCCAAGATCTTCAGCCACATGTTCTGGGTGCTGCTCATGATCATGGTGCCCATTGTGATTCCAGGAACCATCGCCGGCGTCTACCTCTACCGTCGCCTGTCCGACGTCAACTTCCGACGTATTTCGTTCTTCCTTCTAGGCCTCTCGGGCTTCGGATTGCTCGTGAAAGTCATTCCCGTTCTCTTCTTTCACAAATAGAAACACAGATGTTTGCCAGGCTTCCTTGATTTCCTGCCCAACTAAGTTCGGACCTATATAACAACTTGGCCGAAACTATTACTTCTAGTCTTTCGAGTTAGCTCTACGAACCGCTATCGCAGGCCCATTGAGTAATCCACATGTAACCCTGTAACCTCTTTCCCGTCCTGCTTTCGATCTGCTATATAGGTACGCCTTCAATAATCCACAGCTGTGTGCAGTGAATGCTCTGCGCAGCCCATCGTGATCTCAACCCCTGCCCGGAAGCGGCCAGGCAAGCTTGCTGAAAGCCATCGTCCTACAGGCGCAGACTAGTTTCGAAAACCCGGTTGCCCAGGTGGCAGCCCACAAGGAAAGCAAACACATGAAGCTCGAGCAAAAGATAACAATGAGTGCCGCCGCGATAGCCCTCGCTTTCGCGCTCCCCGCCACGCTGCTGGCCCAGGATGTCCCCGGCCACAAGTTCAAGAAGCAGCCCATGGAAACCCTGGCCGTCACTTACAATCCCGCCGCCGCCGGCCACCAGATTCCCAAATTCCACGTCGACCCCGACTGGCCCCAGATCCCCAACGGCTGGACACTCGGCCAGGTCGCCAGCGCCGCCAGCGACCCTCAAACCGGACATATCTGGATATCCCAGCGCTACCGCGTCATCCGTCCCTGGGAAAAAGCCGCTCCCCCCATCATGGAATTCGACCAGTCCGGCAAATACATCCAGGGCTGGGGCGGCCCCGCTCCCGAAGGCGCGCCCTACAAATGGCCGCGCTCTGAGCACGGCATCATGATCGATTTCAAGGGCAACGTCTGGGTCGGCGGCAACGGCGACGACGACGAGATCATGAAGTTCACCAAGGACGGCAAGTTCCTCTCGCAGATCGGAACCGCCCACAAGCCCAAGTCCAACAAGGACACCGACCAGTTCTGGAAACCCGCCGATTTCGTCGTCGACCCCAAGACCAACGAGCTCTACGTCGCCGACGGCTACGGCAACCGCCGCGTCATCGTCTTCGACGCCGAAACCGGTGCTTACAAGCGCATGTGGGGGGCCTTCGGCAATCCGCCCGTCGACCCCGAAAAGCCCGTCACCGGTGGTGAAGGCGGTCCTCCGCGCCGCGAGCCCGCCGACCCCAACCGCATTCCCGCCAAGGACCTCGCTGACGATGACCAGGGCCCCGACCACTTCGACACCGTCCACGGCGTCAAGGTTTCCAACGACGGCCTCGTCTATGTCGCCGACCGCAAGGGCAAGCGCGTCCAGATATTCACCACGGCCGGCAAGTACGTCAACCAGATTTGGGACGACCGCTTCTGCGAGGCCCCGGGTGGCACAAACCTGATGTGTGGCAACGGAGAAACCGCCGCCAGCGTCGCCTTCTCCGGCGACCCCGAACAGAAGTTCCTCTACATCGCCAGCCGCAGCCCGGACCGCATTCTCATCTACGAGCGTAAGTCCATGCTTTACCTCGGCTCCTTCGGTGGAATGGGCGTAAAGCCCGGCCAGTTCTACGGCCTCCACCACATGACCACCGACACCAAGGGCAACCTCTACGTCTCCGAAGTGGAAGATGGCCGGCGCGTTCAGAAGTTTGTTTTCGACGGCACAATTTCGGTCCCCAAATAACCCGGGCCTAACTAGGCCGCGTAAATACCGGCAACTGCTTCAGAAATTCACGGAAAACTAACAAAGAAATAGCGGACCACGTCCAACGGCTAGGCACTTGTCCCGGCCGGCCTTCAAAGGAGTAAATTGAAGGTGGACGTGGTCCAAACAACGCCCACACCGGATCTAACGAATCTATGCGAATAAAGACGTATGGTTCTATCGCTTGAGTCACCTGCAGGGTATTTACTCATTGCCAATCTCACCTGACTCGTGCCACATTAGACTGCAACGCCTAACCTACCCATTTTCCTGCAAAGGCAACTACAGCATCACCGGATCGGAGAATATCCCTTATGTCAGATACGCCAGGACTTAATATCCTTGGGAATGAGCCATCAAATCCTGGGCGGCGCAGGTTCATCCAGGGTGTGATCGCAAGCGGCGTCGCCGTTTCCGCCATGCAATATCGCTTCATGCAGACCGCCCGTGGCCAATCCTCGGCAGGTGCAGAGCGGCTCATCACTCTCAACGTCAATGGCCAGACCCGCCGGGTCGGCGTCCTCAAGCAGGAAACCCTCGCATGGACGCTCCGCTACAAGCTCGGTCTCACCGCCACCAAGCTCGGCTGTGACCGCGCCGAGTGCGGCGCCTGCACGGTCACCCTGGACGACACCGCGCACTATAGCTGCTCGGTGCTCACTCACACCGTGCGCGGCAAGAAGGTCGTTACCGTGGAAGGTCTCGCCAGCCCGGACGGCACCCTCCACCCCGTCCAGCAGGGTGTAATCGACGAGCAGGGCTTCCAGTGCGCCTTCTGCATGTCCGGCTTCATGATGGCCGCAGCCGCCTTCCTCAAGAAGAATCCGAATCCCACGCGTGCGGAAATGGCGCATGGCGTCTCTGGCAATCTCTGCCGCTGCCAGGACTACGACAAAATTCTGACTGCCTTAATGAAGGCCGCCGAGCACACAAGGAGGGCTAACAATGTCGCCTAACCCGCCCAACCCACAAGACAAGCTCACTCCCGAGCCGAAGCTGACCACCACCAGCACCCCGTCGCAGATGATTGCGGCCACCAACAAGGTGCCGGACTGGAACCCCAATTCCAAGGGCAACGTCCGCGGTCAGGATAAGACCTACAGCCCCGACAAGAAGTGGATCGGCAAGAACTACCAGACGCCGGACCTCATGGCGAAGGTGCTCGGCCAGGCCAAGTACGCAGAAGACTTCCGTGCTGAAGGCATGCTCTTCTGCAAGCTCCTGCTCAGCCCCGTGCCCCACGGCCGTGTGCGCGGTTTCGATCTCACCAAGGCTCTCGCCATGCCGGGCGTCAAGGCCATCATCACCGCCGACGACGTTCCGCCGATCGCCGACTCCCTCACTGACAACGGCACCGTCATCAAGGCCAGCAAGTGGGGCGAGCGAGCCCTCACCAACGAGCCCGTGTATCACGGCGAGCCCATTCTGGCTGTCGCCGCCGTTGACGAGTGGACCGCCGCCATGGCCATCGAAGCCATCACGGTCGACATTGAGCCCCTTCCCTTCGTCGTCGATCCCCTCGACAGCCTCCGTCCCGGCGGCCCCAACCCCCGCACCGACGGCAACGTCTGGGCTCGTCCTGAGACGCCGAAAGCCGTCCCCGGCCAACCGCCCCCGCGTCCTCCCGATCCCATCGTCACTCAGATGAAGTGGTCTGACGAAGATTTCAAGACCTTCCAGGACGGCAAGCTCCCCTTGGCGAAGGCCCCTGAAACCTGGGAATACGGCGACCTCGAAGCCGGCTTCAAGAAAGCCGACCTCATCCTGGACGAGACCTTCCAGACCGCCGACGTCAGCCACATCTGCCTCGAGCCCCGCACCGCCATGGCGTACTGGCAGAACGGCAAAGTCTACGTTCACTCCGGCACCCAGAGCACCGCGCAGACGCTCCCCGCCATCGGTCGCTGGCTCCACATGGATGTCAAGGACGTCGTCTTCATCAGCGAGTACACCGGCGGCGGCTTCGGCAGCAAGATCACCGGCGGCGTCACCATGATCATCCCGGCCCTGCTTTCCAAGAAGGCAAATGCCCCGGTCATGATGCGCCTCACCCGCGAGGAAGAAACCCTCGTCGGCCGTGCACGCCCTGCCATCATCGGGCGCTGCAAGATCGGCTTCACCAAGGACGGCCGCATCACCGCGGTCGACTACTACTCCCTCTGCAACGGCGGTTCATACGACGCGCAGAATGACGGCGGCTCCTCCGCCCGCATCATCTCGCTGCTGTACACAGCTCCGGCCATGCGCTGGCGCGGTGTTTCCGCCATTACCAATACCCCGCCCCGCGCTGCCATGAGCGCTCCCGGCGGCCTCCAGGGCATCGCCATCTTCGATCCCTTCCTCTCCAAGGCCGCGCGCAAGCTCGGGCTCGATCAGGTAGCCATCCGCAACATCAACGCTCCTGAAGGCAAGGCCCTCATCGGACCCGCTGTCAACGGCAAGCGTCCCTACGTCACCAGCTGCTTCCTCAAAGACGCGCTGGCCAAGGGCGCCGAGCAGTTCCAGTGGTCCAAGCGTGTCTCGCTGCCCAAGCGCAGCGCCACCAAGGCCCGTGGCATCGGCGTTGCCATCTCTACCTACAACGCCGGTTCGGTCGGGTTTGACGGTCTCATCGTCATCACCCCCGAAGGCAAGTTCAACATCCACTGCGGCATCGGCAACCTTGGCACGGAGAACTTCTCCGACGTCAACCGGGTCGTCGCCGAGACGCTGGATATGGACTGGAACGACATCAACATCATCTGGGGCAACACCTCCAAGCACCTGCCTTACTCCTGCGTCTCCGGCGGCAGCCAAACCACCAATGCGATGACCCGTGCGGCCCTCGCGGTGGCGCAGGAATGTAAGAAGCAGTTGCAGGAGGTCGCAGCCAAGACCCACGGCGGCTCACCCGAGTCGCACAAGGTCTCCCGCGGACGCGTTGGCGGCATGACCTACGCCGAAGCAGCCCAGGCAGCCATCAAGCTCGGCGGCAAGTACGACGGCCACGAAGTCGATCCCGGCCTTAACCGCGTCACCAAGACCTCCGCCGCGGCAGTCGCCGGCACCGGCCTGGTTGCCGCGGCCAAAGACAACTTCGCCCACGACGGCGCGTACATGTCGTACGCCGCCCAGTTCGCTGAAGTTGAGGTCGACCTCGAAACCGGCAAGTACCACGTCACCGACTTCCTCACCTACGCTGACGTCGGCACCGTTATGCACCCCCGCGCTCTCGGCGGACAGGTGCTCGGTCGAACCACTCTCGGCATCGCCCACGCGATTAGCCAGAAGTGGGTCTTCGATCCCAACTACGGCATCATGGTCGCCAAGCGCATGTACCAGAACCGCCCACCGACCATCCTGGACGTACCGGTGGACATGCAGTGGTCTGCGCTCGATACGCCCGATCCGGAAAGCCCCATCGGCGCGCGCGGTATCGGCGAGCCTCCGGTTGGCGGCGGTGCTGCCGCTATCCTCAGCGCCCTGGCCGATGCCGTCGGAGACGACGTCTTCCAGCGCGCTCCGGTCAACTCCGACACGATCCTGCTGTCTCTTGAAAACAAGAAACCCATGCAGCATCCACTCATGGCACACATCTAGGAAGGGACGGGAAAGACAATGGCAGTAATACGCGATGTAATGCCCAACTTTGATCTTGTCCAGCCTGCCTCCCTCGCGGATGCACGCAAGCTGCTGGACTCCGATCCGGATAACGTTTGGCTCATGGCTGGCGGTCTGGATAGCTTCGACTGGCTCAAGGACCGTATCCGCAAGCCCAAAACCGTAGTTGACCTCACCGGCATCGACGAAATGCGCGGCGTCCGCGCCTGGAATGACGGCATCGAGATCGGTCCCCTCACCACGCTCACTGACGTCGTCAACGATCCCATGGTGAAGGCCAAGTACAGCATCCTCTCGCAGGCTGCCGAACTCGTCGCCTCGCCCCAGATCCGCAACCAGGGCACCATCGGCGGCAACGTCTCCCAGGATACCCGCTGCTGGTACTACCGCAGTGGCTGGCCCTGCTACCGTGCCGGCGGCAACCTCTGCTACGCCGACACCCCGGTGGGACGCAACCGCGAGCACGCCATCCTCGACGCCCAGCGTTGCGTCGCTGTCAGCCCGTCCGACAGCGCCCCGGCACTGATCGCACTCGACGCCAAGTTCGTCATCAGCACTAAAAACGGTGAGAAGACCATCGATGCCCAGGATTACTTCCTCGGACCCGCGATCGACATCACCCACATGACGATCCTGAAGCCGGGCGACATCCTCACCGCCATTCGCATCCCCGGCACCTGGGCCAACAGCAAGTTCTACTTCGAGAAGATACGTGACCGCAACGTCTGGGACTTCCCGCTCATGAACATTGCTGCCGCCATGAAGATGTCCGGCAACACCATCACCGACGCCCGCATGGCCGTCGCCGGTGCCGCCGCCCGTCCCTGGCGCCTCACCGACGTCGAAGCCCAGATCAAGGGCAAGACCGCCGATGAAGCCACCGGTAAGGCCGCCGGCGAGCTCGCCGTCAAAGATGCTGTACCGCTGCAGTTCAACGCGTACAAAATTCCGTTGATGAAGAACCTGGTCAAGCGCGCCATCTCGGGCGTGCAGGAGGCAACATGGGAAGCATAGTCGAGTGGGCAACAAATCCATGGGGCCAGAGCGTCCCCATCCACATTGGCTGGGTCATGATCTGGGTGTGCGCCTTCTCGGCCATCGCCTTCGCCGTGGTGCACGCCCTGTACCTCGCCGTCTTCGGCAAGCCCAAGGTCTTCGCCGTCAACGACACCCCGGAAATGGTCAACTCCATCCCTGAAAAGGTGGTTCGTCACGGCGCCGTTGCTCGTGCTTTCCACTGGATCATGGCCACCTCCATGTTCACCCTCCTCTTCACCGCCTTCCTTCCCAAGGTCGGCGTCAAGTTCGACTGGGTCACCTACCACTGGATCGCAGGACTCGTCTTCACGGCGTCCATCATCTTCCACATCATCCACGCGTCGTTCTTCCTCGACTTCTGGGCGATCTGGCCTGACCGTACCGACGTACGCGACGCTTTCCGCCGTATGCAGCGCTTCTTCGGCAAGCCCGCTCCCCTGCCGGCGCGCTTCTCCAAATACCCGCTGGAAAACAAGCTCTACCACAGCACCATCCTGATCACCGGCCTCACCGCGATCTTCACCGGCCTGTTCATGATGAAGCGCGTCAACACCCACAACATCTTCACCCGCAACCCCTATCTCTTCGGCGACATGACCTGGGGCCTGATGTACGTCATGCACGGCCTGGTCGGCGTCTCGCTCATCGCGCTGGTCTTCGTACACGTTTACTTCGGCATCCGTCCGGAAAAGCGCGAGATCACCCGCACCATGATTCAGGGCTGGATGCACAAGGAGTTCTTCCTTGAAGAGCACGATCCCGCTCGCTGGCGTCCCGGCAAGGACACCGATACTCCCCTGACTCCTCCTTCGGAAGTGCCAGGTGATTAGTCAGACCGACACACTCGAAGAGTGCTACGAATACATGCTGTCCTTCGCCGCTCGTGGGCTGTCCGCTGAACCGGGCAGCCAGCGGGACGGCGAAGTGCGCGGCTACCTCAGCCGTGCCGTGGATGCCCTCCGTTCACTGGGCCCCGCTTGCGCCGACCTCATCACTGAAGCCGGCCTCCAACCCGCAGCCACCTACAAGGCCTTCTTCGATGTCCTCATGGACGACGCCAACCGCGCCGCCACGGCCATCGACATCGTCCTGGTGCAAGCCATCATGACGCCCCAGCTGCTCGACAACCTCAACGCCTGCATGCACCTTCGCGCGCTGCTCACCGACCTCTTCCTGGTCACCGAGATCCTCAAGCCGCACGAGTCCCCCGTCACCCAGTAAGATCGCTTCATGTACACGGCCCAGATCCGCGATCACTTCGACAACCCCCGTAACCCGGGGGAAGTCCCTGACGCGGATGCTTCCGTCATGTTCGATAACCCCGGCTGCGGCGACGTCCTCCAGCTCACCCTCAAGCTCTCCAGCGGCCGCATCGAAGACATCCGTTTCCGTGCCCAGGGCTGCGTCTCGCTGCTCGTCTGCGGCTCCGCCCTCACCGAGCTGGCCCTCGGCCAGACCATCCCCGCCGCCCGAGCACTCCGCACCACTCAAATAGCCGACGCCCTCGGCAAGCTCCCCCCCGGCGGTTCACACGCCAGCCAGCTCGCCATCAAGGCCCTCACCGCCGCCCTCGACCAGGCCGAACGCAAGATCCGCTAGCCCGGGGCCTCGAACCTCCAGCCTCTGATCCCTCATTCCTACCGAGCGTCCCCTTTGAGCTCACACCAACTAAGCTCTGCACGTCCTCCGGAACGCCGCTTCCCTTACAAGAATGTCATCTCGACCGAAGCGCAGCGCAGCGGAGAGATCCCCGCATTTCGCTGGGCCTGCCGCAAATTCCCACTGCACCGACCCTACGAAGTCGACGCCGCGCTAACCGCCGCACACAACGCCGCAAACTCCTCCGGCGTATTGGCATTCACCCCCACCATCGCATCATCCACGTCGAGATAAACCATGCGCGCCTCATGCGCATTCCGCACCGCCTTGGCATTCCCCTCCGCCGGCGCCGCCAGAAAAGCCTCAATCAGCTCCCGCCGAGCCAGCAGCGGATGCCCCCGCTTCTCCCCCATCCGCGGAGCCACACCCCACTCCCCACCACCCTCACCAAACCGCCCCACCAACGCCGACAAAGACGACTCCCGCAGCGGTGGCCCATCCACCGGGCAAATCATCGCCGACGAAAACCCACGCGCCACCACTTCCCGCAGCCCCACCCTTAGCGAGCTGAACTGCCCCTCATCGGGCCGCAAATTCTCAACTGAGATCGCCCCCGCCTCCGCAATCACCGGAGCCAGCAGGCCGGTGTTCCGGCCCACCACCACCAGAACCTCGTCCGTAAATGGCTGCAGCGACCGAATCAACGCCCCCAGCAGCGTCCCCTCACCACCCGGCGGCCACGGCAGCAGCGGCTTCTGCGTCCCCATCCGGCTCGACTCACCCGCCGACAGGATCACCCCACACAATCCAGCAACCCGCCGCTCAGCGCCCACGCTCAGCCCGTCGTACAAGCTTCATCATCAGCCTGAGCAGCATCTGGTTCAGCCTCAACCGCGGCCGCCTTCAAGTGCCGGCCGCTATGGAACCAGCTCATATGCGGCAGCTCGCGCTCCACATTCCGCCGAATCGCAATCAGCTGCGCCAGGATCGAAATCGCAATCTCTTCCGGAGTAATCGCCCCAATATCAAGCCCAATCGGCGAGTGCACCCGGTCAAACAGCTCCGCCTTCGCACCCTCACCCGTCAGTTCGCGGAAGATCTCAATCGCCTTCCGCTTCGATCCCACCATCCCGATATACCGTGCCCGCGTCTCCACCGCCCAGCGCAGAATGTGCATGTCGTCATGGTGGCCGCGCGTCACAATCACGATGTAAGTAAAGTCATTCACCTGCAGCGTAGGAAACACCGTCGCAAACTCACCCGCAATCACCTTGGTGGGCGCCGGGTAGCGTTCCGCGTTCGCATACATCTCACGATCGTCAATCACGGTCGTCTCAAAACCCGCGCTGTTAGCCACTTTCGAGAGGCTATAAGCAATATGCCCCGCGCCAAAAATCAGCAGGTTCGACGCCGGCAAAATCGGCTCAATAAAAATATCCAGCGACCCGCCGCAGATCAGCCCGGTGTCATACTTCGGACTCTCATTCAGGTCGAAGCTCAGGGTCGTCGGCTTCTCGCTCACCATCACATCCTGCGCCGCCTGCCAAACCTCGGCCTCAACGCACCCCCCGCCAATGGTCCCCACAATCGACCCATCATCCCGCACCAGCATCTTCGCCGTCTGGAACGAAGGCACCGACCCACGCACGGAAACAATCGTAGCCACGCACCCGCGCCGGCCTTCCTTACGCAACTTCACAATCTCGTCGTAGATATCCACAGCACCATTATTGGCGTCGCAAACAACACAAGTCAATCCATCATCCAGCGTAGGCTTTCACTTTGAAGTGCAGGCCCGAACTCCCCGAAGAGCTGACTTTCTCGGATCGGCCAGAATTCCCGTCTATGATAATCCGTCATGATCTCTTTCCCGATTCCAATGCGACGCTTGCTCATGTCTCTAGTGCTTCTGCTTGCAGTCCCTGCGTGGGCCAGGGATGTGCCCTTTCAAGTGATCAATTGGCCGGCCGCTAATCCCACTCTGCGCTTCACCTTCGGCAAGCCAAAACAGCTTGACAGTATGCAGGACAAAACGCGCGTCTATGTCATGGATACTTTGGCGGAGAACCTGTCACCCAGGCTAATTTCTTCGGCGCAATTTTCTGTCTACCTCTTTGACAAAAGCAAGGTGCGCGTCTCCGAAGATGTCATTACGCTGAACAATCTGGGACCTGGCGAATCGGTGAAGCTCCAGCTCACACTCACGGCATCAGGGGTTCCGGTATCCCTCTCCATTCGAGACACAGCGCAAATCCCGAGGGTCGTTTCACTGACGGTGAATTCGACTCCCCAGGGTGCCACGCTCAAACTTGACGGGACCGAAACCGGCACCACTCCGCGGGTCATTAACGTGGGCGTCGGCAAGCACATTCTGACGTTTCTCAAAGAAGGATTTACGGCGGGTAACTACCCCTTGGAAATTAGCTCGCAAGATGTTTCTGGCGGCTCCGTAAGCTATGAACTAGGAGCTTCCGCACTGGATTCGATTGAATTGCGGGATGGCAGTGTACTAACCGGCGACCTGCTGTCTATCTCAGGAATGGATGTGGAGATTCGCGTAGGCGGCAGCATCCAACACTTCGACCGCAACAAGATCAAGCGCGTGTTGCTCGTTCAGCGCGACCCGCCAACGCCCAACCTTCCCCCGGCAGCTATGCCGAAACCATAGGGCCCGCACTATCCCAGGTAATTTAATTGATGCTTTTCTTTGCGGGATGGGTCATCATCAGCGGCCCCACTTAGCGATCACCCAGGCGCCAGGTAACCTGCAGGCGCAGACTCCGTCCATCCTGTCGAATCGAATCCTGCTGCAGCGCTCCGGAGGCCGGATCGGAATAGGCCTTATTGAGCAGGTTGTAAGCGCCAGCCGAAACGTCCAAATGTCGGCCAATATTCCGGCCAAGTAGGGTCGCATCGACAACCGCAAATGGCGAGACCGAACCGCCCGACAGCGTCTCCAACCGGCTTCGATACTGGGCGTCGACACTCGCGGTCAAATGCGTTCCCGGAAAGCGCTGAGAGACGGTCACCTTCGCGAGCGAGCGTGGAGAGCTGCTCAGGAATTGGTGCGTGTCACTGTCTTTCGTTTCCTGAAACTCATAACTGGCTACCCAATCCGGCCCGCCGACGAGTTGGCCGCGCAGTTCCACTTCGGTGCCGTCAGACCCAACCTGCTGAAGATTGCGGTAGATCAGTGACTGATCGTCCTGCCCAATCTGCGTGATGAGCCCCGACATGCTGCTATGAAACACCGCTGTCGATAGGAAGAGATGTGCCGGCAATTTTTGTTCCCAGACAGCTTCTGAGGTACGGATCTTTTCCGGCTTCAAATTTAGATTGCCAACGTTTGGCGTCACGGCATAGTACATCTCGTAATTATTAGGAGCCCGAAATGCCTCACCATACATCACCTTGATCGCCACAGTTTCCAACGGCCGATAGATGAGAGCCACTCTAGGATCAATGCTGGCCTGCGTCGTGCCGTAGTAGTCGTAGCGAAAGCCGCCGTCCAAATGCAACCTCTGCGTCAAGGCAACATCATCCTGCAGGTAAAACGCCGCGACGTACGACTTCCTTCGATCGTCGAGCTGCGAAACGTAAGGACTCACGTCAAAAGTAGTCTGATTCTGCCGCAGATTGTCGCGGAATTCCGCCCCGCCCTGGACCCGGTTCCGATGCACCTCCCTTGTCACCTGCAGCTCTACTCCCGCCCAGCGGCCGTCACCAAAATCCAGCTCGGGATGGCTGTCCGATGGCACGCTGGACGACGGGTACACGTAACTCCCGCGGTAAGCAAAGCGGTCGTAAAAGGCGCGGCCCATTACATCCCAGGCCTTCAGAAACGTGCGCTGATACTGCCCGTCGAGGTACCAGTGGGTATCCTTTGTCCTGGTCCCGCTATCGTTGAAGACCGTGCCATACGCTCCCGTGGGAATACCCTTCACGCGTGAACCGAACACCCCGCGAAGCGACACGTCGCGATAAGTAATGCTGGCCAGCGCACTCTCGGCCTGCTCGTCGTCCACATGATCTGCATTGCCATCGTTCGTGGACGGGTCGTCGTACTCCGGGTAGAAGAGATGGTTATGGCCCTTGCTTCCATAAAAGCTTCCCGAAACCAGGAACTCAACGTTACCCAGCCTCCTGCCGTAACTCACCCTGCCCCGATTGCTGTTGAAAGATCCGGTAGAGGACACCACTTCAGCACCGTCCAGATCGCGTCCCTTGCGGACCAGGATATTCACCACGCCAAACAGGGCGTTGCTTCCGTATAGCGACGACACCGGTCCGCGGATAATTTCGATGCGATCGATCAGGTCGACGTCAACCGGAAACTCCATCCCGATCATCGCCTCGTCGTAGAGGTTGTCATTCAGCCGATGACCGTCGACCAGCAGCAGAATCCGGGTATTGAAGTCGCCGGGACGCGCGAAGCCGCGAACGCCAATGCTGCTGTAATTGCGGTCATTCGTGACATAAAAGCCGCGCACCGTGCGAAGCACATCCGCCAGGGTGCGATAGCCGTGGTCACGGATGTCTCTGGCCGTAATCAATGTCACCGAGGCCGGCGCGTCATCGATGGATTGCAGATGCCGCGACGCGGTATAAACTTCCGCGTGGGCAAGCTGATCGAGAGTCAACTGCGATAAGTCGAACTTCGCATCCTGTCCGAGCGACGCACCGGCCTGCGCCGCCCCAAAAATCAGCAGACCCATCCGAACCATCGTCCGCACCGTGGGTCGGCTCATCCCGAAATCATTGTTCATGGACACCCTCAGGGCTACTATCGGCAAGCGATGCCGGCGCATGAGAGTGCATGGCGATTTTCCCGCAACGTAGCAGCACAGGTCAGGGCCCTGCACCGAATTTCAAGCGGAACGGCTACCCCAGGAGCTCGCCACCGCTAGTACCCCTTATAAGCCACATTAAAAACCGGCCGCGGCTGCGCATGCACAAACGCCGCCATCCGCTTCACCCCATTCATCCCCGCGCCGTCATTGAACGAGTCCGGCCCCCACAGCGGCGGAAACGTCAGCGGCTTCCCCTCACCATTCGTCCCATGACACCCCGCACACTGCCGCGCATAAATCCCCTCACCCCGCTTCGCATCCGGCGCCAGGTCCGGCAGCGCAACAAACCCCCGCCCCACAAATTTCTCCGCGCCCGCCCTCGGTTTTGACAGCCACTGAATATAGGCCACCAACCCCCGCATCTCACTCCCCTTGTAATCTAGCGGACGCCCATTCTCGCTCCGCACAAAGCACTCCTGTATCCGGTCCTCCAGCGAAATCACATGCCCCGCCCGCGCGTTGAACTGCGGAAACGACGC
Source organism: uncultured Acidobacteriota bacterium (assembly GCA_903873705.1). Classification (GTDB taxonomy): domain Bacteria; phylum Acidobacteriota; class Terriglobia; order Terriglobales; family Acidobacteriaceae; genus Granulicella. The sequence continues at coordinate 16,750 of CAIQPK010000058.1, forward strand.
CGGCACACCCACCATCGGCGACGCCAGCGGCTGCGTCCCGCCCTCCGCATGACAACTCCCGCAACTCAGCTTCCCACCCACAAACTTGCCCGCATACAGCGGCGTCTCATTAAAAATCAGCGCCCCCCGCCGCACCTCCTCATCCGCCTCACTCAACTTCGGCGGAGTCCAAGCCCCCCGAACCTTCGCCCCCTCAAAGTAGTCAAAAAAGTTAGCCTTCCGCACCCGCAGCCCCGCCACAATCGCGCCCACATACACCAACGCAACCACCCCAGCCACCACGGCAATGCGTCGATTCAGCAAGCGTCCTCCAACCCCCGGCAAGCGGATTGAGCATACACTACAGTGTCGCGCCCCCATCGTCATCGCGGCGCAAGGAAACCATGCAAATCGAACGCTTTTACCTCGGCTGCCTCGCTCACGCCTCCTACCTCGTCCACTCCGCCGGAGAAGCCGCCGTCATAGACCCCCAGCGCGACGTCGACATCTACATCGAAGCCGCCGCCCGCCTCAACCTCACCATCCGCTGGGTCATCGAAACCCACCTCCACGCCGACTTCGTCTCCGGCCACCTCGAGCTCGCCGCCCGTACCGGCGCCACCATCGCCATCGGCGCCGGCTCTGGCGCCACCTTCCCCCACCGCGCGCTCCACGATAGCGACGACTTCCCCCTCGGCCCCGACCTGCTCCGCGTCCTCTCCACCCCCGGCCACACCGAAGAGGGCATCTCCCTCGTCGTCATCGAAGCCCACCACCCCACCGCCGTCTTCACCGGCGACACCCTCTTCATCGGCGACGTAGGCCGCCCCGACCTCTCTCCCACCAAAACACCCCAGGAACTAGCCTCCCTCCTCTACGACAGTCTCCACAACAAGCTCCTCACCCTGCCCGACGACACCGTCGTCTACCCCGCCCACGGCGCCGGCTCGCTCTGCGGTCGCAACCTCAGCAGCGCAGCCACCTCCACCATCGGCCGCGAACGCCGCACCAACTACGCCCTCCTCGCCCCCACCCGCGAACACTTCATTGACCTCCTCACCGGCGACCTCCCGCCCCGCCCCGCCTACTTTACCGACGAGGTCGCACTCAACCGCACCGGCGCTACGACCCTGGAAGACCTCCCCGCCGTCCCCGCCCTCACCCCCGACCAGGTCGCCCAGCAGGAAACCGATGGAGCCATCATCCTCGACACCCGCCCCATCCAGGACTTCGCCGCCGCCCACATCCCCGGATCCATCAACGTCGCCCTCGGCGGCCAGTTCGCCTCCTGGGCCGCCCGCATCCTCGGCGTCGACGCCCGCATCATCCTCGTAGCAGAAGACGAGGCCGCCCTCCACCAAGCCCGCCTCCGCCTCGCCCGAGTAGGCCTGGAGCGCGTGATCGGCTCCCTGCAGGGCTCCATCTACGCCTGGATCAACGCCAACAAGCCCGTAGAAGCCCTCACCCAGATCTCCGCCGCCGAAGTAGACCCCTGGACCAGCGAGTCCCCTTCCACCCGCACCATCATCGACGTCCGCGAACCCCACGAGCACGAAGCCGGAGCCATCCCCAACTCCCTCAACATCCCCCTCCCCGACCTCCAATCCCGCCTCGCCGAGCTCCCCGCCAACAACACCCTCCTTGTCCACTGCAAAGGCGGCTACCGCAGCTCCACCGCCGCCAGCCTTCTACAGGCCGCCGGCTTCCCCAACGTAGTCAACCTCACCGGCGGCTACGACGCCTACACCCTGGCCCACACCCCCGAACCTCAACCCGCACCCCAGCCAGAACCACGCCTTTCTTAGACAATTTCTCGATTGAGAAATTGTCATCCTGAGCGAAGCGAATGGACCTGCTTCACCGCCTTTGCTTTCTCCCGTTCGTGCCGTTACTCTTCCCACCCACGCTCGCGTTTTCCCCACACCCTTTTCAGCTACAAAGGAACCCATGCCTACCCGTCAGAACATCCCCGGCACCTCTCCCTACGAACCCATCATCGGCTTCTCCCGCGCCGTCCGCATCGGAAACGTTGTGCACGTCTCCGGAACCGGCCCCGTCGGCGCAGAGGACCTCTCCCCCGCCGAGCAGACTCGCACCGTCCTCGCCCTCATCGAAAAGGCCCTCCACCAGGCCGGTGCGACCTTTGAAGACGTCGTCCGCACCCGCATGTTCCTCGCCCACGTAGAAGACTGGGAAGAAATCGGCCGCGCCCACGGCGAAGTCTTCGCCACCATCCGCCCCGCCAGCACCATGGTCGTAGCCGCTCTCCTCAACCCAAAGTGGCGCATTGAGATCGAAGCCGAAGCCGTTATCTCGTAAATCCATATCGCAGCACGACACTCCAGGTAACACAAAAGTTGCTCAAAATAGTTACTTTAGGTGTGGACACGGTGGTTACCCTCAGTTACTATGATTAGGAATTCCCCATACCTGATCGCCTCGGAGTCGTAGATGAATAAGTCTCTCTTGCTGTGCCTTTGCGCTTGTTCCGCAGTACTCGCCCTACCCGCCAGCGCCACCACGCTGCTCAAAAACACCAACGTCAGCAGCACCTTCTCCATCGCCAACCCTCCCGGCATCGACACCTCTGTCACCCACACCTTCGGCACCACCACCAACATCGGCGTAGGAGCCGAGTTCGACGACACCACCAACCTCATTTCCGGTACCACCACCGGACGCAACCCCAAGCCCTACTCCTACACCGACACCTACGTCGGCAGATTCGCTAACACCACCCTCACTGTGAACGGAACCTGCACCACCGTAACCAACAACGGCTGCAACCATGACACCGACCTGCCCTTCATGATGACATTCACCGACGCCGCATTCATCGGTCTCGCCATCACCGAAAACGCGGCCGTCACAGGCTACAGCTACTCCGTCCATTGGGACACGGTAACGGTCAACTTCGCTGGCGGCACCAACCCGGCCCCCTATAAGCTCAACTTCGCAGTCGCCCCGGTAGCCACACCTGAACCCGGGAGTCTCGCTCTCCTCGGCACCGGCCTCATCGGCACGCTCGGCGTCGTGCGCCGCCGCTTCAAAGCCTGACCCGCACCAGCAACCCAACTCCAAAGAGGGGAGCCCAACGGCTCCCCTCTTTTTCTTTCCCCCACCCCCTAACCCTGGTCTCTACTTCGTTACCGACCGCGCATTTCCCATGTCACCCATCGCTTCGCTGGTAGCATAATGTCTCCATGTCCGCCCGTCGGCGCAACTCACTCCCAAAGACCGTCTTCATCGCCGGCCTTGTTGCCGGCACGTTGGACATCCTCGACCCCATCCTCTTCTACGGCATCCGCAGCCACACTTCCGCCACGCTCATCCTGCACTCCATCGCCGCAGCGCTGCTCGGCCCCTCCGCCTACACCGGAGGACTACCCACCGCCGCTCTCGGCCTCGCCATCCACTTCACCATCGCCCTCTTCTGGGCCGCGCTCTACATCGTCAGCGCACGCGAGCTCCCCGCCCTCCGCCACTACGCGGTCCCCAGCGGCCTGCTTTATGGCGCGTTCATCTACATCGTCATGAACCACCTCGTCCTTCCCCACACCAAAACGCCACCGCACGGCCATCCCGCCGGCATCGTCCTGCTCAACGGAATCCTCGCTGCCGTCCTCTTGGTAGGACTCCCCATCTCCATCCTCAACCAGCGTTTAGCCTGACCATCTGCACCGCCCCTTGCACAATCCACCACCCGGTCGGGTATGCTCTTCATCAATGTCCAAACTTTCCATACGCGACCTCGATCTCGCCGGTAAACGTGTCCTCATCCGCGTCGACTTCAACGTGCCCCTCGCCAAAGACGGCAGCATCACCGACGACACGCGCATCCGCGAAACCATCCCCACCATCGAGTACGCGCTCCGCCGCAAGGCGAAGGTCATCCTCGCCGCGCACCTCGGACGCCCCAAGGGCCAGCGCGTCGACACCATGAGCCTCAAGCCCGTCGCCACACGCCTCCGCATGTTGCTCGACCACATCCTCGACCCCGACGAAAACGTCGCCTTCTCCCCGGACTGCGTTGGCCCCATCGCACTCGAGCTCGCAAATAATCTCGAAGAGGGCCAGACCCTCCTGCTCGAGAACCTCCGCTTCCACGCCGAGGAAGAAGCCAACGACCCCGCCTTCGCCCAGCAGCTCGCTCTGCTCTGCGACGTCTACGTCAACGACGCCTTCGGCGCCGCCCACCGCGCCCACGCCTCCACCGAAGGCATCACCCACTTCGTCGCCCAATCCGCCGCCGGCCTGCTCATGGACCGCGAGCTCACCTACCTCTCCAAGGCCCTCACCGAACCCAACCGCCCCTTCATCGCCATCATCGGAGGCGCCAAGGTCTCCGACAAAATCAACGTCATCAACGCCCTGCTCGACCGCGTCGACGCTCTCCTCATCGGCGGTGGCATGGCTTACACCTTCCTCAACGCCCAGGGCCAGACCACCGGCAAATCCCTGCTCGAAGTCGACAAAATTCCCATGGCCCGCGCCGCGCTCGATAAAGCCGCTGCCAACGGCGTCCGTCTCCTGCTCCCCGTCGACCACTGCCTCGCCAGCAAGTTCGCCGCCGACGCCAAAACCCAGATCTTCTCCGGCACCGACCCCTTCCCCGAAGAGTGGATGGCCCTCGACATCGGCCCCGAAACCATCAAGCTCTACTCCGCTGAAGTCGCTGAAGCCCTCACCATCGTCTGGAACGGTCCCATGGGCGTAGCCGAACTCTCCCCCTTCGCCAAGGGCACCAACGCCATCGCAAAGGCCATCGCAAAAAACGAAGACGCCATCTCCATCGTCGGTGGCGGAGACTCCGTCGCTGCCGTTAACAACTCCGGCGTAGCGGACAAGGTCACCCACATCTCCACGGGCGGTGGCGCCAGCCTTGAATTCCTCGAAGGCAAAACCCTCCCCGGAGTAGCCGCTCTAACCGATAAGTAACTACGCTTTTTTGATCGAAGCGTGAATCGCCTTCCGCAGCGTAGCCGCCTGCAGCGCCAGCCGGTTATACATCGTCACTTTCACGTACTCCAGGTCCCGCGCCACCACCAGCAGGTACTCCACCTCCGTCACGCTCGACTTCGCACGCCGTAGGTCAGCCGCTACTTCCACAGCCTCGTCCTTGTTACAAGACTCCGCAATCCGCGTCGCCGTAGCCGTCCCCGCCCGGCAGATCTGCATCGACAGCCCGAATCCTTCATGATCCGGAAACTCAGCCGTCTCTTTGTAAAGTTCCATAGCAAGAGCGTGAGCCCGCTTCCAAAGCTCCGAATTCTTGAACTCCTGCATACCGTTCTCCCCATTGCCTTTCGCTCGACTGTATCGCTTTGGGCTTCCAATCTGGTTAACTAACCTCATACCCCAGCGAACATCGAACAATCCCCCTTGCCAAGCACCGCCCGTCCTTCGTAATCTCTCCCTTCATCCTTCACCAGGAGAATCAATGCGCAAACCATTTATCGCCGGCAACTGGAAGATGTACAAGACCCCCAAGGAATCACTCGCCTTTCTGGACGCATTTCTTCCCCTGGTAGAAGGACACACCCGCGACGAGATCGCACTCTTCCCCACCACCACCTCCCTCTCCGCCGTCATCGACGGCCTCCACGGCTCCAACGTCCGCGGCGGAGCCCAGAACATGCACTGGCTCAACGAAGGCCCCTACACCGGCCAGACATCGCCCACCATGCTCGTTTCAATAGGCTGCCGCCACGTCATTCTCGGCCACTCCGAGCAGCGTCTCTACTTCAACGAAACCTACGAGCGCGTCAATCTCAAGCTCAAAGCCGCCATCAACCACGGCATCACCCCCATCGTCTGCGTAGGCGAACTCCTCGCCGAACGAGAAGACCAGAAGACGGAAGAAGTCCTCCGCACCCAACTCCGCGCTGCCCTCCGCAACATCTCGCCTTCAGAAGCCCGCCGCCTCATCATCGCCTACGAGCCCATCTGGGCCATCGGCACCGGCTCCACAGCCTCACCCGAGATCGCCGCCCAGGCACACGCTATCCTCCGCCACGAGCTCACCCACTGCTGCGGCGAAGCCACCGCTGACAACACCCGCATCCTCTACGGAGGCTCAGTCAAGCCCGAAAACATCAACGAGCTCATGGCCCAGGAGCAGATCGACGGCGTCCTCGTAGGCGGCGCCAGCCTCGTCCCCACCACCTTCGCCAACATCGTCCAGTACACCTAGTACTCTTGCAAACTACCAACCTGCAATATTCACCCCGAAAACAAAAAGGCCAGCCGCCAGGCTGGCCTTCGCTTTTGCCTTATTCACTACTCACTATTCACTACTCACTATTCACTGCCCTACCTAACGACTCCCGCCTGATCCACCGGCCAATAAACAAACGCCGCCCGCCCATAAACCAGGTCCTTCGACACCGGACCGAAATCCCGGCTGTCGCTCGAAATCGAACGATGGTCGCCCATCATGAAGTACTTGCCATCCGGAATCACCGTCTGCTGCTGCGACCGGTCATCGGCAAACCGTGCCGGCACATAAGTCTCGGTCAGCATCTGGCCATTCACGTAAACCCGTCCATGATCGATCCGCAGCGTATCCCCCGGCAAGGCGATCACGCGCTTGATGTAGCTCTTGGTCGTGTCATACGGATAGTGAAACACCACCACATCCCCGCGCTGGATATGCTCGCCCACCAGCGACCCCGCCCACGAATAAGCAATCTTGTTGATCACCAGGCGATCCTGGTCTTCGAGCATCGGCAGCATGCTCGTGCCTTCCACCCTCACCGGCTGATAAAGAAAGAAAATAATAATGGCCGATACCACAAACGCCACCACCAGGTCCAACCCCAGCGACCGCATCATGCTGGGCACCCGCTCCGGCGCCGCCGGCGGCGTCAACTCCAACACCTCAACCTGCTCTGTAACCTGTTCTTCCACGTGGCCTCTACCCACAGTTTAGACGTTTTTCCCACTCCACCGTCACCCTTTTCACGCGGTCTCTACCCGCCGATAGGCGTCGCCGTATCCTTAGCCGTTGTCTCCGCCGTCGCCTTTGCCTTTTGCCGTTGCATTTGCCGTCGCATTTGCCGTTGCCGTTGCTCGAAGGTACCCCAAGGCTTCAGCCTTGGGTCTCATAGCCAGCCAACAAACCGGGCTTTAGCCCCTGGGGTATGCCCTCTCCGAGCGCCCCCAGAACTGTCAACCCCCACCCCCTCTGCAAAACTCCGAAAACCCCCATGAACACAGGCGATTCACGCCGAAAATACTTGGCGTAGTAACTCCCCCAACTAACTAAAATAGAAATAAGACTAAAAACAACCCGGTCATCCGGTCGAAACCGCAAGGTATCCCGATACTTCACCCCACAGAATCAACACTTGAGTACCAAAGTATAGGGGGGGCACCCCACCTACTTACCCAACCCTAACCCCGGCACCATCCCCTTGGGATCCAACCCACCCGGAGACCACGCCTCCACAATCGCCTTAGCCAGCTTCGCAATCGTCACTTCGCCCTCATTGTCCACAGTCCACGAATGGTCAGCATTGTCATAAGTAAAAATCGCTAAGACCATCGGCCCGGACTTCCCCGCCACCAACGCCACATCCACCCGCACAGCATCCAGCGACCCGGTCTTCGAAGCCACCGTCTGATCGCCACCATTCTGCAAATAGCGAGGCACCGTCTCCCGATAAAACTGGCTCTTCAGCATCCCCAGCGCAGCGTCGCAAACCGCCTTATCACCGGCATCCATGGGCAGGAGCCTCACGCCGGCAGAGCCTCTCCCACCGGCACTGTACTCAGGATTCTGCCGCAAACGGCACTCTCCAATCAACGAAATCAGCTCGCCAATCTCACGAGCCGTCGTCTTCCCCAGCCCAAACTTAGGCTGATCAGCCGGCATCGCCTCCGTCGCCGGAGCAAACACCTTCTTGTACAAATGAGTATTCTTCAACCCCAGCGCTTCCATCCGAGCATTCACCGGCCCCACCCCAAACCGGTCAATCGCCAGATTAGTAGCCGTGTTATCGCTCACGATCACCATGAACGTCAGCACATCCTTCAGCGTCAACGTCATCGGCGCATCGAAGAAATGCAGCATCCCTGACCCACCCACAGCCTCCCCGGGCTTCAACGTAATCTTCTCGTCCCACTTCGCCCGACCTTCCCGCACCTCCACCATCGCGTGGTACAGCATCGCCAGCTTGATCACCGAAGCCGTCTGCACCGGAACATCCGCATCGATGCCGACGGTTCGCCCTTTACCGATCTCCGCAGCCCACAATGCGACCTTCCCATGATGCGCCGCCGCAATCGCCTCCACCCGCTTCTGCAGCGCCTCATCCTGCGCATGCGCCACACCACCCAGCCCCACCACCAACCCCAACCCCACCACCCAGCCCCGCCACATACCCATAACTAAGCACCTCTCCATGCACCGCATCTTACATCCGCTCAAAGCTATGCGCGTCGCGCCAACATGCCCTATACTCGGTGCATAACCCCCAGCACCACAATCTACGCAGAGCACCCCTGATTGAGCTAGAATGGATAAGCCCTCACGTTAATGCCTACTTTGACTATGTCCGAACCGCACGCTCCGGAAAAAACGTCCGCGCGTAATTTCGCCGACCTCGAAGCGCTCACCACCGAGCGCCTCAACGAAGCGTCGGCCGGTCTCGACACCAAATCCGCCATCGAAATCGCCCGCATCATCAACCACGAAGACGCCAAGGTTGCTGCCGCGGTCAAAAAGGCCCTCCCCGAAATCGCCCAGGTCATCGACACCGTAGCTCGCTCCCTCCGCGACGGCGGCCGCCTCATCTACGTCGGCGCCGGTTCCTCGGGCCGCATCGCTGCCCTCGACGCCTCCGAGTGTCCCCCGACCGTCTCCACCGCCCCCTCCCAGGTCCAATACATCATGGCCGGCGGGCCCAAAGCCCTCGCCTCTGCCTCCGACGTCAACGAAGATTCCCCTGAGCTAGGCCAGCGCGACATCGCCCGCCGCCGCCCCACCCGCAAAGACATCGTCATCGGCATCTCCGCCTCGGGCCGCACGCCCTACGTCGTCGGCGCCACCGAATACGCCCGCGCCCGCGGAGCCCGCACCGCCGCCATCACCTGCAATCCCAACTCCGACCTCGCCCAGGTTGCCGACATCACCATCTGCGCCGAAGTTGGCCCCGAAATCCTCTCCGGCTCCACCCGCATGAAGGCCTCCACCGCCCAGAAGATGATCCTCAACATGATCACCACCGGCGCCATGACCCGCCTCGGCTACGTGTACGAAAACCTCATGGTCAACGTCCACATGAAAAACGCCAAGCTCGTCGAGCGCGGCATCCGCGTCCTCATGCAGGTCTGCGACATCGACCGCGAGACGGCCATCCGCACCATCAAGTCCGCAGGCAAGTCGATCCCCATCGCCGTCGTCATGCTCCGCGCGCAAGTAGACAAAATGGAAGCCGTCCGCCGCCTCCAGCAATCCGACGGCAACGTCCGCCTCGCCATCGACGACTCACGCCTCGAGCTCTAACCGAGATGTATACCGGTAGCGTCACCTTTGATGAAGAAAATGACGCAAGACCGGTCTATATCGGCGCGGCGGTAGTGACGTTTCTCTTGTTTCTGGATCACCTCTTCTTCCACCTTCACACCAGGACTATCTTCATCTGTGCGCTGTTAGTCACGGGTGTAAAGGCGATTCTGGCATTGCAGTGCCTCATGGGTTGCATCTGGCATCCGATCCCTCTGGAGTACCGTCAGGATGGTGGCGCAACCAGCCTGCACCTGAGCGGATCCCTTGCGCAACCTTCAACCGCCGAAGCCGCCCCTCAGATGTTTGGCAGCCTGGAAGATCAGACGATGCCGGATAACGGAGATCCGGTTGACTCAAGTCAAACGGAAGTGCGTGACAACATCGAATGGCGCAAATTAATCCTCGTAACCCTGTGCGTTGCCGGGAATGTCCTACTACTTGTGATTTGGGCTCACTAGTTGTGCTTAAGCGCTAACCGCGCAACATTTCCCCCAACACCCGTGTCTATTCCCCCAGCACGCAGCGAGTTCCTCCCCACGCTGCCAAAGGAGCAACACATGAAGCGCATCCTTCTTCCCGCAGCCCTGGCCTTCGCCCTCGCAGGCAGCTTCGCGGTATCCCAGCAGCCGCAGCAGGCCCCCGCGCCCATTGAGCGCCACCAGCACCGCGCTCCCGACCCGCAGAAGATGACCGCCCGCCTCTCCAAGCGCCTCAATCTCTCCGCCGACCAGTCCGCCAAAATCGAACCCATCTTCGCCGACAGCCAGCAGAAGACCCAGGCCCTCATGGCCAACACCCAGCTCGCGCCCGAAGACAAGCGCCAACAGTTTAAGGCCATCCACAAAGCGCAGCAAGCGCAGCTCGCGACTATTCTCACACCCGACCAGCTACAGCAGCTCCAGGCCATGAAGCATCATCGCGGTGGCCGTCGCGGCGAGCAAGGCGCTCCCGCCCCCACCGCCTAGCCCCATCAGCAAACAGCAATGCCCTTGCTGAAACTTCAGCAAGGGCATTCGCATTTAGCTCAGCTCACCTACAAAACGCTCCGCCCACCATCCACAATCAAATTCTGCCCCGTCATATACGAGCTCGCATCCGAGCACAGAAACAGCATCGCCCCTTGGTACTCATCCTTCTCCGCCATACGCCCCATCGGGATCAGCGCGTGCAGCTTCGCCGTAAACTCCTCTGGCTGCCCGTTGAACACGCCGCCCGGCGAAATCGCATTCACCCTCACACCCTGTCCCACCCAGTACGTCGACAGGTATCGCGTCAACCCCAGCAGCCCCGTCTTCACCACGGAGTACGTTACCGGCTTCACGGGCTGCTCATCCTCCGCCACACCCTCCTTGCGATAGAGCCGCTGGTCCGGCGCAATCACCGCCAGGTCCGAAGCCACATTGACGATCACGCCCTTACCCGCCTTCGCCATCTCCGCCCCAAATACACGCGAGCAAAGAAACGCCCCCGTCAACCCCACCGCAATGTCATCGTTCCACGTCGCCAACGGAAAGTTCTCCAGCCGCGACCACGGCTGCCCCGGCTTCTGATCTTCCACCTTCGGATTATTCGCCGCGTTGTTGATCAGAATATCGACGCGCCCAAACTTCGCCACCACCGCATCCTTGGCAGCAACGATCGTGGCCTCGTTGGTAATGTCCATCGACAGCCCCAGGCACTCCGGTCCATGCGCCAGCTGCAACTGCTCCGCCCGCATCGCGGGATTCGCCGCCGCCAGATCCAGCAGCACCACATGCGCCCCCGCCGCCGCCAGGATCGCCCCATGAAAGTACCCCAGCAACCCTGCCCCACCCGTAATCACAGCCACCCGGCCGCTCAGATCAAACAGTTCCTTCGGACGATCATTCACCGTAGACATACCCCGAGTATCTCAAACCACCACCGAAACCTTCGCGCCCTCTGCGTGCTTTTACTCTTCGCGTTCATTGCGTGAAACGCCTTTGTCAAATCGACCGCGTCTGCCCGCCATCCACCACAAAGCACCCACCCGTAACAAACCCGGCCGCCGGCGAGCACAACCACACCGCCAGCGACGCAATCTCTTCCGGCGTCCCAAACCGCTGCTGCGGAACCTCCGTCTTCAACATCGCTTCCACAGTCTCACGCCGCGACGCCAGGTGCCGCTCCCACGATCCACCCTCAAAATAGATATTCCCCGGGGCAATCGTATTCACGCGCACCTTCTGCGCCCCCAACTGCCGCGCCAGGTTCTTCGAGTAGTTCACCAGCGCCGCCTTCGCAGCCGAGTAAGGCAGCGGCGCCGCCGTAGCCTCCACCGCAACAATCGATGCAATATACAAAATCGTTCCCCCACCCTCATTCGCCAGCAGATACGGCAACACCGCCTGCGTCAACCGCGTCGACGCAAAGAAATTCCCTTCAAACAACCGCGCCCAATCCTCATCAGTCTGATCCCACCCCGGCTTCCCACTACCCGTCCCCAGGTTGGCAATCAAATGATCGATCCGCCCAAACCGCGCCACCACCTGCTCAAACGCCGCAGTAATCGTAGCCGCATCGCCAAAGTCTCCAGCGATCCCCAGCACACGGTCCGCTCCAAACTTCCCTCGCAATTCGCCAGTCGCCTTCTCCAGCGCCGCCTGGTCGCGCCCGGTCACCACCACCCGCGCGCCTTCATCCAGCAACGCCGCGGCAATCGCCCGCCCAATCCCCCGCGACGACCCCGCCACAAACGCCACCCGATCGTTCAACCTCAAATCCACAATCGCCTCATTCCCTATTCCCTATTCCCTGCCTTTAGACCGCCGTCCATCCACCATCAACCAGAATATTCTGCCCCGTCACATACGTACTCGCATCGCTCGCCAAAAACAGGAGAGCCCCACAAAGCTCCACCGGCCGCCCAATTCTATTCAACACCGTATACCCCTTCAACCGCTGCACAAACGGAGAATCCGCCTGCACCGCATTCTGCCCCGTCCCGACATCCTCCGTATTAGAAAACGGCCCCGGAGAAATGCAATTCGCCCGCACACCCTCGCGCCCCCAGAAGCTCGCCGTATACCGTGTAAACGCCACCAGCGCCGCCTTCGCAGCCGAGTACCCCGGCGGATTCAAACTCGCCGTCCCCTCATACAGCTGTGGCCGCGGAGCCACCGTAGCGTACATCGTCGCAATGTTGATGATCGACCCGCGCCCCTGCTCCTTCATCCGCCCACCCAGACGCTGCGTCGTCTGCACCGCCCAATAAACCCCACCCTGCAGATTGCGCTGCCACTGATCGAAGCTTGCATTCTCCAGCGACCCCTCCGGCACATTGAACCCCGTAGCCGCCCCCAGCTCATGCGCATTATTGATCAACACATCGACAGACTTCTCCGACCCCGCAATCTCCTGGCACAACGCATCGAGCGCACTCACGTCATACATATCAATCTGCTTCACCGCGATCTTGTCAGCGCCAAACTGATTAGCCCACCCCGCCGCCTCACTCTTCAACCGCTCACTCCGCCCCAGCGCCACCACCCGAGCTCCGTTAGCCAGCAACGCCAGCGCAAACGTCCGCCCCAGAAAGCCCGAAGCCCCCGTCAACACCGCCGTCTTCCCTTCCAGAGAAAACAACGCCTCGCGCTTCACATCCCCGGCAGTCAATGACATTTTCAAACTCCCCAACCTTCAGCTGTATTTCTTCAAAAACGCAATCTGCCCCTTGATAAACGCCACCTCATCACCCTCCACCCCACGCGCCACCTGCAACGTCAACCCACCGCGGTATCCAATCGAGCGAATCGCCTTGAACACATCCTCAAAGTCCGCCGACCCCGTCCCCAGCGGCCGCGTTTCCACACCACCTTCAGGCTTCTTATACCGGTCCTTGATGTGCACCGAGCCAATCCGCTCTCCATAAGCCGCAAACTCCTCCGTCGCCACAAGCCCCAGCCCCGACGAGTTGCCCGAATCCCAGTTCACCTTCAGCATCGGATGCTCAATCATCGCTAGAAACGCCGCAAACTCCTCCGGCCCAAAGTCCGCCTCCAGGTGCAGCTCCACGCCATGTGTCTCTGCCACCGGCAGCGCGCGCTTCAGTATCGCGATCACGGTCTGTTTCTCGTAATCTCCCGTCATTTTAGAGTTATCCACAAACGGCAGCACCATTCGCGTCGCCCCAATCCGCGCCGCAATCGGGATAAGTTCATGCAGGTGTTTCTCCCGCCTCACCCGCTCCGCCGGGCTGCAGCGAATCAGCGGCACATCCATAAACCAGTCCCCGCACAGCGCCGGAGTAGCCATCCCAAACTCCGCCTTCAGCGCATCCATTTCCGCCAGGCCCGCCTCCGAAAAAATCGGATTCGCTACGCGCCCGTCCGCGTCCTTACCCTCGCCATACGCATCATGGATCCACTCAATGTAATCGAGCCCAGCTTCTTTCGCCCGCCCAAACTCTTCCCGCCAACTCTTCTTCGGGAACGACTGAAAGCGTCCATCCTCCGGCGGCGCCAGCCGCCCCTGCATCACACCCAAAGACCACGGAAAAACCTTAGAACCATCAACTGCCATAGGCCTTTAAACATACACCGCACCCACGCACCCACCTCGTCACTCTTTCCTCAGTCCCCTCGCATCTAAACTGGCATGATGGACAAGTTTGTAATTCGCGGCGGCAACCCGCTGCTCGGCACGATCAAGGTTTCAGGCGCAAAGAACTCCGCCCTCCCCTGCATGGCAGCGGCCATCCTTACCGAGGACGAGGTCATCCTCGAAAACATTCCGCAGGTCCGCGACATCGAAACCGAGCGCAAGCTCCTTGAAGCCATGGGTGCCCGCGTCGAGCTCGGCTACGGCCGCGCTCAACATCGCACCGTCATCCAGTGCGCCGTCCTGTCCGACCCCGTCGCCAAGTACGAAATCGTCAAAACCATGCGCGCCTCCTCGCTGGTCCTCGGCCCCCTCATCGCCCGCACCGGCATGGCACGCGTCGCCATGCCCGGCGGCTGCAACATCGGCGGTCGCCCCATCGACCTCCACATCAAGGGCCTCGAATCCATGGGCGCCACCATCGCCTACGACCATGGCTACCTCGAAGCCCGCAGCCCCAACGAAGGCAAGTCGCCTCTCCGCGGCGCACACATCGTCTTCGACAAGATCACCGTCACCGGAACCGAAGACCTCCTCATGGCCGCCGTCCTCGCCGAAGGCGAAACCCTCTTCGAGAACTGCGCCCGCGAACCCGAAGTCACCGACCTCGCCGCCCTCCTCATCGCCATGGGCGCAAAAATCGAAGGCGCCGGCACCAGCACCATTCGCGTCCAGGGCGTCAGCAAGCTCCACGGCGCCCGCCACAAGATCAACCCCGACCGCATCGAAGCCGGCACCTTCCTCATCGCCGGCGCCATCACCGGCGGCGACCTCAAAGTCGACTGCTGCAACCCTGAGCACCTCGGCTCCCTCCTCGGCAAGCTCGAAGACTGCGGCATCAAGCTCGACGTAGGCAAAGACCACATCCGCGTCCGCTCCGAAGGCGCCTCCGGCCTCAAGTGCGCCGACATCGCCACCGAAGAGTACCCCGGCTTCCCCACCGACATGCAGGCCCAGTACATGGCCCTCGCAACGCAGTGCGACGGCACCACCACGGTCACCGAAAACATCTTCGAGAACCGCTTCATGCACGTTCAGGAACTCAATCGCATGGGCGCCAACATCACCGTCAACGGTCGCACCGCAACCGTCCGCGGAGGCACCCAGCTTCAATCCGCCGCCGTCATGTGCTCCGACCTCCGCGCCTCAGCCGCCCTCGTCCTCGCCGCCCTGGTAGCCGACGGAGAATCCATCCTCGACCGCGTCTACCACATGGACCGCGGCTACGAGCACCTCGAAGAAAAACTCCGCGGCGTAGGCGCACAAATCCGCCGCATGGGCGAGGTCTTTAGCAAGCGGTAGGTGCTTTATTTCGAAGCTCCGGGATGCTCCACGCGGTACCGCATTTCGCGGTTGACATCGCTGTTGAACCAGACAACGCGCTGCCTTCCTTTTCGATCGGTGACGGTAATTTTGTCGTAAGCATGGCCATTCTCTTCGAAGGGTTCTGCGGCTACAAACGTAGCGCCGAGCGCGTCCGTCAGAAAGAACAGGCTCTCGCTCGGTAGCACCGTGAACCAAGCCGTTGCGGGCGAAAGACCGTCACCTGAATCCCCAATGGACTTTCCTATTGCTTCCAGGATCGTCGATTCTACTTCCGCTTCCTGCTTTCGTTTCATCTTCTGCAAGACGGTCATCTTGAGAAGATGCCCCTCTCCGAACGCCAGATTGTGATCGATCACCGTTTGTGCAATACGGAGGGCGTCGTCGAACTTTTTCTTGTCCAGATCCTCAATTACTTGATCCCGTGCCGCCTCCCAATCAAAGCCATAATTGACTGCCGCCAGCGCCGCTGCGATACGAAAAGCGCGCCAGTCAATGGCTAGGTCGCCTGCCACCACTCGTTTCTTATACGCACCGTACTTTTGCTGCGCCACTTCATAGGTGTCCCAGGTTTCGGCCAGGGCCTGACGGAACGGAAAGATGGCAACAAGCAGCAGGCATCCACACCAAAATCGTCCAAAGAATCGCATGTCCCCCTCCGTTAGCAAATTCTGTTTCCAATACGTCTCATCAATAGGCGCAATTCTAAGTGTTCCAGTCGACATTTCCCATTTGCAATCCCGAACCACCGGCGCATAATCGTCTCAGAGGTTCCCATGGCGACCACCGTTATCCCCATCGAAGAGTACCTCCGCACCAGCTATAAGCCCGACGTCCATTTCGTCGACGGCGAAATCGAGGAGCGCAACGTGGGCGAATACGATCACGCCAAAATTCAGAGCCTCATCTCTGCCATCTTCAGCAACAACGAAGAAGCCTGGGGCACCGACGCGGTCGTCGAACAGCGCATCCGCATCAACTCCAGCCGCGTCCGCATCTGCGACGTTGCCATTCTGCATCTCGACGCCCCACACGAGCCCGTCACCCAAACCCCGCCATACATCTGCATCGAAATCCTCTCTCCCGAAGACCGCCTCTCTCGAGCTCAGCTAGTTCTCGCCGACTACTTCGCCATGGGTGTCCCCAACGTCTGGCTCATCGACCCCATACGTCGCATCGCCTACGCCTTCAATGCCCGCGGCCTCCAGCTCCTCTATACCCTCAAGCTCACCATCCCCAACACTCCCATCCTTCTCGACCTCGAAGCCCTCTTCGCCCGCCTCGACCGGAAAAACGCATCACCCAAAAGCCTATAATCGTCTCGATGCGGTCCCTGTCGAAGCACCTCGCCCTGATCCTCAGCCTGTCGGCGATCTTCGCCTCCACTCCCGCCCCCGCGCAGGACGCCCCCACCCTCGGTGGCCGCGTCATCCTCGTCCTCCCCTTCGCCAACCGTTCCGGCAACGCCTCCCTCAACTGGATCGGCGACTCCTTCCCCGACACCCTCGATCTCCGCCTCAACTCGGCCGGCTTCCTCACCATCTCGCACGACGACCGCACCTTCGCCCTCGACCACCTTGGCCTCCCGCCCGACTTCCGTCCCTCCCGCGCCACCGCCATCCGCATCGCTCAGCAGCTCGACGCCAACTACGTCATCGTCGGCAGCTACAACGTCGCCGACAATAAAATCTCCGTGCAGGCCCAGGTCCTCGACGTCAACGCGCTCCACCTCTCCGCCCCGCTCACAGACTCCGCCGACCTTCCCCGCCTCTTCGACGCCGAGAACGCCATCGCCTGGCGCATTGCCCGGCAGATCGACCCGCGCTTCAACGTAGCCGAGCAGACCTTCCTCGCCTCCCCCGGCGGCGTCCCGCTGCCGTCGTTCGAAAACTACATCCGCGGCACCAACGCCTCCACCGCCGACGAGCGCATCAAGCGCCTCGCTTCCGCCGTCAAAGACACCCCCACCTACGCCGCCGCGCTCCTCGCTCTCGGCAAAGAGCAGTATGCCGCCCGCGACTTCACCGCCGCCGCGGCCACCCTATCCAAGGTTCCCGCTAGCGACCGCACCTCCCTCGAAGCGAACTTCTACCTCGGCCTCGCGCACTTCAACAACACCGAGTACGCTGAAGCCGAAAAAGCCTTTACATTCGTGGCCACGCGCCTGCCGCTGCCCGAGGTCGTCAACGACCAGGCCGTCGCCACCAGCCGCCAGGGCAAAGACGCCGCAGCACTCTTCCAGCGTGCCTCCTCCGCCGACCCCAACGACGAAGACTACCGCCACAACCTCGCCGTCTCCCTCTTCCGCCGCGGAGACACCGTCGGCGCCATCCGCGAAGCCGATGCCGCCCTCAAGCTGAAATCCACCGACAACGAAGCCAACCAGCTCCGCGCCTACCTCAATCAGGTCCCCGCCGGCACCCGCCTCGCTCCCAACACCGATACCGGTTTCAGCCCCGTCGAGCGCATCCGGCGCACCTACTCCGAGGCCAGCTTCCGTCAGGCCGCCTTCCAGCTCGACCAGGTACGCGCCCTCCGCTTCGCCACCCTTCCGCCCGCCGAGCAGGTCACCCAGTACACCCAGGCCGGCCGCGACTACCTCGCCCAGGGACTCCTCCCCGAAGCCGAGCAGGAGTTCCAGACCGCCCTCGCCGTCGACGCCAAAGCAGCCGCACCCCACGCCGGCCTGGCCCAGGTCCGCGAGCAGAGCGGCGCCACGGACGACGCCCGCAACGAAGCCCTTGCCTCCATCAACACCCAGCCCAACGCAGCCGCCTTCCTCGTCCTCGCCCGCATCGACCTCCAGGCCAACAACCTCCCCGCCAGCGCCTACAACGTAGCCGAAGCCCTCAAGCTCGAGCCCCAGAACACCGCCGCCGCCGCCCTCCGCTCCACCCTCCAATCCCGCGGCCAACCAGTCCAATGAGCTTTTCATCACTGCGCTCGATATCAAGCCATTTCCTCAGAAATTGTCATCCTGAGCGCAGCGAAGGACCTGCTTTTTTTTCTGCCCCCGCAAATCTGTCATCTCGACCGAAGGCGGAGCCGCAGCGGAGAGGCCTGCAGTCCCCCCACACCCGCACGACCCTCCGGGTGCCCGATTCATGCCGCGCTTTCTGCGGCATGGGTGGGATAGCACAGTGCCTCCTCGCCTTCCTGCTCCTCACCACCACACTCCCAGCCCAAACCATTCTCAAACTCACCCTCCACGACACAGTCCAACCCATCTCCGCCGCCTACCTCCAGCGCGGCCTCAACGCCGCCGCCACGCAGCACGCCGACGCCGTCCTCATCTCCCTCGGCACCCCCGGCGGCCTCCTCACCTCCACCCGCGAAATGGTCTCCGCCATCGAACGCTCGCCCGTCCCGGTCATCATCTTCATCGAACCCACCGGCGCCCGCGCCGGCTCCGCCGGCTTCTTCCTCCTCGAAGCCGCCGACCTCGCCGTCATGGCCCCCGGCACCAACGCCGGGGCAGCCCACCCCATCATCGAAGGCGCCACGATGGACCCGGTGCTCAAAAAGAAGATCGAAGAAGACGCCACCGCCTTCCTCCGCTCCATCACCATCCCCCGTCACCGCGACTCAACCGCCGCCACTGACGCCGTACTCAACGCCAAGTCCTACACCGCCGACGAAGCCCTTAAGCTCCACCTCATCGACCTCATCACCCCCGACGAGACCACCCTACTCGCCCAACTCGACAACCGCACCCTCACCCGCTTCAACGCCACCACCACCACCCTCCACCTCAGCTCCGCCCATATCCAGGCCTTCCCCCCATCCCTCCGCGAGCGCCTCCTCACCCGCCTCGCCGACCCCGACATCGCCGTCCTCCTCCTCATCCTCGGCGTCCTGCTCGTCTACATCGAGTTCAACGTACCAGGCACGGTCGTCCCCGGAGCCGTCGGCACTCTCAGCATCCTGCTCTCTCTCTTCGCATTGAACCTCCTCCCGATCCGCCACACCTCGGTCCTCCTTCTCATCGCCGCCGCTCTCCTCATCCTCTTCGAGGTCAAATTCCCCAGCCACGGCCTGCTTGCCCTCACCGGCACGATCGCCCTCATCTTCGGCCTGCTCACCCTCGTCGACGGCCCGCCCGAGCTCCGCGTCCACACCTCAACCGCTGTCGCCGTCGGCCTCACCTTCGGCATCACCACCTTCGTCCTCGCCTGGATCGGCCTCAAAGCGCGCCGCAACAAGGCCCTCAGCCCCGCCGACGCCCTACTCAGCCAGATCGCCCTCGTCCGCTCCGCGTTCGAACCCATTGGACAGGTCGAGCTCCGAGGCGAGCTCTGGCAGGCCATCCTCGCCACCGACTCACCCCTCCTCGCAGTCGGCGAAATGGCCGTTGTCGATCAAGTGAACGGACTTACCCTGACTGTCCGCGCACAACCGTCTAAGGTTTAGACTTACAAATAGCGCGCATCTGCATTTTTTGAACGCCCGCGCCTGGAGCCATCACGTTTTGATCCGTAAAGTCCTTCCTCTCGCCGCCGCTCTCGCCCTCACGCTCTCCGCCGCCAATGCTCAGGACAGCCTGCCGCAAACACCCTTTCAGAAGCAGCTCTCGCGGATCGACCTCTCTATCCAGGGTATTGGCATGTTCCAGAAGAACACCTCCGGCAAGATCATCCCCGCGGTAGCCCCTAACGCCGGCGCAACCGTCGGCAACCAGCCCTCCAATACCCTCGGCGCGCTCGTCACCGTGCGTTACATCGCCAAGCCGCTTGTTGGCCTCGAGTTCAACTACGGCTACGCCCGTTACACCGAAAACTTCTCGGGAGTCAGCGGAAGCCAGCCCAACATCGGCGTTCAGAGCCAGGTCAACGAGTACACCATCGGCTACGTCATCACCCCCGCCCATGAGCTCTTCGGCTTCCAGCCTTACGTCTCCGCGGGCGCTGGCAGCACCGGCTTCAAGCCCACCCCCGGCGGCGGTCTCGGCCTCAAGACCCAGGCCCGTGCCACCTACTACTACTCCGCCGGTCTACAGCAGGAGTTCTTCAACGCTCACTTCGGCCTGCGCGCCGGATTCCGCCAGGTCTTCTTCCTCGCCCCCGACTACGGCCAGAACTACCTCACCATCCTTCAGCACACCACCACCTACGAGCCCTCCGCCGGCTTCTACCTCAAGTTCTAACCCGGCGCGCTAGCCAGCGCGTCCGCCGCGCCACAAAAGATAGCGAGCCACCATGCCGCAAGTCGCCTTAGTGCTCTTCATCGTCGTCATCATCTTCGTCCTGATGCTGGTCAACGGCATCAACATCATCAAAGACTATGAGCGCGCCGTCGTCTATCGCCTCGGCCACATGCAGCGCGAGGCCAAGGGACCCGGTGTCATCTACGTGATCCCCTTCCTCGACAAGATCAATCGCGTCTCCCTCCGCCAGGAGATGATGGAAGTCCCGCCGCAGGACATCATCACCCGCGACAACGTCACGCTCAAAGTCAACGCCGTCGTCACCTTCCGCGTCATCGACCCCACCAAGGCCATCAACGAGAGCGCCAACTTCCTCTATCAGACGTCGCAATTTGCACAGACCACCCTGCGCTCGGTCCTCGGCGAAGTCGAGCTCGACCACCTGCTCGCACACCGCGACGAGCTCAACTCCCGCATCCAGACCATCATCGACTCCCACACCGCGCCCTTCGGCGTGAAGGTCATCGCCGTCGAGGTCAAACAGGTCGACCTGCCCGAGTCGATGCTCCGTGCCATGGCCAAGCAGGCAGAAGCCGAACGCGAACGCCGCTCCAAGATCATCCACGCGCAAGGTGAGTTCGACGCATCCGCCAAGCTCGTCGAAGCCGCCGCGCTGCTCGCCACCCAGCCCATGACGCTCCAGCTTCGCTATCTCCAGACCCTCGCAGAAATCGGCGTCGAGAAGAACACCACCATCGTCTTCCCGCTTCCCATGGAACTCATGAACCTGTTGAACCGTACCGCCGCCATAGCTGAACTTCCCAAAGGACCCAACGCTGCATGAGCTACCTGCACGACGAAATCGACGACGAAGCCCCCGCCAGCGCACAACACCGTGAGCTGACTCTCAGCACCGGCTCCATCCTCGGCCTCTTCTTCGGCCTCGCTCTGCTATGTGCGCTCTTCTTCGGCTTCGGCTACAGCATGGGCAACCGCTCCCACCAGGCGCCCATCGTCGCCGGCACCGGCCAGCCCGCCGACAACACCAACTTCAACACCTTCAAACCCGCCGCAGGCGCTCCCGCGGGCGCGCAATCCTCGCAGCCCGCCTACACTCCCGCACCGGCGCCGGCGCCCACTGCAGCGGCGCCGTCCTCAGTTACCGTTCCTCTCTCATCCTCTGAACCCGCCACCGAAGCCGCCCCCATCGTCCGCAGCCCCAACCCAGCCAATGCGGTGCCTCCTGTTGCCACGGTCGCCTCCGCCCGCCCCACGCCGGCCGCCGACACCCCCGGCGCCTTCGTCGTACAGATCGCAGCCGTCTCCCACGAAGAAGACGCCGACCTTCTCGTCAACGCCCTCAAGCGCAAAGGCTACACCGTAGCCGCCCACACCGAACCCCAGGACCGCCTGCTCCACATTCAGATCGGCCCCTTCCCCACCAAAAAGGACGCCGAAGCCATGCGCCAGCGCCTCCTCACCGACGGCTACAACGCCATCGTCAAATAGTCAGCACTCGCCGTTCTTAGACAATTTCTTGAAAAGAAATTGTCATTCTGAGCCCAAGCCAGGAACCTGCTTTTCACCCGTTCTTCGCAAGCCCAGGCACCATCTCAACGCCCCTATCCCCATCTACGCCCCCAGCGCCGCCTCCATCCGTTCCCGCACCGCCTGCATCAACTCTTCCCGCCCCCCATATTCTCCCGGCTCTACCACGGGCAGGAACCGCACCGTCGCCGTCCCCGGCACCACCTTCATCTGACCCTTCGGCCACATACCCGCCGTCCCGCTCAATATCACCGGCACGATCGGTGCCCCGGTATCGGCCGCCAGAAAAAACGCCCCCTTCTTGAACGGCAACAGCTTCCCATCCGGCGACCGCGTTCCTTCCGGGAACACCATAATGTTCAACCCATGAGCCAGTGCATCCTTGGCAATCTCCACGCTCTGCATCGCCTCTTCCCGAGACCCGCCCCGGCTCACCGGCACAAACTTCCCAATCCGCATCGCCGTCCCCAGCAGCGGAATTTTCATCAGGCTCTTCTTCAAGAACACGCTATTCATCCCCGGCAAGCTAGGCAGCAGTACCGGCGGGTCCATGTTCGAGACGTGATTGCTCATAAAAATGCAAGCCCGCCCCGCCGGCACATGCTCCATCCCCGCTATCCGCACCCGAACCCCGGCCGCCCGCAACCCCAGTCGAATCGCCGCCATACCCCATCGGTACATCGGCGAAAAATCCCCTGTCACCAGCGCCCACGGAATCCCCACCACCGCCGCCGGCACCCCCAACAAAACGAACACCACCACCATCTTCAAAGCAGCAAACATACCCATCCAGAATACGCGTCCGAAGCGCCATGGCAACGGGTGGCCCATCCTGCGCGCCTTTGCGAAGGGTGGGGTATCGAGCAACGCTCGACCGCACTCCCCCACATCGCCAACACCGCGGATGCCCCATGTCCGGATTCTCGGACATGGAATCCACCGCCCTCAACACGCTGACGTCCGCAATCTAGGAAGCCGCCCCGATAGCGTTCGGCAGCTTCTCATAAATCCCCCCAAACCCGCCATTCGACAAAATCGCCACCACATCCCCCGCCTTCAACCGCGGCGCCATCTCCGCCACAATCGAATCGGCATCCGCACACAACACCGCCGGCACGCCCCGCGACCGCAGTGCCTCCACCACGTTCAGCGGCTCCATCCGCTCCAGCACCGGGATCGCATCGCTCTTGAACACCGCCGCCATCACCACCTCATCCGCCAGTGCCAGCGAGTCCACCAACTCGCGCTCGAACACATTCCTTCGCAACGTATTTGACCGCGGCTCCAGCACCGCCCATAACCGTCGCCCCTTGTAAGCCCCCCGCAAGGCCCGCAGCGTCTCCCGTATCGCCGTAGGATGATGCGCAAAGTCATCAATCACCGTCACCCCGCGGACCTCGGCCTTCACCTCCAGCCGCCGCTTCACGCTCTTGAAGCTCGCCAGCGCCTCCACGATCGCGGCCACCGGCACACCCTGCCCCGCCGCCAGCGCCGCAGCCGCCGTCGCGTTCATCGCATTGTGCTCACCGGCCATTGGCAGCGTCAATTCCGCAAACCGCTCGCCCCCGCGCAGCAGCGTCCACCGCGTGGTCCCCGCATCCTGCCGCAACTCCACCGCCTGCCAATAGCTCCCATCGAGCATCCCATACCGCTCCACCCGGCAGAACGCCCGGGCCGCGCACTCGGTGACATTCTCGCTCGCGTCATAAGCAATCAACCGCCCGCGCCGCGGAATCAGGTTCACCATCCGCTTGAACGCCACCTTCACCGCCTCCAGGTCCGAGTAGATGTCCGCATGGTCAAACTCCACATGCGTCAGCACCGCTACATCCGGAAAGTAGTGCAGGAACTTCGGCCCTTTATCAAAGAACGCCGTGTCATACTCATCGCCCTCCAGGATGAACGGCCGTGTCCCCTCCTCAACATGAAAACTACTCCCAAAATTCTCCGCCACCCCACCAATCAAGAACGAGGGCGCAAAACCGTTCCGCTCGCTGGACCCTTGGCCCTGGACCCTGGACCCTGTCTCATAGATCCACGCCAGCATGCTCGTCGTCGTCGTCTTCCCATGCGTCCCACACACCACCAACCGCTCGCGCCCTTGCAGAAACTCATCGTGAATCAGCGCCGCCATCGACGTCATCGGAATCCGCTCATCCAGCACCCGCTCCAGCTCCACATTGCCGCGCGAGATCGCATTGCCCACCACCACCAGGTCGGGCCGCTCATCCAGGTTCGAAGCCGCATACGGCTCCATGATGGCAATCCCCATCTCCCGCAACTGATCGCTCATCGGCGGATAAGCTGCCACATCCGACCCCGTAACCCGATGCCCCTCAGCCCGCAGCATCCCCGCCAGCGAAGCCATCGCCGTCCCACAAATCCCAATCAAATGCACATGCTTCTTCATCAGTCCTCAACACCCATTAAGACATCCCCATCCATTCTCACCCACGCCCCTAACGGCAAGCTCCGATTCCCCGCCGACACATGCCCGCTCCTCAATCCCATCGCCACCGGCCCATCAAAATCCCGCAGCGCATGAAGGCAAGCCGCCTCGACTAAACCGATCTCGCTCGCCTCCACATTCGCGCTCATATCCCCAATCACCACGCCCGTAACCTTCTCCATCAACCCCGCAAACTTCAGATGCTGCAACATCCGGTCCCACTGGTAAGGCTTCGTCCCAATATCCTCGACAAACAAAACACAAGGCTCCCCGATCCGCAGCGCCCACGGCGTGCCCAGCCCCTCTGCCACAATCGACAAACACCCACCCAGCAACCGCCCCTCAGCATTCCCCTCACGCAGCACACGCATCCCATCCTCCGCGCCCACCCGCCACTCACCACTACCCTCAACCGCCGACCGCCACGTCGCCACATCAACCCCTGCCGGATTCGACCAGTCCGCCGCCACCATCGGCGCATAAAACGTCCGCATCCCACACTCATTCCAGAACCAGGCATGAAGCGACGTGTGGTCCGAGTACCCCACAAACACTTTGGGATTCGCCCGCACCAGTTCGCGGTCCAGCAGCGGCAACAACTCCGCCGACCCCCAACCACCCCGCGTACACAGAATCCCCTCAATCGAGCGATCCGCAAACGCCGCATGAAGGTCCGCCACCCGCTCCTCGGCCGTCCCCGCGTAATACAGCGGCCCCCGCTTCAACGCTGACGGCATCACCACCGCCTCATACCCAAACGCCCGCAGCGCGTCCACCCCACGCTCCACCAGCTCCGCCTTAGCCGCGCTGGCCGGCGAAACTACCGCCACCCGGCTCCCCGCCCTCAAACCTCGAACCCTCAAACCTCACCCCTCAACAAGCCATGCAGTTCAAAGCTCACAACCTCTAAGCTCAAAGCTCTTTGAAACCCAAACCGCCTCAAACCTCGGCAAGACCTCTACAGATGATCTGCGCCGGCCCGGTCAGCATCATCTCGCTCTGCGTCTCCGGCCAAACCACCTGCTGCGCCCCACCTTCGGCGACCGCAGTCAACTCGCGCGCCACGCCACGCAGCGACATCGCCGCCGCGCTCGACGCACATGTCCCCGTGCCGCTTGAGGTCGTCGGCCCGCAACCACGCTCGAAAATCCGAAACCCAATCCGACCCTCACCGAGCACCTTCACGAACTCCACATTCGTCCCATGCGGAAAGAGTTTATCGACCGCAATCTTCCCGCCCAGCTCCTGCCAGCTCATCCCATGCGACGCGAAATCATCGCCCTCCACAAAAATCACGTAATGCGGGTTGCCCACATTCACCATCGCGCCATCGATCACGCCATCCACACCCGCAATCTCAATCTTCCGAGGCATTACGCGCGGCACGCCCATCCCGCTCTCAATCCACCACGCCGCGCCTTCGCGCCGCATCACCTTACACGTGCGCACACCACCATGCGTGCCCAGCGCCACGTTCTCTAGCCCCTCACTCGCCGCCAGCCACGCCGCCACGCATCGCGTGCCATTCCCACTCAGCTCGGCTTCGCTGCCATCCGCATTGAAGAGCCGCAGAAAGTACGTCCCATCCCCTCGACGGTCCAGGAACTCGATCCCGTCCGCGCCAATCCCCGTATGCCGCGCGCACAGCTTCTGCGCCAGCGCCGCATAATGCCCACCAGCAGCCGTCTCTTCGATCACCAGAAAATCGTTCCCACACGCATGCGCCTTCACAAAGTCAATGCTGCTCACTCATCCTCCAGATCTCGAAACACCACCACCTGGTCCGTCGCATCGCTCGCCCGTAACTGCGTCAGCAATTCTTGATGCATGTCACGCGTAGCCAGCACCGAAAACGACATCCGCTCCATCCCCGCCGCATTATCCCGCTCCAGCACATGCAGCCGCACCTTCGCCGCATCCAGTACATGCAGCACGGCCGCCAGCATCCGATGCCGCGCCGCCTCGCGCTCGTCCGCGAGCGCCTCCGCCCGCGCCGCGCCCACAATCTCCTTGCTCAACGCGCTCCCCACATCAGCCCGTACCTCGTACAACATCGGAAACCGTTTCCACCCCAGCTTGCCTTCAATCGCCCCCACAAACTGCAGCGCGATCAGCAAAATCATCGTGGCAAACGCGGCCACCACATAAAGCCCAGCCCCGCACGCCATTCCCACCGACGCCACCACCCACACCGTCGCCGCGCTCGTCAGCCCCAGCACCCGGCTCCGCGTATGCAGAATCAGCCCCGCCCCCAGGAACCCAATCCCCTGCACAATGTTCGAAGCCACCCGGCCCTTATCCGCATTCCCATCCCCCGCCAGCACCGCGCTCAGCAGCGTAAACAACGCCGACCCCATGCAGATCAGCATGTTCGTCCGCAACCCCGAGTCCTTGTGCCGGTACTCGCGCTCCACCCCTACCAGCCCGCCCATCGCGCAAGCCATCAGCACGCGTTTTGCCGCGAGTCCCGACAGCGCCATCTGCTGCACCGAGCTGAAATCGAAGTGACTCTGCAAAACCATCGTCGCAGCAGAATACCAGCCACGATAAGCGGCTGGTTTTCCAGGCCCAATACCTCTAAGCGCTGAGCGCTTGGAATCCCGGATCAGCTCCACCGATGTCGCCACCACGTATTCTGGAGCCTGGATCCTCGCCCTATGGCTTCGGCGTCACGACCGTCGACTGATAAATCCGCGCACAAGGCTGCCCACTCGTACAAATCACTTCCAGCTCCATGAGCCCCTCGGGATGCGCCTTCACCGCCGCGTCCACCGGGTCGCCCGCAATCGCCACCACCACGCCCGCATTCCCCGCCGGGTCCTTCAACGCCTTCTCCCATGAGTCGCTATCCATCTCGCTCACCATGCTCTTCAGCGTCCGCCCCGCCACCTGCACCGCGCCAACATGGGCTGACGTGTACATCATCACCGGCACATTCAACGGCACCTGCATCAACTCCGTCGCAATCGCCTTCTCGAACGGAACCCGCGTCTTGG
The DNA here is from genome assembly GCA_903873705.1 of uncultured Acidobacteriota bacterium. GTDB lineage: Bacteria > Acidobacteriota > Terriglobia > Terriglobales > Acidobacteriaceae > Granulicella. The sequence continues at coordinate 44,316 of CAIQPK010000058.1, forward strand.
CATTCACCATGCCTTCCTTCAATACCAGCGGCACAAAGTACATCATCGCTATCGCATTGGCGACACACAGCAGCATCGCCCCACTCTGCGCCAGCCTCACGCCAATCTTCGCCCAAGCTTCGGTGCGGCCGCGCATCCACGCGTCCCCGCGCTCAGCCAGCAACACCGCGTAAATCGCCAGCGCCGGCAACATCTCCATCCCATACCGCGCATTGTAATACGAATGCGGCCAAAGCTGCGGAATAAAGATCGGCACCGACCCATAAGCCACCGAGTAAACATAAAACGGCAGCGGCACCCAGAGCAGCCAGACCAGCTTCGAAGCCGACAACGACTCCGCCATCACGCGCTCCGGTGCAGCCGAATATCCTGCTGATGCAGCAACCTTCCTGGGCTGCCCCACGTCGGGAATCTCAGACGTGGGTTTCCACGGCCTCCCCCGCCGCAACGACACCCAGAGCCCACCCAGCGCCGCCATCATCACCACCCACCCCGTCTCCCACGCCGACGCATCCACCTGCGCCGTCCTTAGATAAAACAGAAATGCCCACCCCGGATTCTTCCATCCCCGATAATGCTGTCCCGGCGGCGCCGTCTTCCGCTCGATCGCCTTCGCCGAGTAAGGCCCGCGCATAAAGTCCAGCCAGTCATGCATGAAGTGCTGGTTGTACCAGAACCACAACACCGGCCCCGTCACGCACAACACCGTGAAGACCCCAAACATCGGCATCACCCGCCGCCGCACCGCAGCGTCGCTCCGCCACAACTCCCACCCCAGGCAGCACCACACCGCCGCCCCGACGATCCATCCGTCATACCGCGTAAACACCTGCCCCAGAATCAGCGCACCAGCGACCAGCAGCCACGCCCGCGCGCGCAGCACATTCCCGGCCCGCAACGCCACCGTGGTCTCGACCGCCGCCACCACCGTCCACACCAGCAGCGCCAGGAACAGCGTCTCGGTCATCGCCGTTGACGCCAGAAAGAGCAGGTTCGCATTCAGCGCGTAAAACGTTGCCGCCACCAGCGCCCAGCGCACCGGCATCATCCGCCGAGCCAGCCGCCAAACCCCCGCCACGCTTGCCGCATAACTCACAATGCACATCGGCGCCGCGCTCAATCCGCTCTGCCACCAGTGAATGTTCTGCACAAACGGCATCATCAACAAATGCGGCAACGGCAACCACACGCCACCCAGCTGCCCCAGCCCCGGCCACCGCGCATCCAGTATCCGCCGCGCGATCGCCAGGTGCGCCACCGCGTCCCCGTATAACAGCACATACCCTTTTGAGTACGAAACCAGCGTCGCAAAAAACGCCAGCACCACCCCAGCCATAAAGACGATCATCACCTCGCCCTTGGCCACCGGCCGCACCGTCTCCCAGTCGAACACGATAGGCTCCGGCCGCCGCGAAGCCCGCAGGCTCGCCCGCATCCCGGAACGCAAACCGGGGCGCGTGTAGGTCACTGTCCGCTTTTCGTCTTTACCGTTCTTCTCACTCATGCCGCAGCAACTCTCTTACAGATGAGAAATTTCGCGGAGCTGTCCAAACCGCTCATCAATCTCCGCACGCGTGAGCGTCTGCAGCCGTTCCGTGCCAAACCGCTCCACGGCAAAAGACCCCATCACGCTCCCATAGAACATCGCCTTCCGCACCACTTCCGGCGTGGTCACCCCCTGCGACGCAATGTACCCATAGAACCCACCCGCAAACGAGTCCCCCGCCCCGGTCGGATCCACCACATCACTCAGCGGCAACCCCGGCGCGCGAAACGGCCGCTGCTCCAGCTCATGCGTCTGCTCCAGCTTTCCAAAAGACCGCGTGCTGAAGTAAGCCGTAGCCCCGTACTCGCCATGCTTCACCACCAGCGACTTCGGCCCCAGCGCCATCACCATCTGCGCCGCCCGCAGCGCATTCGATTCGCCCGAAAGCATCCGCGCCTCGCCGTCATTGATCAGCAGCACGTCCAACTCCGCCAGCACCTTCAGCAGGTTCTCGCGATGCGCCGCAATCCAGTAATTCATCGTGTCGCCGGCCACCATCTTCACCTTCGGCATCTGCTTCCGCACCCGCGCCTGCAGCACGGGATCAATATTCGCCAGGAACAAATAATCCGAATCCAGATAGCTCGCCGGAATCTTCGGCTCAAACGTCGCAAACACATTCAGGTCGGTCGCTAGTGTATCCGCCGCATTCAAATCCTTCAGATACGACCCGGTCCAATGAAAGCTCAGCCCCTTCGCATGCTCAATGCCTGCGGTATCGATCCCCCGCCGCGTCATCACCGCCTCATGCTCCGGCAGAAAATCCTCACCCACCACGCCAATCACGCGCACATCGGTAAAGAAGCTTGCCGCCAGAGAAAAATGCGTAGCCGCACCACCCAGAATCTTCTCGCGCTTCCCGCTAGGCGTCTCTAAGGAATCAAACGCCACCGAACCCACAACCAATATCGACATCAATCACCTATGAGCTTCTAACTAAGAAATGATCATTCCGAATAACTAAGAAATTGCCATGCCCGAGTAACTAAGAATGGGTCATCCACAAATAACCAGGAAATTGTCATCCCGCAGCGCAGCGAAGGGATCTGCTTCTGCACTTGCCGTTGTCGTTGCACTTGCTTTTCTTTCTGTCATTTCCGCAGGAAACGTGCTTCTGCCGTCGCCGTTGCTCTCGCTTTTCCTAATCTCTAATCCCTGCTTCTTCACCAATACTTCCCAAACAAAACATCCAGCTTCTTCTTAGTCGCCTCCGGTATCAGACTCTTGTCCGTCATCACCGCGAACTTGGCCGCGCTCTGTGCCGGCGACGCACTCAAATCAGCCGGCATCAGCCTCACCGCCGCCTTCACCACCTTCTGCGCATTCCCCGAGTTCTGGTGCATCACCGCGATCACCTGCTCGACGGTCACGTCATCATGACCCTCGCGCCAGCAGTCATAATCGGTCACCATCGCCAGCGTCGCATAGCTGATCTCCGCCTCCCGCGACAGCTTCGCTTCCTGCAGATTGGTCATGCCAATCACATCCGCTCCCCAACTCCGGTAAAGGTTCGATTCCGCGCGCGTCGAAAACTGCGGCCCTTCCATGCACACATAAGTCCCGCCTTTCTTCCCGACGACACCCACTTCCTCGCACGCCTTCACAAACGTGTCCACCACAATCGGACACACCGGATCGCCAAACCCCACATGCCCCACCACACCCTCACCAAAGAACGTCCCCACCCGCCCAAACGTGCGATCGATGAACTGATCGGGAACCACAAAGTCCGTAGGCTTGTGCTCTTCCTTCAGGCTACCTACCGCGCTCACACTCAGAATGCTCGTCACTCCCAGCGCTTTCATCCCATAAATATTCGCGCGAAAGTTCAACTCGCTCGGCAGTATGCGATGCCCCTTGCCATGCCGTGCCAGGAACGCCACCTTCCGTCCCTCCAGCTCACCCAGCACAAACGGATCGCTGGGATCGCCAAACGGCGTCTCCACCCGCTCCTCGCGCACGTTCTCGAGCCCCGCCATCCCATACAACCCGCTACCGCCAATAATCCCAATCTCAGCCTTGTTCAAACCTGTCTCTCCTTGAGCACTACCAGTCTACTTTTGAATCCGCTCACACTTTTTTGAGATGGTCATTCCCGCAGGGAATCTGCGTTTCGCTCGTGCGGGCACCCTCACCGCAGCCCCATTCGCATCATCCCCATCGACCCCATCCACCCCACTAACCCACCCATCAACTCCGGCATCCTGGGCCCTCGCTCTTCCGCCTGCATCATCGGCCCTTTGCCCTGCACGCCGTCTACCGCATCCCGCAGCTTCCTCGCCAGCTCCACATCAAAGCCTTCCCCAATGAACACACTCTCCCCACTCAACGTCAGCAGCACATCCCCTTCACTCGTCGAGTACACCCTCTCCGACTCATCCTTCTCATCCTTCATCCGCCGCTTCAACCCCGAGTACTTCCGCCCCAGCTGGTTCTCATAAACCGTAAAGAAACTCCGCGCCGAGTCCTCATTCTTCCACCGCGAGCTGTAAATCAACCCCAGCGACGCCGTAGACTCCTTATCCGTCGCATCCTTCTTCTGCGCCGCATAGTAGATCCCGCCATCCCAGTTCGGAGCCAGCGCCACCGCCAGCGGCCTTCCCCCAAACAGTTCGGTCGTGATTCGCACATCCAGTTCACCCATCACGCCCACGTCATAGGGCTCAAAGCCCGCCGCAGACAGCAGCGGATGCACATCCGGCAACCGCATCACCGGCACCGCCACATGCTGCAGATAAAGGTCCGGATGCAGCACTTCAAACGTCGATGACGGTGGACGATCCAGCGTCCCCGCAAACGCCCCCTCCACACCCGACTTCACCAGCACCGTCTCTTCGAACCCCAGTCCTTCCACATAAGGAAACACCAGCGCCTGCTGCAGCAGCAGCGGCGCCCTTGCCATCACCGGCGACCCCGAAGACGTATCCGCCGCGCCCGCCGCAATCTGCTCCGCGATCTGCGGCGCGTCCTTCATCGTCTTGCCCGTATCCTTAAGCTCGTAGTCGCCATAGCTCAACATCGCCTGGCCTTCCAGCACCGCCTCCCGAGCCGTGTCCGTCTCGTCCAGCTGAATGTGGTGGTTGTCCTCAGCCACGCTCTTCGCGATGCCCTTCACTTCCTGGTCGTTCCACCCCGTCAACCCCACCCGCTGGTCCTGCAGCGCATGAGTCAGTTCGTGCGCCATCACCGGCAGTTGCTGGTCCTCCGGCACCCAGTCCAGCAGATTCATCATCCGCGTCTTGTCGTCGTAATAACCCGCAATCTGCTCGGTCAGCAGCCTCAGCATGAACGGCCCCAGGTGGAAGCTCCGGTCCAGCAGCCCGAACTTCTTCAGCACCAACTCGCTCCGCTGCATCCGCTTGGCGCTTTCATCCTCATCAAACCGCTTCCGCAACTCCTTGGAAACCGCCTCCCGCGACACAAAAACACCCTTCACCGGCTTCTTCAGCTCCAGCTTCGTGTCCTTGCTCACAAACTTCAGCGTCGCATCGATATCGGCCAGCAACGCCGTCTGCTGCACCTTGGTCAGGATCTTCTCGGTGGTCACCTCGCGTTCAGCACCACCCTGCGCGCGGGCCCCGCCGCTCATCGCCACCCACACTACCGCCAGCCAGACCCCAGTCCCCAGACACCCGTTACGCAATATGTTGCCTCCGCCGATTTCGTCCCTATAGTGTACGCAGAACTACAATTCCGAGTCTCGGAGAACCGGACTAGAATCTATAGAAAGCGCCTCCCTCGGTCTAATCCAGCCCGAAGTGCACCGCGCTTGAAAGAAGGATCATACCCCCACCGTGTCCTCCCCACTCCAGACCGAACTTGACACCATCCTCCACGGCGCAGCCATCTTCCCCCTCACCGACCGCGCCTTCCTCCGCATTACCGGCCCCGACGCCACCCGCTGGCTCAACGGCATGGTCACCAACAACATCAAGGACCTAGCCCCCGGCGAAGGCAACTACAACTTCCTACTCAACAACCAGGGCCGCATCCAAGGCGACTGCACGATTTACCGCGAGTACCGCGAGCCCGAAAGTGGCGACGCGCGTTACCTATTGCAAACGGATGCCTCGCAGATAGACACGATCCAGCAACTACTCGATAAGTTCATCATCATGGACGACGTTGAACTGTCCAGAGAACTCGTGGTGCAAGGCAGCAGCTTCCCGCAGGAGATGTTTAAGGGATTTGCTGTCATCGGTAAAACCGCAGACGAGCTCTTTGGAAAAGTGATGGGCGAAATCCTCAACGAGTTTCTTCTGGTCGATCTACCCAAGGCGGGCACACTGGTTTGGGGAACCTACGCTGGAACACCCAGTTTCGTCCTCAGCCCTCCAGAAACAAAAAAAGCAGTGGAAGTTTGGTCTTCCTATTCTGATCTAGACGCAGTCCGTACCGAATTTCAGAAGCTGGGCGCAATCGAACTCTCCCCCGCAGCCATCGAAGCCTACCGCATCCTCTCCGGCACCCCCAAATACGGCGTAGACATCCGCAACACCGACACCGCCAAGGACCTCCCCCAGGAAACCGCCCAGACCCACGCTCTCCATTTCACCAAGGGCTGTTACCTCGGGCAGGAAATCGTCGAGCGCATCCACTCCCGCGGCCAGGTCCACCGCACCTTCACCACCTTCAGCCTCAGCGCGCTCCCGGCCACCCTCCCCTCCCCGCTCACCGCCGAAGGCAAGCCCGCCGGCGAGCTAACCAGCGCCATCACCATCGGCGACCAGACCTTCGCCCTCGGCTACATCCGCCGCGAAGCGCTTGACCGTCTCAACTTCGATGGCGGCACCGCCACACCAACCCCCGTCCCTATATCTCTCATCTGAGCGACAATATAAGCAGCGCCCGCAGTCTACTCCGCGAAACTTGGCGCTTAAACTTCGCGAACTCTGCGTCAAAGCTTTCGCCGCTGCCTTAGCCCCACAGGAAACCGAGACCCCATGCCCGATAAACCATTCGTCATCAACGACCGCCGCAAGTTCACCGCCGAAGGCGACCCCCGCCCCGACGCCCCTGCCTCCGAGCCTCGCCCGCCCCGCGACACCACCCCGCAAGAGTTCTCCTCCGCCGCGCACGCGCAACCCAAAGCCGAGCAGCCCAGGGGCCCCCAGGTCGTCCCCGATCCCTCCGCCAGCACCGCAGCCTCCGAGCCCGACGCCCCCACCCCCGAGCCCCAGCGCGAAGACCTCCCGCCACCGCCCACAGCCGAGCAGCTAGCCCAGGCCGCCACCGCCTACGCCGCCACGGTCGAGCGCATCGACCTCGCCATCCGCGCCGCCAACCCCGGCATGGAACGCATCCCCGAGATGACCTTCGAGCGCCTCGTCCAATCCATCTACATGCAGACGATCATGCAGCTCGGCGGCGGCACCGAGCCCGGCCAGGCCCCGCAGGTCGACCTCCTCGGAGCCCGCCAGTCCATCGACATGCTTGCCATCCTCGCCGAAAAAACCAAGGGCACCCTCACCGAGTCCGAAGACCACCTCCTCCACTCCGCCGTCTTCGAAGCCCGCATGGGCTTCCTCGAAATGACCCAGCTCATGGCCCGTCAGGCCCAGTCCCGCCAACCCGGTCAACCCGGCGCCCCCACCGGCCCCAGCATCGTCCGATAGCCCCGACCTCGTTAATGTCTTTGCATCTAGGTACCCCAAGGCTTTAGCCTTGGGTTTCATACCTTCTAAAGAAGAAGGGGCTTTAGCCCCTGGGGTAGGCATTTTTGTCCCAGCCACCAGCATCCGAACAACCCAAGGCAAAAGCCACCCTCACCTTCCTCGGCAGCGGCACCTCCATGGGCGTCCCCACCCTCGGCTGCGACTGCGACGTCTGCCAGGACGCCCTCCGCCCCAACTCCCCCAACCGCCGCACCCGCCCCTCCCTCCGCATCGACTTCGACGGCCACACGGTCATCATCGACACCGGCCCCGACTTCCACGCCCAGGCCGTCCGCGAGCGCATCAATCACGTCGACGCCGTCCTGTACACCCACGGCCACGCCGACCACATCCTCGGCATGGACGACCTTCGCCCCCTCACCTTCCGCAAGCCCGACGGCCTGCCCCTCTTCGCCGACGACGCCACCGCCAAAATCATCGAGCGCGTCTTCGAGTACACCTTCCGCAAGATAG
>CAIQPK010000059.1 GCA_903873705.1 uncultured Acidobacteriota bacterium
AATTTGCGGCCGTGCCTGGCGTTTGCGGCTTTGGCGGAGAACTCGCCGCTGCGGCCGGAAGTCACGAAGGGTGTCGACATTCTGTTTGTGCGTGAGCTGCTGGGTGGGCTGTATTTTGGCGAGCCGCGCTCGTGGGACAAGACGACCGGGCGCGCGATCAACACGATGGTCTACACGAAGGACGAAGTAGTGCGCGTGGCAAAGATCGGTTTTGAGCTGGCGCAGGGGCGACGCAAGAAGCTGACGCAGGTGGACAAAGCGAACGTGCTGGAGTGCTCGCAGCTGTGGTGCGCGACGGTGGATGAGTTGAAGAGTGCGTATCCAGATGTGACGGTGGAGCATCAGCTGGTGGATTCGATGGCGATCCATTTGATGAATCGTCCGCGGGACTTTGATGTGGTGCTGACGGAGAATTTGTTTGGCGACATTTTGTCGGATGAGTCGGGCGTAATTTCGGGCTCGCTGGGCATGCTGCCTTCGGCGACCATCGGCGGCAAGGTCAACCTCTACGAGCCAGTGCATGGCTCGGCGCCCGACATTGCTGGCCAGGGCAAGGCGAATCCGCTGGGCGCGATCCTGACGGCGGCGATGGTGCTACGCCACTCGGGCAAGCTGGAGCAGGAAGCGCTGGCGGTGGAAGCTGCTGTTGCGGCGGTACTCGAAGCAGGCCATCGCACGCCGGATATTGCGCGCGGCAACACCGCCGTCACGGTGACGACGACGCAAATGGGCAAGCTGGTGCATGAGGCGCTGGCGCAGTCGATTGTGCGTGACCAGTCGCTGCACGGAGTTTAACTTTCGCGCTTGTTCGCAAACGAGGAATCAAGGATTTCTATGCGCATGTTTTTTCAACTCGCCGCTGTGGTCGCTCTGACTGGAGCTATGGGTGGGCGTGCGCAGATTGTGAGCCCCGACAAGCTGGTGGCGCCGCCCCCGCGTGCGCCGGAGATTCGGCGGCACGACGTTAGCGATAACGATCTGCAATGGCTTTGGCAGTTCGCGCAACCTGTTCCCACGGGCAAGAAATTTTCGTTGCTCGCCGACGCGCGCTTCCCTGCTCTGCTGCGCGATGCACTGAAGGCGCCGCAGGCCATGTGGGGTGTCGGCGTTCCGCTGGGTGATGCGGCGCGGACGTTCCTCGGCGGCGAAGGTGTGGTGGCTTCCGCAGACAATCGCTACCTGACGGTGAGCGGTTGCGTCGTCGACCACTGCGATCAACGTGGCTTGTTATGGGTTGACCTTGGACAGCGCGAGCCTCTGATGGTGTTTGCAGGGCTGCGGTGGAATGAGGAAGGCAAAATTCCCGGGCAGGCCGGGGCGCCGTTTACGCTATGGCTTTTCCCGGCGCGCGCGTTGGACGCGCACCAGTTGCCGGACGCGCTCAAGCTCGCACTGGAAGCCTGGGTTGAAGGCGATGGCTGCAAGCCCTACCAGATTTCGAACGCGATTGTGGTTGACCCGAGCGGCGTTCCGCATGTGATCGGGTCAATGGAAGCTGGAGTTCAACCCGCTATTTGCGCGCGCCCGACAGGCACGCATTAAAGACAGGACCGAATTGATGAGCACACCGAACACAGTACAGACCTTTGCCCCTCGCACGATGTTCGAAAAAGTGTGGGACGCCCATGTTGTTGCCGAGCCGGTCGGTGAGCCTTCGATCATCTACATCGACCTGCAACTGGTGCATGAAGTGACCTCGCCGCAGGCGTTCGATGGGCTAAGGCTGGCGGGGCGCAAGCTGCGGCGGCCGGACCGGCACATCGCCACGGTCGACCACAACGTGCCGACGACCAGCGTGCACGATCGCCTGTTCATCGTCGACAAGATTGCGAATGCGCAGATCAACGCGCTGCGCAAGAACTGCGCAGAGTTTGGCATTGAGCTTTTCGACACCGAGGACGCAAACCAGGGCATTGTGCACATGATTGGGCCGGAGCTGGGCGCGACCAAGCCAGGCATGACGATTGTGTGCGGCGACTCGCATACCAGCACGCATGGTGCGTTTGGCGCGCTGGCTTTCGGTATCGGCACCAGCGAAGTGGAACACGTGATGGCCACACAAACGCTGCCGCAGGACAAGCCGAAGACGTTCCGCATCAACGTGGAAGGCGAGCTGCCTTATGGAGTGACGGCGAAGGACATCATCCTGCACATCATCGGACAGATTGGCACCGATGGCGCGACCGGAAGCGTGATCGAGTATGCGGGGTCGGCGATCCGGGCGCTCTCGATGGAAGGACGCATGACGGTCTGCAACATGAGCATTGAAGCCGGCGCGCGAGCGGGCATGATCGCTCCCGACGAAACGACCTTTGCCTATCTGAAGGGCCGGCGGTTTGTGCCGCAGGGTGAGGCGTTCGATCTTGCCGTTGAGCAATGGCGCGCGCTGGTGACCGATGAGGGCGCGACGTTCGATCGCGAGATGCACATCGATGCGGCAACGCTGGCGCCTTCGGTGACGTGGGGAACGTCGCCGGGCATGGTGACGACGATTACGGGCACCGTGCCCGTGCTTGAAGATGCAAGATCCGAGGCCGATCGCAAGAGCTTCGAGCGTGCGTTCGAGTACATGGACCTGAAGCCGGGAATGCTGGTCGAAGACATCAAGGTGGACGCGGTGTTTGTGGGCTCGTGCACGAACGGACGCATTGAAGATCTGCGCGCCGCGGCCAGGGTAGTCAAGGGGTATCACGTTGCCACGACAGTGCGCGCAATGATCGTACCGGGCTCTCAGAAAGTGAAAGCGCAAGCCGAAGACGAAGGTCTCGACGAAGTCTTCAAGACCGCCGGATTTGAATGGCGCGAGCCGGGCTGCTCAATGTGCCTGGGGATGAACCCGGATATTTTGTCGCCAGGTGAGCGGTGCGCTTCGACCTCAAACCGCAACTTCGAAGGACGGCAGGGGCGCGGTGGAAGGACTCACTTGCTCTCGCCCGAGATGGCGGCTGCAGCGGCGATCACGGGGCACCTTACCGATGTGCGGGAGTGGAAGTTCGATAACGAAGGAGCTGCGCGCTAATGAAGCCGATCAACATCATCACCTCGACCGCAGTGCCGCTACCACTGCCCAATATCGATACCGACCAAATTATTCCGAAGCAGTTTTTGAAGCGCATCGAGCGTACGGGGTATGAGGACTTTCTGTTTTACGACTGGCGCTACAACCTGGATACGCCGGACCACGTGGACGAGCGCAAGGACTTCGTGCTGAACAAGCCGGAGTACAAGGGCTCGCAAATATTGATTGCCGAGCGCAACTTTGGCTGCGGAAGCTCACGCGAACACGCGGCGTGGGCGATCAGCCAGTATGGCTTTCTGGTGGTGATCGCACCGACGTTCGCGGACATTTTCTATTCGAACGCGGGCAAGAACGGCATCATCCTGGCCCGGCTGACAGAAGAAGAAGTGCAGACGCTGCTGGCGAAGTCCACCGCAAATCCCAAGCACCTATTGACGGTGAACCTCGAAGCGCAGACGGTGACCGATGCGGATGGCTTCAGCGCGCACTTCGATATTGACCCCTTCCGCAAGCATTGCCTGTTGAATGGGCTGGATGACATTGGGCTGACGCTGCTACATGAGGATGCGCTGGATAAGTTTGAGGCCAAGCACAACGATGAGTTCTGGCTGGCGCCGAAGAAGGACGAAGCTGCATAGCTGGTCGCGACGCGTGAGAGGAGCAGGCATGAAGATGGGCGTTGATGTGATGACGAACGGTGTGCGTGTCTCACTGCTGTGCGGTGCGATGGCGTTGGCCGGCTGCAAGAGCAAGCCCGTTGAACAGGCACCGGCTCCAGCGCCGAAGAAGCCGGCTGTGATGGACGCCGCTGCACGTGCGAAGGCGGCCGCAGCCGCGGCGGCGCACCCGGCATTCAAGATCTTCAAGCAGAAGATCGATATGCCGGTGGTGATCGTCGTCGCTGAGAAAACGACCGATGAGCAGTTGAAGAATCTGCTGTGGTTCCTGCGCGGCAAGGTGCGCGACGACAAGTTCAAGGAGCTGGGTTTGCAGCCTACGGCTGACCAGTTCGATACGCCGGGTTATAGCTCGGGGCGGATTGATGTATATCGCGGAGCGAAGTGCGCGAACGAAGTGTTCATTACCAGCGGACCCGATCCCTGCGGATCGACGGTGAGCCACCGGTCGGCGAACTATCACTGGGGCGACGGCGGCAATCGCCATGCCGACGGCGGCAGCGTGATTGGGCAGGATGGCAAGGACACGCTGGTGTTCGATGCGGGCGACGGCTGGCAAAGCGATGCCGAAGCGGCGAAGGATCCCGATGGCAGCGTGAAGAAGCTGGACCAGGCGCGCATCCGGTACGCGCAGGAGCAGACTGCCGAGATGCTCAAGAAGCAGTACGACACGCGGTTCTACGTTGACGAGCCGGATGATGTGCTGAACGTGGTGTCGCGCCAGTTCCTGGTGGAGGCGACGATGAACTCGTTTCTGACCCAGTTCAAAGTGCTGGAGCTGGACCACGCGTGCGCGCTGCACTTCACGGGAATCAACCTTATTCCGCGTGGCCAGAAGGGCCATGTTTATCCGCTGGATTGTTCGGCGGCAAAGTAGCTGCAGGAATTTTTACGGAGAAGAAATTGAGTAATCAAGGCACTGGCAAGACCCACTCGAACGTATTGACCGAAGGCCCTTCGCGCGCCGCTGCGCGTGCGATGCTGCGCGGGGTTGGCTTCAGCAAAGATGACCTGCACAAGCCGATCATCGGCATTGCGAATACGTGGACCGAAATCGGGCCGTGCAACTATCACCTGCGCGACGTGGCCGAGGCCGTGAAGCAGGGCGTGCGCGAAGCCGGCGGGACGCCCATGGAGTTCAACACCGTTACGATTTCCGACGGCATCACCATGGGCACGCAGGGCATGAAGGCCTCGCTGATTTCACGCGAGGTCATTGCGGATTCCATCGAGCTGGTGTCGCGGGGTAACAGCTTCGACGGGCTGGTGTGCATCGCGGGTTGCGACAAGAACATGCCCGGCGCCGTGATGGCGCTGGCGCGGCTCGATATCCCGGGGCTGATGCTCTATGGCGGGTCGATCATGCCGGGACACCTGCACGTGGGCGCGGACGGCAAGCCTGCGAGCGGCGGCAATGAAATCGACATTACGATTCAGCAGGTGTTTGAAGCCATTGGCTCACATGCGGCCGGCAAGATTACCGATGCGCAGCTCGAAGCGGTAGAAGCTGCAGCGTGCCCCGGGCCGGGCGCGTGCGGTGGGCAGTTTACTGCGAACACGATGGCGATGGCGGGTGAGTTTATGGGCATCTCGCCGATACAGCTGACGGGCGTGCCGGCGATGTCGCCGGAGAAGCACGCGGCCTCGCGCGAAGCGGGCAAGCTGGTGATGGACCTGGCGCGCGCCGGGGTGAAGCCGTCGCAGATTATTACGCGTGAGTCGCTGGAAGATGCGATCGCGGCGGTGTGTGCTTCGGGCGGGTCGACCAATGCGGTGATGCACCTGATCGCGATTGCGCACGAGCTCGAGATTCCGCTGAACGTTGAGGACTTTGACATCATCAGCGAGAAGACGCCGTTCATCTGCGACTTGCAGCCGGGCGGCAAGATGGTGGCGAAGGACTACCAGGATGCGGGCGGCTCGCGTGTGCTGGCGGCGCGGCTGGTGGAAAAGAATCTGCTGAATGGCAACACACCCACTGTGACCGGCAAGACGCTGCGCGAAGAAGCTGCGCTGGCCGTTGAAACACCGGGCCAGCCGGTGATTCGGCCGTGGAGCGATCCGCTGAAGTCGACGGGAGGCCTGGTCATTCTGAAAGGGAACCTTGCGCCGGAAGGTTGCGTGGTGAAGGTTGCCGGGCATGCGCGGATTCATCACACCGGACCGGCGCGTGTGTTCGATAGCGAAGACCTTTGCTTCGCCGCGGTGAACGAGGGCCGCGTGCAGCCGAATGATGTGCTGGTGATTCGCTATGAAGGACCGCGCGGCGGGCCTGGGATGCGCGAGATGCTCGCGGTGACGGCGGCGATCAAGGGCATTCCGGAGCTTTCGGATTCGGTGGCACTGCTGACGGATGGGCGCTTCTCGGGCGCGACGCGTGGGCTGATGGCAGGGCACGTGGCGCCGGAAGCGCAGCTCGGCGGGCCGATTGGCGCGGTACGCGAGGGTGACACGATTACGTTCGATATTCCGGGGCGGAAGCTGACGCTGAATGTCTCGGATGAAGAGATTGCGGAGCGGATGAAGGATTTCAAGGCGCCGGAGCCGCGGTATAAGCGCGGTGTGTTTGCGAAGTATGCGGCCACGGTGAGCAGTGCGAGTGAAGGAGCGGTGACGACGTGAACACTGAGGGCTTCGAGAAGCTAGCAATAGCCGACGCGGGTTGGACAACGCTTTTTCGTGACCCTCAGAGCAAGCGTTTGATAGAGCGCAGGTTTCCGAGCAGCGAGATGCAGGGCGGAGGACCGCCGGCTTTTGTAGAGCTAACGCTGGACGAAGCGCGTGCGAAGTACAAACTCGAGAATTTGCAAGGAGCGATCGATGGCAAATAACAATCAACATCCCACACTCACCGGTTCTGAAATTCTCTGGGCGACGCTTGCCGGCGAAGGCACCACTACCGTCTTCGGCTATCCCGGTGGCGCTATTCTGCCGATCTACGATGCGCTGCGGAAGTTTCCGACGATCCATCATGTGCTGGTGCGGCATGAGCAGGGCGCGAGCCACATGGCTGATGGCTATGCGCGCGCCTCGGGACGCGTGGGCGTGTGCATGGCGACGTCGGGGCCCGGTGCGACGAACCTGGTGACGGGGCTCGCTACGGCGATGCTCGACTCGATACCGATGATTGCGATCACGGGACAGGTGTCGTCGAAAGTGCTGGGTTCGGATGCGTTTCAGGAAGTGGACATCACGGGCATTACGCTGCCGATCACGAAGCACAACTTCCTGGTGACGCGCGCGGAAGAGATTGCACCGACAGTACGTAAGGCGTTCCAGATTGCGACCAGCGGACGGCCGGGGCCGGTGCTCATCGACATTACGAAGGATGCGCAGCAGGCAACGGCGACGTTCGACTTCGACGCTGCGGCGCCGGGCGCGGCACGGCCGCATCCGATGCTGCGCGCGGAGTCTGCCGCGATGCGCGAGGCGATTGCGCTGATCAAGCAGGCGAAGAAGCCGATCATCCTGGCCGGGCATGGGATCGTGGAGTCGGGCGCGGAGGCTGAGGTGATTGCGTTTGCGGAGTCGCAGAAGATTCCGATTGCGACCACGCTGCTCGGGCTGGGCTGTGTGCCGGCGGCGCATCCGCTGCAGCTGGGCATGATGGGCATGCACGGCGAGTCGTGGGTGAACAACGCGATTCAGCAGGCGGACCTGCTGCTGGCGTTCGGCATGCGTTTTGACGATCGCGTGACGGGAAACCTGGCGAGCTATTCGCCGAACTCGAAGAAGATCCACATTGAGATCGATCCGAGCGAGATCAACAAGAATGTGCGCGCGGACGTGGCGCTGATTGGTGACTTGAAGAGCGTGCTGCAGGTGCTGCTGCCGCAGTTGCAGCCAAAGAGCGCGGACGCGGGCGCGTGGCTCGACGAAATCAACGCCAGCAAGGGTACGGCGGCAGTGCGCGACATCATCAACCTGCCCGACAACGGGCACCTGTATGCCGCGCATGTGATTCACGACATCTGGCGCGAGGCGCAGGCGGCGGGGCGGCTGAATGAAACGATCGTCGTTACCGACGTGGGACAGCACCAGATGTGGGAGGCGCAGTACTTCAAGCACGAAGCGCCGCGTACGCTGGTGACGAGCGGCGGCCTGGGCACGATGGGCTTTGCACTGCCGGCAGCGATTGGCGCGAAGGTGGCGTGCCCCGAGAAGGACGTCTGGGTCATCGCCGGCGATGGCGGTTTCCAGATGACGGCGGCGGAGCTTTCGACCATTGTGCAGGAAGGCCTGGCGATCAATGTCGCCATCATCAATAACGGCTTCCTGGGCATGGTGCGGCAGTGGCAGGAGACGTTCTACGAGAAGAACTATTCGGCGTCGCCCATCCTGTCGCCGGACTTTGTGATGCTGGCCGCGGCGCACGGTATTGCCGGTGCTCACGTGGAGAAGCGCGCTGATGTGATACCTACAGTGACCAAGGCTCGGACGAGCGGCAAAGCGTTCCTGATCAACTTCCAGGTTGAAAAGGAAGATGGCGTGTATCCGATGATTGCGCCGGGAGCTGCGCTGCATGAAATGGTGCGCCGGCCGCAGAGTGATCCGCTACTGGAGACGGCCGAGGACGAGTAGTTTGCTCTATTGAAAGCGAGCGCGGCCAGCCCCGCCGGACCGCGCACCTGCAGTTCCCTGTGACACTCATGTTCAAACGCCAACTCATCTCGCTGCTACTTGCTTCCGCGCTGTCCTCTTCGCTGCGCGCGCAGGCTCCTGCGTCGGCGCACGGCGCGTGGTACGAGCATGCGGTGATCTATGAGATTTATCCGCGGAGTTTTCAAGACACGAATGGCGATGGCGTTGGCGACTTAAACGGCATTACACAGCGGCTGGATTACCTGCAATCGCTGGGCGTGGACGCGATCTGGATTGCGCCGATGTATCCGTCGCCGCAGGTTGATTTCGGGTATGACATTGCGAACTACGAGGCTGTCGATCCGCAGTACGGGACACTGGCCGATATGGACCGCCTGATTGCCGAAGCGAAGAAGCGGCATATCCGCGTATTGCTCGACATGGTTCTGAACCATACGTCAGACAAACATCCATGGTTTGTGGAGTCGGCTGGGTCGAAGACGAATCCCCGAGCCGATTGGTTCATCTGGAACGATGGCAAGGCGACGAACGATACTCATGCGCCGAACGCGCACCAGGGACCGCACGGATGGGTGGTGCCGCCGAATGATTGGTCGTCGCTTTTCCAGGGGTCGGCGTGGGAGTGGGTTCCGGCGCGCGGGCAGTTCTACTATCACTTTTTCTACAAGCAGCAACCTGATCTGAACTGGCGCAACCCGGCGGTCGAGAAGGCGATGTTCGATGCCATGCGGTTCTGGCTGGATCGCGGCGTTGCGGGCTTCCGGCTGGATGCGGTCACAACGCTGTTTGAAGACCCTGAGCTGCACGATGACGGACCGACAGGCAAGCTGGATGCGAGCGGCTTTCCGGAGTCGAACCATGTGCGCACCAGCGGCCTGCCTGAAGTGCACGACGTGATGCGGCGGCTGCGCGTGATGGTGGACGGCTATCACGATGAGCGCGTGCTGGTGGGAGAAATTTATGTGCCGGCAACGGCTGAGCTGCTCGGCTGGTATGGACCAAGGAGCGCGCCGGAGCTGCAGCTGCCGATGGATACGCTGGTGGGATTCCACACCGAGGCACCGGGGCAGGAAACCGGCAAGAACGTGGCGCTGAACATCGCACACTTTCGCAAGACCATCGTCGAGATGGAAGCAGCGCTTGATGGCCACCAGCCACTGCTGGTCTTCGACAACCATGACAACACGCGTAGCTGGGACCGCTTTGGCGATGGCGCGCACAATCCGCTCATCGCACGGCTGATTGCTACGATGCTGTTTACGACGCGTTCCGCGGCGCTGCTGTACTACGGGCAGGAGCTCGGCATGGCGACGCATACGCCGACGCAACGCGAGGATGTGCGCGACCCCATCGGCATCACCGGCTGGCCGAAGGAGAAGGGCCGCGATGGTGAGCGCACGCCCATGCAGTGGACCTCAGGGCCGCAGGCGGGCTTCTCCTCGAACCCGCAGACGTGGCTGCCCGTCGCAGCGGATCGCAGCTCAGTGAACGTGGCGAGCGAGAGCGCGGATGCGAGTTCGCTGCTGAACTGGTACCGCACGCTGGCGGCAATCAGGCGCGGAAATCCAACCATGCGCGACGGTGCGCTGGTGATGCTCGACGCGACGAACCCAGCCGTGCTGAGCTATGCACGCACGCCGGTGTCGCCGAGCGGGCACGCGCTGGTGGTTTCGTTGAACATGACGGCGCAGCCGCAGGTGGTGCATCTCGATTTGAAAGCGGCGGGTATCGGCGGGCCGGGCGTGAAGACCCTGCTGGGCGATGCGGCTGCTTTGAATGGCGTTACATCGCTTGCGACGTTCATGCTTCCGCCTTACGCCACGCTGATCGCGGAGGTCCAATGATCGCGACCGGCGCACCCATGCTCCAGATGGAAACGCCACGCCTGCTGCTTCGGCAATGGCGCGAGAGCGACCGTGAGCCGTTTGCGGCGATGAATGCCGATGCCGAGACGATGACCTACTTCCCTGCTCCGATGACGCCCGAGGAAAGCGGTGCCGCGATTGAGCGGTATGTCGCTGGTTTTGAGCGGACGGGTTTCGGCTTCTTCGCCACCGAGTTGCGCGAAACCGGCGCCTTCGTTGGCTTGATCGGTATGCAGGTTCTGCGTGATGTTATTCCCGGGCTCCCCGAGGGTTCGGTGGAGATTGGCTGGAGACTGGATCGCCGCTATCACGGGCAGGGCCTTGCAACCGAAGGCGCGCGGGCTGTCGTTGAGTTTGCGTTCCGAGATTGCGAGTTGCCGGGAGTAGTGGCCCTTACCGCGCAAGGCAACCAGGCTTCGCGGCGCGTGATGGAAAAGCTGGGTATGACCTACGCGCCGGAGCTGGACTTCGATCATCCGCGGATGCCGGCGGGGCATCCGCATCAACGCCACGCGCTTTACGTGCTGGCCAATTCTGCTAACCCGCACGGCGCAAAAGCCGAGTGGTTTGAAAGGTTGTCATGCTCCACACATTCGTAGCATTGGTTCAAGACAAGCCCGGCGTGTTGACGCGGGTCGCTTCCCTGTTTCGGCGGCTGAACATCAACATCGTCTCGCTCACCGTGGGCGAGAGCGAGCGGCAGGATACGTCGCGGATGACGATTGTGTGCGAGGCGCCGGAGAACAGCGCGCATCGCATTCGCGCGTCGCTGTACAAGCTGGAGACGACGGTGCATGTGGACGAGGTGAACCGCACCGAGGCCGTGGTGCGCGAGCTCTGCCTGGTGAAGGTGGCCGCCGGACCCGCGCAGCCGCACGGGCTGCACTCGCGGTCGCAGATCTTCGAACTGGCAACGGTGTTTCGCGCACGCGTGGTCGACCTCGCGCCGGAATCGATCATGCTCGAAATGACAGGCTCAGCTTCCAAGATTGAAGGCCTGCTGCAGGTGTTGCGTGAGAGCGGCTACGAGGTGCTGGAGGTTTCGCGCACCGGGCGCATGGCCATGCGGCGCGGACAGCATACCAGCCGCGTGCTGAAAGCGCTCGGGACCAAAGAGAGCGGTAGCGAAGCTGGAAGCGATCTGCTCGACCTCGACCCGGATGCGCTGCCGAATTCGGATCAGCTTCCTAACCAGTTCGACGAAGAAGTGGACTAGGCACCATGTCGAGCGAAGTGGGTAACGAAGAGACCCGGATTGGGCCCAAGTCGCGGCGGCGCGTTCTTGTCGAAGGCGTATTGCTTGGTGCCTTGTATGGCATCGTGCTGCGCGGCATCATTGGGAACTCGGCAATCACCCAGTGGATTACAGCGCATGACAGGTTCGGCGTATCAGGAATCATGACGGTGAGTTTTCTTGTACTCGGACCGTTCATTATCGGTTTTCTGTCCGTCAGCAGGGTGGAACCAAAGTCACCTATGACTGTGTTGGAGTGGATTTATGTGCCTTGGTTCTCTGTCGGCCTGATGATGCTGGCTACCATGCTGTTCAGCTGGGAGGGATTCATCTGTGTTGCGATGGCAATGCCGATCGCCTTAGTGGTTGCTTCGCTCGGCGGGGTGACTGCAGGCGTATACATGCGGAAGCGGCGAGTGTCTGGAACCACGCTTTCGTGCATGGCTGTTTTGCCTTTCCTGATTGCTCCGATTGAAGCGCGTCTGGCTGTACCGGATCAAACCCGCACGGTGGCTAGCGAGATTCGCATTCATGCATCGCCGGAAACCGTTTGGCGCAACATCGAGCGCGTGCCGGCTATCGCCCCCACCGAGTTGGAAACTAACTGGACACATCGCATCGGCTTTCCTCGGCCGGTAGAGGCAACACTATCGTTCGAAGGCGTTGGCGGCGTGCGCCACGCAAGCTTCGAGCGTGGTCTCATGTTCATTGAGACGGTGACGGCCTGGGAGCCGGAACAACGCCTGGCGTTCAGTATCAAGGCAGACTCCGCCAACATTCCTACCACCACTCTCGATGAACATGTCACCATCGGCGGACGCTACTTCGATGTACTCGATGGCGAGTACAGCCTGGAACCGCTAGCCAACGGAGACGTCATGCTCCACCTCGTGAGCCACCAGCGCCTCTCCACCGATTTCAACGGCTACGCGGGCCTCTGGACCGACGCCGTCATGCAAAACCTTCAAACCAGCATTCTCAAAGTGATTCAACATCGCTGCGAGCACGCGTAAACTTTAACCACTACTCGAAGAAAGAAGACAAAGACCCATGGCAAAGACTTACCACGACGCAGACGCAGACATCACTCTTATCCAGGCGAAAAAAGTCGCCATCATCGGTTATGGCTCGCAGGGCCATGCTCACGCGCTGAACCTTAAAGACTCAGGCGTGGAAGTACGCGTCGGGCTGCGGGCGGGATCGCCTTCGGCGCAGAAGGCCGAGCTCGCCGGCCTCAAGGTCGGCAGCGTGGCCGAGGTTTCGGCCTGGGCAGACGTCATCATGAACCTGACGCCCGACCAGACGGCAGCCAAGGTGTATCACGCTGAGATCGCGCCCAACATGAAGCCCGATGTGACGCTCATGTTTGCGCACGGCTTCAACATTCGCTTCCGTACGATTACGCCTCCGGCAACGTGCGACGTGTCACTGGTGGCGCCCAAGGGACCGGGGCATCGCGTGCGCGAAGTGTTCACCGAGGGCGGCGGCGTCCCGGGGCTCGTCGCCGTGGAGCAGGATGCGAGCGGCAATGCGCTGGCGCTCGCGTTGAGCTATGCCAAGGGCATCGGCTGCACGCGCGGCGGCGTACTGGAAACGACGTTCACCGAAGAGACCGAGACTGACCTGTTCGGCGAGCAGGCCGTGCTGTGCGGAGGCACATCGGCGCTGGTGAAGGCGGGCTTTGAGACGCTGGTGGAAGCCGGCTATCAGCCCGAGCTGGCGTATTTTGAAGTGCTGCATGAGCTCAAGCTGATCGTCGACCTGATGTACCGCGGTGGCCTGGAGTACATGCGCTACTCCATCTCCGATACGGCGGAGTGGGGCGACTACGTCAGCGGCGCACGCATCGTGACGCCGGCCGTGAAGCAGGCCATGAAGGAAGTACTGAACGACATCCAGAGCGGTGCGTTTGCCGAGCGCTTTATTGCCGACCAGAACAACGGCCGCAAGGAGTTCGAGAACTTCCGCAAGGAGAACCGCGAGCACCAGATCGAGAAGGTCGGCGCCGAGCTGCGCAAGGCCATGCCCTTCCTCGACCCGGTCAAAGTGGAGAACGGCACCGTCGTGAAGGCGTAAAGTCGCTGGAAATGCAGAAGGCCCTCCGGGTGGAGGGCCTTCTGCATTTTTGAGAACAGGAAATTAGGTCGTAACGATTTCCACACCGCGCCAGAAAGCCACGTGGTGCTTGACGGTCTTGGCAGCGGGCTTGGGATCGGGGTAGTACCAGGCGGCGTCGGGGTTCTCCTGGCCGTCGACCAGCACGGTGTAGTAGCGGGCCTGGCCCTTCCACGGGCAGTTGGAGCTGGTGGAGCTGGGCTTCAGAAACGCTCGGTTGACGGTCTCCTCTGGAAAGTAAATGTTGCCTTCAACGGTTTGAATCTTCTCGCTTTCGGCGAGGGTCTGACCATTCCACATTGCTTTCGCCATAACGTGTTAGTCCATTCTAATCAATGAGATACAGCAGGCCTTGTCAAAGGGAGTTAACAGACCTGTGCCCGCGGCTGGCCGCGTACCCATAAGTACTTTAGCATGAATATATGCTATTTGGGAAGTGCTAACTTAGCGACATTCCAAAATGCGTAGATTTACTTGGACGCGGGAGTCTTGAATTCCCTATTTTCTGGAGACTGCCACACGAAAATCAGCACGCTCGACACCGCAGAAGCGGGGCCGAGCCGTGCCCGTTGGCTGTGATCCTAGGCCACGGCCTCGGCCAGTGGACGGGTTTTGTCGGGATCCGGCCGTTTGAGGTCGGCGGGTTCTTCCTTGGGTTTGGGCGGGCCGATCTTCTTTTCGAAGGTGCACTCGGGGGCGGTCGAAGCCGGTTCTTCGGCCGGGGCGCCCTTGCGGGGGCGGCGCTTGGGCATCGACTCGCGGTTGTTGGGGCAGACCAAATAGGTGCCTTCGCTGTTGGAGACCTCGACGAGGTACGCCGAGTCGCACTTGGGGCAGGTCTGGTTGACCAGCAGCTGGTTCGAGGTGAAGTCGCACTTGGGATAGCGCGTGCAGCCGTAGAAGGTGGTGTTGCGTTTGGTCTTGCGCACGGCAACCTCGCTGCCGCACTTGGGGCAAGGCACTTCCAGCAGTTCCTGCTTCACATACTTGCACTTCGGGTAGCCGGAGCAGGCGATGAATTCGCCATACTGGCCGTCGCGCTGCAGCAGGGGCTTGCCGCACTTTGGGCACGGCTCTTCGAGCTGCACGGGCGGCTTGGTCTGCACCTTCTGCGTAAGCTTGCGGATGGTCTTGCAGGGCGGGTCTTCGTTGTAACCGGGGCAGCTCATGAACGGTCCCCAGGGGCCGTTGCGGAGCACCATGGTGCGGCCGCAGTTATCGCAGAACTCTTCTTCCGCTTCTTCCGAGCCGTCGCTGGTGGCGAGATCAGGCTTGGCGGCGAAGTTCTCCTTGGTGAAATCGCAGCTGTCGGCCTCGACCGTAACCTTCTTCCACTTCGGCATCACTTTGGCGAGTTCAGCCTGCAGTTTCTTCGGCTCGAAGACCTCGGTACTGACCTCGGTGCCGGAGTCGTCGAGTCCACGGAGCTTCATGGCGGGCGTGCCGAACTTGTCGGCTACCTTCGCAACGACGTCCTTCGGTGATTTCTTCCATGCTGCGCCGCTGATGGCCATCGGCTTGGTCTTGGTGAAGTTGGAGCAGCTATAAAAGCTCCCGAACTTGCCCCACTTCAACAGCAGCGGAGCGCCGCATTTGTCGCAGATTTCGTCGGTCTCCTGCTCCATGGCCTTGATGTCTTCCATATTCTTCTCGGCAAACTTGAGTTCGTCTTCAAGATGGCCGTAGAAGCCGTTGAGCAGATCAGTCCACTTTTCGTCCCCGGCTTCGACGGCGTCGAGCTCATTCTCAAGGCCGGCGGTGTACTCGACCTTGAAGATGTAGGGAAAATTCTTGACGAGCAGGTCCGTCACCACCATGCCGATTTCAGTCGGCACGAGCTTGGCCTTGATCTTCTTGACGTAGTCGCGCTCCTGGATGGTGTTGATGATGGAGGCGTACGTGGACGGGCGGCCGATGCCATTTGCTTCGAGCGCCTTGACGAGCGAGGCTTCGTTGTAGCGCGGCGGCGGCTGGGTGAACTTCTGCTGAGGGTCGAGGCTGATCTTTTTCAGCGACTGGCCGTCGTTCAGGTCGGGCAGGCGACGGTCGACGGAGCTTTCTTCGCTGGTCGCATCTTTGGCGGAACCATCATCGTCGTCGGCCCGGTTCTCGGCAGCACGCTTTTCCTGGATGGCAGCGGCGGCTGAAGCAGCGGCGTCGCGGGCGGCCTTGGCTTTCTTGTTGCGCTCCTCGTACCAGAGGAAGCCGGCGAACTTGAGCACGCTGCCCGTGGTGCGGAAGTCATAGCTCATGTTGGCCTTGGCTTCGATGTCGACGGTGGTCTGGTCGAATACCGCGGGCACCATCTGGCTGGTAACGGCGCGCTCCCAAATGAGCTGATAGAGGCGGAACTGCTCGTCAGAGCAATAGCGGCGAACGAACTCGGGCGTGAAGGCGACGTTGGTGGGACGGATGGCTTCGTGGGCGTCCTGCGCGTCTTTTTTGGAAGCGTACGCGTTGGGCTGGGCGGGCACAAAATCCTTGCCAGCTTCCTTCCGAACATGGTCGCGGATGGCTTCGACGGCGTCGGGGCTCATGCGGGTGGAGTCGGTACGCATGTAGGTGATCAGGCCAACAGTGCCTTCCGAACCGAGTTCGACGCCTTCATACAAACGCTGGGCCACGCCCATGGTGCGGCGGACGTTGAAGCCGAGACGGCCGGCGGCGTCCTGCTGCAGCTTGCTGGTGGTGTAGGGGGCGAGCGCCTTGCGCTGACGTTCCTTCTTTTCAACCGAGCGAACGCGCCAGACAGCTTTTTCGAGCTGCGGCATAATCTCGTCGATGGCGGCCTTGTCCGGCAGCGCGTTCGCAATCCACTTGCCTTCCGCGGCGAGGTCGGCCACGCGCAGCGGCTGGCCGTTGACGCCGACCATGCGGGCGGTGAACTCGGTGTTGTCATTCGCCGGTGTGAGCACGGCGTCGATGTTCCAATACTCGGTCGTCGGGAAGGCATTGATCTCGCGCTCGCGCTCGACAATCAGGCGCAGCGCGACAGTTTGCACACGGCCGGCGCTCAAGCCGCGCTTGACCTTGTCCCACAGCAACGGAGAGATCTGGTAACCCACCAGCCGGTCGAGCACGCGGCGCGTCTGCTGTGCATCGACGAGGTCCTGGTCGACGTCGCGGGCATGGGCGAACGCCGCTTTGACCGCTTTCTGCGTGATCTCATTAAAGGTGACGCGCTTCAGCTTCGATGGGTCCTTCATCATGGGAAGGAGCTGCATCTTCAGATGGGCGGCGATGGCTTCGCCTTCGCGGTCAGGATCGGGCGCCAGGAACACGGCGTCCGCCTTGGCGGCGAGCTTGCGCAGTTGCGCTACAACTTTTTCCTTGCCCGGAGACACAATGAGCGTGGGCGCAAAGGTGCGCCGCTTCAGCTCCACTCCAATATCGTTCTTCGGCAGGTCCATGATGTGGCCAATGGAGGCCTCCACGGTGTAGTCCTTGCCGAGATATTTTCCGATCGTCTTCGCCTTCGCGGGCGACTCGACGATCACCAGGTTCTTGCTCATTTCTTACAACCCCATCGGAACACGACCGAGGTCTGTTCCGTTCTTCCAATGTCAATGCACCCTAACACGCTTTGCCGAGGCAAAGTCAAACGTCAATTTCCGGCGACGTCCTGTTTGGACGGCGGAAAGGCCTTTTCGGGGCCGGTGAAAATTTGCGGTTAAGCCCGCGTTTCGCCGCACTTCACGTGTACGGCGACGGGGCTAGAAGGTTTTCACGTAATTTTTTCCGGGCATCTGTTTAATACGCCCGGCGAGTTCCAGTTCGAACAGCGCGGTAAAAATTTCGCCGGAGCTGAGTTCGCCTTCAAGGGTTTCCATCAGCTGGTCGAGCTGGAGAGCTTCGTCCTGGCGTAAATGCTTCATGACAAGGCGCTCATGGTCGCTCATGGCAGGGGCCGTTGGGGCCGACTCGTTAAATAGAGATGCAGTCGATCCCCCGGACGATTCTTTTGCCCCGGCTTCGAGCTCGTCCTCGAGCGCGAGACGGATCTGCGACGGCAGGTCCTCCCAGATGTCCTCCCACGTCGCCGTGAGCTTGGCCCCCTGCTTGATGAGCGTGTTCGGTCCCCAGGCGTTCTGGTTGGTGACGTTGCCCGGCACCGCGTAAACGTCGCGGTCCTGCTCCAGTGCGCAACGCGCGGTGATGCGGGTTCCGGAGTACTCGCCGGCCTCAACCACCAGCACGCCGACGCTCATTCCAGAGAGGATGCGATTGCGGATGGGGAAGTTCTGGGGCGCGGGGAAAGTGCCCATGGGGTACTCGCTGACGATGGCGCCCCCGTCCTTGACGATGCGCTCGGCGAGGGCCTTGTTCTCCTTGGGATAGATGACGTCGATGCCGGTGCCCCAGACGGCGACGGTCTTGCCGCCCACGTCGAGCGCGCCCTTGTGTGCAGCGGTGTCAACGCCCCGCGCCATGCCGCTGAGGATCACCAGGCCGCGCCGCGAGAGCTCCCGGGAGAGGACCTCCGACATGCCCGAGCCGTAGGGCGACGGATGCCGCGTGCCGACCACCGCTATCCCCGGACGGTTGAGCAGCGAAAGATTGCCGCGGACCCAGAGGACGGCCGGCGGATCGTAAATTTCCAGCAGGCGCTGCGGATAGTCCTCGTTGGCCGGCGTAATAATGCTGCCGCCGGCTTCTTCCGTGCGCTGGAGTTCGGCCAGTGCGGCGGTGCGAGCGCGGCCATCGGCGATAAACTGCGCGGCAGAGGCTGGCAGGTGGGCGCCTTCCAGCTCAGTAAGCGAGGCGGAGAAGACACGCTCCGGCGCGCCCAGATGCTGCACGGCGCGGCCGCAGCGCGTGGGGCCGAGCTTGGGCGTCAGCGCCAGGGCCAGCCAGCCCAGGCGTGCTTCAGGATCTGTTGCGACCGAATGTTTCTCTGCCATGCCGCCTCGTCGTGCTGAGTGCTTTCCACCATATCAGCCCCACGGCCGGCAGCGGGAAGAGTTGGCCGCCAAAGTTTCCAGCAACGGGAAGCCTAAAATGGAGTTGTGCTGCGTGTTGCTTCCATCGCTTTCCTGAATCCCGCTCCCCTGCTCTATGACTTTGAGCACGGCCCCCGCGCCGCCGAACTCCGCTCCCGTTACGCTGTGCATTACACATCGCCCGCTCAGTGCGCGGCAGAGTTGATTTCGGGTGACGCGGACCTGGGCCTTATCCCCATTGCTGCGTTGACGCCCGAGCTGGCCATCGTGCCCGGTTGCACCATCGCGTCGCGGGGAGAGATTCGCAGCATCCTGCTCCTGGTCAAAAATCCGCAAGGACTGGATGCCAAGGCAGCCATGCGACAGGTCAAGCGCTTTGCAGCGGATGCCGCGTCCCGGAGCTCGCAGGCTTACGTCCACATTCTGTTCCGGCACTTTCTCGGCATACAGCCGGAGGTGCAGGAAGCCGCGGCCGATGCCATCACCATGCTGAACGGTAATGATGCAGCGCTGCTCATCGGCGACCCGGCACTGCTGGCTCGTGAACACCGGACGCAGATCGATGCCTCTGCCGGCACATCTCTCTTGTGGCTTGATGTGGCGGCGTGGTGGCGCGAGTACACCGGGCTGCCGTGGGTGGCGGCAGTGTGGGCCGTGCGTCCCGAAAAACTGGGTGAGGTCTCGCGCGAGCAGGTTATCGCCGACGTCAACGCGTCCCGTGTAGCCGGCCTCGCCCACGTTGAAGATCTAGTGGCAGAGTGGACGCCGCGACTGGCGCTGCCGGTCGAAACCATTCGCACGTACCTGACAAAAAACATTTACTACGCCCTGGACGACGATTGCATCGCTTCAATTGGGCGCTTCCGTGACCTGGCGACGGCGATCGGGTTATTGCCCCCGATGCCTACGTTGCGGATGCTGTAAGCGTCTACACTCGAAAGACACTGACGAAGGGCTGGCATTTTTTGCACCCGCCGTCGTCCGCTTCATCGCTTCCTGCGTCCTATCTGACATGATCGCTGCGCCTCATCAAACCGCTGCTTTGCTGGCCGCTCTCGCCGGGTCGCGGCTGGTACGGATGGCATTCAGCCTGGGGCTGATCGGGCTGTTTCTGATCTCGATCGTCGACTCGTCCTTTGTGCCGCTGCCGATCCCCGGCGTCACCGACATTATGGTGGTGGTCTTCGCCGCGCGGCATGCGAACCTCGTTCTCCTGGTGCTGGCGGCAACAGCGGGGTCGGCGCTGGGTGGCCTGTTCTCGCACATGGTCGGACAGGCCGGCGGGATTGCGTTTCTTGAAAAGCACGTTCCTCCCCGAATTTTGAAACCGGTCACACGCTGGATGGAGTCGCATGCGCTGATCGCCGTAGCGCTGCCGGCGATCCTCCCGCCGCCCATGCCGCTATCGCCGTTCGTGCTGGCAGCCGGCGCGCTCAATATGAGCCGGAAGAAGTTTATGATCGCGTTCACGGTGAGCCGCCTGGCACGGCACGCCTTTGCCGCGTGGCTGGGCGTCTACTACGGGCGTGGCGTTTTGCGGCTGTGGAATCAGGTATCGGCGCGCTGGGGCACGCCGTTCCTGATCGTCCTGTGGAGCGTGGTGCTGTTGTGGTCAGGCTACGCACTGCTGAAGCTGTACCGGACTTCACGCAGCGTTGGCGTGGGCACGCCGCGCGAACCCGTTACCGAAGTGCAGGCCTAAGCTGCGGCCGGGGTTGGCGACTTTGGCGCGAAGCGCCGCTTGTAGTAGCCGACCGTGAGCGCAATCGCCGGAACGCCGATGATCGTGGGCCAAAGCCAGACGTACCAGGCGGGTCCAAAATATTGAGAAAGCGTGACCGCGCTGAATGCCGTCCACGCGGCAATATAGCTGCCGATGAAGTTGCCCAGGTGGGTGTACCACCAGAACATCTTCTCCTTCGGCTTGCGTACGAAACTCACTAGTTGCACCACCGCCAGGCGCATGCCGATCAGGCCGAAGACAATGGAGACGATGCCGAAATTCTGAACCGCGACGGGCTTGAAGGCGCCCAGGGCGGCCAGGGCAAGGCTCGCCCCGAAAGTGACGATGCCGGCAAACCAGTCAATGGGCTGCGCACTGCCGCCGCGGGCGAGGTCCTTCAGCCGCGTAACCCGATAGCCCGAGAACGCCGCATAAAAGCTGAACACCGCCACCAGCGCGAGGAAGAGCACGGGGCGATACAGCGCCATCGGCAGCGCCGTGGCCGCCACCACACCCATGCACCACAGGTAGACCATTCCCCAGCGCTTGTGCTGCTTGCCGCCCTTGGCCGTCGCCAGCGCGACCGGCGCCAGCAGGAACGATCCGAAACCAGCGGTAATGTGAATGGCGAGTAAGGCTTTCATCCAGATCGGATCGTGGGTCATGACATCTCCTTGAAAGTAGTGAGGCAGTCTTTGCACCAGCCCAGCAGGGCGGTGGTTTCAGCCGTGCCGTAGCGCACGGTCATCAGCCAGAACGGCAGCGCCGGATGGCCGGCATGATCAGCCGTGATCTGCTGCTCGATGGCTCGCAGGCGGGCAAGCCGTGCGGTAAGCAGGTCGCGACGGGTTTCGACCAGGCGCTGCATTTCGCTGCGCTCGCCGCGATTACCGAAGAAGAGCTTGAGCAGCAACTCATTGCGCGGCACCTGCACCGAAACCGGCATGGCCAGCCATTCGCGGAGTCGCTCGCGGCCCGGGTCGGTGAGGCTGTAGGTTTTCTTCCGGCGCTTGCCATCGGGCGTTTCTTCTACGCTCACCAGTCCGTCGGCAGCCATGCGCTTCAGCGTGGGGTAGATCTGCCCGAAGCTCTCGGTCCAGAAGTTGCCGATCGACTCGTCAATGAGCTGGCGAATTTCATAGCCCGAGAGCGGCCCAAGGCTGAGCAGGCCAAGCAGAGACTCGGTCGTGGTGGCACGGGCTGCTGGCGCTTCAATTGACATATCTATTAGATATATCTGTTAGACCGAAATGTCAAGCGCTTTCAAGCATGATTCTGCGGCGGCTCGACTTCCCCACCGCGGACTGCTAGCATCGCTCACGTTTCGCAGTTCCAGTTCAACCGATCTCGACGCGCGGACCGGCCGAGCGCGCCGCTGGCTGCTCATGAAACGACAGAAAGTGCAGGGCGAGGGTGGCGTTGTGGCCGACAATCAAGATCCTGATAGCGCTCGGGCTCGTGGGCCTGGCCCTCTGGGCATCGGATCGACGATTCTGCCTGGTCGGGCGATTTCTGAGTGAGAAGCGGTCCGCGCTGGACCTTGCGGTCGTACGCATTGTCATCTTCGGGCTGCTGGTGGGATCGCAGCCACACCGCGAGTTTCTGGCCTACGCGAACCTCGACCGGGTGCTGCTGGCACCCCCCTTTCCGCTGGGCCACCTGATGCGCTTCCTTCTCCTTTCCGCCGGTCTCGCCAACCTGGCCTATGGCCTGATGTGGATCGGCGGGCTGTGCGCGGCGGCAGGCCTGTTCTACCGCTGGACGGCGCCGGTCGCGACACTCGCAGGACTCTATCTCTATACCCTGCCACAGCTTTGGGGATCCGTAGAGCACAAGAACATGCACATCCTCACGTTCGCAGCCATCCTGTGCCTGTCGCCCGCCGCCGACGCCTTCTCGCTGGACAAGTGGCGAAACAAGGGTCAACCACCGCAACCTCCGCTGCAACGATCCCTTCGCTACGGCTTGCCGGTGACGGCGATGATCGCCATCATCGCGTTGGCGTACCTGTTTCCAGGATTGTGGAAGGTCATGAACCTTGGCACGGCGTGGTTTTCAGCCGAAAATATGCGGCGGCAGGCCATCCAGGTGTTGCTGCAGGGGCCGCCGACAGCCCTGCAGTTATGGGCCATCCGCCAGACCACGCTGCTGTGGTTGGGGTCGTTCTTTGCGATTGGCTTTGAAGTAGGGTTCCTCTTCCTGGTGCTGTCGAAAAAGACCCGCCCTTTGGCGGTGCTGGCCGGTCTGCTCTTCCACAGCATGACGTTGCTGATCATGGGGATCAGCTTTGTCGCGCTGATGCTGGCCTATGTCGTATTTGTTGACTGGACGGCTCTCGTGCAGCGCATGGGCTGGGTGCGCGAGGAGCCGTCGCCGGAGTGTCGCAGGGACCCGGGAACAGCACTGCGGCGGGGCAGTGCGGCACTGGTCAGCGCCATCTTTCTGATGGGCGTGGCGCATAAGGTCGGGGCGTGGCCGGTGGCGTGTTATCCCGCGTTCGATGCTCCACCTCCAGCCTCGGCACGCGTGGTGGAGATCGAGGTGACCGGCAGCGACGGCCAACGCACGACCGATGACCTGACCTTCGACCGCAGCCTGGGAAGGATCTACGGTGACAACCACTGGAGAGAGATGGCGTCACTGGATAAGTACGGTCGTATGGCACCGGCCAGGGCACGGGCGCTGATCGCCTTGTGGCGCAAGGCCCATGGTGTGCAACAGCAGGTAACGGTGGAGTTCTACGACGAGACGCTCGCCTTCGATGACACGCAGACGGTCAATCCCGACGACCTGCGTGTGGCGCAGCGACGGTATGTGGGCACGTTGACGTACTAGAGAGCCCGTCCGGCAGAGACCTGCTAAACTGGATCATGTGCCGGGTCCTACGCGACGCGATCCCGCCAACCCCGCCAGGTCCGGAAGGAAGCAACGGTAACGGGCCATCACGGGCGCAGTAGGGAAACCCGGTACACTTCTTCCCTCTTGGCAATGTTTCCCCACTCCCACCACAATTTCGCTCCGTTTACACCGCCCAGCACTGTTTTTGCGACTTCGGTCGGGCGTTTGACGTCTCATGGGCCGGTGCCGCGCTAAGATGCTGTCTGCTGTGCTTTGCCGAATTTATCTGCCGTTTGTTTCTCGCCCTGGAGGGTCCCGTTGAGTCTCACGCTGAAGCCACGCCATGCTGTTCGCGCCAAGATTTCTTCCGTAGGAGCTTACGTTCCGCCTCGCCTGCTGACCAACGCCGACCTGGAAAAGCTGGTCGCGACCAACAACGAGTGGATCATCGAACGCACCGGGATACACGAGCGGCACATTGTGGAGAAGGGTGTCGGCACCAGCGATCTGGCCGTTGAAGCGGCGCGCAAGTGCCTTGCCGCCCGGGGCATCGATCCCAGGGAAGTAGAAGTCATCATCGTGGCAACGGTGACGCCCGACATGCTCTTTCCCGCGACGGCCTGCCTGGTTCAGGACAAGCTGGGCGCCACCGGTGCATGGGGTTTTGATCTCTCCGCAGCGTGCTCAGGCTTTCCCTACGCGTTGCAGGTCGGCGCGAAGCTGGTCGAAAGCGGAGCCCACAAGAAAGTGCTCGTCATCGGCGCGGACGTGATGAGCTCCATCATCGATTACACCGATCGCACCACCTGCGTGATCTTCGGCGACGGCGCGGGCGCCGTGCTGCTGGAGCCGTGCGAAGAAGGCGAGATTGGGCTGATCGACTTCTGGCACGAGATCGATGGCTCGGGCGCGGTGTCGTTGAACATGCCGGCGGGAGGAAGCCTGTTGCCGGCCAGCGCGGAGACTGTTGCCAAGGGGCAACACTTTGTCCACCAGGAAGGCCAGGCGGTCTACAAGTTCGCCGTCCGCAAGATGGCCGAAGCGGCTGAAACGGTGCTCAGCCGGAACGGTGTTTCGGGATCGGAGCTGGGCTGCTTTATCCCTCACCAGGCAAATAAGCGCATTATTCTTTCGACCGCCGAGCGGCTGAACCTTCCCGAGGATCGCGTCATCATCAACATTGACCGCTTTGGCAACACGACGGCAGGGACGATTCCGCTGGCCATGAATACGGCGATGGAAGAGGGTCGCGTGAAGAAGGGCGACCTGGTGCTGCTGGCTAGCGTGGGTGCTGGATTCACGGTGGGCGCTACGCTCTTGCGGTGGGAAATTTAGTCAGCCGTATTCGCTCGCGAATCACATCAGATAACCGGCCTGGCCACGGGTGATTACTCGGCCAGGCCGAGCAGTTTAACAATGGCGAGGGCGTTGGTCGTGCGGTTGACGCCGGGTTTGAGCAGGTAGTCGAAGCCAAGGGGATCGGCGTCGTCAGGGCTCGCCATGTGGACGTTCTGGCCGTGGAGTTCGGGGAGCTCCGCCAACTCGGCGAGAGCAAGATCGTGCGTGGAGAGCGCGCCGATAGCGCCTTCGCGGATGAGGCCGCGCAGAACGGCTTGCGCAGCGGCAAGGCGATCGGCCGAGTTCGTGCCGGAGAAGACTTCGTCGATCAGAAAGAGTGCGTTCTGCGGATGCGCGTGAGCGAGAGCCACGAGGTCACGCAGACGCTCCACTTCAGCCAGAAACTTTGACTTGCCCTCCGCGAGCGAATCGACCAGCGCGAGCGAAGCGCCAGTGTGCAGCGGTGTAAGCGTCATCGATTGCGCACACACGGGCGCACCCGCCAGCGCGAGGACCGTGTTGCAGCCAATCGCGCGCAGCAGCGTGGACTTGCCTGCCATGTTGGAGCCTGAGATCAGCAAAAAGCGATTCGCGGTGTCGAGCTCAATATCGTTCGCGACGGCTTGAGCGCGCGGCAGCAGTGGGTGAGCAAGGGCCTTCGCGCTAAACCTCGCTGAGGCCGCTTCGACGATCGCGGGCCAGGTGTTGGCTTCATGGTCGGCAGCGTAGGTGGCAAGCGCGAGCAGCGCTTCGAAGTGCGCCCAGGTGTCGATCCAGCGGCGCATGTTCTGCGCATGATCGCCCTTCCAGGCTTCGAGCGAAACCGCGGCGTGGGTGCCGACGGCAAACAGCAAACCGGGGAGGTAGAACCACTCCTTGGCGCGTTGCTCGACGAGCAGCAGCGTGCTGGCCAGCGACTTGAGCGCCTGCTCTTCACCGGTGGCGTTGTGCTGTAGTTCGACAAGCAGCGGCGAGGTGAATTGTTGCTGCTGCAGCAGGCTGAGGCCATCGCGCAGGATGTTGGTCTGGCCGGGCAGACGCTGCGCGGCTTCGAGTTCCGCCGTAACGCGCGGCCGAAGCCAGAGTGTGAGCGCGACTTGAAGAGCCAGAATAGCTTCGAGATTGCGAAGTGGTTGTGCGATGTCCTGCCGGTGCGTGTACGAAATAACGACGAGTGCAGCGATGGCCGCGGTGATAGCCAGCAGCGCCCAGCGGACCCAGCGGGGAAGTCCGGAAAGCGGCTGGTTGAGCCAGCGATCAAAGCTTTCGGCGGGCAGTTGATCGAACGCCGAGCGCCCGAGCAGCGCGATCTGTTCGCGGAGATCGAGCAGTGGCGTAAGCTCCTGCACCGCAACCTGGCGGGCACGGGTCTCCGTACCGTCCGCGCCTTCGAGCAACAGCGCCGCGAGTGCGCGCTGGCCGACCGCCGTGCGTGTCGTCGCAAGCAGGCCAAAGAGCGAGTTCGGCCCAAGGATGTCCAGGTCGCGCTGATACAAGTGCCGAGGTTCGGCGAAGGCATCGCCGGTATGGCCGCTCTGCGGGTGCGATCCGTCCACGCGCGCGATGCCGGTTTCGTAAAGCTGCAGCAGCCGCGCGGCGCGAAAGGCCCGTGCCCGAGCGCGGAGTTGCAACGGCACCAGGGCCGCCAGTGCCGCTAACGGCAGCAACAAGAGCCACGCATTCTCGGGATGGAACCACGCTTGAAAGCTCAACCACACCAGCAGCGCCACCGCACCGATCACGCCCTGCGTCAGCGCGCGGTGCCGTGCGCCGTAGCGGCCGTACTCACCCAGCGCGGCAGCGCGGCGGCGCTCGTACTCCGGGAGGATGCTGACGCGCTCTGCCGTGGGTCTCATGCTCTCCTGAGGATACCGTCACCACCGCCTCGTCACAGCCGGCGGTCGGATGGACACCGAACCCATGCCGGAACGCTGCAATTGGACTAGAATCTGTCCCATGAAATTGCGTGCCGTTTGTACCCTCTCACTGTTGCTTGCCGTCGTTCCTTTAGCCATGGCGCAATCGCATGGCGTAAACCCCGCCAACCTGGACCAGAGTGTCGCCCCGGGCGATAACTTCTACCAGTACGCCAACGGCAAGTACCTTGACCGCACTGAAATTCCGGGCGACCGTTCAAGCGTGTCGGGATTCTCGGCGCTCGCCGACATCGTGAACAAGCGCGTGGCCGGCATCATCCAGCAGGCCGTGGATGCCAAGGCCGCGCCCGGCACGGAGAAGCGCAAGATCGCCGACCTGTACGCCTCCTACATGAACGAGAGCGCCATCGACGCCAACGGCATGGCTGCGCTCAAGACGCACCTGGCGGAGATTGCCGCCGTCCACACCCAGCGTGAGCTGGCTACGGCGCTGGGTAAGACGCTGCGCGCCGACGTCGATCCGCTCAACAACACCAACTACCACACCGCCAACATCTTCGGTCTGTGGGTGGCGCCGGGCTTCAACGATCCCGACCACTACGCGCCTTACCTGCTGCAGGGTGGCCTGGCCATGCCGTCGCGCGACTACTACATCACGGATTCCGCGCGGATGAAGGACATTCGCGCGAAGTATGTGCAGCACGTGGCAGCTGCGCTCAAGCTCGCGGGCTTCGACGATGCAGACAAGCGCGCTGAGTCAGTGCTCGCGCTCGAAACAGAGATTGCAAAGGTCCACGTCTCACTTGCCGACAACGAAAACATCAAGAACGCCAACAACCCCTGGCCGATTGCGGCCTTCGCAAAGAAAGCTCCCGGGCTTGACTGGTCGGCTTACTTTGCCGCTGCCGGCTTGAGCAAGCAGGCGAGCTTCATCGTGTGGCAACCCTCCGCCTTCACAGCCGAGGCCGCGCTCGTGGCCTCGCAGCCGATGGAAGCCTGGAAGAACCTGTTGGCCTTCCACCTGATCGACGCCTACTCGCTGCCCACGTCCAAGGCGCTGGAAGATGAGCGCTTCAACTTCACCGGCAAGGTGCTCAGCGGAGCGCAACAGCCCCGGCCTCGCGATCAGCGTGCCGTTCTCTTCGTCAACGCTGAACTCGGCGACGCCGTAGGCAAGCTCTATGCCGCGCAGTATTTTCCGCCGGAAGACAAGGCGCGCGTCGAAGAGATGGTGAAAAATCTCGAAGACGCCTTCCGCACCCGGCTCGAGAAGCTGACGTGGATGGCGCCGGCCACCAAGGCCGAGGCGATCCGTAAGCTCGGCACGCTGAAGATTGGCATCGGTTACACCGACCACTGGCAGAGCTACGCCGGCTTCGAGGTGAAATCCGACGATCTCTTCGGCAACGTTTGGCGGTACAGCCTGTTTGACTATCACTACTCGCTGGGCCGCATTGGCAAGCCCACCGACCGCGCGGAGTGGGTGATGACGCCGCAGACGGTGAACGCCGTCAACCTGCCGCTCGACAACGGGCTGAACTTCCCCGCCGCCATATTCGGGCCGCCGTTCTTCGATCCCAAGGCCAGCGATGCGGCCAATTACGGCGCGATTGGCACCGTGATCGGGCACGAAATTTCGCACACCTTCGATTCCGAGGGCGCATCCTTCGACTCGCAGGGCAAGGTCCGCAACTGGTGGACCGACGCCGACCGTGCGCACTTCGACGCCTCTATTGAAGCGCTCGCCAAGCAGTACGACACCTACGCTCCCTTCCCTGACCTGCATCTGAACGGCCACCAGACGCTGGGCGAAAACATCGCCGACCTGGCTGGAATCACGGCCGCGCACGATGCGTGGCTGGAGTCGCTGCACGGCAAACCGGCGCCGGTAGTCGACGGCCTCACCGGCGAGCAGCAGTTCTTTCTCGGCTTTGCGCAGAGCGAAGCCGGCAAGAGCCGCGAAGCCGCCATGCGCCAGCAGGTGCTCACCGATCCGCACTCACCCGGCGAGTATCGTGCTGACACCTCGCGCAACCTCGACGCCTGGTACGGCGCGTTCGAAGTGAAGGCCGGCCAGAAGCTCTACCTCGCGCCCGACCAGCGCGTGCACATCTGGTAGCCGCGTGAGCCTTATTCTCGCCGCAATCAAGTCCGGGACAGACCCGGTGGCTCCCCTGCCACCGGGCGCGTTCCACCGCACGCTCGAAGAGCCCATCCTCTGCCCCAAGTGCCACGTCAGCTACAACGTAGTGGTGGACTACGACCGCTCCGTGAACAAGTTTTTCGAGGAAGATTCGCGGCGGCACCTCACCATACTGCGGCGCGCCGTCTTTGCCGGGCACAACACAGACCATCGCATCTCCCACTTCGAAACCAACGGCGTCATCGTCATCAGCCACCAGGTTGAAAAGCCAACGCCGTTGGAGGCGGTCGAGCCCCTGTCAAAGCTGGTAAACTAGAGCTTGTGAGCAGCAACGCCAGCCTCGAAAATCCCGCAGAAATCCACACTGAAACCGGCCGGCCCGCTGAGGCTGCGCGGCCAAAGGTGGGTTTCGTCTCGCTCGGCTGCCCCAAGAACCTCGTCGACTCCGAGGTCATGATGGGCATACTGCAGCACGGCGGCGCCGCGCTCACACCCGATGCCGAAGACGCCGACATCATCGTCGTGAACACCTGCAGCTTTATCGATTCCGCCAAGCAGGAATCGGTGAACACCATCCTGGAGATGGCGAAACACAAGCTCGCCGCCGGCGGCAAAGCACGCAAGCTCATCGTGGCCGGCTGCCTCGTCGAGCGCTATCGCGACGACATCATCAGCAATATTCCCGAGGTGGACGCGGTAGTCGGCACCGGTGAGCTGGACGCGATCCTCGCCGCTGCCGGGCTCACACCAGCAGGCCAGCCTGCTGACTCGCCCTTCAACATTCTCACCGCGCAGCAGAGTGCCATCGTCGATCATGCTCTCGTCTCCCGCGCGCCCAGTGCGGTCAACCAGCACTCGCGCCCGGAAAGCGACGGCGCGCAATTGCAGCACGAGGCCACTAGCCGCGCTGAGGGCGATGCCCGCGAGTCTGCCGGGCGCTTCTCGCGCGCGGAGTGGCACGGCGCCGCGGCGGCGCTGCCCACGTATCTCGCCGATGAGTACACGCCACGCATCCTCTCCACACCGCGCGCTTCGGCCTACATCAAGATCGCCGAAGGCTGCGACCATCCCTGCACCTTCTGCATCATTCCGCAGCTGCGCGGCAAGTTCCGCTCGCGTCGCATCGGCAGCATCATGGCGGAGGCGCAGAACCTTATCGCGCAAGGCGTCCGCGAGATCACGCTCATCGGGCAGGACACCACCTGCTACGGCGAAGACCTCGGCCTCACCGACGGGCTAGCACAGCTGCTCGAAGGCCTCGCCGGGCTGGAAGGCCTGCGCTGGGTGCGGTTCCTCTACACCTATCCCAACAAGGTGACCACGCGCCTGCTGGAAGTGATGGCGAAGCACGACAACATCGCCAAGTATCTCGACGTGCCGCTGCAGCACGCCAGCGCGCCCCTGCTCAAGAGCATGAAGCGCGGCGGCAACGCGGAGATCTTCCTCAAGCTGATCGACAAGGCGCGCGCCATCGTGCCCGGCATCGTCATCCGCACCAGCTTCATCGTCGGCTTCCCCGGCGAGACGCAGGCCGACTTCGACATCCTCTGCGACTTCGTACAGGCCGCCGAAATCGACTGGCTCGGCGTCTTCAGCTACTCCGACGAAGAGGGCGCGAAGGCCTTCGGCATGCCCTCAGAGAGCAAGGTGCCCAAGCGCACCATCGAAAGCCGCCGCCGCAAACTGATGAAGCTGCAGCAGAAGATCAGCGCACGTACCAAGGCAAAGTGGGTGGGCCGCCAAGTGGACCTGCTCGTCGAAGGCGAGAGTGAAGAGACCGAGCTGTTGTGGGAAGGCCGCACCATCCAGCACGCGCCGGAGATCGACGGCAAGGTCTTCATCAACGATTTCGGCCCGCACGAGACGCTGGTGCCGGGAACGTTCTATCGCGCCGAGATCACCGAGTCGCACGACTACGACCTCGTAGCGCGGATCATCGAGTAAAGGAACACGTTATGCTGACCCCTGAAATTCGCGACCATCGCGGCTTCAAGCTTACCGGCCTGCGCCGCTTTCACGCCATCGACTCCGCCGCCGACACCATTCCGCCGCAGTGGGATGAGTTCAACGGACGCGCCGTCCCCGGCAGCATCGATGCCGCCGTCACCTACGGCGCAACGTGCCAGATGGACAAAGTCACACGCCAGTTCGAGTACCTCACCGGCGTCGAGATCGACAGCTTCGACAGCACTCCCGCCGACATGGGCCGCATGATCGTTCCACCGGCCACGTACGCCGTCTTCACGGTCGAGACCGTGGACGATATCCCCAAACTCTGGCAGCAGATCATGATGAGCTGGATTCCCGAAACCGGCTACCTGCCCGCCGACACACCCAACTTTGAGCGCTACGACGCGCGCTACAGCCAGAAGAAACGCGGCCCGCTTGAAGTGTGGCTGCCCATCGCCTGAGGAGCTCCCATGGCCAAAGCACTGCACTGCCCTATCTGCAAAAAGCTGGTCCCGGTGGATTCACCGGATGTGCCGTTCTGCTCTGACCGCTGTCGCGTGATCGACCTCGGCAAGTGGGCCTCCGGCGACTACAAGATCAGCTCGCCGATACTCGATCCCGACCTGCTGGAAGACCTGGAGCACGCTGAGCAGCAACGGCATCCGGTGGATGAAGGCAAGTTCTGGAAGAACTAGACCGTACACTCACATCGATGCCAAACAAGAATTCAAAGACACGCTGGGCATGGGCGCTGGCAACGTGGTTCGGCGCTGGACTGCTGAAGCCGGGCCCCGGCACGTACGGCTCCGCGGCCGCACTGGTGCTGTGGTACGCGGCGGCACACCTGCTGCACCCCAGCGCGGTAACACTGGCGGTGGGCACCACGCTGGCAGCACTTGCGGTTACGCTCATCGGCATCCCCGCGTCCACCATCGTGGCGCGCGAGGCCGGCCGCGAGGACCCCGGCTTCGTTGTCATAGACGAAGTAGCCGGCCAACTCATCGCGCTGATCGCCGTTGCGCCCGATCCGCTGCACGCCATCGCGTCGCTGGTCCTCTTTCGCCTCTTCGATATCTGGAAGCCGTGGCCGGTGCGCAAGTTGGAAGACCTGCCCGAAGGCACGGGCATCATGCTGGACGACGTCGCTGCAGGCGTGCTGGCGCTCATTTGCGCTCAGCTTCTGCGCATCTGGGTATAACGGATTTGCGCTGGGCCGCCGTGCGCGGCTAGAGTGAACGCAATGTCGCTGCTCGATTTACTTTCGCCCGATCCCCACGCACCGCACCTGTCGGCGCTCACTCCCGGTGCTGCCCTGCCCGGCGGGCGGCTCGACGTCTCCGGCAGCGAGCTTGGGCCACGCGGCGATGCCATGCCCACTGCGTTCATTGGTGGCATTGCGGCCACGGTAGCCCTTAGCCGCGCCTCGCAGGCGGTGGTCATCGTACCTGAAGGCGCCATCGCCTCTGACCTGCACCTGATCTACGGCAGCGCGCGCAGCAACGGCCTGCCGGTGCGCGTGGCGGTGCCGCTCATGGAGTCCGCGCACCCCGTCGGCAACCCCGCCGTCGACGCCGACGGCAACATCTTCGTCATGTTCTCCGGCCCGCGCGGCGAGAAGGTCGATGTGTCCATCTTCCGCATCGACGTCGACTTCCAGGTGCGCCCCTTCGTGCGCGACCTGATGAACATCTCCGGCCTCGCCTTCGACGCCGATGGCCTGATGTACGCCAGCTCGCGCGCCGAAGGCACCGTTTACCGCATTACGCCGGATGGAGAAATCAGCACGTTCGCGGAAGGCATGGGCATAGCCACCGGCCTCGCATTCGACCGCGACGGCAACCTCTTCGTAGGCGATCGCACCGGTACGATCTTCAAGATTGCTCAGGATGGCGAAATCTTCGTCTTCGCCACGCTGGAGCCATCGGTGGCCGCTTACCATCTCGCGTTCAAGTCCGACGGCACGCTACTGGTGGCGGCGCCCACGACCTCGTCGTATGAAGTGATCCACGCCATCGACCCGAAGGGTGACACCAGCGTTTACTATCGCGGCCTGGGCCGTCCGCAGGGCATCGCCGTGGACGGCGACGACAACGTCTACGTGGCGGCCTCGCTCACCGGACGGCGCGGCATCGTGCGCATCGACAACGCGCGCAACGCCGAGCTGGTATTGGCCGGAAACGACCTCGTCGGTCTCGCCTTCCTGGACGATGGCCTGGCCGCGCTCACCACGCGCAACGGCCTCTTCCACGTGGAGATGGGCGTTACCGGCCGCAAGCTTTTTTAGGCCCGCCCACCGTAACGCTCGTGCTAGTCTGCAACCCATGCGACACGTGCGACTGCTGCTGATTCTCGTGGGCCTGGTGTGTCCGCTGATGCCGGCGCAGACCATCCAGCTGGGCAACTCGCTGGCGGTGCTTTCCGGTCCATGGAAGTTTACCCCGGGCGATTCGCCGCTGGTGAACGGCCAGCTGGCATGGGCGCAGCCCACGTTTGACGATGCCGCGTGGACCAGCATGGACCTGCGAGCGGTTCCGGGGGAAATCGATGCGGCCTACGGCAGCCCCGGTTACATCACCGGGTGGAGCGCCCGGGGCTTTCCCAACCTTGCCGGCTATGCCTGGTACCGGCTGCGGATCCACGTGGCCCCGAACTCCCCGCAGCTGTGGATCAAGATGCCCGACCACACCGACGACTCCTACCAACTCTTTGCCAACGGGCAATACGTCGGCGAGTTCGGGCACTTTACGGCGACGGGTGTCGATAACTACCGCTCGCGCGTGAGAACCTTCCCGCTCCCTGCTCCCGATGCGCAAGGCGATATGGAGCTGGCGGTGCGCTTCTACATGGAGCCCTTCGTGCTGGCCGGCGGCACCACGGGCGATAGCGGCGGCATGCACCAGGCGCCGGTCGTAGGTTTGAGCGACCAGATCGAAGCCCTCCGCACGCAAGCCGTCACCGGGCGAATCATGAGCCTGATGGTGAGCCTGTTCGTTTCCTTCATGCTGCTGATCGCTGCCGTCGGCGCCTTCTGGATATGGCTCCTGGACCGCCCGCACACCACCTACTTATGGCTGACGCTGGGCCTCGCGCTTTCGGCCGTGTCTGCGCCGCTGCTGGCGTACGCGTTGTTCAGCTACACGTTTACGCAGGACGTGTTGAACGCCACGAAAAACCTGAGCGACGTTGCGCTGCTCTGCTGGATCATGTTCTGGAGCAGATGGTTTTACCTGCCGAAGCAGCGCTGGCTGTACACCCTTACGATCGCGTTGACCGTATTGGTGCTGTTCGCGATGGTGTTCAGCGTCGCCGGCGTAACCACCAATCAGACCGTCATTGTTAACGCCATGCGGGTGAGAGCGGCAGCGAACCTTGCTCTCGGAGTGATGCTGCTCGTGGCTTTGTGGCAAGGAGCGCGGCGCGACCGGGCAGCCGCCCTGACGGCCCTGGTACCCATCCTCCTGCTGCTGATCAGCCTCTTCAGCATCGAGCTGCTGAACTGGTTCCACATCCGCACCTCGGCGTTTCCGTTCGGCGTTCAGGTCTCGGTGCAGGACGTCGCCTTCGTTCTGCTGCTGCTGGTCATTGGCGCCCTGGTGGCGCGGCGATTCGTCAACTCGCAGGTAGCGCAGCGGCTGGAGCGGCAATCCATCGACCAGGATCTGGAGCAGGCCAGCGAGCTGCAGCAGCGCGTGCTGATCCCCGAGCCCATCACCTCCGCGCTCTTCACCGTGGAGAACGCCTACTATCCCGCACGCACTGTCGGCGGCGATTTCTTCCAGGTGATTGCGCACCCTGACGGCTCGCTGCTGGTGGTCGTCGGCGACGTATCCGGCAAGGGCATGGCCGCCGCCATGCTGGTGGCCGTCCTGGTGGGCGCGGTGCGCACCCGCGCCGATGAGACCTTCGACCCCGCCGCCATACTGCACACCCTCAACGGCCGCTTGCTGGGCCGCGCCGGCGACCACTTCGCCACCTGCGTGGTCGCGCACATCCGGCCCGGCGGCATCATGCGCGTGGCCAACGCCGGGCACCTGCCGCCGTATCGCAACGGCGTGGCGATGGAGTTGCCGGGGTCGCTGCCGCTGGGCATTATTCCGGAGACGCACTATGACGTCTTCACGGTTCAGCTGGCGGCGGCCGATCAACTCACGTTCCTGACCGACGGCGTGCCTGAAGCGCGCAATGCCACAGGCGAGTTGCTTGGCTTTGAACGCCTCGCGGCGATGGCCTCGCAGACGCCCGAGTCCATTGCCGCAGCAGCCATGGCGCATGGGCAGGACGACGACATGACCATCGTCAGCGTTCGCCTGCGCTCCGAAATGCCGGCGTACCAGCAAAGCAGGATCGACCCGCTCGCCGCTCCCTCCCACTAAGGAACTTTGCCACGTTTTAGTGCGAATGGCTGCGCAATTCCGGGCGCTGCGCGATAGCATCGAACACAATATGATCGCCGAAATCATCGCCGTGGGTTCCGAGATGCTGACGCCGCATCGTCAGGACACCAACTCCCTCTACCTCACCGCCGGCCTCAACCGCCTCGGCGTTTCCGTCGCCTTCAAAACCATCGTCGGCGACAACTTTGAGCATCTCGTCTCCGCCGCCGGCATCGCCATCCGTCGCGCGGACATCGTCGTGTTCTCGGGCGGCCTGGGGCCCACCGAAGACGACCTCACCCGCGAGGCAGCCGCGCGCGCGCTCGGCATCGGCGCACACCGCGACGACGCCGTGCTCGAAGGCCTCCGCCAGCGCTTCGCGGCGCGCAAGATTCCGATGCCCGCCAACAACCAGAAGCAGGCCGATGTGCTGGATGGCGCCATTCTGCTGGAGAACAAGAACGGCAGCGCCCCCGGACAGTGGCTCGATACCGTCGTCGCCGGCCCGCAGGGGCAGCCGCATCGCAAGATCGTCATCCTGCTCCCCGGCCCTCCCGGCGAGCTGAAACTGATGTTCGACAGCGAGTGCCGTCCGAGGCTTTCCGCCGTGCTGCCGGCGCGCCACATCGCGACGCGCATGCTGCGCATGGCGCTCATCCCGGAGAGCTCCGTAGACGCGCGAACCGCACCCATCTATCAAAAATTCACCGATGTCGAGACGACTATCCTCGCCGGCAAGGGCGAGATACAGCTCCATTTTTCCGCCGCCAAACCCACGCTTGCCGAGGCCCGCGCGAGGGTGGACGAGCTCGCAGAGTTGATCGAAGCTGAGATGGGCGAAGACATCTTCTCCAACGATGGCTCGACGCTGGAAGAGGTCGTCCAGCTGATGCTGGGGCTGCGCGACATGACCCTGAGCGTTGCTGAAAGCTGCACGGGCGGGCTGCTCTCCGAACGGCTCACCGCGGTGCCCAACATCTCGCGCAATTTCGTCGGCGGCGCCATCGTCTACTCCGACGCCCTGAAGATGAAATTCGCCCGCGTACCGGCGGAAGTGCTCGACCAGTACGGCGCCATCAGCGCGGAGGTCGCCCGCGCGCTCGCTGAAGGCATTCGCGCGGAAACAGGAAGCTCCCTCGGCATCGGCATTACGGGCCTTGCCGGACCCGCCGTGCCGACCACCGGCCCGGATGCCGGTAAGCCCGTCGGTCTGGTATACATCGGCCTTTCCGACGGGGAGGACACGCAGGTCAAACAGCTGCAACTGCCCGGGGACCGCGGACGCATCCGTCTGTGGGCCTCCATGCATGCGCTCGAAATGCTGCGCCGTTACCTGCAATAAGCCGGAGTTTGACGTATCGGGCACTGCCGCTTGATACACTCATCCAGACGATGAACCCCTGGCTCCTTTCCATCGCGATCGCTTATCTTCTGGGCTCGATTCCCTTCGGCTACCTCCTCGTGCGCTTTTTCCGCAAGGAAGACATTCGCGCTATGGGCAGCGGCAACATCGGCGCAACCAATGTCGCACGCTCGGGAGCCAAAGGTCTTGGCATCGCAACCCTGCTGCTGGACTGCCTCAAGGCATTCGCAGCCGTCGAGGTCGCCAAACACCTCATCGCTCCCGGAAACATGGACGTGGCTGCAGCGGCGGCTGTCGCTGCCATCGTGGGGCACATTTTTCCGGTGTGGCTCGGCTTCAAAGGCGGCAAAGGCATAGCCAGTGCGCTCGGCGTCTTTCTCGCGCTCTCATGGCCCACGGCTCTGTGTGCGCTGGGCGTTTTTCTACTGCTCACCCTGACCACGAAGTACGTGTCGGTCGGCTCCCTGCTGGGCGCAGCGACGCTCCCCCTCTTCATGTTCTATTGGCAGCCTTATCGCTCGCTCATCTTTTCCGGCGGAACGATTTTCATCTCGCTGCTCTGCATCGCCAAGCACTGGCCCAACATCGTGCGCCTGATAAACGGCACCGAAAGCAAGTTCGGATCGAAGAAGAAGCCGCTGGAAGCGGAAGGGGACCACGCATGAGCCGCATCGCCGTCATCGGAGCAGGAGCGTGGGGAACGGCGCTGGCCATTTCGCTGGCACGGCGCGGCGGTCATCAGCTGAG
The DNA here is from genome assembly GCA_903873705.1 of uncultured Acidobacteriota bacterium. Classification (GTDB taxonomy): domain Bacteria; phylum Acidobacteriota; class Terriglobia; order Terriglobales; family Acidobacteriaceae; genus Granulicella. The sequence continues at coordinate 36,805 of CAIQPK010000059.1, forward strand.
CCTCTGGGCGCACTCGCCCGCCCACGCTGAGGAACTGAACGACACCGGCGAAAATCTCCGCTACCTGCCCCGCTTCCCCCTGCCGCCCGACATCCTCATCACACCCGACCTGCTGCGCGCCACCGAAGGCGCCGAGATCGTGCTCACCGTCACGCCCTCGCAAAGCCTGCGCGACATCATGGTGCAGCTTGCCCCGCACCTCACGCCCGACCAGGTCATTCTCTCCGCCAGCAAGGGCATCGAGGACTCCAGCTTCCTCCGCATGTCAGAGGTCGTAGCCGAGCACGTGAGCAACCCCTTCGGCACGCTCGGCGGCCCGTCCTTCGCGCAGGAAGTGGCAGCGGCCATGCCCACAGCGATCACCATCGCCACCGGCAGCGAAGACCTGGGACGAGCCATGCAGGACGCCTTCACCTCGCCGTCGCTGCGCGTCTATCGCAACGATGACGTGGTAGGAACGGAGCTCGGCGGCGCACTGAAGAACGTCATCGCGCTGGCCGCCGGCGTCGTCACGGGCCTCGACCTCGGCAACAACTCCGCCGCCGCGCTGATCACCCGCGGCATGGCCGAGATGACGCGCCTCGCCATCGCTTCCGGCGGACGCGCCGAAACCCTCTCCGGGCTCTCCGGCATCGGCGACCTGGTGCTCACGTGCACCGGCGGCCTTTCGCGCAACCGCGCCGTCGGCATCGAGCTGGGCAAGGGACGCAAGCTGCCGGAAATTCTCGCCGGCCTGAACGGCAAGGTGGCCGAAGGCGTCCGCACCACCACCGCCGCGCTCGGCCTCGCCGCACGCCATAACGTCGAGATGCCCATTACCGAGCAGATGGCCGCCATCCTGCACCAGGACAAGGCACCCAGGGACGCCATCCGCGATCTGATGACCCGCCCCGGCCGCACCGAGTAGCACCCACCGCCAACCTCAAAAATAATTGCTCCACCCTGCAACTCACCTGCGGAATCCTCGTCCCATTCATCCAGAGCGCTCCGGAAACTCATCCGGGTCAGCGCTCCGGTGAGTGGCTTCGCCTCGCCCGGCCCCGTTTCCAGAAAAGCTGATTCGAAATAAACGAGGTCTCTATGCAGATCAAGGAATTCGTTGCGCCTCTTTTCGTCTGTTCACTGCTGTTGGCCGCAGGATGCAGCACAGGAGGCGGTGCCGCCGCCGTCTCCACTACATCGACGTCCACAACGACAACGATGACCACCACCACGACCGCCGCGACCACCATCGCCAATCTGCAGCCCTACGCGGACACCACGGGTACGGTCGCCACCTACACCGGCGCCGGAGTCATCGACCTGAACAACCATTTCTTCCTGCCCCTCGGCACCAACGGACGCACCTGCGCCAGCTGCCACCAGTTGAATCAAGGCATGTCCATCAGCGCTGCAGCCACCCAGGCGTTGTTTACGAGCACTGCCGGAAGGGACCCGCTCTTCGCCGCGGTCGATGGCGCAAACTGTCCGACAGCAGCGGACGGTGACAGCGCCGCGCGCAGCCTGCTGCTCAGCAAAGGACTCATTCGCGTCGGCGTCACGCTGCCCTCCACAGCGGAGTTCAAGCTGACCGTCACGCACGATCCCTACGGCTGCGCCATCACCACCAGCGCCACCGGGCAGCAGACCGTATCCATCTACCGCCGTCCCCTGCCCAGCACCGGCCTGCCTTACGCCAGCGCCGTCATGTGGGATACCCGCGAGACCGCACAACTCCTCACCATGGCGAGCACCTGCGCACAGAACCTGACCACCGATCTTACCCAGCAGATGATCGACGCCGTCTCCGGCCACGCGCAGGGCAACACCACACCTACCACCGCGCAGATCACCGAAACGCTCACCCTGATGCAAGGCTTCTACACGGCACAAGCGACTGACACTGCTGCTGGCTCGCTCTCCGCCAACGGCGCCACCGGCGGGCCCGCTAACTTCGCCGCGCTGCTCTACTATCCCGGCATCAACGATGCCTTTGGCGGCGACCCCACCGGCGCACCCTTCAACCCGGCCGCCATGACGCTCTTCAATTCCTGGCGCAATAGCACCAACGCCGCACAAGCCAGCATCAACCGCGGCCAGGGCGTTTTCAACAACTCGCCCATGCAGATTACGAACGTTCGCGGCATCAACGACAACGCCGCACTCGGCAGCCCCGCCAACCTGCGCGGCACCTGCACCACCTGCCACGATGCGCCCAACGTCGGCAGCCACTCGCTGCCCTTGGTGATGGACACCGGCACCACCCGCATCGCCACCAGCGAAACCGACCCCGGCATCCTGGCCGGCACGGCGCGGCTGACCGCATCGGACCTGCCCGTCTACCAGATCACCGGCTGCAAGGACGCCACCGGCAAAGCCGTCACCTACACCACCACCGACCCCGGCAAGGGCCTCTTCACCGGCCTCTGCGCGGACATCAACCGCGTCAAGGTGCCCAGCCTGCGCGGCCTGGCCGCACGCGCGCCGTTCTTCCACAACGGCTCGGTCGACAACATGCCGCAGCTGGTGAACTTCTACAACGCCCGCTTCCAGATGAATCTCTCGCAGGCCCAACAGACCGACCTGGTCAACTTCCTGAATGCCCTGTAAGAGCCAACCCAGATGAGCGAAAAGGCCATCGGCGCTAAACTGGTAGGCGATGGCATTTTCACTTTTCGGCAAACGCGACAAGGAATCCGAACCTTCTCAAGACCCCGCCGCAGCACCCGAACGGCGCGGCTTCTTCGATCGCATGAAGCAGGCCGTGACCCGCACGCGCGAGTCACTGGCGGACTCCATTGGCAGCGTCATCGCCCTCACCCGAGAGATCGACGAGAACAATCTCGACGACCTCGAACGCGTCCTGCTAGCCTCGGACATCGGCGCGCCCACAGCGGCAGAGATCGTCGGCAACCTGCGCGAGCGTGCCCTCCGCCAGGGCATCAGCGACGGCGCCGAGCTGAAGGTGCTGCTGAAGGCCGAGATTCTGCGCATCCTCAACAGCGTCGCGCGCCCCATTGCCCGCCCCACCGCGCCGCCGGAAGTCATCATGATGGTCGGCGTCAACGGAACCGGCAAGACCACCACCACCGGAAAGCTCGCCGCGCTCTACCGCAGTCAGGGCCGTACCGTGCTGCTGTGCGCCGCAGACACCTTCCGCGCCGCCGCCATCGAGCAGCTGGAAGTATGGGCCGACCGCTCCGGCGTGCAGATGATCAAGACCAAACAGGGCGGCGATCCTTCCGCTGCTCTCTACGACGCGCTGGCCGCTGCCAAAGCCCGCTCCACCGACGTCTGCATCGTCGACACCGCCGGCCGCCTGCATACCAAGAGCGACCTGATGAAGGAGCTCGACAAAATGCGCCGCACCGCCGAAAAGCTCGTTTCCGGCGCTCCCCACCAGACACTGCTCGTCATGGACGCCACCACCGGACAGAACGGCCTGCAGCAGGCGCGCCTCTTCACCGAAGCAGCCCGCGTCACCGGAATCGTGCTCACCAAGCTGGACGGTACGGCCAAAGGCGGCATCGTCGTCGCCATTGCCCGCGAACTCGGGCTGCCGGTGCTGTACGCCGGCGTCGGCGAAAAGATGGAAGACCTCCTGCCCTTCGAGCCGGCAAGCTTCGTCGACTCGCTGATCGATTAGCCTGATACCAGATGCCGCAACTACCCGAAGACGAAGCCTATCTGCAACGCGCGCTCGAACTGGCACGCCAGTCAGCGGGGATGGCTTCGCCAAATCCGACCGTGGGCTGCCTGCTGGTCCGCGGCGATGACGTGCTCGGCGCGGGCGCTCACGATTACGACGCCTTCGACCACGCTGAAATTGCCGCGCTGAAACATGCGGGCCAGCGCGGGCTCGATCTCCACGGGGCAACGGCCTACGTCACCCTCGAGCCCTGCTCGCACCACGGACGCACCGGGCCCTGCGCCGATGCCCTCATCGCTGCCGGCATCGCGCGCTGCGTCGTCGCCGCCCTCGATCCCAACCCGCAAGTGAGCGGATCCGGCCTGGCGAAAATGCGCGCCGCAGGCATCGTCGTCGATGTTCTCAACCGCGCTTCGGCACTCGCGCATGAAGCCCGCCGCATCAACGACGCCTTCGCCTTCAGCATCACGCGCGGACGTCCCTTCGTAACCCTGAAGGCCGCCCTCTCCGTCGACGGTATGCTCGCCCCGCCGACCGCCCTGCGCAAAGCCGGTGCGCCCCACTGGCTGACGGGCGAAGCCGCCCGCGCCGACGTGCAGCACCTTCGCCATGCGCACGACGCCATCCTCACCGGCATCGGCACCGTGCTCGCCGACGATCCCCTGCTCACCGATCGCTCCGGCCTGGAGCGGCGGCGTCCCTTGCTGCGCGTTGTGCTCGACAGCGACCTGCGAACGCCGCTCGAAAGCGCCATCGTCCGATCAGCGCAAGACGATCTGCTGGTCGTCTGCCATCCCTTCGCACCGACGGAAAAAGAAACGGCATTGCGCGAGCGGGGCGCTGACGTATTGCGCATCAATGGCGAAGCCGGCCGGCCGCAGTTGGATGCCGTACTGGAGGAGCTGGATCACCGCAAACTGAACAGCGTCATGATTGAGTCCGGCACCGGCGTCAACGGTGCGTTGCTCTCGGCGAACCTCGTCGACAAAGTAGTCCTTTACTTTGCCGAAGCCGAGCTAGGCGCGGACGCCGTCGGCTTCGCCACTGGCGGCGTTTCGCCCTATGAATTGCAGCAGCGCCTCACGCGCCTCGAACGCCAGGCCTACGCACACGGCAGCGGCGAAGACGTCCGCGTTTCCGGCTATCTGCACGATCCATGGGCCCGCGCCTCGTAGCCGCACACGAAAGCCGCGAACTTGTTACCCTTAAACCATGTTTACGGGATTGATTGAAACCACGGGCACAGTGCTCTCAGTAAAGCCGACACCGGGAGCGATGCGGGTGATCGTCTCGGCGCCAAAGCTCGCCGGTCGCTGGGGCATCGGCGACAGCATTGCCGTCAACGGCGTCTGCCTCACCGCACTTGACCTTGAAGACGCCGACGAAGCCCACCCCGGCCGCTTCGCCGCCGACCTCGCCACTGAGACCGTCGAGCGCACCACACTCGCGCAGCTGCATCCCGGAGCCCTCGTCAACCTCGAGCTGCCCACGCCTCCGGCGCCCCCATGGGCGGACACGTCGTGCAGGGCCATGTCGACGCCACCGGCACGCTCGTCTCGCTCGTACCGCTGCACCCCGGCAGCGACGCCACCGACTGGCGCATGACCATCGAAGTCCCACCGTCGATGACGCCCTACATTGTGCCCCAGGGGTCGATCACCATCGACGGCATCAGCCTCACGGTAGCGCGCGTAGACGGCCAAAGGGTCGAGATCGCCATCATCCCCCACACCTACCAGGCGACCAACCTGCGCAGCCTGATGGCCGGCTCCGCCGTCAACCTTGAGGCCGATGTTCTCTCCAAGTACGCGGAGCGGCGGCTCAGCAACATCGTTTCTCCAGCGCCCGAACTGCCCCCAGCCGCGCCCACTGCTGCCTCCAATACGGACGCGCTGACCGTTGACTACCTGATCGCAAACGGCTACTAAGCCACAACTGGAAGGGACCTGCATTTTGACGTTGCCACTGCCGGAAGGAAGTTTCAAGGCCTATTTGTTCGATTGCGATGGCACCATCGTCGACTCCATGCCCCTGCACTACAAGGCATGGAAGCACATTCTCGATGAGCATGGCTGCCCGTTTCCGGAGGACCAGTTCTACGCCTGGGGAGGCCGCCCGATCCGCGAAATCCTCGACACCCTCAACACGCTACACGGGCTCGACATGGACATCGAAGCCATCGCACACCGCAAGGAGCAGCACTACTTCACCTCGCTCCACGAGCTCGAAGCCGTGCCTGAAGTGCTGGAGCACATCGAATCCGCGCATGGCCACGTGCCGTTCGCCGTGGTCTCAGGCTCGGCCCGCGAGTCGGTCGTGAAGTCGCTCGAGACCCTCGGTCTGCTCGATCGCTTCGAAACCCTCGTCTGCGCAGGCGACTACACCCACGCCAAGCCCCACCCCGAGCCGTTCCTCATCGCCGCAAAAAGACTCGGCGTAACGCCGCAGGATTGCGTCGTATTTGAAGACACGGACATGGGTGTGGAGTCGGCCAAAGCAGCGGGAATGGCCTGGGTCCGAGTGCCACAGCCCCACGAGCGCTAAGTCTTCGGGAGAAACGGGTTCACCACACGCAACTGCCCAAATCGCTGGCCGTGGCTTAGGTCTTCGGCGTAAAGAATATCCGCTCCCCCGGTCAGCGCCGCTTCGACAATGAGTGCGTCATAGAAATTGAGGCGGTCAGAATAAGTTCGGTCGATCGCCGCCACGATGATGCTTTCGCTTACCTGGACAATCTCCATCCGAAGGAGCAGTCGCATCGTCATCTGCAAATCCGCTTGCGAGATGCTGGATCGGCGAGTCACAACGCTCGAAAACTCATTCAGGACCCGGGTGCTCAACAAAGGTAGCGGCTGCGTCGTGTCAATACTGTCGAGAATGCCTCGGGCAATCTGTGTTTTGTGACTGTCCCTGAAATCGGCAAGCGCATAGAGAATGACATTGGTGTCGAACGCGAGGCGCTTCACCTCTGCGTGCGCTCATCGCGGCTCGGCATGTCGCCATCCATCTTCAGATGCAAGCCTTCAACGAAGGCCACGAACTCTTGGGACACGGATGGTCTGGACGTGACGTTCGATGAGTCACTCTTTTCTGAGGCACGCGCTTCCACAAAAGCACGAAGTTCCTCCGACAGGGTGGTGCCGCGACGTCGCGCCAAATCCTCTGCGCGAGCCAGCAAAGAGTCTTCGAGTTCCACCGTCACCGTGGCCATCTGCGCACCTCGTAACGGCAGTCTACTCCAACGCAAAAGGCGCAGCCAATGGCTGCGCCCTTTGCATAATACGAAGACCCTACAACGAACTCATGTTGTGCAGGAACTCCTGGTTGTTGCGCGTCTTGCCCAGCTTGTCGGAAAGCAGTTCCATCGCTTCCACCGGCGACAGCGGATTCAGCACCTTGCGCAGAATCCAGGTCCGCTGCAGGTCGTCCTTGGGGATAAGCAGCTCTTCCTTGCGCGTGCCCGAGCGCTGAATGTCGATCGCCGGGAACACGCGCTTGTCGACCAGCTTGCGGTCGAGGATGATTTCCATGTTGCCCGTGCCCTTGAACTCTTCGAAGATCACTTCATCCATACGCGAGCCGGTATCAACCAGCGCGGAAGCAATGATCGTCAGCGAACCACCCTCTTCAATGTTGCGGGCCGCGCCGAAGAAGCGCTTCGGGCGCTGCAGGGCGTTCGAGTCCACACCGCCCGAGAGCACTTTGCCCGAAGGCGGCACAATCGTGTTGTAAGCGCGCGCCAGACGCGTGATCGAGTCCAGCAGGATCACCACATCGCGCTTGTGTTCCACCAGGCGCTTGGCCTTTTCGATCACCATCTCGGCGACCTGTACGTGGCGAGCTGCCGGTTCGTCGAAGGTCGACGAAATCACTTCGCCCTTCACCGAGCGCTGCATGTCGGTCACTTCTTCCGGGCGCTCGTCGATCAGCAGAACGATCAGCACCACTTCCGGGTGGTTCGTCGTAATGCTGTTTGCAATCGACTGCATCAACACCGTCTTACCGGTACGCGGCGGAGCGACGATCAGGCCGCGCTGGCCCTTGCCCACGGGCGTCAGCAAGTCCATCACGCGGCCGGGGATGGCCTCACGGACGGTCTCCATCTTGATGCGTTCCTGCGGATACAGCGGCGTCAGGTTGTCGAACAGAATCTTGTTGCGGGTTTCTTCGGGCGACTCGAAGTTGATCGCCTCAATCTTCACCAGCGCAAAATACTTTTCGCCCTCGTGCGGGGAACGCACGTTGCCGGAGATGGTGTCGCCGGTCTTCAGGTCGAACTTGCGTATCTGGCTTGGCGAAACATAAATGTCGTCCGGGCCGGGGAGGTAGTTGTAGTCCGGCGAGCGCAGGAAGCCGTAGCCGTCGGGCAGGATCTCCAGCACGCCTTCGGCGAAGATGTGGCCTTCTTTTTCGCTCTGCGCCTGAAGGATCTTGAAGATCAGGTCCTGCTTGCGCAGGCCGCTGGTTCCGGGGATTTCGAGGCCGCGGGCGAGCTTGCCCAGCTCCGCGATGCTCTTTTCTTTCAATTCTGAGATGGTCATGTATTCCTGATTTTTTGGGAGATTTGGTAGGGAGGGGCGGGTCGAAGCTTCAGCTCAGCGGGCTGCCGTGCAGAAAACTGGAACGCGGGGAAGTGCGAGGTGCTGCGGGAGTGTCAGGGGTTGTTGCAGAAAGAATAGCAGAAAATCTCGGTTCGCCTGGCAGAAAAACTTCCGCACACGGCGACAGCGTCGCGCGACTAAGCCGCGCGACGGTCCGTGATGGGGTCGATTTCAGTTGTTTCAGCCGTCTTCATAGGGACGGTGTCCTTGAAGCGGTCGAGCACTTCGTTCGTGGTGTCCTGCAGCCGGGTGTTCGGCTTGTGCAGTTTGCGGGTCGCCTTGCTGGCGAGCTGGCAGAGCTTGTAGCGATTGCTGACGTGCGTGAGAGCACCGAAGATCAGATCTGAGCGCATGATGGGTTCCCTTTCGAGCGAAGTGCAGCACTTTGGCTGCGATTGCGGTGTCTTCGCGTTGTTCCGGCCGGCAACCTGCCGTCCTTTTATTCCTTGATCCGTTGTTTAGACGCGCCGCTAAAGCTTCACGTCGCACCGGCGTAACAGCCAATAGCAGCTATTACAAAAATTTGACATCCCCAAGCCAAGGCAGCGGAACACAACAAATGCCGCACCTGCTTGAGGAGATGGCAGCGACTGCGCTCTTGTGATGGAGTTGGCGAATACTCCGCCAGGGATTTACAGCTTGAGCCCAAGCCACAGTCAGCAGCACAACCGGGGCACTCCATTACTCTACGCCGCAGGGGTTTAGAGGTCAATACTTATTTTGGGAGCAGTATTTTTGCTGATTCCAAAAATGGAATCTATATCCAAATCCCCTGCAATCAAGCTCATGCCCAGTAACTCCGATCCAGTGTACGGTACTGGATGGCCTCCGCGATGTGTTTTACCGCGATGGTTTGAGCCGCGTCCAGGTCCGCGATCGTGCGCGCCACTTTCAGTATGCGGTCGTGGGCCCGGGCGCTCAAACCCTGCTGCGCCATGGCGCGCTCCAGCAGCCGCTCGGCATCGCTCGAAAGCTCGCAGTGCACCCGGATCTGCTGGGTCGTCATCTGCGCGTTGGCGAACACGGCACGCGTCGGGCCGCCGCCCATCTTCCGAGTCGTCCGCGCCGGCGTTTCCAGAAAGCGCGCATGCTGCCGCTCCCGCGCAGCCAGCACCCGCGCACGGATCTCCTTCGACCCCTCCGCGGCGGTCCCGCTGCGGAGCTCCTTGTACTGCACCGCCGGCACCTCGATATGGATGTCGATCCGGTCGAGCAGCGGCCCGCTCACCTTGGAGACATAGCGCTGAATCATCGGCGGCGTACACATACAGTCGCGGCTCTTGTCGTTGAAGTAGCCGCACGGGCAGGGATTCATCGCAGCAGCGAGCATGAACCGCGCCGGAAACGTCAGGCTCATCGCCGCGCGTGCGATCGTCACCGTGCCATCCTCCAGCGGCTGCCGCATTACCTCCAGCACGTTCCGCGGAAACTCCGGCAGCTCATCCAGGAACAGCAGGCCGTTATGCGCCAGCGACACCTCGCCCGGCCGCGGCACCATGCCGCCGCCGATCAACCCGGCATCAGAAATCGTGTGGTGCGGCGAGCGGAACGGCCGCTGCGTCACCAGCCCCTGTTCCGCGTCGAGCACCCCGGCAACCGAGTGGATCTTCGTCGTTTCCAGCGCTTCTTCGAACCGCAGCGGCGTCAGGATTGACGGCAGCCGCTTGGCGAGCATTGTCTTGCCGCTGCCCGGCGGCCCAATCATCAGGATGTTGTGCCCGCCCGCTGCCGCCACCTCCAGCGCGCGCTTGGCCACATGCTGCCCGCGCACATCGCGAAAGTCCGCGTGATACTCCAGCGCCTCATCCAGCAGCGTCGAGCTGTCCACCACCAGCGGCTGCGCCGTCAGCGTTCCGAAAGACGCGGCGTTCAACAACTCGCGCACCTCCAGCAGACTCTTCACCGGATAAACATTCACGCCCTGCACCACGGCCGCCTCGCGCGCATTCGCTGCCGGGATAATCAGGTTCTTGATGCCTGCAGCCCGCGCCGCCACCGCAATCGGCAGCATCCCCTGCACCGCGCGCAGCGAGCCATCGAGCCCGAGCTCGCCCACCAGCACAAAGTCCGAGACGTCCCGAATCGCCAGCCCGCCGTAAGCGCCCAGGATGCCCACGGCAATCGGCAGGTCGAAGCCGGAGCCTTCCTTCTTCAGGTCAGCCGGAGCCAGGTTGATGGTGATCCGCGTCGGCGGAAGGTCGAAGCCGGAGTTTTTGATCGCAGCGCGCACGCGGTCGCGGCTCTCGCGCACCGCCGCGTCCGGCAGGCCCACCATATTGAACGTTTCTTCGGCCTGCTTGACGCCCGAAAAGTCGACTTCTACGTCGATGATGTGCGCGTCGATCCCGTAGACTGCTGCACTGCGCGTCTTGAAGAGCATATTTATACCCGTTGCTGCGAGAGAGGCCGTAAAGTTCTCCGAGAATAGCATCTGACTAGAATCAAGTGTTCCAACAAGTTTTCCTTCCCCATGGAATGAGGATCTTCATGCACGTCACTCTCCGCTCTGCCGTCCTGGCCGTCCTGGCCCTCCTGGCCTGCCTTGCTCCCTGCTCTCTCCTGGCGCAGACGCCGCCTGCTGCAACCACTTTTAAAAACCCCGCGGAACACTCCTGGACACTGTTGAGCGAAACGGTGGCGCCCACGCAACACTCCGAACAACGCATCGAAGCGCTCGCCGCGCTCGGCAGCATGGGCAATGATCCCCGCGCCGCAAAGCTCATCGCCACGTCGATGACCGACAAGGACCTCGACGTGCGCACCGGGGCCGTGCTCGCAGCCGGCGAAAACAAGAATCCCCGCCTGCTCCCCGACCTGCGCAAGGCGCTCGACGACGCCGAGCCGGTGGTTGCCTACACCGCCGCCGTCACGCTCTGGAAATTGCACGATCACTCCGGCGCCGACCTGTTGACCGAGGTTGCCGATGGCGACCGTCCGGCAGGCCCAGGACTCTTCAAAGGCGCGCGACACTCCGCGGCCCGCACCCTGCACAACCCGGCCGCGCTGGCCACGCTTGGTGCCACCCAGGGCGCGGGCCTGCTGCTCGGGCCCTTCGGCGTCGGCGTTTCGGCGTACGAGTATGCCCGCAAGAACGGCGGCAACTCTGCGCGAGCCGTAGCCATCGACCTCGTCGCCGAGCTCCACACACCCGCCGTGCACCAGGAGCTGATGGAAGCGCTGAGCGACAAGGACCCCGTCGTGCGCGCCGCCGCGGCCAAAGCGCTCGGACATTGGAGCGACCATGCCACAGCCGTAGCGCTCGCCGCATTGCTCGACGACAGCAAGCTCCCCGTGCGCCTGGCTGCCGCAGCGTCCTACCTGCGCATCGCGGGGACCGGCGCGAAGCACTAAGCGAGCCTAGAATAGCCCTGTGAATACGAGTCTCTTCGAACTCTTCAAGATCGGCATCGGCCCCTCCAGTTCGCACACCGTCGGCCCCATGCGGGCCGCGTTGCGCTTCCTGCGGGAGCTCGCCGCCACCGGCACATCGGGCACCGCCATCACCGTCGACCTCTACGGTTCGCTCGCCCTCACCGGCATCGGCCACGCGACCGACCGCGCCGTCATGATGGGCCTCCTCGAAGAGTCGCCCGACACCGTAGACCTCACCCACATTGACCAGCGCCTGGCCAGCCTGAGCAAAACACACGCTCTAAATCTCTTTGGCCAGCACGCCGTGCGCTTCGATCCCGCCACCGATCTCCGCTTCCACCGCGACCAGATGTATCCCGACACCGCCGCGCCAACCCACCCTAACGGCATGCGCTTCAGCCTTCTCGACGACAGCGGCAGCGTCGTCTTCGCGCAGGTCTACTACTCCATCGGCGGCGGCTTCATCCTTTCAGCGGAAGAGTACGCCAACCCCGGCGGAGCGAAGAAGCGCAGCGTTCCCTACCCCTTCGCCAGCGCCGCTGAACTCCTGCGCGTCGCCGACGAGCACGGCCTCTCCATCGCCGACCTCGTCCTCGCCAACGAGATCGCGCTCCTCAGCGACCCCACCATCACGCGCCGCATCGACCGTATCGTCTCGCCCCTGCGCCCTGACATCGGCGCACCCGCGCCCGACATCGCCGCGCTCTCACCGGAGCAGCAGATCAAGGCCGCCATCCTCACCCTCTGGCACACCATGGAGCAGTGCATCGAGCGCGGCATCGCCACCGAAGGCACGCTCCCCGGAGGCCTCAACGTGCGGCGTCGTGCGGCAGGCCTCGCGCGCCGTCTCGAACGCATGGACGCCGACGGCCGATTCCGCGACCCGCTCGCACCCATGGACTCGGTCACCCTCGTCGCCATGGCCGTGAACGAAGAAAACGCCGCCGGCGGACGCGTCGTCACAGCGCCCACTAACGGCGCAGCCGGCGTCATTCCCGCCATCGCCTACTTCTACCTGCACCACGGATCGCACAGCGCTTCGCCGCAGGAAAAGGAAGCCGGCCTGCTCCGCTACTTCCTCACTGCCGCCGCCATCGGCATTCTCTACAAGGAAAACGCGAGCATCTCCGGCGCCGAAGTCGGCTGCCAGGGCGAAGTCGGCGTCGCCTGCTCCATGGCCGCTGGCGGACTCGTCGCGGCTCTCGGTGGCGACAACGCTGCGATCGAACACGCCGCCGAGATCGGCATGGAACACAACCTCGGCATGACCTGCGACCCCATCGGCGGCCTCGTCCAGATCCCCTGCATCGAGCGCAACGGCATGGGAGCCGTCAAAGCCGTTAACGCCTGCCGCCTCGCTATGAACGACCCCGGCACCCACAAAATCTCGCTAGACCAGATCATCGACACCATGTACCGCACCGGCATGGACATGCAGTCGCGCTACAAGGAAACCTCGCTGGCCGGGTTGGCGCTGAATATCATCGAGTGCTGAAGAGACACAGCCGTTGACTGATTCCAGGCACAGTTCTACGCTGAATCCATGAGTGTTCAACTGACGCTCGAACAGGAAACGGCAGTGGCACAAATCGCCGAAGTGACTGAGCGTACGACGGACGAGCTCGCTCAGGAGGCGGTAGATAAATTCCTGCACACGCAGCGAGAGCATCAAGCGGCGATCGAACGATCAAGAGCACAGATCGTTGCCGGACAAACACTGAGCCACGAAGAAGTCTTTTCCAACTTGAAAAAGCGCATGGGCTGGTAGGTGAACGTTCGGTAGACGCAGGAAGCGATTGAACATCTGAGCGAAATTGTCGATTTTCTGTCGATGAGAAGCGAATCGATGGCTCAGCGCGTCTCGCAGGAAATTTATGACGAAGGTCAAGTGCTGACGAGCTTGTCACACCGCTGGAGACTTGGCCCGATTCCCGGTACACGCGAGTGCGTCTTACCTTCAAGTGGATACATCCTCACTTACGAAGTTGTCGGTGATGCCGTGATGATCCTGAGCATCCATCACGGCGCTCAGGATCGCCCGAAACGTCAATAACAGTCAGCTTCGTTCCACCGCCAGCGCTACCGAGTTCCCTCCCCCAAGACACAGCGCGGCCACACCCTTCTTCGCATCGCGGCGCTGCATCTCGTGCAGCAGCGTCACCAGCACCCGAGCCCCACTCGCCCCGATCGGGTGCCCAATCGCCACCGCCCCTCCATTCACATTCACCTTCGCCAGGTCGAGCCCCAACTCCTTCGTCACGCCCATCGCCTGCACCGCGAACGCCTCGTTCAACTCAAACAAATCAACCTCGTCCAGCGACCAGCCAGCCTTATTCAACACGTTCTGCACCCCGGTCACCGGAGCCAGCATGATCCACTTCGGCGCAACCCCGCTCGTCGCCTGGGCCTTGATCGTCGCCAGCGGCTTCAGCCCCAGCGACGCCGCCTTCTCTGCGCTCATCACCACCAGCGCCGCCGCCGCATCATTCACGCCCGGAGCATTGCCCGCCGTCACCGTGCCGCCATCTTTCTTGAACGCCGGCTTCAGCGCCGCCAGCGACTCCAGCGAAGCATCCTCACGCACGCTCTCATCGCGCGTCACCATCACGCTTCCCTTCCGGCTCTTCACCTCAACCGGAACCACCTCCGCACCGAAGCGCCCCTTGTTCCACGCCGCCGCCGCGCGGCGATGCGACTCCACCGCATACGCATCCTGCTGCTCGCGCGTGAAGCTGTGCTTCTCCGCCACCGCCTCAGCGGACATACCCATGTGCCAGTTCTCGCACGGACACCACAGGCCATCCTGGACCATCGAGTCCACGACTTTCTGATCCCCCAGCCTGTACCCCTTGCGCGCACCCGGCAGCAGGTACGGCACATTCGACATCGACTCCATGCCACCAGCGACGACAATCTCCGCATCGCCCTGCGCGATGGCCTGCGCCGCCAACCCAACCGCGCGCAGGCCCGATCCGCACACCATGTTGATCGTCAAGGCGCTCACCCGGTCGCTCAACCCCGCACGCAGCGCCGCCTGGCGCGCCGGAGCCTGCCCCAGCCCCGCCGGCAGCACGCAGCCCATAATGCATTCGTCCACGTCTGCGCCGCTCAAACCGGCACGCTCCACCGCCGTGCGTACCGCGATGGCACCCAGTTCGACGGCAGTCAGATCGGATAACCCACCCTGAAATTTACCCACCGGAGTACGCACGGCACTGACGATAACGATGTCCTTCATAACGGCTCCTCTGTCCACCTCGCGCACGGCGCGGGTGAACGCCGTAGTATACGTCCCATGGATGAAAGTGTGCTGATCGAAGAGCCAACCCCCGCTGTAGAGAACCTGACAGAAGAGCCCATCGCTCCGTGGTGGCATACCGCGGTAGTGCTGCTGCTCATGGGAACCTGGGCGGCCATCAGCGCGCGCCGCACGGCTTCTTATGAAGGCGCACCGCATCCGCTGGCCTATCTTTCTCAACTCACCATGTCCTGGATGTTGTTCGGGTCGGTCGTCGCCGGCGTCATCAACCGGCGCCAGTTTTTCTTTGAGACGCTGCAGCGCCACGCGCGCTCCTTCGCCGGCGAGCTCCGTCGCGGCGCTACGCTTTATGTCGGCATTTATTTCGTCGCGATCGTGGTGGCGGCTACTGCGGCGGGCGCGATGAGCGTGTACAGGGCGCACTCCAGCGGCACGCGCAACCCTGCCACCGCAACCCATCCGGCCGACACAACATGGCCACCTCTGCCACCTGCGAAACCCGAACCCCTTGCGCCCACTCGCGCTTCACACTTCAAGCTCGACTCCAAAACGGTGCGCGCCATCGCTCCCAGCACACCGCTCGATATGCTCCTCTGGCTGCTGGTCAGCTGCACGGCAGGCTTCTGCGAAGAGCACATCTTTCGCGGCTACCTGCTGAAGCAGGCTATGGCGTACGTCGGGCTCGCGGGCGCGCCACACCTGCTCGCCACCGTACTCTCCGTTGCCATCACCTCGCTCATCTTCGGCAGCCTGCACCTCTACGAAGGCGTCGGAGGAGCAGCACTGATTACCGTGCTGGGTGCCATCTACGCCGTCGTCGCTTTGCGATTCGGCAACCTGCGCGCTGTCATCGTCGCGCATTTTCTGCAGGACTTCGTCACCGGACTCTTCCTCTTCTTCACTCACGCGCAAGCACTGCACTAACCAAGCAAGTCACGACCGTCATTGCCACGCGAAAATGTTTCTCTCTGACCAATTTTTTCCTTGACTCTGCTGCGCGAGAAAACTATACCTTCGTTAGTTGCTTCGTACGTTGTAAGCAACGTCGATGTTCAGCATCGATTGGGAGCGCAGGCAAACGCAACCAGGCAAAGCAGTACATACCAAAGGCAACACACTCGGGGAGCGCGATTAGAGCGCTCCCCGAGGCGTTTCTCACCAGTGTTCATGCGGGTTTTCACGCACACCCATAACGGCGTTATCCTGAACAGCATGACGCGCCGACGCTGGATCGCAGACCAATCGAACGGAACAACCGCATCACTCACCGGAGACCAGGCCGCACACCTGGCGCGCGTGCTGCGTGCCCAACCCGGACAAATCTTTGACGTAGTGGCAAACGGGTTTCTCCATCGTGCCGAAATTTCCACCGTCAGTGACCGCGAAGTTGTATTCACGCTGCACGAAGAACTGGAGGCCGATGCCGCACTGCCCGTCCACCTGCTGCTCGCCGTCTTCAAGTTCGATCACCTGGAGTGGGGCATTGAGAAAGCCACCGAGCTCGGAGCCGCCCGCATCACACCGGTGCTCGCACGCCGCACAGAGAAGCACCTCGCGCAGGCAGCCGCAAAGCGCGTCGAACGCTGGCGGCGTATCGCGCTCGAATCCTCAAAGCAATCACGCCGCACCGACGTTCCTGACATCGACGACCCGCAAACATTGAAGGCGGCACTATCACTTGCCGACGCTCCCCACAAGCTGTTGCTGGCCGAAACCGAACAGCAGAACACCCTCACCGCAGCCCTCACGGCGCATAACCATTTCGACGGCCCCGGCGCCGAACACAATCGTGCGCTCGCTCTCGCCATCGGCCCCGAAGGCGGATGGACACCCGAAGAGATGCAACTCTTCACCGCCAGCGGCTGGCAGCACGTCACCCTCGGCCCCCGCATCCTCCGCGCCGAAACCGCCACCATCGCAGCCCTCGCCATCTGCTCGGCGTTGCTCTAACGCGAAAGGGCAGCAGGCTCACGCCCACCGCCCTCTGCCTCGCTGACTAGCTGACCCGCTGACTTGCTGACTCGCTAGTTGAAGATGTCCTTCACCTTATCGAACAGCCCCCGCGAGCCCGGCGTATTTTCGACGGTCATCGTCTCCGCCAGCTGCTTCATCAGATCTTTCTGCTGCTTGCTCAGCTTGGAAGGCGTCTGCACCCGCACCTCGACAACCAGGTCGCCCTTGCCGTGCTGGTTCAGGTGCGGAACGCCTTTGCCCCGCAGCTTGAACTCTTTGCCGCTCTGCGTGCCTTCAGGAATCTTGAGCGTTTCCAGGCCTTCCAGCGTCTGGATCTGCACCTCGGCGCCAAGCGCGGCCTGCGGAAAGCTGACCGGGATGGTGCAGTGCAGATCGTCGCCGTCGCGCTCAAAGAACTTGTGCGGCTTCACTTCCAACACGACGTAGAAGTCGCCCGCGGGTCCGCCGAAGCGTCCCGCATCGCCTTCTCCGCTGTAACGGATGCGCGTGTTGTCTTCCACGCCGGCCGGCACCTTCACCTTCACGCTGTGTTCGCGGCCAACCCGCGCTTCACCGCGGCACGTCTTGCAGGGCGTGCGGATGACGGTGCCTGTGCCGCTGCACACCGGGCAAGTGCGCGCTACTGAAAAGAAGCCTTGCTGCGAACGGAACTGGCCGCGGCCGCCGCACTGCTGGCACGTCTCCGGCTGCTTGCCATTCTCCGATCCGGTGCCGACGCACTCCGTGCACGCCTCGGCGCGGCGATACTTGATCTCCTGCTCCTTGCCAAAGACCGCTTCCTCAAACTCGATGGTCATCTCGTACTTGAGGTCGCGTCCACGCTGTGCGCGCGACGCCCGCCGCTGCCCGCCCATGTTGAACATCTCGCCGAACAGGTCGCCGAAGATGTCACCAATATCGCCCTGTCCCTGGAACGGACTGCCGCCACCCGGGAAGCCTCCCGCTCCGCTGACACCGGCGTGACCAAAGCGATCGTAGGCCGCCCGCTTGTCCGCGTCGCTCAGCACGGAGTACGCCTCGCTGCACACCTTGAACTTCTCTTCCGCTTCCGGATTGTTCGGGTTGCGATCCGGATGGAACTGCATCGCCATCTTGCGGTACGCGCTCTTGATCGTGCCGTCATCGGCGTTGCGCTCCACACCCAGGACTTCGTAGTAATCCATCTTCATCGTCGCCGTAGCCATCCCACTTTCCTTCCAACTCGTTCGAGCGCCGCCACCACGACCCTCGTTTTATTCACTACTCACTATTCACTCTTTTGTGCCGGGTTCACCGCGATCCGCACCAGCGCGGGACGCAGCAGCTTGTCGCGCAGCTTATAACCGCGACGAATCTCCTCCAGAACCTGGTGGTCCGGGTGCTCGACAGTTTCGATGCTCCCCAGGGCCTCGTGGATTCGCGGATCGAACGGCGCGCCAATCGTCTCCACCGCCTGCACGTTCAATCCGCGCAGCGCGTCTTCCATCTGCTTCAGAATCAACTCCACACCGGTCCGCAGCTGCTCGGCAGAGCCATCTGCTTTCAGCGCAAGCTGGAAGTTGTCCATCACCCCGAGGAAGGGTTCTACCGCGCCCTGCACAGCGTAGTCGCGCGCATCCTGCTTTTCGCGAGCTTCGCGCTTGCGGGCGTTGTCGAACTCCGCCTGCAACCGCGCCAGCCGGTCCTTCAGTTGGTCATTCTCCGCCCGCAGAGCTCCGATCTCGATCTGCGCGGGGTCAACAGCGCCCGGCTGCGGTTGTTCGTCACCTGCTTCAATATCCACTTGCTGAGTCTCTCCTGCTGGGTCGTTCTGCATGGTTTCCGTGTTCGTCATTTTTTCTCCGTTGTGGCCCAACCGCGACCAACGCGTTAAGGCATCGCGTACGCGTGTCATCGTGGCTCCTGTGGTGCCGTCTGCTTAAGCTTAGCTGAGGCGCGTCATCGTGGCTCGTTCAGGCGGTCAAACACCTGCGCCACGTAGCTGACCGCGTTCATCGTGTTCTCGTAATTCATCCGCTTTGATCCGATGACGCCGACCGTCCCCAGGGTTTCCCCGGCAGCCCGAGCAGGCGCGGCAATCAGCACCAGCCCGGCCATCTCTGGCGCATGCTCCTCGAGCTCGAAGACCACGCGGACCGAATCCTGTTTCGAATCAATATAAGCATTCAACAACTCCACCAGCCGCTGCTTGGCCTCCAGCGCCGAAAGCATATCCCGCAACCGCTCCCGGTCCTCAGGCAGGCTCACAAGATTCGCCACCCCTTCCACGTACACCGACTGCTGCGCACGTCCGGCGTCCGGCACCGTCCGCGTCCACAAATGCTGAACGCCCTCGATCATCCGCTGATATTCACTCCGCTCGCGTTCAATGCGTTGCGCCAACTCGGCGCGAACACGTTCCACATTCCATCCGCGAAAGTTCTCATTCAAAAAGTTCGCAGCGGTTTCCAACTCCACCAGCGAAAGGTCGCGGTCGAGCGCCAGCACCCGGTCGCGCACCATGCCACTCCGCGTTACCAGCACCGCCAGCACGCGCCGCTCAGCCAACCGGCTGAAGTGCACATGCTCCAGCAGGTCAGCACCGGCTACCGCGCCAATCGCCACACCCACGCCGCTCGAAAGCATAGCCAGCACGTGCGACGTCCGCTCCAGCAGCGCCTGCGTCCCCGCCACACCAGCAAAGCCTGAGTCGATCCGCGAATGTACCTGCGCTCGCGAAAGCCCCGGTAGCCGCGTCGCCGCGCCACCGCTCAACTGCTCCACATACAGCCGAAACGCCTGCGCCGAAGGCACCCGCCCTGCGGAAGTATGCGGCTGTTCCAACAAACCCGCATCCGCCAGCTCCGCCATTTCGTTGCGAATGGTGGCCGCGCTCATCGAGCTGCCATCAATCTGCGCGCGCGCTATCGTGCCCGACCCCACCGGTTCGCCGGTGGCAATGTAGCTCTCCACAATCGCCGTCAAAATCGACCGCTGCCGTGCTGTTACTCGAACGTCCATCGCCACCTCCCTTCAAAAGCCTGCTGCCCTCCGGGTGCCCCGTCCTAACGACGGTCTCGTCGTCGTGAGGGTGGGCATCGCGCGAAGCCCGACCCTTACGTAATTTCCAGGAAGTCTTCGCTCTTCGCGCCGACCTCCATCGCCCGCTGCTCCACGCGCTTGGCAATCGCCGCAAACTCCTGCGCGCGCTTCGACTCCGATCCCAGCGCCGCCGGCAACCCGCGGTCGCCACCCTCACGCACCTGCGGATCAAGATCGATCGATCCCAGGAACTGCAGCCCAAACTGCTTCGCCGTCTGCTCCGTCCCGCCCGCGCCAAACACGTCGATCACCGACCCATCCGGCAGCGTCATCTGCGACATATTCTCAACCAGCCCAAGCACCTCAACGTTCACCTGGTGAAACATCTCCAGCGCCTTCCGCGCATCCTGCAACGCAACCGACGAGCCGGTAGACACCACCACAGCGCCCGTCAGCGGCACCGTCTGCACCAGCGAAATCACCACGTCGCCCGTCCCCGGAGGCAGGTCGACGATCAGGAAATCCAGCTCGCCCCACTCCACCTGCTGCAGAAATTGCCGGATGATCTGGTGCAGCATCGGCCCACGCATCACCATCGGCTTGTCGCCGGGGGAGATCAGGCCCACCGAAATAAACTTCACGCCATGCGCCACCAGCGGCTCAATGCGGCTGTCGCCAATAATGTTCGGCTGCCGCGACTGCCCCAGCATCGTCGGCACATTCGGCCCATAAATGTCAGCGTCAATCAACCCAACCCGATGACCCATCTTCGCCAGGCTAACCGCCAGGTTCACCGCCACAGTCGTCTTACCAACGCCGCCTTTGCCGCTGCCCACCGCAACAATGTACTGCACTCCCGGCAACGCCTTCGCACCCTGCGGCGCCCCTGCTCCCATGTGTCCCATTAGTTTCCGCCCTTGTCTTTATTCACTATTCACTACTCACTATTCACTGCTAAATGTGAAACTCAGGCGTCTGCATCGCCCGCAGCTCTTTCTTCCGCAGCGTCTCACCAGCTCGCATCTCGCGCCGCCGCAACGCATCTTCAAACCGTCGCCGCTGGTGCTCGGTCTCGGGAATCACCTGCGGCACTTCAACCCGCTGGCCGGTCTTGTCCATCGCGACGAACGTCAGGTAGGCAGACGAAACATGCCGCAACTTCTGCTCACGCACATCCTCCACCATCGCCCTCACGCCCACTTCCATCGACGTCTTGAAAGCCCGATTCACACTCGCCTTCAAAATCAAAAGCTCGCCAACCCGAACCGGCGTAACAAAATCAAGGTGGTCCATCGAAGCCGTCACCACATAATTCCGCGCATGACGGCTCGCCGCCATCGCACCAACCAGGTCAATAAACTGCATCAGACGCCCCCCAAAAAGGGTGCCCAGCGCATTGGAATCAGCCGGAAAAATCGCTTCGGCACGTTCGGATTGCGACTCGGAAACGCTGCGGCCCAGCAAGGGTTCGCTCATCCCTCTATTCTACTTCGCCCGTCAACCCTCCCGCCGCCAATCTGAGTCCCCCACACTCAACCCGCCTCTTCTACGCTCTACCGTCTACCATCTACACTCTGTCTATGGACCGCATCGCGATGCTCAAGGAAATCCTCACCCAGAACCCCGGCGACGCCTTCGCCCGTTACGGCCTGGCGATGGCCTACGTCGCTGAAGGCCGCACCCCCGAAGCCCTCGCCGAGTTCGACCAGACCATAGCCGCCAACCCCGACTACGTCCCCGCCTACCAGATGTCCGGCCAGCAGCTCATCAAGTCCGGCCGCCTCGACGACGCCAAAGCCCGCATTGAAGCCGGCCTCACCGCCGCCGCCCGCACCGGCAACGACCACGCCGCCAGTGAACTTCAAGGCATGTTGGACGAGCTCAGCTAGTTGATAGCAACGCGGCGTCACGCATCGGCGATAAAATAACCTTGCGGAGGCATCATGAGTACTGCCGTCGATTCCTCAATTCCGGAGATTCTGGAAGAGCGTGAAGTCACCCGCGCGGCACAGACGATGAGTATTCCTGCCTTTGCTGCAATTTGGGATAAGCCTGAGGATGACATCTACGACGCCTGCCTGACTCCATCAACCTAGCGCGCGCCAACGCCGAATCCCCACCACCCCGGCGCACATCTATACTCCATCTATGCCGTCCACCACACTCCCGCGCACCCTCGGCCAGCTCCGCAACTCTGAATTCACCCCCGAGCGGGTCTCGCGCTCCGTCAAAGACGAGCTGCGCGACAACCTCATCGTGCGCCTCCGCGAAACCGCGCCCAACGGCCCCAGGTCAGGCGAGCCGCTCTTCCCCGGCATCGTTGGCTACGACGACACCGTCGTCCCCCAGGTGGTCAACGCCATCCTTTCCCGCCACAACTTCATCCTGCTCGGCCTCCGCGGCCAGGCCAAGTCGCGCCTCCTCCGCGCCCTCACCACGCTGCTCGACCCGCAATCCCCGTACGTCGCCGGCTCCGAGCTCCGCGACGACCCCTACGCTCCACTCTCCAAATTCGCCCGTGACCTGGTCGCCGAAAAAGGCGACGACACGCCCATCGCGTGGATGACGCCTATCGAGCGCTACGTCGAAAAGCTCGCCACACCCGACGTCACCGTAGCCGACCTCATCGGCGACGTCGACCCCATCAAGGCCGCCCGCTCCGGCCACCAGCTCGGCTCCGAGCTCACCATGCACTACGGCCTGCTCCCCCGCGCCAACCGCGGCATCTTCGCCATCAACGAGCTCCCCGACCTCGCCGGCAAAATCCAGGTCGCCCTCTTCAACATCATGCAGGAAGGCGACGTCCAGATTAAGGGCTATCCCGTCCGCCTCGAGCTCGACGTCGCCATCGTCTTCTCCGCCAACCCCGAGGACTACACCGCCCGCGGCAAAATCGTCACGCCGCTCAAGGACCGCATCGGCTCAGAGATCCGCACCCACTACCCGGAGTCGGTCGAAGAAGCCATCAGCATCACCGAGCAGGAAGCCTGGACCGCGCGCAGCTACGCGCCCGAAAACAACGCCATCCAGGGCATCGAAATCCCCCACTACATCCGTCAGATCGTCGAACAGATCGCCTTCGTCGCACGCGAAGACAAGAAGGTCGACAAGAAATCCGGCGTCTCGCAGCGCCTCCCCATCAGCACCATGGAACTCGTCGTCTCGAACGCCGAGCGCCGAGCGCTGCTGCACGGCGAAAGCCTCGTCGTGCCCCGCGTCGGCGACATCTTCGCCGCGCTCCCCGGTATCACCGGCAAGATCGAGCTCGAGTACGAAGGCGAAATGCGCGGCTCCGACGTCGTCATCCGCGAGCTCATCCGCTCCGCTGTCGCCCACGTCTTCGACGGCTACTTCGCCGCCACCAACACCCAGCAAATCGAGCAGTGGTTCAACCTCGGCGGCGCCGTCGAACTGAACGACAAGCAGCCCTCCGCCACCGTCCTCGCCGAACTCAAACAAATTCAGGGCCTCATCGAAAAACTCTCCCCCCTCAACATCAACTCCAAATCCAAGCCCGAAGTAGCCGTCTCCGCCGCCGAATTCCTCCTCGAAGGCATGACCGCCCACAAGCGCATCTCCCGCTCCGAAGCCCGCACCTTCTCCGCCGGCGAAAAGAAAAAGCGCAACGACGACGCTGCCGCCTACGCCGAAAAAATGCGCCAGCGCGAACAGGAACGCGAAGCCGGAGCCGCCTTCAACCGCACCCGCCGCGGCTTCAACTAAGCTCTAATTCATGTGGGATGAGGACGATCACTTCGGCCGCTGGGCGCAGGGCATCTGCGCCATTTTTCTCGCGCTCTTCGCCGCCGTCGACGCCTACATGTTTTTCAGCGGATTCTTCCTCATCTTTTATGGCATCGCCGCCATCATCCTCTTCTTCGCCTCGCTGCGTTATTGCTGGCGCTGCGCAAAGTACGCGCTCACCGGCAAAGGCAATGTCAATCGCGACGAATACTGACGCCCGACAATACTCCTGTTAGCATTTCTGCGAATCCCGCAACGCCTACCTTCTGACACCGGAGCACCACGTCATGCGCCTTCGCCTCTACCTCGCGACCGCTCTCCTCGCCTTCCTCCCCGCACTAGCCCAGACCGCACCCGCCCCCAGACCCATGCCCAAACCCGCCGCCACCACCGCTCCCGGCGGAGGCCCCGGCAAGGTCTGGGTCAACACCGCCACCCGCGTCTACCACTGCTACGGCGACCGTTACTACGGCAAAACCAAAGACGGCGAGTACATGACCGAACCCGCCGCCAAAGTCGCCGGAGCTCACGGCGCCCGCAACAAGACCTGCGGCAAATAGTAGTCCCACTCGCGGCTCCCAACCTCTACACTTAGCCGGATGACATGGCTGACCTCAGGCTTCCGCGCAACCCTTGCCCGCGTGCAGTGGCGACGCGGCGCGCGCGCCGGCCTCGCCGTCGGCAGTGTCATGGTGGCCTGTCACCTCCTCGGCAAATCCAGCGGCTGGGCCGCGCTCGGCGCACTCCAGGTACTCACGGTCGACAACGGCGGCCCCTACCGCTCGCGCCTCGCCAACATCGCCACCGTCATCTTCGCCGGCGGCGGCGCGGTGCTGCTCGGCACGCTCGCGCCCGCGTCGCTTCCCGTCGGCATCGTTATTACCGCCCTCTTCTGCTTCGCCGTCACGCTCTCCCGAGTCATGTCGCAACCCTTCGCCGCCAGCAACGTACTCGTTCTCGTCTGCTACATCGTCGCGTACGGCGGCGCCGAGCACACCTCCGCGTACGGCCTCGCCTGCATGATCTCCTTCATCGTCGGAGCCGCCTGGGCCTCCGGCTTCGCTCTCCTCCTCTGGCCCGTCGACCCCTTCGACCCCGCCCGCCAGGCCGTCGCCGACCTCTACGCCCGGCTCCGCGAACTCGCTGCCATCATCGAAACCCCACCCGGCCCCACCGAACTCGCGCGCTCCAAAAACAACGAGCTCGTCCACCAGATCCGCCTGCTCATCGAAGCCGCACAAGCCGCCCTCGCCGCCACCCCCGCCCGCATGACCGCCCGCACCATCCGCGCGCGCAACCTCGCCTCCCTGGTGCAGGCCGCCGACCTCCTCTTCGCCCGCGTACTCCGCCTCAACGACCTCCGCCCCGACGCCGCCGCAGCCGGCCCCGAAGCCCACGCGCAGATCACCGCACTCTCCACCTGGCTGCTGCAATCGCTACAGCCCATAGAAGCCGCGCTGCGCACCCGGCCCGCCGACGATGCCGCCGCGTTCACCACGGAAGGCTCGCGCTCCACCAACATGCACCGCGGCGCTCGTCTTTACGAAGCCCTTCCCTCCGACACACGGAACCCTCTCGAAGCCCAGATCGAAGCCCAGCTCATCGCCATCGAGCGCGATTGCCTGCTTTCGCTCGAAGTCGCCTACGAAGCCCTGCGCGCCATCTGGACCGGTTCAGAACCGCGCGCCACCCGCACGGCAGCGCTCCGCCTGAACCTCTCCGCCGACGCCGGAACACCCGCGTCAACCCCCATGTGGCTCGACGCCCTCCGCGCCAACCTCACCCCGCGCTCCCTCATCTTCCGCCACGCGCTCCGCCTCGCCGCTGTCACCTCGCTCGACGTCTGGCTCCTTCACCTCACCCACATCACCCACAGCTACTGGCTGCCCATGACCTCCATCATCGTGCTGCAGCCCTACACCGGCGAAACCTGGCGTCGCTCCGGCGACCGCGTTGGCGGCACCGTCGCCGGCGCTATCCTCGCAGCCGTACTCGCCGCCGGGATCTCATCGGAAGCCGGCATCATCGCCGTGATCGCCATCGGCTGCTTCTTCACCCTCGCCGTCTACGCAGCCGACTACGCTTGGTACTGCTTCTTCCTCACGCCCACCGTCGTTCTCATGACCCTCCCGCATCTCCGCGACTGGCACTTCGCCGCCGTCCGCATGGGCATGACCGGCGTGGGCGCAGCCATCGCCCTGCTCGCCATGCTGCTCTTCTGGCCCGAGCGCGAAAGCCTCCAGCTCCCCGGCCTGCTCGCCCGCGCCGCCACCGCCGATGCCGCCTACCTCCGCGCCATGCTGCGCTTCTGGCAATGCCCTGCCGGCGATCTGCACGCCCGCACCATCGCCGAGCGCACCGTGCTCGCCCCCGCCCGCCGCGCCTGCGGCCTCGCAACCAACGACGCCGAAGAAAGCCTCGACCGCGCCCTGCTCGAGCACAGCATCCCGCTGCACTCCCGGCCAGCGCACGAGCGCCTCAACCATGACGCCCTCACCTTCACGGCCTACCTCCGCCGCCTCACCCAGGCCATCACCACCTTCGCCGCCATCGGTTCCGGCGCAGAAGAGGTCACCACCACCATCACCGACCTCGCCGCCCGCCTCGACACCGTCGCTTTACAGCTGGTCAACTGCACCGATGCCAGCGACCAGCCACTTCCCGAGATCGCGCTCGATGCCCAGCAGGGCCTCTCGCTCGCCGACCAGCTGCTCACCCGCATCGCGCGCCAGGTAGGCGTGCTCGAGCGCGCCACCGCCGACATCACCTCCGCCGGAGCGCGCACTACACCGGCGTAATAATCCCACCCACCGGCAGCGACGTCGGCAACGACCCCGGCCGGCGCAGCTTCATCGCATCTGCCGTCATATCCGTGTACTTCAACCCCGCGCCCGTGTTGAACAGCACCACGCGCTCGCCCGCCTTGATCTCGCCACTCGCCAGCAGCGTGTCATAAGCCGCCGTAGCCGCAGCGCCTTCCGGCGAAAGGAACAGCCCTTCGTGTTTAGCCCAATCCAGAATCGAAGCCAGGATCGTCGCATCGTCGCTCGCCAGAACCTTGCCGCCTGACGCCCGCACAATATCCAGGATGATCGCATCGCCATAGGGCTTCGGCACCCTCAGCCCCGCCGCAAACGTGTCCGCATTCTGGAAGAACTCACTCGCCGCCGCGCCCGCGTCAAACGCCTTCGCCATCGGTGCGCAGCCGGTGGCCTGCAGCGCATACATCCGCGGCCGCTTTCCACGCACCCAGCCCAGCTCTTCCATCTCTTCAAACGCTTTCCACATCCCAATCAGCCCCACGCCACCACCGGTCGGATAAAAAACCGCATCCGGATAAGTCCACCCCAGCTGCTCGACAAGTTCATAGCCCATCGTCTTCTTGCCTTCCACGCGGAACGGCTCCTTCAGCGTAGATATGTCGAACCACACATCCTCCGCCGCCATCCCCGCCTCTTTCTGCGCCTTGATCCGTTCCCCCACCATCCGCGCGCAGTCCGAAATCAGCCCATCCACCATCGTCACATCCGCGCCGTAAACGATGCCTTCCAGGTAATTCGCCAGTGGCACATCCTGCGGCATAAAAATATGCGCCGCAATCCCCGCCGCAGCAGCATAAGCCGCCAGCGCCCCCGCAGCATTACCCGCGGAAGGCACAGCCAGATGCCGCAGCCCATACTGCTTCGCCATCGTCACAGCAAGCCCAAGCCCACGAGCCTTGAACGTCCCCGTAGGATTCGCTCCCTCTTCCTTAACAAACAGCCCTGCATACCGCTGGCTCGCAATCATCGACGTCCAGCCCTCACCCAGCGACACGGGCTCCACATCCGGCAGCACATCCGCATACCGCCACATCCCGGCGCTCGTCTTCCCGGCCGCATTGGCCGCGGCGGCAATCTCCGCCGGACGCTCCCGCCGCGCCGTTTTCTTCAGCGCCTCCATGTCATAGCGGACATAAAGCGACCCCGCATCAATCGGGCAAAGCGTCTGGGGAGTATCGGCGGAAACGCGGTGGTGGCAACGAGCACATTCAAGGTAAGCGATAGCAGGCATCCCTCCATGCTATCGCGCATAACAGCCCCGTACACCCACCCTCGCGTTATCCTTAAGCGATATGCAAATCGGCCTCATCGCCATCGACATGGATGGCACGCTCCTCGGCTCCAACGGCCACGTCAGCCCCCGCAACCTCGCCGCACTCCGCGCCGCCGACCACGCCGGCGTAGAAATCGTCATCGCCACCGGCCGCCGCCACTGCTACGCCATGAAGGTCCTGCGCCAGCTCGACCTCAACCCCGCACTTGCCCTCGTCAGCTCCAACGGCAGCGTCGTCCGCACCATCGGCAAGGCCGAGTTGCTCCACCGCACCTACCTCCCGCTCACCACCTCGCGCTGGCTCTGCGAGCACATGGCCGAGTACCGCAGCACGCTCGTCGTCACCTTCGACTCCGTACGACCCGACGGCGAAGACGACCACGGCGCCCTCGTCGTCGAGCACCTCGACGACCTGCACACCAGCGTCGGGGCCTGGATGACCGTCAACCAGCCTTACATCGCTCATGTCGAACGGCTGGAGCATGCCCTCGAAGGCGATCCACCCATCCAGATGATGCTCGCCGGTCCGGTCGCCAAAATGCGCCGCGCCGAGCAGCGCCTCCTCGAGCACGAACACGTCTACGCCGTCGGCGTCACGCCCCGCGAACGCATCCACACCGCCCAGGTCGCCATCCACCGCACCGAGTACCCGCTCCGCGATCTCTGCATCGTCGACATCCTGCCCGCCGGCTGCTCCAAGGGCAACGCCATCCTCCGCCACGCCGCCCAGCGCGGCCTGCAGCCGGACGAGGTCCTCGCCATCGGCGACAACTGGAACGACGTCTCCATGCTCGAAGCCGCCGGGCACGCCGTCCTCATGGCCAACGCCCCCGCCGACCTCAAATCCCAAGCCACCGCACGCGGCTGGCAGCTCGGCCCATCCAACGACGACGACGGTGTTGCCGCCGCCATCGAAGCCGCCCTCAGCGCGCTTCCCATTGGTACCCGGTGGTAGTCTCATAACAGTGCCCTGCTTCGCCAAACACCGTCGCCACGCGCTCATCGCGGCCTTCGCCCTCGCGGCGTCCTGCCCCTTCGCGCATGCCATGGAGCGCCTCACCCTCCGCACCGGCTTCGAGCTCGACTGCGTGCGCCACGAGGCCATCGACGCCGACCACGTCCGCGTCTTCCTCTCCGCCGACAACTACCAGGACCTCCGCGCCAGCGAAATCCTCCGCGTCGATCTATTGCCCGACCCACCCCAGCCCGCAACGCTCCAACCTGCCACCGCCGTACTTCACACGGTCAGCACGGGACAGCCGACGGCCGAAGAAATGCGCCAGATGCTCGCCACCGCCGGCACCGCGCACAATATAGACGAGGACCTCCTGCTCTCCGTCATCCACGCCGAAAGCGGCGGCCGCGTCACCGCCGTCTCCCACGCCGGCGCGCAGGGCCTGATGCAGCTCATGCCGCAGACCGCCCGCGAAAACGGCGTCCGCAACGCCTTCCACGCCGACGAAAACATCGCCGGCGGCACCGCCTACCTCGACACCCTCCTCAAGCGCTACAAGGACAACGTCGCCCTCGCGCTCGCCGCCTATAACGCCGGCCCGGGCGCCGTCGACCGCTACCGCGGCATCCCGCCCTTCCGCGAAACCCGCGCCTACGTAGCCCGCGTCATCCGCGAGTTCAACCGCCGCAAACAAGCCTCTGCCCTCACCGCAGTGGCCGCGCACATCGCCCACTAAATTTCCCTGATGACCAAACGCAACGCCATAATGGCAGCCCTCGGCATCGTCCTGCTCGCCATCGGCGCCTGGGCCACCCACCGCATCGCGTTCGACTGGCTCTCCCTCGCCGCCCAGCTCCATTCCGTCGCGTGGCTCCACGTCCTCCTCGGCTCCGCCTGCATCTACGCCGGTTTCTGGCTGCGAGGTGTCCGCTGGGCCGTGCTCCTCGGCCCGCGCCAGCGCGTCGCCTCCTCCACGCTCGTCGCTCCGCAGTTCGTCGGCTTCACCGCCGTCGCGCTCTTCGGACGCCTCGCCGACCTCACCCGCCCCTACCTCATCGCCCGCCGCACCGGCCTGCCCGTAGCCGCGCAAATCGCCGTCTACTCGGTCGAACGCATCTTCGATCTCGCCGCCGCCGCCATCATCTTCTCCGCCACCCTCGCCCTCGCGCCCCGCGACCTTCCCCACCACGAGCTCTTCGCCCGCGCCGGCATCCTTTCCTCCATCGCCACGCTCGGCCTCGCCGCCTTCGCCGTCACCATCCGCTTCGCCGGCGACAAGCTCGCCCGCCTCGCCACAAAGCTGCTCACTCCCGTCTCTCCAACCTTCGCCACAGCCGCCGCCGAACGCATCCTCGATTTCCGCGCCGGCCTCGACACCCTCACCAGCCTCCGCGAGTTCCTCTCCGCGCTGGCCCTCTCGCTGCTCATCTGGCTCGGCATCGCCGAGTCGTACGTGCAGTCGGCCCACGCCATGGCCGCCACGCCGCAGCTCGCCACCCTCAGCTTCACCCAGAGCATGCTGCTCATGGCCACCAGCATGGGCGGCTCACTCGTTCAGCTGCCAGTGCTCGGCTGGTTCACGCAGATTGCCCTGCTAGCCACCGCCATCCACGCTATCTTTGGCGCTCCAATTGAAGCCGCCACCGCCTGCGGCGCCATCATCCTCTTCATCACCACGCTCAGCTTCGTCCCCGTCGGCCTCATCGCTGCCCGCCTCGCCGGCACCTCTCTCCGCCAGGCCACCGAGCAGTCCACGGACTAGGCCCCGCACACTCCGCCCAGACATCGGGGTGCCCCATGTCCGGATTTTCGGACATGGGAATGACGCCACTTCCGTTCACGCCCACCACCGCTCTCGCCCCCCTCGCGCTGCTAGACTTGTAACTGAAATGAAATGTCCCTTCTGCGGTTTCACCCAGGATAAAGTCATCGATTCGCGCGAGAGCAAGGAGGCCGACTCCATCCGCCGCCGCCGCGAGTGCGAACGCTGCACCAAGCGCTTCACCACCTACGAGCGCATCGACGAAATCCCCTACATGGTCGTAAAAAAAGACGGCCGCCGCGAGCGCTTCGACCGCCAAAAGGTCCTCTCCGGCCTCCTCCACTCCTGCCAGAAGCGCAAAGTCTCCGTCGCCCAGATGCAGGAAATCGTCGACGCCACCGAAGCCTTCGTCATCGACTCCGAAGGCCGCGAACGCACCACCGCCTCCGTCGGCGAGCTCATCATGAACCGCCTCAAAGACATCGACACCGTAGCCTACATCCGTTTCGCCAGCGTCTACCGCGACTTCAAGGACGTCCGCGAATTCAAAGCCGAACTCGAAGACCTGCTCGCCGGCAAAGACGTCAAAGCCAAACGCAACATGCGGTAATCCTGCACCCCCGCAACACCTGAGATTGTCATCCTGAGCGCAGCGAAGGACCTGCTTTCCGCTCGCATCGCCACAACACCCGAGAACCCCATGCCCTCACGTACCCACCAAATCACACTCATCCCCGGCGACGGCATCGGCCCCGAAGTCACTTCCGCCACCGTCAGCATCCTCGAAGCCGCCTGCACGCCCCTCGGCTGCACCTTCGACTGGCACACCTACAACGCCGGCGCCGACGCCTTCGCCAAAACCGGCGAGTACATCCCCAAGGCCCTGTACGACTCCATCGAACAAAACCGCGTCGCCCTCAAAGGCCCCGTCGGCACGCCTATCGGCGCGGGCTTCTCGTCAATCAATGTAGCCCTGCGCAAAAAGTTCGACCTCTACGCCAACTTCCGCCCTGTAAAAACTCTCCCCGGCCTCAAAACCAACTACCCCAACATCGACCTCATCATCTTCCGCGAAAATACTGAAGACCTCTACGCCGGCCTCGAGGTCATGATCAACCCCGACATCGCGCAGTCGCTCAAAATCATCACCAGCAACGGCTCCACGCGCATCGCCAAAGCCGCCTTCGAGTACGCCCGCAAGCACGGCCGCAAGAAGATCCATGCCATCCACAAGGCCAATATCATGAAGCTCTCGGACGGCCTCTTCCTCCGCTGCTGCCGCAAGGTCGCGGAAGGCTACCCGGAAGTCACCTACGCCGAGCACATCGTCGACAACACCTGCATGCAGCTCGTCCTCAACCCGTACCAGTACGACATCATCCTCACCACCAACCTCTACGGCGACATCCTCTCCGACCTCTGCTCCGCTTTCGTCGGCGGCCTCGGCCTCGTCCCCGGCGCCAACCTCGGCAAAGAGTGTGCCATCTTCGAAGCCGTCCACGGCTCCGCCCCCGACATCGCCGGACAGGACAAGGCCAACCCCACCGCCGTCCTGCAATCCGCCATCCTCATGCTCCACCACCTCAACGAGCCCGAAGCCGCCAACAAGATCCACGCCGCCCTCGAAAAGGTCTACGCCGCCGGCACCTCCCTCACCCGCGACGTAGGCGGCACAGTCGGCACAAAAGCCTTCGCCGAAGCGGTCATCGCAGCGCTGTAGCTTCTTTCAACGACAAACGGCCAGAGCATCAAGCTCAGGCCGTTGTCTTTCACTACGCTCTACCCACTACCGTCTACACTCTGCCTTTACACCCAGTCCCCCGCCCGCATCAGCGGCTCCGCCGTCCCATCCTCCGCCAGCCCATCCACATTCATCGTGGGCCCGCCAATCATCCAGTCCACATGGATCAGGCTTTCATTCGCCCCCAGCTTCGCCAGCTCCTCATTCGACATCTTCTCCCCGCCAATCAAGCAAGTCGAGTAAGCCTGCCCCAGCGCAATATGCGAGGCCGCATTCTCATCGAACAACGTGTTCCAGAACAAAATCCCACCCTGCGCAATCGGCGAGTTGTGTGGAACCAGCGCCACCTCGCCCAGCTTTCGCGCACCTTCATCAGTGGAAATCAGCTTGTTGATCGCCTCTTCGCCCGCCGTCGCCGTGGCCTTCACAATCTTGCCATCCTTGAACTCGCACCGAATATTCTCGATCAGCGTGCCCTGGTGCGAGAGCGGCTTCGAAGCCGTCACAAACCCATTCACGCGGTCCTTGTGCGGCGTAGTAAAACACTCTTCGGTAGGAATATTCGGCTGGCAATAAACCCCGTTACCCGCGGTCGTTCCCCCACCCGCCCACAGATGCTGATCAGCCAACCCGACGGTCAAATCCGTCGCGCCATCCGGCGTATAGAACCGCAGCGAGTGATACCGTCGCCCATTCAAAAAGTCCACGCGCCGCTTCAGGTTTTCGCCATGCTGCTTCCACTGCGCAACCGGGTCATCGCTCGTAATCCGCGACGCGAAGAAGATCGCATCCCACAACTTCGATAGCGCCGCGGGCTCCGGGTCATCCGGAAACACCAGCTTCGCCCACGCGGGCGTGGCCGCCGCCACAATCGTCCAGTTGATCTCGTGCCGCGTAATCAGCTCCATCGCCGGCTTCGAAGCCTTCGAAGCCGCCACATTCGCCCGCGACACCTTCGCTGGGTCCTGCTGCGCCAGCAGCGCGGGGTTCGCCCCCGTCACGCCCATCCGCGCCGCGCCCGACTTGAACGCCGTCGCAATCGCATCGTGATACCACGCCGGCGCATAGTCAAAGCTCTCATCAGGAGCGTTCTGATATCGCGCCAGCGTAGCCGCATCGTCGGAGTAGAACGTCGTCACCAGCTTCGCCCCGGCCTTGTAAGCATGAGCCGTAATCAGCCGCACCAGCGGCAGCGCATCGGTAGGAGCCGTCAGCACCAGCTCCTGTCCAGGCTGCAAACCCAGCCCAATCCGCACCGAAACCTCGGCAAGGCGGTCAAGCTTCTGTTCAAAAGAAAGAGCGGCGAAAGCATCGGAGGGAGTAGCAGAAGAACTCATGCCTCTCAGTTTATCGCGTGCCAGCCATCGTTAGAGCTGCGGAAACACTTCCCGGAAGTCGTAAACCCCGGTCCTGCCCGCAAGCCACTCAGCCGCGCGCACCGCACCCTCCGCAAACGGCCGCCGCGAGTGAGACTCATGCGTCAGCAGCATCTTGTCGCCGTTCCCCGCCGCCTCCAGCACATGCAGCCCCACTGCCTCACCCGACCGCACCGACGCCACCGGCACCTCCGCACCCGAGGCCTTCTGCACCACATCCCGCAGCGTCAGCGCGGTCCCCGACGGCGCATCCAGCTTCGTAATATGGTGCGTCTCGGAAATCGAAAACGCATACCCATGAGGCTTCAGCTCCGCCGTCATATCCGCCGCCAGCTTCAACATCAACTGCACGCCCACCGAAAAATTCGTCCCATGCAGCAGCGCAGCCCCACGCCGCTCCGTCAGCGCACGCATATCGTCCAATTTGTCGTACCACCCGGTGGTTCCGATCACCATCTTCGCGCCATTAGCCAGGCAAGCGCGCATGTTCTGCACCACCGCCTCAGGCGTAGTGAAGTCAATCACCGCATCAAACCCCGTCACAAACGGTGGCGTCAGGGCCGAAGCATCCTTGTTCTCCTTGGCATCGAGCACATGCACACTATGGCCGCGCTCCGCCGCTACTTCCGCCACTAACTTGCCAGTCTTCCCAACTCCGAGAACGAGTATGCGCATGGATCTAGTTTAGTTCAACGTGCGGTTGAATATGGCGTTTGTCGATGAGTCGGAAAGCCAGCAATGAAAGGAGCGCCCACACGACCACCATTCCGATCATCATGCTCGGCGGCATCGAAGCAAGTGTCGCCAAATCTTTCCAGCGGATTTGAAAAAGTGTCACGATAAAGATAGGCACCAAAGAAAACTCCGCCCAGCGCGAGCGGGGAACAGACCAGCAAATCAACAGCAGGCTCAAGGACAATGTTCCGAGAAGCTTATGCACCCACGGCAGCGTGTGGATGAAGAGAGATGCTGCAAACAGAAACGCTCCCGAAATGACGCAAATCGCCGCGACCTTCTCGCTGGTTGAGGAGACTTGCCTCTTCCCACTTCTCATCGCAAAGAAGAGCGCAACGAAATACATCGCCGTCCCGACGGCCCGGAACGCGGAGTGCTCAGCTCCCCTCAGGCGAACGAAATCTGACGCCAACCTCAACGCAAGACCAACAATTCCGACTAGGCAAGTCAAGACCGGTTTGTACTTATCCTGAAGCATCATCGGCCTCATCGGGCACGTGCAGTTTGCCGCTATCCGACGGTAACGGCTCTCGCTTCCACATCAAACACATTCTCATCCGGCGCCGTAAAGAACCGCTTATGCAGCGACCGCACCGCTTCCTCAACATCCTCTTCGTCGATCATGAAGCTCATGTTGATTTCGCTTGCGCCCTGCGAGATCATCCGCAGGTTCACATGCTGCACCGCCGTAAACACCTGCGCCGCGATGCCCGCATGACCGCGAATATCGTTACCAACGAGGCAGATCAGCGCCTTGCCGCCTTCGTAGTTCACGTCGGCAATCTGACGCAGCTCCGCGCAAATCGCCGGCAACGCTTCATTCGAGTCCACCGTCACCGAGATCGAAACCTCGGAAGTGGAGACCATATCGATCGCGCACTTGTGCTTATCGAAGACATCGAACACGGCCTTCAAAAATCCATGCGCCAGCAGCATACGGCTGGCCACAATGTCGATGATCGTCAGCCGCTTCTTCGCCGCAATCGCCTTGAACGGACTCCGGCACACAGCCGGCGTCGCCACGATCTTCGTTCCCTCGTTCGTCGGATTCCGGCTGTTCAGCACCCAAACCGGAATATTCTTCTGCACCGCCGGCAGAATCGTCGCCGGATGCAGCACCTTGGCGCCAAAGTATGCGAGCTCCGCAGCTTCCTCAAAGCTCACCGTCTTCACCCGCAGCGCATCCGAGCAGATCCGAGGATCGGTCGTCATAATCCCGTTCACGTCCGTCCAGATCTCAATCGCGCCGCCATGCAGCCCGCCGCCAACCAGTGCAGCCGTGTAGTCCGAGCCGCCGCGTCCCAGCGTCGTCGTCACACCCTCCGGCGTCGACCCAATGAAACCGCCCATCACCGGAATCTTTCCCGCCTCAATCAGCGGCAGCACCAGCTTCTCCAGCGCCGCTTCAATCGCCTGCTCGTTGGGCGCAGCCTTGCCGTGAGTGTTGTCGGTGATGATGCACTGCCGCGCGTCAAACTGCACTGCATCCAGCCCCAGCTCCGCAAACGCCGCCGCCACCATCACGCTCGACATCCGCTCACCAAAGCTGACCACCAGATCCGACGTCCGCAGCGTCAGCTCGCCCAGCGCAGATATGCCGCTCAGCAACTCATCCAGCCCATCGAAATTTTCCGCAATCACGGCCAGCACGCCTTCCAGCCGGTCGCCGGTGGTCATCTGCATCGCGGTCTCGATGTGCCGCGAACGCAGCCGCGCAGAAATCTCGAACGCCACATCCTTATCGCCGCGCCCGGCATACGCTGCAGCCGAGCACGCCAGCAGCTGGTCCGTCACCTTCGACATCGCCGAAACCACCACCACCGGCTTCAGCCCCTTCGCATGGCGTCCCGCAACAATACCCGCCGTCCGCTTGATCGCCACAGCGTCTTCAACCGACGTCCCACCAAACTTCATCACTACGATTTCAGGCCGAGGTGTGCTCATGCCGTCACCGCCTCTCGCACCGCAAGCGCAGGAAATTTGCGGAAATCAAACTTGCCCAGCACCGCCAGAATCTCCGCATTCAAAATCGCCGCACCCGCCGCACCGCGAATCGTATTGTGCGACAGCAGCACAAACTTCCAGTCAAAGATCGAGCAGGAGCGCAGGCGTCCCACCGTCGTCGCCATCCCGTTCCCGCGCATCAGGTCAATGCGCGGCTGCGGACGATCCACTGCCGTGTCATACTCCACCGGAAACAGCGGTGCCGAAGGCAGATGCAGCCCCTCATGCCCCTTGCCGCTCAGCGGCTGGAAGCCTTCAAACGCAGCGAGTATCTCTTCATACGTCGCCTTCTTCTTCAGCTTGATGCTCACGCACTCCGTGTGCCCGTCGATCACCGCCACGCGATTGCAATGCGCGGAAACCTTCGCCTCCAGCGGCTGAAATCCACGCCCGTCCGTCGCGCCCAGCAGCTTCCCAACCTCTTCCTGCATCTTCTCTTCTTCGCTCTTGATGAACGGCACCACGTTGCCCATGATGTCCAGCGACGCCACGCCCGGATAACCCGCGCCTGAAACCGCCTGCATCGTCGTCACAAAAAGCTGATCAATCCCGAACGCCATTTCCAGCGGCTTCAGCGCGAGCACCAGCCCAATCGCCGAACAGTTCGGGTTCGTCACAATGTACCCGCCGCTCGTCTTCCGAGTAGCCTGCGCCTCCAGCACATCAAGATGGTCCGCATTCACCTCCGGCACCACCAGCGGCACATCCGGAGTCATCCGAAACGCCGAGCTGTTCGAAATCACCGCGCACCCCGCCTCGGCAAACTTCGGCTCCAGCTCACGCGCAATATCCGAGTCCAGTGCCGCAAAAATAATCCGCGGCAGCTCGCCCGTCGCCAGTTCCGGCAGGTTAGGCTGCAGCACCATCTTTGCGATGCGCTCCGGCAGCGGCGTGTCGAGCTTCCATTTACACGCGTCCGCGTACGCCTTGCCCGCCGAGCGGTCGCTCGCGGCAATCCACGTAATGTTGAACCAGGGGTGATTAGCTAGAAGCTGAATAAATCGTTGGCCGACCATGCCGGTCGCGCCCAGAATGCCTACGTTACGCCGTTCCATAATGCTTTAAAGATAACGCATCAGGACGCGGACAGCCCCACCCACGTGATCCATCCCTGCCCACCCCCGGTCAGATTGGTGACCAGCGGCAGGCAGGGCGCAGCCAACCGCAGTTAGTCCACGTACTCCACCCGCCGATAACGCCGCCGCACCCGGTGGCTTCCGCCGCCCCACGCCGCCAGCAGCGCAATCGCATGAATAAGAAACCAGATCGTGATGCCCTGGTCCTGGTAGATCCAGAACAGGATCAGCACCCGCGGAATCAGCAGTGCGACGATCGCCGGAATAATCCCGATCGTCGGCGGAATGTACTGCACCATGCTGTGCTGCAACCACGCAATCACCATCGAGATGCGCGGCAAAAACAGCGACAAAACAAGAAACCACACCGGAATGGCGTGAACCGGGAACGTGAGCGAGAAGTTCATGGCTGACCTTTCAGAACCTGCAAAATGAATAGACCCGAATTACTTTCCCGAAAAAGTGAAATCCGCCTGCAGAACGCCCTTCGGCGGCACCGTAATCTTGACGTCCTGCTCGCCCAGCGTCTCGTGCACGGCCGCCAGCGTGTACTCCCCCGGCGGCAGCCCGGCAATCGTAAAACGCCCATCCTCACCCGACACCGCAAAGTACGCATTCGGCGCAATGTTGATGAACGCACTCATCCATCCGTGGTTCGTACAGAACACCCGCACCATGGTCTCGGGCTGCATGAACGGATGGCTCACCGGATTGCCCATCGGCCCCTGCGTAATGTCCATCCGCGCATTGCCGCCACCCGACGTTGACGTTACCGTCAGGCTCGTATGCATCGTCGGATCGGAGTTCCTCACCTCCACCGTCCCACCCTGCTGCAACGCGATCACGTGCGGTATATACCGGCAGTCTTTCTGGTCCAGCACCACCGGCGCCGCATTCGCCACCACCGGCGCCGGCGGGGCGCCCGCCTTGATATACACATAAACGTTGGCCAGCCGGCCGCCGGCCACCACAACCTGCTCCTTCGGAACGGCCACACCAGCCCGCACGCAATTAGGATCCATCGTCGTATCCAGCATCACTTTCGCGGGCGCCGGCCCATTGAAATGAATCACGCCCTCAATCCGCCCCGCATCCGAGCTGGGCGCAGCACCGCCCACAGGCTGGCTCCCCTTACCGATCACTTCCGCCTTCTTCAGCGCAGCATCCGGCTTGCAACCGGAAACAGTCAGCGTGGTGGCGAGAAGAACAACGGCGGACGTGCGAAGGCTCATCATGCTTACAGCATAAGATGCGCACCTTCGCGCGCCGTTTGTACCACCCACCAAATCCTTCCTCAATTCGCCGCAAAGCCGCAACTGCCGTTGTATCCTGCAAGCCAAAGCCATGGCCCACACCTTCCCACCCTCACGCCTTGAAGCCTTCTCGGACGGCGTCATCGCGGTCATCATCACCATCATGGTGCTGGAGCTCCACGTCCCCCACGAAAACGGCGCCGCCGGCCTCCAGGCCATCGCCCCCATCCTCGGCGTCTACGGCCTCTCGTTCGCCTTCGTCGGCATTTACTGGGTCAACCACCACCTGCTTGTCCACGGCATCCGCGAAGCCTCACCCCGCGTGCTCTGGGCCAACCTCGTCTGGCTTTTCCTGCTTTCGCTGCTTCCCTTCTTCACCTCTTACGTGCAGGAAAAACACCGCGACAGCTTCTCCGTCTCGCTCTACGCCGCCTCCCTCGCGCTCACCGGCTTCGGCTTCATGCTCCTCCGCATGACCATCAACGACCGCCGCCGCGCCGAAGGCACCATCGTCCACGCCGACCTCGCCGTCCAGGCCAAGCACTGGGGATCGCTCGCCACCTACGCCGCCTGCATCGCCCTCGCGCACTGGTATCCCATGACCACCCTCTGCATCATCGGAGGCATCACCCTCGTCTGGGTCATCCCCACCCTCGGCGTAGAACGCTGCGAAACCGAAACTCCCCACTCACCCCACCACCCCTAGCCTCAACGGCAACCCCAACGCCGCCGTTGACGTTGCTCTTGTCGCCGCTCTTGCTCTTGCCGTTGCCTGAAGGTACCCCGAGGCTTCAGCCTCGGGTTTCATATCCTGCCGAAGACGCGGGGCTTCAGCCCCTGGGGTATGCCCCTGGGGTATGCCCCTGGGGTATGCCCCTGGGGTATGCCCCTGGGGTATGCCCGCCCGTCTCCGCCCCACGCTCCTCCCCGGGCAACTAGAGCCGGATATCGCCACGTTTTCCGCCTCGCCCACCCCGCACAAGGCCCAATGCACTAAACTACGTATCGCATGAACCTGCAAGGCTGCGGCACCGCTCTCATCACTCCCTTTCGCCAGGACGGCACGGTCGACGAACCGGCGCTGCTGGCCCACGTCAACTGGCAGATCGCCAACGGCGTCTCCCTGCTCATCCCCTGCGGCACCACCGGCGAAGCCGCCACCCTCACCGAACCCGAGTGGCTCCGCGTCATCGAAGTCACGGTAGCCGCCGCCGCCGGCCGCGTCCCGGTCTTCGCCGGAGCAACCCACAACGCCACGCACCAGGCCGTAGCCAACGTCAAAAAGCTCGCCAAAATCGACGGCCTCACCGGCATCCTCACCGCCAACCCTTACTACACCAAGCCCAACCAGCGCGGCCAGTACGAGCACTTCCGCGCCATAGCCGAGGCCACCGAGCTCCCCATCCTGCTCTACAACATCCCCGGCCGCACCGCCGCCAACTTAGAGCCTGAAACCGTGCTACGGCTGGCAGAACTACCCAACATCGTCGGCATCAAGGAATCCAGCGGCAACATGCAGCAGATCACCGAGCTGCTCACCCAGGCCCCCCGCGCCTTCCGCGTCTTTTCCGGCGACGACGCCCTGGCCCTCCCCACGCTAGCCGTAGGCGGCATGGGCCTCATCTCGGTAGCCTCGAACGCCATCCCCCAGCAAATGTCCCAAATGGTAGCCTCCGCCCTCAACGACCACTGGATCGCCGCCCGCCGCATCAACCGCCATTACTTCCCCCTGATGCAGGCCATCTTCACCGAACCCAGCCCCGCCCCCATCAAAGCCGTCCTTTCGATGATCGGACGAGGCAACGAAAACCTCCGCCTCCCCATGGTCCCCGTCGCCTCCACCACCCGCCGCAAACTCGAAATCATCCTAGGCGAACTAGGCCTCCTCAGCGACCGGCCGGACGACAATTTGCGGGTGTTCTAATGCGCTGGCTGCTAACGATCGTCCTGATGACGGGGATAAACGCCGACTCACAAGTTTGGCGCATCGATGAGCAGCAACTTCTGACGCCAATCACCAGCATGTCCGGGGAGCAACGTCTGGCCATTATGCGCGCCATCGAACCTCAACTTCGCAGTGAGATGAAGACCAACTGGATCGAGAAAGCCGAGATCGGTGCGGTGAAACGGTCCATCCGCACTCAACGAATAACCACTGCCACCGGATCTCTTCTTCTTATGCAGGGAGGTTGGGGAACAGCCGAGTGCAGTGGAACAGGCAACTGTGCTGTCTGGGTTCTCGACAACCACTACCGTCTGCTGCTCGGCAATGCCAGCGGGACGAGGATTGAAGTTCTGAAAGCTGCACATCACGACCAGCCGGACATCCTTATCGCGGCGCATGAATCTGCAAACGAAGAATCCAGAGTGACGTACGTCTTCAACGGCGTGAAGTATAGGCCAGCCGTGTGCATGGAAGTGAGTTTCAGCGATCTGCAAGGAAATCCCTATAAACGCCCGCATGCGGAACCCAGCCAGTGCCACTAGCTCGCCTCAAGAGTCCTGCACAGTACGCCCGGCTACAATCTTTTTATCCATGAGCACACCTTCCTCTCTCGAACAGACCATCGAACAATTCTTCGCCGAAGGCCCCGCCGCCATCGGCAACAAAGACGCCCTCAAAGCCTTCCACCAGCTCCGCGACGCCCTCGAAGCCGGCACCCTCCGCTCAGCCGAACCCGACCCCACCGCCCCCCTCGTCGCTGGCGGACAAGCCTGGCGCGTCAACGCCTGGGTCAAGCGCGGCATCCTCCTCGGCTTCCGCCTCGGCGCACTCGAAAGCATGAACGGCAGCAACCCCGTCGCCCACCCCGCGCTCAGCTTCGTCGACAAAGCCACCTACCCCGCCCGCCAGTTCAAACCCGAGCAGGGCATCCGCATCGTCCCCGGCGGCAGCTCCGTCCGCGCCGGCGCCTTCCTCGCCAAAGGCGTCGTCATGATGCCCCCGGCTTACGTCAACGTCGGCGCCTTCGTAGACGAAGGCACCATGATCGACTCCCACGCCCTCGTCGGCTCCTGCGCCCAGATCGGCAAGCGCGTCCACCTCTCTGCATCAGCCCAAATTGGTGGCGTGTTAGAGCCCGTCAACGCCTCCCCCGTCATCATCGAAGACGACGCCCTCATCGGCGGCAACACCGGCGTCTACGAAGGCACCATCGTCCGCGCCCGCGCCGTCCTCGCCGCCGGCGTCATCCTCACCCGCGGCACCCCGGTATACGACCTCCCCAACAACACCATCCTCAAAGCCACCCCCGACCAACCCCTCATCATCCCCGCCGGCGCCGTAGTAGTCCCCGGCTCCCGCGCCATCACCACCGAACCCGGCAGATCCCTCGGCCTAAGCGTCTACACCCCCATCATCGTCAAATACCGAGACGAGAAGACCGACCTCTCCACCACCCTCGAAGACCTCCTCCGTTAACAGCGTCCCGAATCACCGCCACCTGATACCCTAACCCCACCCATGCCTCTCCACCACCACATCAACAAAGACGGCTTCCGTCTCCGCGGAATCGAACTCTCCCGCATCGACGGCTTCTCCGACGTCGTCTTCGGCTTCGCCCTCACGCTCATCGTCGTCTCCCTCGAAGTCCCCCACACCTACAACGAGCTGCACGCCGTTCTGCTCGGCTTCGTTCCCTTCGCCATCTGCTTCATCTTCCTCATCCTCGTCTGGTGGGACCACTACACCTTCTTCCGCCGCTTCAACCTGCACGACCGCACCACCATCTTTCTCAACTGCGGCCTCCTGTTCACGGTCCTTTTCTACGTCTACCCGCTCAAGTTCCTCTTCAATCTCATCGCCGCGCAGGCCACCGGCCAGTCCCGCAACGTCTTCACCCAGGTCGGCCAGCCCCGCGAGCTCATGATGGTCTACGGCGCCGGATTCGCCGCCATCTACTTCATCTACGCCGCCATGTATTGGAACGCCTGGCGCCAGCGCAAGCACGCCCACCTCAATCCCCTCGAAACCACCCTCACCCTCTCCTATATGTGGGACCACTTCGGCGTCGGATGCGTCGGTCTGCTCTGCTGCCTGGCCGCCCGCCTCCTCCCGCCCGACCAGGCTGGCAACGCCGGCTGGTTCTTCTTCATCATTGGCATCTGGAAGACCGTCCACGGAACCGTCTCCGGCAAGCTCACCAACGCCGCCCGCGCCCGCACCGCCCCCGAAGACCTCACCGCCCCACCTGCTCATTTGTGACCGAATGCCGGACAGCACTCCTTACTGCGATAGACTGAAGATCCATGGCATCAGCTTCGTTAGATAAACTGCAAATCATTCCGCTCGGCGGTCTGGGCGAGTTCGGCATGAACTGCCTCGCCCTCCGCTATGCCGACGACATCCTCGTCATCGACGCCGGCCTCATGTTCCCCGAAGAAGAGCTCCTCGGCGTAGACATCGTTGTCCCCGACATCAGCTACCTCGTCGAGAACCGCGAAAAAGTCCGCGGCATCGTCCTCACCCACGGCCACGAGGACCACATCGGCGGCCTCCCCTGGATCCTCTCCGAGCTCAACGTCCCCGTCTACGGCACCGAGTTCACCCTCGCCTACGTGGAAGGCAAGCTCGACGAGCACCGCCTCCTCGACGATGCCGAGCTCATCGAAATCCTTCCCGGCCGCCGCGTCACCCTCGGGCCCTTCAGCATCCTGCCCATCCGCGTCACCCATTCGCTCGTCGACTGCGTAGCCCTCGCCATCCACACCCCCGTCGGCATCGTCCTCCACACCGGCGACTTCAAGATCGACCTCAGCTCCCCCGACGGCCACCCCTTCGACCTCCAGGCCTTCGCCGACCTCGGCAAACAAGGCGTCCTCTGCCTCCTGCAGGACTCCACCAACGTTGATCGTCCCGGCTTCACCCCCGGCGAAAAGGCCGTCATCCCCCGCCTCGACGACATCTTCGCCGCGGCCTCCAAGAAGATTCTCTTCTCCTGCTTCTCCTCCTCGATCCATCGCATTCGCATCGCCATGGAGCTCGCCCAGAAGCACGGCCGCAAGATCGCCATCATCGGCCGTTCGCTTGAAAACTCCACCGAAATCGCGCAGGACCTCGGCTACCTCGACCCGCCGCAGGGCCTCATCATCCCTGCCGGCCAGATCCGCGACCTGCCCAGCAACAAGCTCTGCATCCTGATCTCCGGAACCCAGGGCGAGCCCATGTCCGCCCTCTCCCGCGCCGCCGTAGACAACCACAAGTTCGCCAAAATCGACCCGGGCGACACCGTCCTGCTCTCCTCCCGCATCATCCCCGGCAACGAGAAGGGCATCTACCGCGTCATCGACCACCTCGAGCGCCGCGACGCCCGCGTCATCCACGACGACGGCACCAACGGCCTCATCCACGTCTCCGGCCACGGCTCCCAGGAAGAGCTCCGCCTGATGATCAACCTCGTCAAGCCCAAGTTCTTCATCCCCGTACACGGCGACTACCGCCACCTCAAGCGCCACGTCGAGCTCGCCATCTCCACCGGCATTCCCGAAAAGGTCATGCTGCTCGAAGACGGTGACGTCCTCACCCTCGACGCCAACTCCGCCAACAAAACCGGCAAAGTCACCACCGGCCGCGTCTGCATCGATAACAACTCCACCGCCGACGTCGTCGAAGACACCGTCATCCGCGACCGCAAGCACCTCGGCGAAGACGGCGTCTTCCTTCCCATCATCGCCATCAACAAGCGCACCGGCCAGGTCGAAGGTCAGCCCGAAATCACCACCCGCGGCTTCGCTGCAGACGACCCCGACCTCCTCCGCAACGCCCGCGACATCGTCTCCCGCACCCTCGAAATGTCCAGCGCCGAAGAGCGCCGCGACTACGGCGTCATGAAGGACAAGATCCGCGGCGACCTCAAGCGCTTCATCCAGAAAAACGCCAACCGCCGCCCCCTCATCATGCCCATCATTTTGGAGCTCTAAGGCTGGAGTTCCAAGCCTGGAGTTCTAAGCCTGCGCTCTAAGCAAACCCTCCCCCGGGCAAAGTTGTCATTCCGTAGCGCAGCGAAGGAATCTGCTGCTGTATTTGCCCTTGCAGTTGTAGTTGCCGTTGCACTTGCAGTTGCAGCTGCCGTTGCCTTTCTGGCTGTCATTCCCGCAGGGAACCTGC
Source organism: uncultured Acidobacteriota bacterium (assembly GCA_903873705.1). Classification (GTDB taxonomy): domain Bacteria; phylum Acidobacteriota; class Terriglobia; order Terriglobales; family Acidobacteriaceae; genus Granulicella. The sequence continues at coordinate 81,486 of CAIQPK010000059.1, forward strand.
TGTTGCAGTTGCTCTCGCCGTTGCCCTTGCCTTTCTTCCTGTCATTCCCGCAGGGAACCTGCTGTCGCCATGACCCGACCGCCCATCCTCCACGTCGACCCGAAAGCCAGCAGCATCACCACCGTTCCCACCAGACACACCCAAACCAAAGCCACCGAACCCCACCACCAAGAACGTCCTTATTCACTATTCACTTTTCACTATTCACTCACACCCACTTCCCGCTCGTCTCCTCCTCACACCACATTTCCACCGTGTAAAAAGAAATTTTCAACCGTCCGGCAACTCCAACTTTTACGCAGGCATCACAACATTCTCACCCTACTGAGGTATTATCTCGGTAACCCTTGCTATCTTCCCCGCACGACCGGGGAGTTTTGTTTTTGCATTTCCATGCACGCCCTGCATCTCACGGAGGCCCCATCGATGTCGCTCACTTCCTCGTCCCTGAAGCGTTTAGCCTTTCTAGCCGCTGCTTTCGCGCCGGTCGCGCTCGTCACGGGCTGCGCCAATATGGTGACTACCGCCCCTGGCACCAACTCCTTCACGGGAGCCGCGAAGATCTCCGGCACCCTCCACGGCGGTAACCAGCCCATCAGCGGTGCCACCGTCCAGATCTTCACTGCCGGCCATGCCGGCTACGGCTCACCCGGTCACCTTCTTACCACCGTCAGCTCAAACAATGACGCGTCCGGCTCGTTCAGCTTCACCAAGCTCGCTCCAGCCCAAGGCACGCCAGACGGCACTACCGGAACGCCCGGCACCTACTCCTGCCCCACCAATACCGCCACCTACGGCACGGATCCGCAGATCTACATCACCGCCTCCGGCGGCAGCACCCAGGGCCCTAACAGCCCCATCAATATCGCGGCAGAGTTCGCCATCGCCATTGGCCCCTGCTCCCAGGTATCCAGTGCCACCTTCGTTGACATGAACGAAGTCACCACCGTGGCCACCATCGCGGCCCTGCAGCAGTACTTCAACCCCGCCTTCGAATCCTTCGGCTACGCCAATACCACCCAGTCTGCTCTGGGTTTTGCCAACGCAGTAAACACCATTTCCAACATGGTGGACGTTCCCACAGGCGTTGCTCTTACCTCCAAAACGCTGACCGGAACGGCGAGCACGGTCAGCGGTACCGTGATCACCGTGACGCCGGAACAAACCAAGATCAACACCATCGCCAATATTCTCGCGGCCTGCGTCAACACCACTTCAAACACGTCAGATCCGTGCAATACGCTGTTTCAGTACGCGACTCCCCCGGCGTCGGCATCGCTCACCAGCCAGCCCGGCGCCACCTTCGCGACACCTGCAGACGTCCTTCAGGCTGCCTATTACATGATGATCAACCCCACCAGCGGGGGCACGACCGGGATGACTAATCTCTTCACCCTCGCGCCACCCACCTCGCCGTTCCAGCCGACTCTGGCAGCAAACCAGCAGCCGACCGATTGGACCCTTGGAATCAATTACAACGCTGGCACGGCAGCTTCGGCGGCTTGCACCGGTTCTGGTGCCGTTGGCAATGTCATCCTCTACCCCTATATGGTGGCGGCTGACGCATCGGGCAACATTTGGGTTGCCAGCAACGCCACCAAGAGCGCGACAGTGTTCGCTAATCTCAGCGAATTCAGCCCGAACGGAACACCCTTGGCCTGCACCCTGGGTTCTACGATGTCTCAGATCGAAGGCCTGACCATTGACACCGCCGGAAACGTTTGGGCGGCCGGACACACCGCAGGTGGTATCGCCAAGGTAGACCCCAACACCCTCAGCGCCACAACTTGGACTGAAGCGAGCATCACGCCGTGGGCCATCGCAGCTGACGGTACAGGTAATGTCTTCTACACCACGTCGGCTAAGACAGTACGTGAGTTCACCGGAGCTGCATCCGGAAGCCCTGCTGCTGCGACGCTGATCGGCGGCGCAACAAACAGCGCACCGAACTTCATGGCGATCGATGGAAGCAGCCGCATTTGGGTTGGGGAAGCCAGCACCGCAGGCGGCCTTTTCGAGTACTATCCTGACAGCAACGTCGCTGACAGCCCCGTGGGCGGTTACGTGTCAGCCAACGTGGACGCCGGGAACCTCGGTTCGTACAACGATCAGGGAATCCTGGCGATCGACAGCACCGGCAAGGTCTGGACTGCCGAGAGCAACTCCCGCAACATCATGTCGAACTTCACGCCGGGTGCAAACGGGACAGCTACAAATAGCTTCCTGAGCCCAGCCTACTCTGGCGGCCTGAACTCGGGTCGCGGAGTCGCAATCGACGGTGCGGGAAATGTTTGGGTTCCTAATGGCGTCTCCCAGAATGGAACGACCCCGATGCAAGCCGTAACGGAGTACTCCAACAGTGGCTCCCCGTTGTCCCCAACAGGTGGAACCGCAACTGCCGCGGGAACGAACGGCGGTTTCCAAAAGCCGTCAACAGTCTTCCCGTCGACACTTCGCGGAGTAACTATCGATCCTTCGGGAAATGTCTGGATGGGAACCAATTCATCGTCTGGCACCTCCATCTCCGAGATCGTTGGAGCAGCCGTCCCGGTTATCACTCCGTTGTCGGCTCAGGTCGCTCAAAACAAACTCGGCACCAAGCCCTAACCTACGCTTCGTCCTCAACCCAGAGCCCCGGCCTCGCGCCGGGGTTTTGCTTTGTAAAGCCGAGATAGTTCCTATCGCTGCGATTTGCCCTTCGCCGCCATCCTGGGGCGCAGCTGGGGGCCCCGCACTGTCCCGTGGTTGCCGCTGATCGCCACCCACCAAGCATCCACTCCCATCAAAGCATCAGCGGCCCAAGCCAACTTCGCCCGCACCTCCTTCAGTGAAGGCACGGCGGCAACGGCAGACTATAAAAGTCTGCCAACCGGCCGAGCGGCTAGTCCGTCCCTGGCGGCACAGCCCGATCCCTCCATCACCGGCCCAGACGCCAATCAAAACCTGTCAACCCCCCAAACCCCTCATCTCTAACAAACCAAACGCCATAAACCTGGCACATTTACCCCACTCACTTCGATAAAATAGAACTAGCAGCAATACCGGAATGGAAACGGCCTTCAGATTCACCTGCTCGCCGAAAACACCAAGGCCGCCATCCGGAACCCCGGAGGCGGCCTTTTATGATCGAGTTCAAACCGCAGACCAGCCAGACCGTCGACCAGACGTCTGCCCAGACCTCACCCTTTAGAATCAGAGATTTTGAGATCAAGGTCTGGGGGGGCCGGCCCCCTACTTCGCTGGCGCCTTCGACGCCGCGGACGGCTTGGCTGGCGTGGTTGGCCGCGGAGGCGCCGCCGCCATCATCTGCCGCGCGAAGTCGTCGTTCATGGCCTTCAGACGGGGCTGCAGGATCGCCATCCGCGCCTGCCCGATCTGGATCTCCTTGCCGCCCAGGTCCTGCCCCTTGGTCAACAGGGCCTGCCCGGTCGGCGACTTGTAAAACGCCAGCAGGCCATCGATCTCAGCCTCGGTAAACACCGAAGAGTAGGCCTTCTCGTAATCCGGCTCCATCGACTTCCAGGTGATGGTTTCAGCCACCGCGCCCAGCGCCCGCTTCTGGAAGTCGTCCGCAATCCGCTTCTGCTCCGCGGTCAGGTTATTCATCCCCGGCATGCCCTGGATCATCCGCTGAATCTGCGCCGAAACCGAGTCCTTCATCTGCGCGGCGCTGCGCTCCGTGCGCATCACGGTTAGGAGCTGCTGCACCTTTGCTGCCTTGGACGCATCATCCGCCCGCGCCCCGGGGGCTACCACCGCCGCTACTGCCAATACTGCTGCCCAACAATGCAAACGCTTCACTCTAAATCTCCTCTTTGCTTCCCAGCGGCTTCCGTGCGAAGTAGTACAGGCTGAACGCCAGCGCCGCAAAGCCGACGACACTCACCCAATCCTTGTAGAGCGGGTTCGTGGTCGCGAACGCCGGCATCGTCTTGTGGGTCAAATCCTCCCACACCTTCACACAGACACCAATCAATCCCATGATACCGCCGGCAGCGATCAGCCCGGAAGCATACAGACTGCCCGAAGAGACCTCCGTCTCAGCCGCCGACAGCGCGCCGCCCTCCCGAGCCGTAGCCCGGTCAACCATCCACCGCATCACGCCGCCCACGAAGATAGCCAGAGTCGTCCCGATAGACAGGTAAGCCCCAACCGCAAAGGTAAGCGACCGCACCCCCAGCAGCTCGATCCCAATCACCAGCGCCACGCCCAGCAGCACCAGGCTCCACGGCAGCTTCCGGCTCAGGATGCCGTTGATCACGGTAGCCATCAACCGCCCCTGGGGTGCCGCCACCTTCTCACTCCCAATCCCCTGCACCCACTGCACCTCCAGCCGCTGCGTCGCCGGATTGTAAAGATATTTGCCGTCCTCCAGCGTAGCCGACCCGATCGAGTTGAGCAGCAAGTACTTACCCGCATCGTTCACCACCACTTTAGGCGCATCCTTCGCCTGCGCCTTGTCCGTCAGTGCGAAGCTGCCTCGTGGAAACTGGCCCTGGTTGGTGACACCTTCAGGCAGTGCACTCAGCGAGATCGTCCTCGGCAAAGGCATCGTCTGGAAGCTCTCAAACGCCCGGTTCATGCCGCTCAGCGTAGGTCCGATGGCGAACACGCTCACAATTACGCCCACCATCACAGCCACCTGCTGCTTCCACGGCGTAGCGCCGATCAGGAAGCCCGTCTTGAGGTCCTGCGACGTATCTCCAGCATTCGAGGCCGCCACGCAAACCACCCCGCCGATCGTAATGGCCAGCGCACCAAACGCTGGCGCGGTCCATCCCTTTACCAGGAAGATGGCCGCCGTTGCCATCAGCGTGGCAATCGTCATGCCGGAAACCGGGCTGGCGCTGGAGCCCACGATGCCCACAATCCGCGCACTCACCGTCACGAACAGGAACCCGAAGACCACAACCAGCAAGCTGGCAGCAACGTTCGCCAGCAGGCCAACCTGCGCGCCCGGGACAGGCTTGAACTGCAGGAACGCCGTCATCAGCACGACCAGCAGCACGCTGCCCCCGACAACCACGCTCATCGGCAGGTCATGATCGGTGCGGCTGGGCTGCTCCACCACCCCACCCTTGCTCTTACCCATCTTGGCAAAGCCAGAGGTGAGGGCGGAAATGATGGTCGGCGCCGTCCGCAGCAGTGTGATCAAGCCACTGGCAGCAACTGCCCCCGCGCCCATGGGTCGCACATAAGTCCGCCAAAGCTGGCTCGGATCCATCTGCGAGATGGGAATAGTTCCGGGGTAGAGCGGCCCCGTCAAATGCTTACCGAAGAAGACGATCGCCGGCATCAGCACCATCCAGCTGAACACCCCGCCGGCGAGCATAATCCCAGCCACACGAATGCCGATAATGTAGCCCACCCCCAGGTACTCGGGGGTCACATCGGCGCGAATGGACGCGCCCTTCAGGATTTCCTGCCCGCCGGGGTCGAAGTTGAAATCCTTTTTTGGCGTCGGTGGAAAGAGGCCAAGCAGGTTGTCATTCTGAAACAAGGTGTAAAGGCCACCGATGCCCAGTCCCAGGAAGACCCGGCTGGCAAAGGATCCGCCGCGCTCGCCGGCCTGCAGTACATCGGCACAGGCCGTGCCCTCGGGGTAAACGAGCACCTCGTGCTCTTCAACGATGAGCTGCCGGCGCAGCGGAATCATGAACAGAACGCCCAGCCAGCCCCCGAAGAGAGCCAACGCAAAAATGCGCGAAGCTTCCAGGTCGAAGCCAAGGAAGATCAAAGCCGGGAGTGTAAAGATCACGCCCGAGGCGATCGACTGGCCTGCGTTGCCGGTGGTCTGCACAATGTTATTTTCGAGGATTGATGCGCGCCCGAAGACCCGCAGGATGGAAATCGAAAGCACCGAGATCGGGATGCTGGCCGCCACCGTCAATCCCGCCCGCAGCCCTACATAAACCGTGACCGCCCCGAACACCACGCCGAAGAACGCTCCCAGCAGCAGCGCGCGTATTGAGAGCTCAGGCCGGTTGTCGCTGGCTGGGACGAAGGGGCGGAACGTTGACGGCACAGCCATAAAGGTGTTCTCCGGTTATACGAGTCAGATGCAATCGTTGCAGCCGAGTGTACCAACTTATTGCGGCTGGCGAAGGGCCATTACCACAGTCAGCACGCCCAGCAATCCGAGGGTTATGCCATAGGAAAAGAAGAGCTTGTCGACGAAGCGGGTGACGGCAGCGTAGATGGCGTCGCCCAGCGGCGAGTTTGGGGCCAGGTTTTCAGCAGTGGCGATGGCGTCGAATTCCTCAATCGTTGGGATGATGCGGATGATTTGTACGATTTGGTAGACCACCTGTAACGCCACAACAGCGATCAAGAGGACGACGGCAGCCGCCGCGAAAGTGCGCCCGTAACGAGCAAGAATGTAGGCATCGAGCGCGACACAGCATAGCCCCATAATCGTTGTGAAGATGAAGTACGGCGACTTGAAGGGCCGGGCTAGAATCCCCGGGTCATCGATCAACTCCGCGGAGCGGAAGATAGGCGTAACGCGACCGCCTCGGCGAATGTGAGCGCCTACGGACTTGAACTTCTGCGAGGCCGTCAAAGGAGACTTTGACATGGGAAAGGTCGTTAGCTGGCCATGCCAACGCGCATCGTCCTGCCGTGGCGCGTAACGATGGCGAGCCGCTCTCCGCCGAGGATCTTCTTGGCCTGGTGGCGGGCATGGCTCGCCCAGGGGCCGGCGGGGTCGAGCCGGGCGTACATCGTCCAGTGGCGCAGGGCGCGACGGGGCTCAGCACGGCGCTCGTAAGCCAGCGCGAGGTTGTAATGCGCATCGGCATACTGCGGCACCAGCTCCAGCGCGCGCTCGTAAGCCGCTATGGCCTCCGGCAGGCGTTGCAGCTCATCCAGGACGTTGCCAAGGTCAAAGAAGGCGAGTGCGTACTCCGGATCGGCCTCCGTGGCGCAGCGATAATAGTGCTCGGCAGCGTTGAAGTCGCGCTCGTTGTAGAAGATAGTGCCGAGGTTGATCGCCGCGGGCGCGTGGCTGGGCTGGATTTCGAGAATAGCCTGATAGACCTCTTTGGCTTCCGGCAACGTTTCGGGCCGCTCTTCCAAACGCACCGCCCGCAGAAACATCTCCTGGGCTTCGCTGTTTAGGCTTGCGGGAGCGGCACCACGCGACCGGACGACGGCCATGCCGGCGCAAGGCGCCAGCTCGAAATCAAAGGCCATCTGGCGCGTCACCGGGTCAACCAAGGCCCCCCACTGGCGGAACGCCAGGCGGCTTCCCCGCTGCACCGCAACCGACTCCAGCAGCGGATTGGCCATACCGGAGACCCGCTGCATGGCATCGATCGAGCGCCGGATGTTCTTCACCGACACCCGCGTGGAGGCCAGGTCGCGCAGCTTACGCAGCTGGACGAGTTGTTGAAACGAAAAGTCTTCCGAGGAGGCAATGAGTCCGGCTCGCTGCCAGGACGTGAGTTGTCGCGAAGGCACCCGCAGAATTCGCAGTACATCTTCCCGGCCGTATTTCTCCACGATAGCTCGCCCCTCAAGATGCGCAGGCATGAGTTTCGCCACCTGCTCTAGGTGCGAGTATGCGGTGCAGGATGGCTGCATTCAAGGGGTTACGGAGCCACTTTGGAAGATTTCAGTGGATATCAGGAACCTAAACAGGTTCGCGCAAAGTTCTCCACAAGGTGAACTCAACGGAGGAAGGAAATGGAGCCGACGAACGGACTTGAACCGTTGACCTGCTGATTACGAATCAGCTGCTCTACCAACTGAGCTACGTCGGCCTGCTCCTCGGTCATTCTATCGGCAAACGCGACAGACTCAAAATTTCGGAGCTCAACACGACGCTGACGCGCTGCTTGACTCCCGGTTTTGCCATATGCGAAGCGATCGCAACGCGGGGGGCGAAGTGTGTGCGAAAATTCGTCCCCGCTTTTCCACAGAAAGCGAAAGGGCCGCCCGGCAACAGGGCGACCCTTCCTTTGGGAGGCAGCACCAACAGAGGCAAAGCTGTCGGAACTCTCTGGTGCAAGAGTATGTTCGACCCCTACATGTGTCAAGCAGTTTTGATGTTAATTGTAACTCTATTACTTTCAACAACTTGACTACTTAACTAGAAAATAACGGGGGGCGAGCATCTCGGCTCGCAGTTCCCCCGACAGTTCACAAGGAGGGGGGCTCGAATTTCGGCTTTTCGTTTTGAGGGGCCAGATGAAGGCTGAGAAACTCGGCATCGGTGGAAGCTTCCTTACCTTGCAGCTTGCGAACGATGGCACGGCCGCCGCCGAAGAAGAGACCGAGCATGACGGCTGCGAGACAGCCAAAACCCGAGAGGATCGAGATGCTGACCAGCAAGCTATATGTCTTTTGCACCTCGGCGTGGAACTCGGGAGGCATCGGTTTATCGAACGTGACCTGGCTGCGAACGTGGATACTTTCAACAACGCTTTGCGCGTCAGCTGCACTGAAAGAACCCTGGGCAGCGACGAGCAATTCGCCTTCGCGGCGAACCTTCATCCCCGCAGGCAGTTCGGCTTCAATCGCGCGCAGGTGGTCGGCGGCGATCTGCGGCGTGGGATAGAGCAGCAGGGTGACCGTCTCCTTACCGCGGCGATCAGCGTACTTCGCGAAGGCAGCTTCGGCGCTCTTCTCCCAGCCGAGTTGGCTGGTACTCAGGGCTCCACCCATCGCCACGTAGCTGGCTGCGCCCTGCGCATATCGCAGGCTGTGCGGTACCAGGGCCTTGGCCGGAAAGAACGTGGGCAGCAGCGGCGGCTGGCTGCGGGGCCCGCCGATGCGCGGCAGCACCCGCGCGATTTCGGTGAGCATCGCGTCGTCCGCGCCGCGTTCCGCGATCAGGACGACCGTCTGCTTGAGCACAAGTGTCTTTCCATCGACCACCGCTGAGTCATCAGGCACGCCGTCGAGCTTTGGTCCTGTGGCGCCGTCCTTCAGATAGAGCGTGAACGCCGAGCGCGCGCCGGTGGCGTCGTTGAACTGCAGCGCCTGCACCTGCGTTTTGCCGTAAGTGGCACGCGCAAAACGTTGAAGCCCGTCTTCCTTGAGCGCGGCAGCGTGGGTGGCGTCGGCCTGCGCGGGGTCTTCACCACCGGTGGCATCACTGCTGCGCGCGACGTCGTGCACGGTCTGCGGCAGGAGCGGAGTGGGCAGCGCCACGATCGTCGCCGGTGCCGGAGCCTGCGCTGCTAAGGGAGATGTGAATGTAACGACCAGCGCCCATGCGCCGAACCAGCCAGAATAGGCAAAACGCGTCATACAGCGCAGACTACACCAGCAGGCTAAAGGTAAGCACGCCGGCGAGGTCTGACTACTTTCTGACAGCCGCCCGCTGGATGATCGGCAGCTTCGCGGAGGGGTTCTTGACGCCGTTGATACCAGACGCGTAACGCGCCACGCCATTGAACAGGCTTTCAGCAACACGCTGGCGGTATTCCGGCGTCCGCAGCTGCTCGGCGTCGTCCGGGTTGGTCACAAAGCTGATCTCAGCCAGGATGGAAGGCATGTTGGCGCCGATGAGCACGACGAAGGGCGCCTTCTTGACACCGCGGTCCTTCAGGCCGTCGTTGCCCTTCTCCAGGCCGGCGAAAAGCGAACCCTCGACGTCGCCGGCGAGCTCGCGGCTTTCGTCGATCTTGTCCTTGAGCGCAATCTTCTTCACCAGGTCGCTAAGCTCATGCACGCTTTGGTTGGAAACGGCGTTCTCGCGGCTGGCCACCCGCATGGCTTCCGGGTCGCTGGTGAAGTTGAGGTAATAAACTTCCACGCCGCGCGCGCTCGGGTCGGGCGAGCTGTTGGCGTGAACCGAGATAAACAGGTCTGCCTGCGCTTTGTTCGCGATGGCGGTCCGTGTTTCGAGCGGGATAAAGGTGTCGTCCGCCCGGGTGTAAATGATCTCGGCCCCAAGCTTCTGGTGCAGCATCTTGCCGAGCCGCAGAGCGACGTCGAGCACCACGTCCTTCTCTTCAATGCCGTCAGCACCGAGTGTCCCCGAGTCGTGGCCACCGTGGCCGGCATCGATGACAATGCGCCCTATCTTGAGGCCGAGGGCGCGCAGCAGCGACGTCTCGCCGTCAGCGGTCGGCGGAGGTGGCATTACCGGAGCAGCCGCCGTACGCGTGCCCAGATCAACCTTAGCCGGCTTGAGGTTCCCAACCGGAACATCCTTCTCATCTTTACTGCGCGCGGAGATCGGTGCCGAGGTCGGACGCCGCGTCGCTTCCACCTTGCCGGGCTGATCGCTTACGGCGACAACCTCCGTCCCTGTATCGGCAGAGCGAGACGCCACGGTGTTCGGAACCGGGCGGGACGCCGTCGGCTTGACCGGAATGACCACGCGCGGCGGTGCGACCGTGGACGGCTTGAGATCTGTGGCTGCCTGCCTTGGCGGAAGGCCGAAGCCCGCGCTGCCATCTGTGACAGGCATCGGTGGCAGGCTGGAGACCGCACCGTCAACCGACAGCCGCGGCGACGCTTCCACCTTCGGCAGTTCCTGAGCAGGCTTGTCGGCCTTCGCCACAACCGGGCCGCGCCACGCCGGCTTGTCGTCGACGACGGCGGAAGTGCTGCCGGCCGGCTTCTCGGTCGCCGCAGTCTTGCCATGGATATCGATGATGAGCCGGTAAGGATTCGGCAACAGGAACGCCGAGTAGTCGGTAATTTCATGGACGTCGAGCACGACGCGCGTCACGTCGTCCGCATACTGGGCGGCACGGATGCGCGTGAGGAAGCCGTCGTCGGTAACGCTGAAGCTTTTGCCGACCAGTTCCGGTGCAAGATGCGCGTGATGCAGATCGAAGAAGATCCGGTCCGGGTGCTCGACGCGTGCGGCCTGGTACTCGACTTCGTCACCGAGATCGATGGCGACGCGTGTGTAGTTAGCCGTCGACCAGTGGCGGATGGCTGTCACCTTTGCGACCGCCCCATTCGCCGTCAGCGTCTTCGTTTTCAAGTCGGAAGGGGCAGGAAGTGCACGCACCGGATCAGGAACATCAGTGATGGGCTTGCGACCCGTCACCGCCTTGGGTGAGTCGATGACCGTGTGCGCAGGCTCCGCGGGTTCCGGAGCGGCCGACCGCAAGCCGGCGGGCGCATTGCTGCGTGCGACCAGCGTAAGCGGAGGCGCTTTCATCGCCAGCAGCACTCTGGCCTTGCGCGGGTAGGTCTTCTTCAGCAGGACGGCGGCGCGTTTAGCTTCAGCGGCATCGCTCAGGCCGTCGGAACCGAAGAGCTCCACCTCGGCGCGCAGAGCGGGCGGCGCAAGTGGGCTTGCGGGATACTGCTTCGCCAGGAACTCGTATTGGCCGGCTGCATCGCGCAGGCTCTTGTCATCGTGCAGCTCGCGGCCTTGTTCTTCAAGGAGCTCGGCAACCTGCGCTACCGCTGCGGCGGCATGTACATCGGCAGGATTGCCGTGGTAGATCGCACGAAAGCTCTCCATCACCCGCGCATAGTCGGTCCGAGTATGAGCGGGCTGGGCTTCAAAGCGGCTGCGTGCCGCTGTTGCCTGTTGCCAGAGACTCATCTGGGGTCGAGCGGGGTGTCCAGCGGCAAACGCGGTGCCGCTCGCCAGGACGGCGCAGATCGCGCACCGCCGCAGCTTCCAACCCAGCGCGAACGCATCGCGAAAAGCACCCCGAAGACAGCTCATAGCCTGTTTCAGTTTAAGTTTCCGCAAGCGCAAGCAGGCTGTGAATCGAGCGAAGGTATATCGAAAGATAACCTCGTGCGGGTTGCCTCTTCTAAGCCAGAAGGCCACTCACCACGTTGACGGCGTCCGCCAACGCCGCGTCGAGCGCCGCGACATCGCTGCCGCCCGCTTCAGCAAGGTCCGGACGACCGCCGCCCTTGCCACCGACCTTGGCCGCCAGCAAGCCGACGATCTTGCCTGCCTGAATTCTGCCGGTGAGGTCCTTGGTGACGCCAGCGATCAGCGACACCTTGCCTTCCGCCGTCGCCGCACCTAACACGACGATGCCCGAGCCCAGCTTGCCGCGAAGCTCATCGACCAGGTTACGCATCTGCGACTTGTCCAGCGCGTCAACGCGTTGTGCAAGCACTTTGACGCCCTTCGCCTCAACAGCCGAACCGGCCGCATCCGCGGTCGCCGCTGACGCTGACTTCATCCGCAGCTGCTCCAGCTCGCGGCGCAACTTCTTCATCTCTTCATCCTGCGCGTTCACCTTGTTGCGCAGCGCTTCAGAAGAAGGCTCACCCGTACCCACGAACTGCGAAGCGATCTTCGCAATGTCCGCATCCCGACGGAAGAGTCCAAGCGCGCCGGTGCCGGTAACGGCCTCAACGCGTCGCGTTCCACTGGCCACCGCGCCTTCACCGACGATCTTGATGAGGCCAATCTCGCCCGTCGCCCCGGTGTGCGTGCCGCCGCAGAGCTCGACCGAGAAGTCGCCGATCTTCACGACGCGCACACGCTCACCATACTTTTCACCGAAGAGCGCCATCGCGCCGTACTCATGAATGGCAGTGTCGATCGGTACATCCACCAGCGTCTGCACGGTCGTGTTCGCCAACACCTGGTTGTTGACGATGTCTTCAATGTCCTGTAGTTCTTCATCACCCACACCAGTAAAGTGCGAAAAATCGAAGCGCAGCCGCAAGCGATCATTGAGCGATCCGGCCTGCTTCACATGTGTTCCCAGCACCTCACGCAGCGCCGCATGAAGCAGATGCGTTCCGGTGTGGTTGCGCATGACAGCATTGCGAATTTCTCCGTTGACGACCGTATCAACGGTGTCGCCGACCGCGATGCCCTGCTTCACAAGAACGCTGTGTGCGAAGACACCCTGCACCGGCTTCTTGCATCCGCTCACTTCCGCAACAACGGTGTTGTGGTCGCCGGAGTAAAGCCAGCCGACGTCACCGACCTGGCCGCCAGAGTCAGCATAGAAGCTAGTGGCATCGAGCACCACTTCTCCGGTCTCTCCTGGCTTCAGTTCATTGACCCCAATGCCGTCCTTCACCAGCGCGATGACCTTCGCGCCATCGACGCGCAGCGCCGTGTAGCCTTCAAACTCGGTCTTCGGCAGCTCGCGGTATACGGGCGATGCGGACTTCTGCGATCCGCCCTTCCAAGATGCGCGAGCGCGCTGCTGCTCTTCTTCCTTGGCGGCTTCGAAGCCTGCCATGTCGAACACGATGCCCGCGTCGCGTGCAGCGTCGACCATGAAGTCGAGCGGCATGCCGAAGGTCTCGTAGAGACGGAAGGCGAGGGCGCCCGAAAGTAAGGTCCCTTCACTCATCTGCTTCAGGCCCAGTTCGAGCGTGCGCGCAAACTGTTGTTCTTCCGCCAGCACAACCTTCGCCACCCGCTCGGCGGATTCCTTCAATTCCGGATAAGCCACTGCCATTTCATCCCGCACGGCGAGCACCATCTCGTGCATAAACGGCTGCTCTTGCCCAAGCAAGCGTCCGTGGCGAATACCGCGACGCAGAATCTTGCGCAGCACATAGCCGCGTCCTTCGTTCGCGGGCAATACACCGTCCGAAATGAGGAACGTCGATGCGCGAGCGTGATCCGCAATAATGCGCAGCGAAGGCGCGCCTTTCTCATCGCTGAGAGCGAGAGCATCGATCGAGGTCTCAACTTTGAAATCCGTCAGTTCTGCCGCGCGCTTAATCAGTGGCGTAAACAAATCGCTCTCATAGTTCGACAGCTTACCCTGCAATACCGCACTCACACGTTCCAGCCCCATGCCCGTATCGATCGACGGCTTGGGCAACGGCGTCAGCACGCCATCCGAGCTGCGGTCGAACTGCATGAAGACCAGATTCCAGATCTCAACGTAGCGCTGGTCGTCGTGCGGGAAAGGCTTGTCGACACCCGCGACTTCCGCCGCTGCGAGGCCGAGGTCGAAGAAGATTTCCGAGCAGGGGCCACAGGGGCCGGTGTCGCCCATCTGCCAGAAGTTGTCCTTAGCGGGCATACCAAAGATGCGCTCTTTGGGTACGCCGATTTCGATCCAGTACTGCTCGGCCTCATCGTCGCGCGGCACGCTCTCGTTGCCCTCGAAGATGGTGACGTAAAGCAGAGACTTGTCGATGCCAAACCACTCCGGCGAGGTCAGCAGCTCCCAGGCGTAAGCGATAGCGTCGCGCTTGAAGTAGTCGCCAAAGCTGAAGTTGCCGAGCATCTCGAAGAAGGTGTGGTGGCGGCGCGTGAAGCCGACGTTCTCGAGATCGTTGTGTTTGCCGCCGGCGCGGACGCACTTCTGCGAAGTGGCCGCGCGCGTGTAATCGCGCTGCTCGGCGCCCAGGAAAACGTCCTTGAACTGGTTCATGCCCGCGTTGGTGAACAGCAGCGTCGGGTCGTTCTGAGGAACGAGGGAGGACGAGTGAACGCGGCGGTGACCTTTGACTTCAAAAAAACGCAGAAACTCTTCTCGTATCTGACTGCCGGACAGGTTGCGCATAGACCTTCAAGTTTAGCAGCGGCGGGCTAGAACCATGTTCCTGCGCGATACCGGTCGTAGCGTTCTCCGAAGGCCTCGCGCAGCACCGCTGCTTCTTTGCGCGCACGCCGTATCTGGAGCGGAATCAGCAGCACCGCAAATCCGAGTAGCGCCGGCTTCCGCAGATACATGGCCAGGCCGCTGATCACCAGAAATCCAGCGTAGTAGATGGGATTGCGGATGCGCGAGTAGAGGCCGGTTGTTACCAGTTCGCGCGCCTGTGCGGTGACGGAGAAGGACTTGCCTAGCTGTGCGCGGGCAATGAGGACCAGGACCACTCCGACCAGGGCAACGAGCGCGCCGGCGAGGCGGAGGGGCGTCCAGGGCTGGCCCTGCTCGTGCCATGCGAAAAACGCTGTCGCAACAAGCAGAATGACCGATGTGAGCACGTTCGCCATCATGGATTCAGGGTACAGGTTTTCGCGATTTCGGAACGGTTACCCCCGGCCTCCAGGTGATGCCCTCGAGGCGGAGAGTGGGGTCGTATGTCAAGCGGAGGCGGGGGAACTCGCTGCGGTGACGGACCATCTCCAGCGTGGAGACGAGGGCGTCGAAGGCGTCCTCCGACGCCTCGGCCTTGTGCATCACGGTGCGGGAGATCCCGGAGTAGAGCGGGTCCGTCTTGCGGCGGTATTGCAGGTACTGCTTGCGGGCGAGCGGGTTGCTCTTGGCTACCGGGCCGGTCATCAGGCGCGTGTACATCTCTACCAGCAGCGGGCGCGTGGCTGATGCCGACTCGTATGGCCATACGCGGAAGCCCGCGTCATGCAGGCGGAGCAGGAACGGCATCGCGCGCAGCGAGCCCGTTCCGACCGAGCCCGAACCGCCGACCTGGAAGGGCGACTTGGGCGTGATGCCGGCCATCTTGGCGGCGCGGGCGGGATCGCCGCCGGCTTCGAACTGGGCGATCTTGTTGTCGTAGTCGGTGCTGCGGAACATATTCCTGTAGCCTGCGCCGCAGAACTGGGCGGGGCGTTTGTGCGGTTTGCCCCAGAACCTCTCGTCACGGGCAACGTCTTCGCACTCGCGGGCGAGCCACTGTTCGGCGAGCCCGTTTGCGGCCTTCTGCCAGAACTCGAAGACGGTGGTGCAACCGTGCTCGGCGAGAAACCAGGCGGGAAAGCTGAAGCAGCAGTCGATGCTGACGACCATGCGCGGTGTTTTTTTCGCAAGTTCGATCAGCCAGTCGGCTACTTCGTCACGGGTACGCCCTGCCTCGAGTTGGAGGGTCGGTTTGGAGCCGGTGTTTGTCCAGATGCCGGCCCAGATGTGGCGGCGCTGGCCGCTGACGTCGATGCGGCCAGACCAGTCGATGGCTATGAGGCGGTCAACCGGCGTCATCGATGAGGTCTACTTCTTCCAGCTCGGAGCCCCAGTCGCGGAGGACTTTCCAGATGGTCTTAGTCGTAAAGCCGGCGGCGATGAGGCGACGCATCGCCTTGGCGGTCTCCTTCTGCTTCTGGTCGCGGTCGCCTGCGGGCGGCTTCATGCGCTTGCGGGCGATGTAGTCGCGGGCGAGGGCGACTTCGTCTACGTCTTCGTAGGCTGCTCCGAGGGCTTCCTTGGCGATCGGTTGCGGGATGCCTTTCTGCATCAGGCCTTGCTGGACGCGGCGTTGGCCGTGCTTCTCGTTGTCGCGGCGGAGGCGGCTGAAGTCGGCGGCGAAGCGCTCGTCGGAGAGATAGCCGAGCTCTTTCAGTTTTGCGACTACTTTTTCTATGTCCTGGTGACCATCCTCCCCGGGCTCGGCTCTCAGGGAGAGGCGGTGGCGCAAGTCGCGCTCGGATTTCATCCTTGAGGCGAGCGAGCGAACGGCGTGGTCGAGGAGTCCGGGGTAGTCGAGGGGTGGTTTGGTGGACTTTGCGAATGGCACCGGTGTCCCCCTCCCCCCCCAGACCTAATCTGCAAATCTCTGATTCTATTGGGCCAGGTCTGGTGTGGATCTGGCCTGGTCTGGGCTACTTTTCTGTTTACTGCTCTGAGTTAATTGTAGACGGTGCGTCAAGGGGTCTGGGCGCGGGCAAGGAGGGCATACCCCAGGGGCTAAAGCCCCGATTCTTTGGGTGCGCTATGAGACCCGAGGCTGAAGCCTCGGGGTACCTTCGGGCAACGGCAACGACAACGGCAACCGCAACGGCAACCGCAACCGCAACGGCAACTGCAACGGCAACGGCAACGGCAACCGCAACCGCAACGACAACGACAACGGCAACGACAACGGCAACGGCAAAGACAACGGCAAAGACAACGGCAAAGACAACGGCAAAGACAGAAGCAGATTCCTTCGCTTCGCTGCGGAATGACAATCCTCAAAGAGTGTGCGCGTGATGAGGCGTGCTCGTGCGTCGGTGAGGCGTACCCGGGCGTCGTTTAGGCGTAATGGCTCGGGCGTGGTTGAGGCGTAGTGCTAGGGCGTCGTTGAGGCGTATTTGTTGGTGTGGGTCCAGCGGTCGCACCAGTCGTTTACGGTCTGGTACCAGAGCTGGGAGTTCTGGGGCTTCAAGACCCAGTGGCCTTCGTCGGGGAAGTAGAGCATTTTGCTGGGGACGTTGAGGAGCTGGAGGGCGGTGAAGAGCTGGAAGCCTTCCGAGACGTCGAGGCGGTAGTCGCGCTGGGAGTGGACGACGAGGGTGGGGGTGTGGGCGTCCTTGATGTGCTCCATGGGGGAGAATTTGCGGAAGGGGTTTTCGGCGGCGGGCTTGTCGAAG
The DNA here is from genome assembly GCA_903873705.1 of uncultured Acidobacteriota bacterium. Lineage (GTDB taxonomy): Bacteria > Acidobacteriota > Terriglobia > Terriglobales > Acidobacteriaceae > Granulicella. Next base: position 98,659 of record CAIQPK010000059.1, read on the forward strand.
TAATCCCATGGGACGGCGGGTTTGGTTTGTTCGACTTCACCGGGGTGGGCATTGGGTGATCCCACCCTAGTCGACGATGAAGCCGTCGACGAGGATGGGGCACCCGGCTTTTGGGGCGCGTTGGCGATGGGGCGGAACTCCCATTGGTTGAACCAGAGTTCTTCGGTAGAGCCGAAGGCGGACTCGGGGTTGTACATGCCGTCGTGGGTGACGATGCACTTGAAGCGGTCGGTGTGGGTGAGGACCCAGTTGGCCATGAAGCCGCCGTAGCTGGCGCCGAGGGCGCACTCGCGGGTTTTGTCGATATACGGGTAGGTGGCTTCGGCGTAATCGAGGCCCTTCATGAGGTCGGTGTAGGCCTTGCCGCCCCAATCGCCGGAGACTTCGTCGACGAACTTCTGGCCGTAGCCGGTGGAGCCGCGGCGGTTGATGCCGATGACGACGTAGCCGTCGGCGGCGAGGAGTTCCCAGTTCCAGCGGTAGGACCAGGAGTCTCCCCAGGCGGTTTGGGGACCGCCGTGCATGAGGAATTTCAGGGGGTACTTTTTGTTGGGGTCGAAGTTGGGTGGCTTGATGATGAAGCCTTCGACTTTGGTATTGGCTGCGCCGGTGAACCAGAAGGGTTCGAGCTTTGCAAGGGCAAGCTGTGAGAGTAGAGCGTCGTTCTGATGAGTCAGATAATTTGGAGCACCTAGCGGGACGCCTTCGCGCAGATTCCACTCTTGCATTTGAGAGTGTGACTTACCGACGACAGCCATATTGATGAAAGACGAGTCATCCATCTCCGCCAAGTTGGCAATCGCTATTTCAGATGGCTTATCAACACGCATGAGCACACCGGCCCAGCGGTTGCCCGGTTTGAGTTGTACCAGACCACTCCACTCGCCGACAGTGTCCGCGCCGGCGAACTTTCCATATCGATGGAGGTCCTGCCCATTTGCGCCAACACTGTAAATTACTTCCTGTCCCTCGTCTGGAGCCGTGAAGAAGAGGCGTTGTGAATCCGCTGACCAACTAAACTCATCGATCCAATCGCTTAAATCTCCCGACTGAACAGGCGGTGACGGGGGAGGAGTTGTTCCCTGACGAACAATCATCGGTGGCTGCCACTTTTCTAGCTTCATGTTGAAGACGAACGAGGTCTCGGCATGACGCTCAAAGAGCACCAATTTAAATTGATCCGACTCAAATCCATTTCTTGCTTGCGATCTCCACGCCAGGAATTTGCCATCGGGCGAATAAGCGGGGCCGTCGTCGGAGCCGGGGGATGTTGAGACCTTCTTTGCTGTAGAAGGCTCTGCGCCGAGTTGCAGGGTGAAGATGTCGTTGTTGGTGGAGGCTGCGGGGACTTTGTCGAGGTTGGTGACGTAGGCGACTTCCTTGCCGTCGGGTGAGACGGCATAGCCGAGTGGGCCGCCGAGGGAGAACGTGGGGGCTTCGTGGTCGCCGATCACGGACGCTGGTGTGAGGTCGGTGGGTGCTGCTCCGTCAACGCCTGCGTAGAAGATGTGGGCGTGCTTGGGGCCCTGGAAGGCTGTCCAGTGGCGATAGAGGAGATGGTCGAAGACGAGGGCCTTGACGGGGTCTTTCGCGGCGGCGGCGTCTTTGGCGGCGTTGCATTTGGCTTCTTCGCTGTTGCGCTCGGGGCCGAGGGGCGCGTGGGACTGGCAGTCGGGGTAGACGTTGGAGGTGAAGAGGACGTGCTGGGAGTCGGGCGCCCAGATGGCGGCGTCGGCTTCGGTTTCGAGGCTGGTGACGGCGTGGCCTTTGCCGACGCTGCCGTCGGCTTCGTTCCAGGGGGCGATCCAGATCTGGCCGCTGCCGCCTTCGGAGCTGGAGTACATGACCCACTTACCGTCGGGGGAGAAGCGGCCGTTGGATTCGCCGGTGCCCGTGGTGAGCTGGCCTTCCTTGCCTCCGGTTAGAGGGACGGACCAGAGGTGGTTGGTCTTGGTGTTCTTTTCGAGGGAGACGTCGGTGACGGAGAAGAGTACCCACTTGCCGGAGGGGGAGACCTGCGGGTCGGCTATGCGCTTGAGGGCCTGGAGGTCGGCGAAAGTTATGGGGCGCTTGGTTTGCGCGCGGGTGGACAGGGTGAAGAGGAGCAGTGCGGCGGCCAGGGTCTTCATTGGGGAAGTGTAAACCCGTCTCGTCGGGCAGGACGGGCAACAGCGTTTCACGCGAAGAAAAGCGAAGGGGGAAAGCACGCAGAGAAAAGCGAAGGTTGTGGAGGTGGTCCCTGGGGGTGGTCGTGACGGGGAGAAAACGGGCGAGGGCAAAAGGCCTTGACGCAACGTTCGCGAAGTTTAAGCGCCAAGTTTCGCGAAGTCAGGACACACGACCGCGACGGTCAGGCTTCTACGGTAGTGAAGTCGGGGACGTCTTTGAGGGTGCGGGCGAGGGGGAGCTCGACTACTACCGCCGCTCCGTGGGGGTGGATGTTCTGGGCGGAGATTTCGCCGCCGTGCTCGTGGGCTATGCCGAAGCTGACGGCGAGGCCGAGTCCCTGGCCTTCGCCGGGTTCGCGCGTGGTGTAGAAGGGGTCGAAGGCGCGGGCGGGGTCGAGGAAGCCGGCGCCGGTGTCGGCGACCGAGAGGCGGATGCTGTCTTCATGACAGGCGAGCGAGAGGCGGATGGCGCGGACGTCGGCTTCGCGGTGGGGGTAGGCGGCGATGGCCTGGGTGGCGTTGCGGACCAGGTGCGCGAGCATCTCGGTGAGGTTTTCCTGCTGGCCGCGGATGAGGGCGGCGGAGCAGTGGTCGTCGATGCGGAGATCGAGGCGGATGCCCTGGCGGGTGAGTTCGGGACGCTGGGTTTCGGCGAAGGCGTGGAGCAGCGCGGCGAGGTTGAGCGTCTGGCTGGAGGGCGCGACGGGTCGCCAGAAACGCAGCAGGCGGTCGACGGTGTGCTTCATGCGGAGGGCCTGGGTGCGGATGGCTTCGGCGTCGGTGGCGACGCGGGGGTCGGATGCGGTGTCCGCTAGCAGCTCGGCGTAACCGAGGACGGCGGTGAGTGGGTTGTTGAGCTCGTGGGCGAGGCCCTTGGCGAGGTTGCCGAGGCCGGCCATTTTTTCGGCGCGGAGGAGGCGGTCGCCGACGTGGGCCATGTCGATGGCGCGGCCGAGCTTGCGGGCGAGGGCTTCGAGCGGGACGAGGTCCTGGCGGCCGGGGATGGCCTTTTCTGCGGCGGGTTGGGTGGCGGTGATGGAGGGCCAGACGACGAGCGCGCCGAGGAGGTCTGCGGTTTGCTGGTCGGCGGTGGACCAGAGGGGGAGGATGACGGCGGGGCGGGAGTGGTGACCGAGGGGAGGGAGGCCGGGGGAGTCGGCGGTGGAGAGCGCGACGGGGTAGCTGGCGAAGCGCTCGGCGGAGCGGCCGGTGCGGCGGCGGTCGCGGGCGAAGCGGGCGACCCAGGCGTTGACGGCGTGCGCCATGAGGTCGTCGACGCCGGCGCTGCCAACGACGTTGAGGCGGCCTTCGGCGTCGGCGAGCAGCAAGGCGACCTGGCGGAAGTTGCTGTGCTGGGCGACGGTGGCGCAGACGCGCTTGGCGAGGTCTCTGGGGGACTGCCGGGGGGCGAGGGAGGGGTCGAGGCGGGCGTAGGCTTCGAGCTCGGTGCGCTGGGCGCGCTCGCGCTGCAGGTCAGCGGTGGCGGAGCGGCTGCGGCGGGAGATCCAGAGGGCGAGGGCCGCCATGAGGGCGGTCTGGGCTGTCCAGGCGGCCAGCATTACGGCGTTGAGTCGCGTCATGGCACAGAACCTTTCCTGCTAAATCGACGTCTATCTACATAAGCTGCTACTTACACAAGCGGTAAAGTGCGATGCTTTTAGCCGATATGATGAAAAAAACTTGCGTTTCGCGGGCTGAAACAGCCGAAGTGGTTGGCCGCCGGTGGTTTGGCGGAGGATGCCTGGTTGCAGCCTGCACGGTCGCTCTGGGTTTATCGGCAGGAACGGGAGCGGCATTCGCACAGAGCGCCGCGGAAGGTTTTGGGCCGTTGGAGACGGCGCCGCTGCCCGCGGGAGTGACGCAGGCACAGGTGATTGAGCGGATGGGCAAACGCGAGGCGGAGTTTGCAGCGGCGCGGCAGAACTACACGTTCCGGCAGAGTGTGAAGGTGGATACGATCTCCGAGGACACGAACCGCGTTGACGGTGAGTATCAGCAGGTGACGGATATTGTTTTCGGCAAGGACGGCAAGCGGGCGGAACACGTGGTGTTTGCGCCGCAGAATACGCTGGAGCGGGTGATCATGACGCCGGCGGATTTTGATGAAATCGTGAACCGGCTGCCGTTCATCCTGACCACCGAACAGCTGCCGGATTATGACCTGACCTACATTGGGCGGCAGAAGGTGGATGAGCTGGACACGTACGTTTTCGACGTGAAGCCGAAGACGATTGTGAAGGGCCATCACTACTTCCAGGGCAAGGTTTGGCTGGATCAGCAGGACCTGGAGATTGTGGTCGTGAACGGGACGACCGTGCCGCAGGATACGCGGCGGGGGCATGAGGATTTGCAGCCTCCGTTTACGACTTACTATCAGCAGATCGATGGGAAGTACTGGTTTCCGACCTACACGAAGGCTGAGGGGACGCTGCATTTTGCGGCGTCGAACGGGTCGCTTTCGCAGGATATTCATATGCGTAACGTGGTGCGTTACACCGACTACAAGCTGTTCCATACGACGGTGACGATCCACTATGACGGCGAGGAGATTTCGAATACGCCGGATGACAAGGACGACAAGAAGGCGGCGCCGAAGAAATGAAGGGGCTGGCGTGGGTGTTGGTCGCAGGGGCGTTGACGGCCAGCGCGCAGGTGCAGGTACTGCGTCCGTATGCGAGCTGCCGATTTGACGATGGCCTGGTGGTGGCAGAGAAGTCGGCGTTGCCCGCCGATGTGGCGGGACGGGCGGTGATGACCATCGCCGGGCCCCGGCAGGTGCCGATCGAACGCGGCGAACTGGTGACGTGGACGTATCCGGAGGGTGGGCCGTTTGCGACGCTGCGGGTGGAGCAGTTGCCGGCGGAAAGCTACGAGCAGGGCAAGGCTAACCTGGTGGGCGACTTCGATCACCTGCTGGCGAGTGGGAATGAGGGTGCTCGGAATATGGCGTATGCGCTGCATCCGATGCTGAACGGGTTTGAGGTGCATGGGCTCGACCGGACAAAAATTGACGGGAAGAACCTGGGGATTTATCTGCTGATCGATGACGCGAAGCGGGTGGTGACGACGGTCTACTTTTTGAACCAGGGGCCGGAGCGGCGGAAGTTTGCGACGATCGAGGAGTATGGGGCGCTGCGGGAGCATTTTTTGAATGCTTATACGAATTGCGTGCATGCGCCGGTGGTGTCGAAGGCTGCTGTGGCGCCGACAAAGAAGGCGGCTCCGGCTAAGAAGAAGACGGCGGCAAAGAAGAAGAAGCGCTGACGGGCATCCGCGGAGCTTCATGCCGCGGTGGAATGCGGGGATCTCTCCACCGCGCTGCGCTTCGGTCGAGATGACGCCGTGGATGGTTTGAAGCAGTGAGGGAGCACGCGGCGGTTTCAGACGGCGGCGGCTTCATGCGACGGTTCAGGCGGCGGCTTCGTTTTCGAAGTAGAGGTACTTGCGCCAGTTGGCGTCGGCGGAGCCGATCATGCGCATGATGTGGCGGCTGGTGTGGAGCGAGAAGGGGCGGGGCTCGCGGAGCAGGCGCATTTCGGTGAGTTCGTGGAGCATCTGGTTGCCCTTGCGGCGGTTGCAGTCTTTGCAGCAGGCGACGAGGTTTTCCCAGCTGGAGGCGCCGCCGCGGGAGCGCGGGATGACGTGGTCGAGCGTGAGCTCGGCGGCGGTGAGCACGACCTGGCAGTACTGGCAGGTGTTGCGGTCGCGGAGCAGGATGTTTTTGCGCGAGAGGGCGCGGGTCTGGTGGGGGATGCGGCGGTACTCGAGCAGGCGGATAACCGACGGCATCTGCACGTTCATGCGGTGCGAGTGCAGGATGCTTCCCTGCTCTTCTTCGGTGCGCGCAACTCCCTTGAGCACCAGCACGAGGGCGCGGCGGGCGCCGCAGATGTTGATGGGCTCGTAGCTCGCGTTGAGGACGAGGACTGGCGTCTGCATGGCGGGCTGGCGGAAAACGCCCATGCGAATGTCGATGGCCTCGGCGCGTGCGGTGCCGGGCACGGGGTGGGTGGTGTGGTGCCGGTTGCCTGCTTTGCCGCTTCTCGCCTTACCCGTGCGCATCTTGCCTGACTGCATTGGTGCCCTCCGGTTCAAGTGATGAATCGAAAAAAGTTCAACTGCTCTGCACAAAGCCGATCTGCCGATTGCTGTCTGGCTGCAGGACTGCATCCCACATGGCCACGCCGCTGTTGGGCTGGGTGGCGGAGAATTTTTCTGCCTGGGCGCGGGCCAGGGTGGCGACCCAGACCTTCGCTGCGCCGGCGCGGATGAGCACACGGGCGCACTCGCGGGCGGTGGCTCCGGTGGTCATGATGTCGTCGATCAGCAGGACCTCGCGGTCGGCCATGGCGGCCGGGTCTGCGACGCGGAAGGCACCGCGCAGGTTGCGGCGGCGCTGGCCGGGGTTGAGGGCGAATTGGGCGTCGGTGTCCTTCACGCGGCTGAGGGCCGCGTGCGCGGCAGTGAGCTTCCACGCCGGCGCGCGTTGGGTAAGCTTCGCGATGGCAGCGTCGGCGAGGATGACCGATTGATTGAAACCGCGGCGGCGTTCGCGGGAGGCGAAGAGCGGAACGGCGATCACGGTGAGATCAGTGGACGCGACGGGCGCGAGCTGCAGTATGGTTTCCGCCAGCCAGTCGCCGAGCTGGGCGTTGGCGAGCGCGTGGACACCGCTGTACTTGAAGAGGTGGATCATGCCGCGGAGTTCGTCTTCGTACGCCGAGTAAGCCACGGCACGGGTAAAGGCCGGCGGCGCGAGGCGGCACATGGTGCAGGTCTCTGAACCAAGCGCGGCGGCAAAGCGGGCGGATTCGATGCCCATGGCTTCACCGCAAATGTTGCAAAGCGCATCGTGCTGCGGCCCCACCCGCTCCACGCACGTGCTACATACCGGCGTTGAACTCCACGCCGTCATAGGGCAACCGCAGAGGCTGCAGTCGTCCGGAAAAACTGTGGTTACTGCGTCATTGAGGAAGCTGCCCGCGCAACTTCGGAGCACGCGCGTAACGGCGCGCCAACCATTTGCCCTGCCTGACCTTGCGCCAGGTGGGGCACCGGGGGGAGAACCCGAACCGAATTGGACAACCTTCATGCTTTCGCTGAAGACGGACCTCATCCGCGGCACTGCAAAAGAAGCTCCAGCTGTGCCGATGGGGGCAGTATATGCCAAGTGTTGTCTTTTTTGCTACTCCCTGCGGAACGGAGCGGGCGGTATCAGGCTTGGTGCAAATGAGTAGGCAGGAACGGTAAGGCGTGAAAGCATGAACGGAGAGCGGGCGCTCACCCATGAGAACGCATAAGAAAAACCATCTCGCGTTGAAGATTGCGAAGCTCCCCAATGCCAAGCCGGAGCGCGAGCCGCAGCCGTGGGTGGGTGCGGTAACGCTGTTTGCGATCGTGACCGCGGCGGCGATTGCTGCGCTGTGCGTGCAGGCGGCGCTGAATGCGACCATCGACCTTGAGCCTCCGACCCTCTACGACATCTTCTTCGTGCTGGGGTTCTTCGGCATGACGGCAGGTGGGTTGGTGGAAAGCAACGGCCATGGGCCGACGTATCACCGCCTGCATCAGCCGGGGCAGATCACCTGTGTGCTGGTGAATGCGGTGATGTACTGCGGGCTGCTGGTGGTATGGATGATGTATCACGGCGACGAGCGGATGGAGCAGAAGGCCATCAAGAAGCACCGGAAGTATCACGACCTGGAGTAAGGCCGCGCGGCGCGCCTGTTACACTCGCCAGTCGAGATGAAAACCATGACACCACTGACCCAGCTTTCCCCCGATGAACTGCTGTTTCGCGATACGGTGCGGAGTTTTGCGCGCGAGGAAATTGCGCCGCTGGTGCGCGCGATGGACGAGGCGCAGAAGTTTGAACCGAAGCTGCTGCGGAAGCTGTTTGGGCTGGGGCTGATGGGCGTGCAGGTGCCGGAGGAGTTCGGCGGCGCGGCGGGAACGCTGTTTGAGGCCGTGCTGGCGGTGGAAGAGATTTCAGCGGTCGATCCGGCGGTGGGCGTGCTGGTGGATGTGCAGAACACGCTGGTGATTTCCGCGCTGATGAAGTGGGCCAACGCCGAGCAGAAGGCGAAGTACCTGCCGCAGCTGGCGACGACGATGGTGGGAGCGTATGCGCTGTCGGAGGCGGGGTCTGGGTCGGATGCGTTTGCGCTGCAGTGCCGCGCGCTGCGGCAGGGCAATGGCGATTACGTGCTGAACGGACAGAAGCTGTGGATCACCAATGGCGGGGAGGCGGGGCTGTTCCTGGTGTTTGCGACGCTCGATCCCTCGGCCGGCTACAAGGGGATTACGTGCTTCCTGGTGGAGAGAGAGACGCCGGGATTTTCGGTGGGGCGCAAAGAGGACAAGCTGGGGATCAGAGCGAGCAGCACATGCGAACTGATTCTGACGGACTGCCGGTTGCCCGCGAGTGCGGTCATGGGCGAGCCGGGCAAGGGGTACAAGGTGGCGATTGAGACGCTGAACGAGGGGCGCATCGGGATTGGCGCGCAGATGCTGGGACTGGCGGCTGGGGCGTGGCGTCATGCGGCTCGGTACGCGCGCGAACGTAAACAGTTCGGCAAGCCGCTGGCGGAGTTCCAGGCGATGCAGTTTCAGCTGGCGCGGATGGCGATGGAGGTGGAGGCGGCTCGACTGATGGTTTACAACGCCGCGCGGTTGAAGGATGCGGGCGTGGAGTACCTGAAGGAAGCGGCGATGGCGAAGCTGTTCGCCAGCGAGGTCGCCGAGCGTACAGCCTCGCTGGCCGTGGAAGTTTTCGGCGGAGCGGGTTTCGTGAAGGATTACCCCGTCGAAAAGCTTTACCGGGATGCGAAGATCGGCAAGATCTACGAGGGCACCAGCTTTATGCAGCTGGCGACGATCGCAAAGCTGACCATCCCCGGAGCGTGAGCTCGGCTATTGGATTGGCTTTACGTGCTCAGCCTGCGGTTTACCGCCCGGACCGGTAGCTATTTCAAACTCCACCGGCATTTCTTCCTTGAGCGATTTGTAGCCATCGCTTTCAATTGCGCTGTAATGGACAAAAACGTCCGGCCCGCCCTCGTAAGTAATGAATCCGTAACCCTTCGCGTTGTTGAACCAAGCTACTTTGCCTGTCATTTGTGCTATGCCGTCCTTTTTGTACCTTGGGGAGTAGGATGCTCAACGCTGGCGGCGTGACCGGACGGCCTGGGGCGGATTCGCACTAAACGCAGGGTTGCGCGGCGGGTTGCTTGGCGGGCGCGTTATCCTTATAAAAGTGCCTGTCACCGCTACATCTCCGGCGATCCACCCGCGGACGCGCAGTACGCTGCTGACGGACTACGCGACGCTGTTCAAGTTGAACGTGTCGACGATGGTGGTGATTACGGCGGGTGCGGGCTTCTACCTGGGGTCGTTGCGGTCGGGGATCAGCCCGTTCCACGTCGGGCTGATTGAGGCGCTGGGCGGGATTGCCGTGGTGACGGCGGGATCGTCTGCGCTGAACCAGGCGCTGGAACGGACCAGTGACAGCCGGATGCCGCGGACAGCGAGGCGGCCGATGGCACAGCGGCGGATTTCGCTGGCGCATGGGTTGATTGTGGGATTCCTGGGGGTGTTCCTGGGGTCGCTGTACCTGGCTTACGCAACAAACTTGCTTACGGGCATGTTGACGCTGCTGACGGCGGTGGGGTATGTCGCGATCTATACGCCGCTGAAGCGGTTTAGCACGCTCAACACTTTTATCGGGGCATTCCCCGGAGCGCTGCCGCCGCTGATTGGATGGACTGCGGCGCGGGGCGTGATTGAGTGGCCGGGCGTGGCGCTGTTTGCGATTTTGTTTGTGTGGCAGTTTCCGCACTTTATGGCGATTGGGTGGATGTATCGCGAGGATTATGCGCAGGGTGGCATCCGCGTGACCGCGACCCAGGCCGATGTGCGCGATGCGGCGCGGTCGGCGGTGATACAGGCGTTGTTTTACGCGGTGTTGATGCTCCCGGTGAGCTTGTGGCTGACGTTTCTGCACACCACGGGATGGCCGTATGCGGTGGCGGCGACGCTGCTGGGCGGCTGGTATCTGTATGCGACGGTGAAGTTCGCCGCGATTCTGCGCGATCCGCTGGCGGTCGGCAACCGCGATGTGGCGCGTTATCTATTGAAGGTGTCAGTGATTTATTTGCCGCTGCTGATGGCGGCGATGATTTTGAACGCGCAGGGAAGGCTGCTTTTCTAATATGGCAACGATTCAAATACAGCGGTCTCAGGCTCGGACACCGGCTTCGGTGATCGCCGGCATTATTGCGGTGAGTGTGGTGGCGAGCTTGTTTATCTGCTGGCTGGTTTATGTTCATAAGCCGACCGAGGTGGGCAACAGCGCTTTCAACTTCCTGCCAGGGTTGAATGCCGTGCTGAATGCCTGCTCTGCGGTGGCGCTGGTGGTGGGCTTCAAATTCATTCGCTCGGGGCGGATCGACAAGCATCGGAATGCCATGTTCGGGGCGTTCCTTTTCTCGTCGGCGTTCCTGGTGAGCTACCTGGCGACGTACTTTCTGTACGGCGAGACGCACCTGCCCATCGCGCACAGCGGGCTGCTCTGGTACACGTACGCGATCGTGCTTTTTGCGACGCATATTCCGCTGGCGATCCTGGCGCTGCCGATGATCCTGATCACGTTCTTCCTTTCGCTGACGGGGCGATTTCCTGAGCATAAGAAGATCGCGCGATGGACGTTTCCGATCTGGCTGTATGTTTCGGTGAGCGGCGTGTTTGTCTACTTCATCCAAGCCGTCGTGCACAAATAATGCACGACGATACCCGCAAATTGCTGAAGACTGGCACCGGCATCTTCCTTACGGGAGCGGTGTCGGCGGCGTTGATGCTGACCGTTTTTGGCGGCGTAACCAAGCAAGGGCCGCATACCAACATGGGCTGGCTGGCGCTGATGGTGGCCATGGGATGCCTGCCGACGGGAACGCTGACCCTGCTGCTGGGGCTCTCCAAGCTGGTTGGGGAACGTCGAAGATAAGGGCTGCGGGACGGTCTGTCCTATGCAGCTTAAACCCTGTTATTCTCACCATCACACGGAGAGCATCATGGCTAAAGGTGTAAATAAAGTTTTCCTGCTGGGCAATGTGGGCAAGGACCCCGAAATTCGTACGACCGCAGGCGGCATGACCGTCGCCAGCTTTTCACTCGCCACGGCAGACCGGCAGAAGGACGCGCAGGGCAACTGGGCCGACAAGACCGAGTGGCACAACCTGGTGTGCTTCCAGCGGACGGCGGAGATCGTTCGCGATTATGTGAAGAAAGGCTCGCAGATCTTTGTCGAAGGCAAGATCCAGACGCGCAGCTGGGACGACAAGACCTCGGGCGAGAAGAAGTACAAGACGGAAATTCTCGTCAACGAGCTGTCGCTGCTGGGTGGGCGCGGCGAAGGCGGCGGCGAACGCTCATCGGGCGGTTACAGCAAGAGCAACACGGCGTCGTATGGCGGCGGGTCGGCGGCTGCGTCATCGCCGGATTACGCTGACCAGGGCATCACCGACGAAGATATCCCGTTCTAAATTCCCCATTCGGGCTTTCGGAGACCCGATCAGCAAGTGCGTATGCGTTGCGTTGTTTTAGCTTTCGTTGGATTACTGGCCGCTCCTGCCCTGATGGCGCAGCGGCACAGCGAACGCTCATCTCCGCCGACCGCGCAGTTTGTGGCCCCGCCGGCGCCGATTGTTGCGGTGAGCTCGGGGATGGGTGCGATCCAGTTTGTGGCGGTGAACTTTGGCGTTCCGGCGCCACAGGCGCTGACACGACAGCTGCGCTTCGACGATGAGCGCACGCGGTCTGCGGCGCTCTCGGCGATTGGCGCGCCGGGGCAGTATCTGCAGCATGGACATGTGCCGATGCCTCGGGCTATCGACCTGCAGCTGGCGGCGATCGGCACGACCGATGAGATGGACGCGTTGTTGACTGTGGAGCTGGACCAGCACCTGGTGACCGCGGTGCTGGTGCCGGTGGATGGCAACTGGAAGCGCATAGCGACGCTGATTTATGCCGTCCCCTTTGAGGAGGGCACGGCGTCGCCGACGGCGTGGATCCGGACGGAGCGGTCGCTGGTGCAGAAGGACCGCTATCGGGCGGTGTTTCGCGCGACGACGGGAGCGCCGAACGGCAGCTTTACGGAGAACGAAGCGCAGCTGCGCATCTTTGGCGGTAAAGCGGTGGTCACGATGAGTTTTGAATCCGCGGAGCGCGAGTGCAGCCTGCCGCCGACGCCCGCGCCCACCAAGGCCGCCGCGAAGGCCAACGCGCAGAAATATGGCTGCGACGTTACGGAGCGTTGGTTCCAGGTGATGCCCGGCGACCTGCGCCATTACGAGCTGGTGACGGGCAGCGGACACATTACCGTCCGCGAGGCCGAAGATCCGCTGGAACACACGCAGCCGATGATGCTCTCGCACCTTAGGAATTTTTCGTGCCAGCCGTTTGCCTACTCCGAGGCGAGCCAGCACTTCGAGCCTACGGCGGCGGATGGTCCCTGTAGAAAGTAAATCAGGCGAGCAGAGCATTTTCCTGTTGATGGGGGTTCCCAGGGAAGTCGTTCAATGGCCTTTTCCGTGGGAGAAAACGCCCATGCAACCCTCAGCCCTGGCTTAAACCCACAGGAAAAGTGCTCAATCGAACGGGGTCGGCATCTTCCTGAGCGCGGGGTCCGTCCAAGAAGACGATGCGTCTTTTCTCGGTTCTTGCCTTCGGCCTGGCTACTGCTTCCGCCCAACAACAAGCTCATACCCTGACGGTGGCTCCGGGGAAGTCGATCACCCTTTCCCTTCCCGCGAGACTGGATATTGCGGTGGCGGCGACCAAGCTGCCGCGGGTGCGGTTCTTTGCGCCATCGCCGGACGGACGGGTGTTCGCGACGACGATGTACAGCCTGGCCGACAACCGCCGTGGCGCGGTGTACGTGCTCGAGGGGTTCGACGCCCAGACGCATGGCTTTACCAAGGTGACGCCGTATCTCGAACACCTGCGCAACCCCAACAGCCTGGCGTTCTACACCGACGAGAAGAAGCAGGCATGGCTGTATCTTGCGCTGACCGACCGGCTGGTGCGCTACAAGTACAGCGCGGGCGATAGTGCGCCGACCGGGCCGCCGCAGCTGCTGACGCGGTTTCCGGATTACGGCCTGGGCTACAAGTACGGCGGATGGCACCTGACGCGGACGGTGGCGATCGCCACGCTGCATGGCCGGCCGCGGGTGTATGTAGCGACGGGCAGCTCGTGCAACTACTGCAAGGAGCTGGAGGCAGTACGGGCTTCGGTGGTGTCGATGGACCCGGACGGCGGCCGGATGGCAATCGTGGCGCATGGGTTGCGCAATGCGGTGGACCTGCGGTTCGTGCCGGGCCTGGATGGCGGAGCGGTCTTCGCCACCAACATGGGCGACGATCACCTGGGTGACCAGGCTCCCGAGGACACGATGTTTGAGATCGATGCGGCGAACCGGCAGCGGCCGACCGCAGGTGCTGCGGCGCTGAACTATGGCTGGCCGAAGTGCTACTTCGACGGCGGAAAAGCGGTGCTGGACGATACGCCGCTACCGATGAATCCGGGGGAGGATGCGAAGACGGTCGCACCCAAGCCGGCGGGGCCGCCACAGGGCGACGAAGACTCGGTTTACGGGGAACAGAAGGGCGTGGCCGCAGCGGGGACAAACCTGGCGGCGCAGACGCACACCGGAGCCAGGCTGCCGAACGTTGGAGCCGTGCCTGAGCCGCTAACGAGGTGCGACAGCGTGCCCGCGGCGTATACGACGTTCTCGCCCCATGCCTCGCCGTTGGGGCTGGCGTATTTTGGCGGCGAAAGCACAGTTCTGGCTAACAGCTTCCTGGTGGCGCTGCATGGGGCGAGCCATCCGCACATCGGGACGGGTTATCGCGTGGTGCGGTTCACGGCGGGCAATCGCAAGCCGCAGGACTTCATCACCGGGTTTGTGCGGACGGCGGGTGGGAAGACGGTGGTGCGGGGGCGGCCGTGCGGGATGCTGCAACTGGGGCCGGATACTTTTCTGCTGAGCGATGACTTCCTCGGTGCGGTGTACATCGTGTATCCGAAGAAGTAAGCGCGTGTGGCTAGAATGGAAGCATGATTGACGAGGCCACATTCCGCCGCGAGAGCGATCGCGCGCTGGAGCAGTTAAAGCAGTCCCTGATCCGCGCGGAAGATGCGATGGACGATCCCCTGTTCGAGACCGAAGAGAAGAACGGCGTGCTGAATGTGCTATTCGAAGACGGCTCTGCAAAGTTCGTGTTTACGCCGAACACGCCGGTGGCCCAGATCTGGATCTCTGCGATTTCGACTTCGTACAAGCTGGAGTGGGACTCGGGCGACAGCGTGTTTGTGCTGCCGAAGACGGGCGAGAACCTGCTGGCGCTGACCGAGCGGCTGCTGCGGGAGCAGACGAATGATCCGGGGTTGACGCTGGCATGAGCGGGCCACTGCTCTCCGTTGCCATCATTACGCACAACGAGGAGCAGAACCTGGCGCGGACGCTCGCCAGCGTGCAGTGGGCGCTGGATGCGGGCGAGATCATCGTGGTGGATTCGGGCTCGACCGACCGCACGGTGGAGATCGCGCGCGAGGCTGGGGCGTGGGTGATCGAGCGGCCGTGGGCGGGCTTTGCGGCGCAGAAGAATTTTGCGATCGCGCAGTGCATTGGGCAGTGGGTGCTGACGCTCGACGCCGATGAAGAACTGACGCCGGAGCTGCAGCTGGAGATACAGGGGCTGCTGGCGACCGACCCAGCCGCGGATGCGTACTTCCTGAAGCGGCGAAATATGTTTTTGGGGCGGTGGATCAGGCATGGGGGGTTCTACCCGGATGCGAAGCTGCGGCTGTTCCGGCGTGCGGCGGGGCTGCAGTTTGAAGAGCGACCGGTGCACGAGACGATCCGGTTTGAGGGGGCGACCGCGACGCTGCAGCATGATGTTTTGCATCACGCTTATCCGACCCTAGGTGCTTACATTGAGCACATGGACCGATACTCGACGCTGGGGGCGGAGGTGCTGGTGGCGAAGGGGAAGACGAGCGGGTCGTGGATGGGCTTCCTGCTGAATGTGTGGGCCGTGCCGGTGGTGATGTTCAAGTGGAATTATGTTTTTCGGGGTGGGTTTCTGGATGGGCGCGAGGGGTTGCTGATGCACCTGTATCACGCGGCGTATACGAGCTGGAAGTATGCGAAGGCGTGGGAGAAGGCGCGCGCGGCGCGGTAGGGCGTGCCGGTGCGGCGAAAGACAAGCAACAGCAAAAACAGAAGCAGATTCCTTCGCTGCGCTACGGAATGACAATCCTGAAGAAGCTGGCGCTGCTAACAGTACCGCAGCAGCCCTTACCAGGCGATCGCGTCGCCTTCGTGGAAGAAGCCGCCGCTGGGACCGTCCGCTGGCAGGGTGGCGAGCTGGACTTCGGTGCGGGCGCCTTCTTCAGTGGACATGTTGGCGCCACTGCCGCCCATGTCGGTTTTGACCCAGCCGGGGTGGGCGGAGTTGACCTTGATGTTCGTGTGGCGAAGCTCGTGCGCGAGGTGGATGGTGAACATGTTGAGCGCGGCCTTCGAGGTGTTGTACGCGAAGAGCTTGGTCTTGTAAGTGGGCGAGCCAGGTGTGGCCTGCAGGCTGACGGAGCCGAGGATGCTGGAGACGTTGACGACGCGCGCGGCGTCCGACTTGCGCAGCAGCGGCAGCAGCGACTGGGTGAGCGCGACGAGGCCGAAGAAGTTGGCGTCGAAGGTGTCACGGAGCATGGCTGCGTCCATGATGCTGGTGGTGTTCTGGGTCCAGCCCTTTTCGAGCTTCACGCCAGCGTTGTTGACCAGCACATCGAGGCAGCCGAACTTGGATTCGATGGTGCGGGTGACGGCGGCGATGTCTTCGGCGCTGGTGACGTCGAGCTTGACCGCGCGCGCGTCGAGCTTTTCAGCGCGAAGCTGCTTGGCGGCGGATTCGCCCTTGGAGACCGAACGCGCGCCCAGCAGGACAGCGTAGCCCAGCTTGCCGAGCTGGCGGCCGATTTCGAGACCGAGGCCCTTGTTGCCGCCGGTGATCAATGCGATTTTCTTCTTCTCGCTCATGCTTGCCTGCCTTAAACAGTGCTCTTGTTATGACGCATCAACTCGCGAAACTTCTCAGCAAATCTTTCGGGCAGGTCGCGCATCTTCATGTCACGGCCAACGACGACGTGGGTGGTTTCGCCTTCACACAATAGTGCCTGGTCGGTGGCGCGCACAATCGCATAGCGGAACCGGATGATGGAGCCACGCACGGCGCCGAGCGTGGTGCGGATAAGGAGTTCATCGTCATATCGCGCCGGGGCTTTATAGCGTGCGCTGGCCTCGACGACGGCGATGAGCGCGCCTTCGCGCTCCATGTCGGCGTAGACCATGCCGGTCTGGCGGATGAATTCGACGCGGCCGACTTCGAACCAGACCAGGTAGTTGGCGTGATAGACGACGCCCATCTGGTCGGTTTCCGCGTAGCGGACGCGGACCCTGGTTTCGCCATAGCCCCGCTGCAGCATGAGTTCCAAATCTGTCATGGCGACAGTCTACCGAGGATTGGCAAGTGGACTGTCGTTTACCGGGCGGTTAGCGCCTGCCCTGGTTCAGCGGGGGCTCTACGGCTTCGGCTTCCAGGAAGGCGGGCGTTTTTCCACGAAGCTGGCGAGGCCCTCGCGGAAGTCGGCTGACTCGCGGGAGGCGGCGTTGGCGTCGAGGGCGTGCTCGAGTGCGGTATCGAGGAAGCGGGCGTGCTGGGCGCGGAGCAGGTGCTTGGTGGTGACCAGACTTTCCGGCGAGTTGCGCATCAGCTGGGCAGCGAGCTCGGTGGCACGGGTGTTCAGCTCCTCGGCGGGGACGACTTCGGAGACCAGGCCAAGACGGTGGGCTTCGGCGGCGTCGAAGAGGCGGCCGGTGAGGAGCAGGTCGCGGGCCACCTTGTCGCCGACCTGTTGCAGCAGGTACGCGCTGACCAGCGCCGGGACAAAGCCGATGCGGACTTCGGTGTAGCCGAACTTCGCGTCGGGGGCGGCGAGGGTGAAGTCGCAGAGGGTGGCTAAACCACAGCCTCCGGCGACGGCGGGCCCGCGGACGACGGCAATGGTGGGGAGGTCGCAGTTCCACAGCGCGCGGAACATACGCGCGACGCGCTCGGCTTCCACGCGGTGGCGCTCCGGGCTGAAGTCGGCCATGGGCAGCAGCTCGGCGAGGTCCAGGCCGGAGCAGAAGGCGTCGCCGGCGCCGGTGAGGATGAGCACGCGCGCGCCGCAGGTGTTGGCGTCGGTGAGCGCAATGGAGAGCTCGTTCATCATCTGCGGGACGAGGGCGTTGCGGCGCTCGGGGCGGTTAAGCGCGATGGTGCGAATGGGACCGTCGTCGGTGATCTGGAGGGTGGACATGGCTGGCTCTGACTCTACTGCGCGAGATGGGCTAAACGAACTTTACTGCACGCTGAGGCCGAAGCGGCGGGCGATTTCCGCGCTGCGCTGGATGAGGACGTCGAGAGGCTCGAGGTCGGGCAGCTCGGCGCCGAGCTCGCGGAGGGTGGCGAGCAGGGTTTCGGTGGGCAGGTTGCCGACCAGGGCGTCCTGCGCGAAGGGGCAGCCGCCGAGGCCGCCGATGGCGGAATCGAAACGGCGGCAGCCGGCGGCGTAGGCGGCGCGGACCTTGGCAGCGGCTTCATCCGGGCGGGCGTGCAAGTGGACGCCGATCTCGATGCCTTCGTGCACGCCCATCACGCAGCCGAGGACGGCGCTGATGAGCGCAGGTGACGCGAGGCCGACGGTGTCGGCGAGCGAGACCTGGGTGACGCCGGCGTCGACGAGGAGGTCAACGGCACTGACAACTTCGTCGATGTCCCAGGGGTCGTTGTACGGGTTGCCGAAGGCCATGGAGATGTAGGCGACGAGGTCCTGGCCGCCCTTGTAGGCGAGCTCGCCGATCTGTTCGAGCTGGTCGAGCGCGTCTTCCGGCGTCTGGCGCTGGTTGCGGTCGAGGAACGTGGGTGAGATGGAGTAGGGGAAGCCGATGGTGGAGACGGCGCTGGTGGCGATGGCGCGCTCGGCCCCCTTGGCGTTGACGCAGATGCCGATGATTTCGACGTCGTCGGGCGGGTCGAGATAGTCGAGCACCAGCTCGGAGTCGGCCATCTGCGGGATGGCCGCTTTGGAGACGAAGCTGACGGCGTCGATGTGGGTGAAGCCGGCGGCGATGAGCGAACGCAGGTACTCGGCCTTGGCCTCAGTGGGCAACACCTTGGGCAGACCCTGCCAGGCGTCGCGCGGACATTCGATGAGCTTCACCACGGGCGAAAAAATCCTCGACCTTCATCTCACACGGAGTTGCGGGAAATGTCACGCCCGTCTGGCGATGCGATAAAAGCACAGGCTTGCTGATATCGTTTCTACAATCGCCAAAAGAAGCAAAGACGGAAGATGCGGGGGAATCCGGGGCTTTTGTACACCTACGAACAAATCAGGCGCGTACACGTTGAGCTGACGACGTATTGCAATGCCAGCTGCCCGCAGTGTCCGCGCAACATCGATGGCGGAGCAGTGAATCCGAACCTGCAGCTGACCGAGCTGTCGCTGGAGGACTTCAAGAAGGTCTTTCCGCCGGCTTTTTTGTGGCGGTTGGAAGTTATCAACTTCTGCGGGAACTATGGCGACCCGTCGATGGCGCGCGACCTGATCCCGGTATGTGAGTACATCCGCGCCGAGGCGCCGGGCGTTCGGTTGACGATGCACAGCAATGGCAGCGCGCGGACGCCGGAGTGGTGGGCGAAGCTGGCGGGATTGCTGGACAAGTGCGTTTTCTCGGTGGATGGGCTCGAAGATACCAACGCGATTTATCGGCGGAACACGACGTGGACCTCGATCATGGCGAACGCGACGGCCTACCTGGGCGCGGGTGGCACGGCAGGGTGGGACTTCCTGGTCTTCGAACACAACCAGCACCAGGTGAAGGACGCTGAGAAGCTGGCGAAGGCGATGGGATTTGAGAACTTCAACGCCAAGACCAGCGGCCGCTTTCTGCGCGACAACGTGCTGGTGGAAGGCATCAGCGTGCGCGACCACAAGGGCGAGCTGGTGCAGATGCTGAAGCCGCCTACCAAGCGGCGTTTGCAGAATCCGACGGGCAAGGTGATCGCCGGGAAGTTTCCGACAGCGGAGTCGTTTACCGACTACCTGACGACCACGCCGGTGACCTGCAACGCCCAGAAGTATGCGGAGATTTTTGTGAGCGCGGAGGGGCTGGTGCTTCCCTGCTGCTGGATGGCGCAGCTCACACCGGTGCACGAGATGAGCGAACGCAAACAGCAGATCCACGCGCTGATGGCGGCGCTGCCGGAGGGGAGCGACTCGATCAACGCGCTGAAGACGCCGTTGCGCGACGTGCTGGCCACGCGGCTGTTTCAGCAGGATGTTCCTGCGGGATGGGAGCCGGGGGAGAAGCGGCTGAAGGTGTGCGCGAAGTTCTGCGGCAAGCACGGGGTGAGCTCCGAGCAGGAGATTCAACTGAAGTGGAGTCCGCGGCAGCTGCTGGCGGCGCTGCGCTAACGGCGGTGCATCCAGAGGACCAGCCACGTGATCAGTATGATCACCGCCGACGTTTCCGCCCAGCCACGCATGACCTGCGGCCAGCTTAGGCGTTCCCTGCTGATGATGGTGTACTGCCACGAGCTGGTCTTCCGCTTCGGCGTCTGGACGCGGTAAGAGCCGAGCGGAATGAGCGAAAGAAACCACAGCATCACCCAGCGCGTGCGCAGCGAGATACCCTGCTCACGATCCTCCACTGAGAGGAAAGTGTTGCCGCGGAAGCGCAGACCGGTGCCCTTGAATTTGTAGTACGGATTGCGTCCGACGGCGGCCTGCAGGCGGGCACGGGTGAGGCGCTCGCGCTCGGCGGCGATGGCGGCGGGGCCGATGCCGCGCGCAGCGACTTCTGCGGCGAAGGGTGCTTCGGCTTCGGGGCGGAGGCCACCTTCGGCTGCTAGTTCGAGGAGGTCGGCGTCGGACATCGCGGCGTAGAGAGCGGTGAAGTCCTCCTTCAAGTCCTGACTGCCGTTCAACTCTTCCTGAGGTCGAGGGTTCAGCTTTTGCGGGATGACCTTCGCATTTTCCACCACCGCAGAGTATCGCGGCTCAACGCCACGAGAAATCCCACAAACGATACCAGCCATGCAAGCACGAACAGGGTCATCCAAATGGGCTCGTGGTCACCTACTTTGCTGCACGGATCAAAAGTGAAGGCCACTGCACCCTCTGGCGGGGCCTCGCTGATTTCTCCTTTGTAACGATGTGAGAGGCTTGCTTGCTGCGTTCGGCAGTCCTGTTCTTCATAGTGGAAGCGAAGTTCAATAACGGCTGTACAAGCGAGCAACACGGACAACCAGATGATCGTTCTCTTCCATGTCATGCTGTAACCACATAAGGATTGAGCTTCGGCACACCGAGATCAAGGTCACGGACACTGATTTGGGAATCAGTTACTGCTTCACAATCCAGTTCAGCAGCGAAAAGACCAGCGACCATACCAGTACAGACCCGAGGCAATAGGGTAGAGCCTGCCGCCAGGCGATGGGTTCCTTGCTGATGAGTTGAATCAATCGCCGTCGCGAAGAAGGGATCCGGATTCTGCGCACGCGATAAGACGCCAGCGGGACGATCGGTAAGAATCCAAAGAGGATGTAGCGGGTGACGAGTTCTACTCCGTCGTCTTTATCGCGTTCGTCGCGATAAAGACGGCCGCGGAAGCCTATGCCGATGCCGAGTGCGGCATAGTGGCCATTCGAGCCGAAGTCTTGGTACAACTTCTCAGTTTCTTGGTCGGCGCGGTTGAACATCGCAGCTAGGTTTGTAGCACTCCCGGATTGAACTTCGGTACGTCCGGATTGAGCGCGCAGGCTTCCAGGGCGGTCATCAGGACTTCGCGGGTTTTGGCGGGGTCGATGATGGCGTCGATCCAGAGGCGGGCGGCGCCGTAGCGGGGGTCGGCCTGGGCGTCGTAGGTGGACTTGATCTCGTCGTAGATGCCGGCTTTCTCTTCGGGTGAGAGGAGTTTGCCGGAGCGCTCCAGCTGTTTGACGCGGACTTCTACGAGCGTGTTCGCGGCCGAGGCGCCGCTCATGACCGCGTAGCGCGCCGTGGGCCAGGCGAAGAGAAAGCGCGGGTCGTACGCCTTGCCGCACATGGCGTAGTGGCCGGCGCCGAAGCTGCCGCCGAGGATGACCGTAATCTTGGGCACCACCGAGGTGGAGACCGCCGAGACCATCTTGGCGCCGGCGCGGATGATGCCTGACCACTCGGCGTCCTTGCCGACCATGAAGCCGTTGACGTCGTGCAGAAAGATGAGCGGGACCAGGGACTGGTTGCAGTCCATGATGAAGCGTGCGGCCTTCTGCGCGGACTCGGTATAGATGACGCCGCCGAACTCGGTGCGCTTGCTGCCGGCCTGGGGGCCCATGGAGACGGTCTGGGACTGGTTGAGCTTCTGGTTGGCGACAATGCCGACGGCTCGTCCGCCGATGCGGGCGTAGCCGCAGACCAGGGTGCGGCCGAAGTCGGCCTTGTACTCGTCGAACTCGGAGCGGTCTGTGATGCGCCCAATGACTTCCCTCACGTCATAAGCATTGCTGGCGCCGGGGGTGGGGTCGAGGAGGGTGTAGAGGTCGTCGGCAGGGTAGAGGGGGGCGTCCCTGGCGTGATCGAAGGCGATGCGGGAGAACGGGGCACCGGGACGCTCGCCGATTTTGCCGACGATGGACCGCAGGCGGGCAATGCAGAGGTGGTCGTTGGGCTCCTTGAAGTCGACCGTGCCAGAGATTTCGGCGTGCATGGCGGCGCCGCCGAGGGTCTCGGCGTCGGTCTTCTGGCCGATGGCGGCCTGGACGAGGGCGGGGCCGGCGAGGAAGAGGCCGGAGCCCTCGGTCATGAGGACGGTGTCGGTCATGACCGGGAGGTAGGCGCCGCCGGCGACGCACATGCCCATAATGGCCGTGATCTGCGGGATGCCGAGCGAGCTCATGACGGCGTTGTTGCGGAAGACGCGGCCGAAGTCGTCCTGGTCGGGGAAAACGTCCTCCTGCAGGGGGAGGAAGACGCCGGAAGAGTCGACCAGGTAGAGGGTGGGGATGCGGTTTTCGAACGCTATGTGTTGTGCGCGCAGGACCTTCTTGGCCGTCATGGGGAAGAAGGCGCCGGCTTTGACGGTCGCGTCGTTGGCGATGACCATGCAGAGGCGGCCGGAAACGCGGGCGAGGCCAGTGACCACGCCGGCGCCCGGGGCGCCGCCGAACTCGGCGTACATGCCGTGGGCGGCCCAGAGGCCGAGTTCGAGGAGCTCGGTGCCGGGGTCCAGCAGCAGGGCGAGGCGCTCGCGGACGGTGAGGCGGCCTTTGGCGCGCTGGGCCTCGGCGGCCCTGGTTCCTCCGCCAGCTTTAAGGTTGCCTTCCTCGGTGCGAAAGGCGGTTAATAGGCCTAAGAGGGCCAATCTGTTCGCCTTTGACCGGTCCGAAGAAAGATTGAGGATTGATCTAAGCTGGTTTTCCACAGGTGTGGTGTCCGACATGAGGTGCTCCGGGTGGCCGCAAGGGGCTACAACTTTGGTCCGGGACGTGCCCGTTTAGTTCCAGATTGCCCCCCCATTTTCGCCGATTCGGAGGTTACGTGCGGCCGAAAAAACGGCTTTTCGGGGTACGGCTAAGGGCTAGATTCGACGTATTTTGTCTCGGATTGGCCCAAAATAGGGCAAAAATGAGGGGGGGGGTAATCAGCATCGTGTTACGAGACGAAAAACAATGATTACTTTTTGTCGATTTTGCTTGCTCAATTTCGGGACGATGGGTAGTATTCGAGTTGCACCTACAATTTGGAGGCTACCCCTTGAAGAAATTATTGTCTCTCGGAGCTCTTTGCGCGTTGTTCCTCGCTGCTCCCCTCGTTGCCAGCGCCACCACTCTGAATGGTGATGCGTCTGCAACCTTTACCTTTGCGGCTGGTGCTGCTACCGGCAAGCCCTCGTTCGCGACCGGCTGCCCGTCTGCTTGCACCTTCAACAACCTGTTCACCTCGATCACGTGGATCAGCGGTCAGGTACAGCCTGGAGACGGCGACTTTGCGCTGATCCCCACCGACACCCCGCTCTCTGGCGATAAGACCCTGACGTTTGGTGCTGGCACCGACGGCAAGGGTGGCATCTCCAACCCGTTCGTGATCAACTTCGGCAGCCTCGGCTACTTCGTCGAGACCGTTGACCCGGTCGTCGCTTTCGCCAACAACACCTTCCTTTCGGTGGTGTTGAGCGGCTTCTTTGTTCCGCAGGGTGCCCTGGCAACCTCTAGCTTTACGACCACGTCCGCTGACTTGGCTGTGTCGTTCACGAAGTCGGGCAACAACTACAGCGGTGGTTTCACGCTGACGTCGCCCTCCGACTTCAACCCGCCTCAGATTCCTGAGCCGTCCAGCCTGATCCTCCTGGGCACCGGCCTGCTCGGTACCTTTGGCGCGATGCGTCGCCGCTTCGTTGCCTAGTCAACTCGCCCCCTGGGGTAGTAGCTAGCAAGAGAGCCGGACAGCTAACAAGCTGTCCGGCTTTCTCGCGTTTGGGGCACGGTGTGCGGTAAAACTGGTGGTATGACGCTTACCGATAACGATGCCCTGCTGATCATCGACCTGCAAAATGACTTCTGCCCGGGTGGTCGGCTGGCTGTGGCGGGTGGAGATGAGATTGTTCCGCTGGTGAATACGCTGGCGGGCCGATTCCAGCACGTGCTGCTTACCCAGGACTGGCACCCGGAGCAGCATATTTCGTTTGCCAGCTCGCATGCCGGGGCTGCACCGTTCCAAACGATAGCCGCACCGTATGGGGGGCAGGCCCTGTGGCCCGACCATTGCGTGCAGGGGAGCGAGGGTGCGGCCCTGCACGCTGCCCTGAATGCACCGCAGACCGAGTTAGTGCTGCGTAAAGGCTTCCGGCAAGAGATTGACAGCTACTCCGCGTTCCTCGAAAACGACCACCAGACGCACACGGGACTGGCCGGCTACCTGCGGGAGCGTGGGCTGACGCGGCTCTTCCTGGTGGGGCTGGCCTACGATTTCTGCGTTCGGTTTTCCGCAATCGACGGTAAAGAGTTGGGCTTCGAGACCCTGGTGATCGAGGATGCCACACGCGCGGTGGGGCTACCGGGGTCGGTGGATGCAACGCATGCGGCGTTGGCGAGCGCAGGTGTGCCACGCATCGCGTCCCGCATGATTCTGACGCCATGACCGTGCCAACGCAATGGGAGCGCGCAGACTGGCCCGAGGCCATGGCGACGGTCACAGAGTGCCGTTACGATGTGGGAGCGTTGCGCTCGATGGCGTTTGGTCTGCCGACCTCGCGGCGCTTTGTGATCACGTTCAACTACTGGGCGGACGGCGAGCTGCGCGACGGTGAGTACCGCTCCGCCAAAGCCATTCCGCAGGGAACGCTGTTTCCGATTCGCTATGACCCAGCGGCGCCTGAACAGCACGATCAACACGTCGCGGCGTTCCCTGCCCGAGGAATCCTGGTAGGAATTGGGCTGCTCGGCTCGGTTGTCCTGATGCTCCTGTGGCTGGCCCTATCGCGAAGGGCGCTATAACCCCAGCTCCGCTGCGTGGTGCTGCATGGCGCTGAGGCAGTTGGCGATGTGGTCCTCTACTGGCAGACCGAGCAGTTCGGCGCCCAGCGTCATGTCCTCGCGCTTGACGGCACGCGCGAAGGCTTTGTCCTTCATCTTTTTCCTCACGCCGGCGGCCTCTACGTCCGCAATCGCCCTGGACGGCTTGACCAGGGCGCAGGCGGTAAGGAAGCCGGCCAGTTCATCGCAGGCGAAGAGAGCGCGGTCGAGGTGGGACTCGGGTTTCACGCCGGAGTAGTCAGCATGGGCGAGGATGGCATGCAGCATCTCTTCGGGCCAGCCGCGCTCGCGCAGATAAGCGACGCCGACGAAGGGATGCTCGGCGGGCGTGGGGTGGCGCTCGTAGTCGAAGTCATGCAGCAGTCCGGCGCAACGATACAGCGCGACGAACCGCGCCGCTTCTTCGCCCGTGAGACCGAGGCGCTGCGCTTCCCGAGCACCGTAGCTCTCGGTGCAGCAGGCGACGGCGAGCCCGTGCTTGATGAGCGATTCACTGGCGGTCCATTCGCGTAAAAGCGCTTCTGCCACTGCGGGGTTCAGGTCATGCATACGTGGTTACCTCTTTACTCGGAAAACAGGATTGCTCTCTACTTTATTGCGAGAGGGGTTAACTCTTCTGGTTCTTATCTATTTTCTTACCTGAATCTTTGGCAATACTCTTGACTCATTCGACACCCAGTGTCACTCTAGGCACATCGGTTCACTTCTTATCGGACGTGAATTGTGCGGTGTCCTTGCTCTGGCTACCGCCCGCAACACACAATATGGCAACCATGATGGCGCCCCTCGGCGCAACGGTACCACAGCCCCAGGCTATGGCCGCAGTTGAGCGCGAGGTCCTTCGTTGCGAAGGCTGCAAGCTGGTGCAATTCCGCACCGCCACAGAGACGTGCCGCCGCTGCAAGAAGTCGTTGCTGCCGGAGCTCCCCAAACCTCAAGCTGCGATTGCTCTGGTTCCTGAACCTGTGGCGAAGGCCGAGTCAGGCGATATCCAGGTGGCGACGGCGGTTCGCGATCTGCGCCATGTGCGCAATCTTTCGCAGCGGCAGCTGGCCGGCCGGATGGGCGTGCCACGCACCTACATTTCCAAGATTGAGAATGGCAAGGCCATGCCAACGCTCTCGTCGCTGGACCGCCTGGCGCGGGCGTTGCAGGTGGACATCTCTGCCCTGCTGCGCGATGCTCCGCGGCGTCATCAGGACGAGACGGCCGTGCTGACGACCGACCCGTTTCTCGCAGAGATTGCCAAGTATGCTGAAAACCTGACCTCGACGCAGAAGTCGATCTTCCTCAACCATGTTCGCGAGCTCGCACAGAGCCACGCACGGCGCTCAGCGTAAGCGCCACTGTACTGCGCGATCTTCGGCGCCGCTTCATCAAGGGGGAGCGGCGCCTCTCCGTTTCGCGCAGGTCTACTGATTTTGACTTGGCGGATTTCTGGATGCTGCCATCTTGTGGGTCATGACGGCGTAACCGATTCCCAGCAAGACGATGATGATGCCGAGTACCATCCTCAGGGCTCTGGTAAACGCCCGTTTTCCGGGCTTACCGGGCTCGATGCTCGGGGTGGTAAGAGGGTGTGCGATGCCCATTGATGAGACCTCCGGGGCGTCATGAGGGCGGAATGGCTCACGTCCTATCCATTATGAGATGCCAAAACCGCGCATCATAGCTATGATTGCGCCTCGACACGCGCTGCCTGTTTCCTGTTGCGCGTATTTGCGCTAACCTCATCAGAAGCGAGCCAATCGTTGTTTGAGCCCACTCCATCCCGTGTTTACCAGCGCTCCGGACGCGCTCATGAGCTTTCCAGCGAAGAGCGTGCGATCTTTGCGTCGCTCGACCCCTCGCGGCTGCCGCAGCACGTGGCCGTCATTATGGACGGCAACGGCCGCTGGGCAGGCAAGCGCGCGCTGAAGCGCTTCCTGGGGCATCAGCAGGGTGCGGAGTCGGTGCAGTTCGTGGTGGAGACGGCCTCGCGGATCGACCTGCCGTGGCTGACGCTGTATGCGTTTTCGCTGGAGAACAATCTGCGGCGGCCGAAGTCCGAAGTCAGCTTCCTGATGAAGCTGCTCAAGAACTACCTGATGTCGAACGTGAAGCGGATGAACGATAACAACATCCGCATGGCCTACATTGGCCGCACCGCCGAACTGCCCGAAGAGGTGCAGGACTCGATGCGCTGGGCCGAAGAACAGACGGCCAAGAACACGGGAACGACGCTGACTCTGGCACTGAATTATGGGTCGCGGTCGGAGATTGTGGACTCGGCGCGCAGCCTGCTGCGCAATATGCTGGCCGAGGCCGATCAGCGCGGGATTTCGCTACAGGACATGCTCGCCGCCGAAGGCACCGAAGACGCACTGCGGGCGCGCATCGATGAGGACCAGATCTCGGCTAACCTCTACACAGCGCACATGCCGGACCCCGACCTGGTGATTCGCACCTCCGGCGAGCAGCGGATTTCCAACTTCCTGCTGTGGCAGATTGCGTATGCGGAAATCTTTGTGACTGACCGCCTGTGGCCGGACTTCCGCGGGCCGCATCTGCTGGAAGCCATCGCGGCTTACCAGCGGCGTGAGCGGCGATTTGGCGGCCTGACGGACTCGGGAACCGATGAGGTGCTCGATGTGCTGGAGCCGGCGGACCAGGTGGCCGAGGAAATTTCCGGCCTGACGACCAAGGGCTCGCGCTAGGGTAACGGTTCGACCCGTGTTCGGGGTGGCGTGTATCCTCAATCCCAGCCGATGAAACGCATTGTTACAGGGTTGGTTTTGATTGTTGGGGTTGTCGCCCTGGTGCTTTACGGCGACAGGTGGATGATCACGCTGCTCGCTGGCGTGGTGGCAGCGTTAGCAGCATACGAATACGTGCAGTTGGCCGGGGCCGGAGGAAGTCCTGTGCCGCTGTGGTGGATGGCAGCGGCGGTCATCCTGTTTTTTACGGTCGTGCATGAGCGACCGCAGGATACGATCACGGCCGTGTCGCTGGCGACGCTGATCCTGTTTACATGGAATGCGTTCACCACACCGCTGCCGCGGGTGCTCGGCGAGACCGCCGCGGGGTTGTTTGCGCTGCTGTACATTGCTTATCCGCTGACGCTGATTCCCCGCATGTGGGCCGAAGAAGATGGGCCGGCGCTGCTTCTGTTTCTGTTCCTGTGCGTATGGGCGGGGGATATTGCGGCGCTGTATGTGGGCAAAAAGTTTGGCCGGTACAAGCTGGCTCCGCGTCTCTCACCGAACAAGACCTGGGAAGGCTCGATCGCGTCCCTGCTGGGCAGCGTCGTTTTTGGCATGGCGCTGGTGGGCGCGGGTGAGTACCTGTCGCGGTCGGGGTCTAGCTTTACGAAGCTGCATACGTCGGAGCCGTGGTGGCAGTCGCTCGCGCTGGCGGTGGTGCTGAATATTGCGGCGCAACTAGGCGATCTGCTGGAGAGCGCACTGAAGCGTGGCGTGAATGTGAAGGATTCGGGGAAGCTGCTGCCGGGGCATGGCGGGATACTCGACCGCATCGATGCGCTGCTGCTGGCGGCGCCGGTGCTGTGGTTTGCACTGGCGTTGAAGGAGTATTACTCGATGGGGAACTTTTAGCGAGGCGCGATGTTGCTGGAGGATGAGGACGGCTACCCCTGGACGGCATCCATTCATATCTTCTGGATGGTGTTGCTCGCTTTCCTTACAGGTGGTGCAATTGTGTTCTTGCTCGGCATATATTTGTCTCTCTGGATCCGCGGGAGAGGCAGATCATGGCTGCCGACGTTCTGTTTCGCTTCATCAATCCTTCTAATAACGTGCTCGATTGCCATGCGCGGCTCAAGGGTCGGCGAGGACGCCTACTTTGTAGGGACGTTACTGCTAATCGCTGGGTCTTTCTCGCTGAGACATGAAATCCAAAGGCACTTCCGAACCAGGGAAGGATGGACGCCATTCATCCACCCGTTTTGGACGTTCGGTTTCTGCAGCGTGTACATCAACTACTGCTTGACTGCAGACCGCAGGCCTCGACCTGATACCCTCGTATCGCTGGGCCTGTAACAGCCTCCAACTTCTGCGAAAATAGACAGGTGAAGAAGATTGCCCTGCTCGGCTCGACCGGTTCCATCGGTCAGAGCACCCTCAGCATCTGCGCGTCGTATCCTGACCGCTTTGTTCCCATTGCTTTTGCTGCCGGATCGAACCTCGACGTTGCGTTTGAGCAGACGTCGACGTGGCGGCCGCAGCTGGTTTCGCTGGCCACCGAAGAGCTCGCCGCGCAGCTGACAGCACGCCTGAAGGCGGCGGGGATCGGCGGTGTAGAGGTCATCTACGGCGCCGCAGGAACGGTGCGGGTGGCGACGCTGCCGGAAGTGGACTTCGTGGTGTCGGCTATCGTGGGCGTGGCCGGGCTGGAGGCGACGTACGCTGCCGTGCTCGCGGGCAAGACGATTGGCCTGGCGAACAAGGAGTGCCTCGTTGCTGCGGGTGACCTGATCCTTGCCGCAGCACGCGAGAAGGGCGTGGCACTGCTGCCCATCGACTCCGAACATAATGCGGTGCACCAGTGCCTGCGCGGCGGTGCGGCCAGCGAGGTGAAGCAGATCTGGCTGACGGCCTCCGGCGGGCCGTTTCGCAATACGCCACTGGAGGAGTTCGCCAACATCACACCGGCGCAGGCGCTCAAGCACCCGACGTGGGTGATGGGGCAGCGCATCACGATTGACTCCGCAACGATGCTCAACAAGGGGCTGGAGATCATCGAGGCCTGCCGGCTGTTCAACCTGCCTCCCGATAGGGTGAAGGTGACGGTGCATCCGCAGTCGACGATCCACTCGCTGGTGGAGTACGTGGACGGCTCCATCCTGGCGCAGATTTCGGTCACGGACATGCGCCTGCCCATTCTCTATGCGCTCGCGTATCCCGACCGCATCCCCAGCGATTTGACCTTCGATATGACCGCGCTGGCGCATCTCGACTTTCAGCAGCCTGATTTTGCGCGCTTCCCCTGCCTGCGGCTGGCCTATGAGGCTGCCGCGGCGAGCCAGGCGCACTGCATCGCGCTGAACGCCTCCGACGAGGTGGCCGTGGCGGCGTTCCTGGCCGGGAAGATTCCCTTCAACGGCATCCCACGTACAATCGAAGGTGTGCTGGCGCTTACCAAGGCCCAGGCTCCCGCGTCCATAACGGAGGTTCTCTCCATTGACCGGGCAGCACGTGAGCTGGCGCAGGACATCGTCCAGCGCGCCTAGCCGCAATCTGCTTCACGGCACACGTTTTTCCGAGGTTCGAGCTTTACCGTATGCACATCGTCCAGGTCATCGTTGAATTTGCTATCGTGCTCGGCATCATGGTGCTTATCCATGAGCTGGGCCATTTTGCCGTGGCCAAGTGGTGCGGTGTGCGTGTCGAAACATTTTCGATCGGCTTCGGTCCCCGGCTGTTTGGCTGGCGCTCCGGCGATACGGACTATCGCCTCTCCCTGCTGCCGCTGGGCGGGTACGTGAAGATGGCGGGCGACGTTCCGGGTGAGGCGCCTTCGGGCGATCCGGGCGAGTTCAATGCGCATCCGCGCTGGCAGCGCATGCTGATCGCCTTTGCCGGACCGATTGCGAACTTCATTCTTTCGTTCTTCCTGCTGTTGGTGATGGGGCTTTTTCATCACGAGATGGATGTGTACCTCGACGGGCCGGCGGTGGTCGATTACGTTCCCGCAGGTTCGCCTGCGGCAGTGGCGGGTATGACCGCCGGCGACGTGATCACGAAGTTCAAGGACGACGCCAACCCCACATGGATGCAGGTCTTGAATGATTGCGCTGTCGATGAGAATCGCACGGTGCCCATCAGCTTCAGCCACCAGGGTGCCACGCTTTCAGGGACGATTCCCTGCGCGTTCGATAAGAAGAGCATCACCGCCGCGGGCGTGTTGTTGCCGGCGGGATTGATTCCGCGTGAGCAGACCGGACCGGTGGACGTATCCGATGTTGCCGCGGGGACACCGGCAGAACGCGCCGGACTGAAAGCGGGCGACAAGATTGTGCGCATGGACAGCTTCGAACCGCACAGCGCAGACCCCGCAATGGTGACCTACCTGCGCGACCGCAATGGCGCGCCGGTGAACCTGACCGTACTTCGCGGCGGACAAACGATCACGCTGAACGTAACGCCGGAGAAGATGCCCACCGCAAAGGGCGACACGGCCTTCCGCTTGGGCTTCAGCAATCGGCCGGCGCCGACGAAGATCGACCGCCTGAGTTTCCCTGATGCGGTGAAGGCCTCGGTCAACGACAACCTCGCTGACTCGACGCTGATCATGCGGGTGCTCAAGGGCCTGTTTACGCGGCACGTCTCCGTGAAGGCGATGAGCGGCCCGGTGGGCATCGCGCAACAGATCGACATTGCCGCGCAATCCGGCTACTGGTCAGTGGTGCGGCTGATGAGCTCGATCTCGCTCAACCTCGGCATCTTCAACCTGCTGCCGATTCCGATCCTCGATGGCGGCATGATTCTGTTCCTGCTGATCGAAAGCCTGATGCGGCGGGACCTGAACCAGAAGATCAAGGAAGGCGTTTACCAGGCGGCGTTCGTCTGCCTGATCCTGTTCTTCATGTTCGTGCTGTACAACGACATCACGCGAGCGCACTAGCACCTACACAGCAACGCCACGTCCGCGATGCGGGCGTGGCGTTTGCTTTTGGCGCGGGTCCCTCAGGCTTCCCTGTCGCGTAGCTCCATCACAATCTGCGCCGCGGCCATGCGGGCTTCGTCTTCCTTTTCTACGGGGAAGCTGATCGCGCCGACGCGGGCGTGACCGCCGCCGCCATAGCGCTCGCAGATGGCGGCAAGGTTGGCGAGCTCGCTAGCGGGCTTTGGCGTCCAGGGGTTGGTGCCCACCGACACTTTGTTGCGAAAGCTCGACTTCGACAAGCCGACGTTGTAGGTGCCTTCGGGGTGCAGATAGTAGGGGATGAACTTGTTGTAACCCTCGGTGGGCTGGTCGGTGATGTCGAAGGTGATGACGCCGCGTTCGCAGTGGGCGCGCTCGCGGATGAGTTCGATCGACGCGCGGTGCGCGGTGAGCAACGGTCCAACTCGTTCCTGGATGAACGGCTGCGCGAGTACGTCGTCGAGACTCATCTGCGTGAGCAGCGGAATGATGCGCTGCACGAGTGCGCTGTCGGGCGCGCTTTCAATCACCATGGTGAGCTTCATCGCGGCGTCGCCCATCTCGACGGCGGACTTTGCGCTCTCGTACTTCGCGCCGTCAACAATGTCGGCCCAGTGGATCAGCTCGGCGAGCGGGGCAATGTCCATGCCGAACTTCGTGCTCGCGATGTGGGCGATGAAGCTGGTGCAGCTGGTGTACGTGGGGTCGAAGAACTTGCGCATGGTCTGCGAGCCGTCCGCCTGGCCGCGCTGGAAGTGCTCTTCGTCCTTGCTATCGAGGAAGGCAGAAAGATGATGGTCGAACCACCAGGTGATCAGCGGTGAGGGCGAGTACTTGAAGTCGACGATGGCGTTGTCGCCGTCGGTCTGGAACCAGCTCTCGTCAAATAGCGCCCCGACGCGATGCTTGAGACCCACGTAGTCAAACGAGTCGGCCGTACCGATGCATTCGCGGTGGAAGCGCGTGAAGAGCGAAGCGGAGCAGGCGCCATCGAAGCAGTTGTCGTGATACAAAACGCGGCAGTTCATGCGAGACCCTCTTGACCTTCACGAAAGCTTTTCTTTCAGCATAGCTGACGCTGCGGGAGCCGTCGGGTTGCGGTATGCTTACTTCAATTTCAGGAGACCTTTATGGACAACAACGAACTGCAGCCGGTCGCCGTACCGGAGGCCCACTGGCCAGCGCCACCACCGCCTTCCAAGCCGGCGACGGGCATCTTTAGCGGTCGTTTTGGACTCCGAGCGGGATGGGGCATCCTGCTCTTTATCGTGATCTTTGCCGTAGGCAACGTGGCGTTGACCGTACCTTACAGGATGGCGCAAGGCAAGAGTGCGTTTCCGAAGAAACGGCCTGCGGCGCAGACGGCAACGACGGCACCCGCACCCGCACCGGCATCGTCGCAAAATATCAACGTCAAGCAAACGCTGCCCGGTGAAGGACTGGGCACCCTGGCAGTACTCTTCGCGGGGTGGGTCATGAGCAAAATCGAGGGGCGCCGTTTTCGCGTCTTCGGCGTAGGAAAAAATCGGCTGCGAGACTTTCTTCCGGGAGCGTTCTGGGGGCTTGCCATGCTTTCGCTCCTGGTAGGGGTGCTGCGAGCGACACATGTATTGGTGTTCGATGAGCGGGTGCTGACAGGCGGTTCGATCCTCGCATTCGGCGCGAAGTGGATGATTACCTTTGCGCTGGTCGGCGTGCTGGAAGAATCACTGACGCGAGGCTATCTACAGTACACGCTAACGCGCGGACTGTACGGGATGGGGGAAAAGATCTACCCTAAAAACCCACGGGCCGTTGCCTTCTGGTCCGCCGCCGTCATCATGTCGTGCGTCTTCGGGGCCGGCCACCTTGGCAACACGGGCGAGTCCGCTGCGGGCATCACGATGGTGTTTCTTGCGGGAATGGTCTTCAGCTATGCGCTGTGGTGGACAGGATCATTGTGGTGGGCGATTGGCTTTCACATGGCCTGGGATTGGGCGCAGAGTTTCCTCTATGGCGTGCCTGACAGCGGCGGCCTTAGCGGGGGGCGACTCTTCAACACCCACCCCACGGGCAATCCCTTACTTTCCGGAGGCGCGACCGGGCCGGAAGGCAGTGTGTTCGTGCTACCCACCATGTTGCTCGTGATTCTCGTCGTGCGACTCACGACGAAACCTGGACCCCAGCCGGAGCTTGAACCGCTGACCGTGGTGCGCGGTCTTCCACCGGAGAACGACGTCGTCATCGCCTAGAATCAAATGAGCGCATGACTTTTTTCCAACCCGAACCGCCTGATGTTTCCGCCGCAACGGCGCAAGGTCCTGTTGCTCCACGACTGCTGACGCGTCGCCATGACGGCGATGAGCCACAGGCTGCCGTGCCCGTGCGGCGCCGGCGTCGTTTTCCGTTACGTGGCGTGCTGGTCACGCTGCTGACGCTGGCCGTCGCAGGTGCGCTTGCCCTGCTTATCGGCGCTCACTGGCTGCGCAAGGCGATGTGGGCGTCGCTTCCGCAAATTGACGGCACGCTGCATTCCGCAGGCCTTGCGGCGAACGTAACGGTAACGCGCGATGCGCATGGCGTGCCATCCATACAAGCCGCCAACATGGACGATGCGCTCTTCGCGCAGGGCTTCGTGACGGCGCAGGACCGGCTCTGGCAGATGGACGCACTGCGTCGACACGGCGCCGGCGACCTGGCGGAGATCATGGGATCGAAGCTGGTAGACCACGACCGCGCCCAGCGTACGCTGCAGATCCGCGCCGCCGCTGAACGAGCATTGGCGGTGATGCCGCGAGACCAGGTGCATCAGCTGGAGACCTATGCTCGTGGCGTCAATGCGTTCATCGCGCAAAACGGCGATCATCTGCCCGTGGAGTTTCACCTGCTGCACTACCAGCCCGCGCCGTGGACACCACGCGACACCGTGATCGTCTCACTCGTGATGGCGCAGGACTTGTCGACAGAGTTTCCAACGAAATTGTTGCGCGAGGCCTTTTCGACGCACATGCCGAAGGAGTTGCTGGCCGATCTTTACCCGGTGGGCTCGTGGCGAGACCACCTGCCGATGCAGGCGGTACCGGACATGACGAGCCCGCGGCCACCGCTCGATATTGCGCCGCTCGACGAGACGCAGTCGCGGTTGGAGCTGCCCACCGCGACACCGCAGGAGTTGCTGCAATCGCGCGAGGCAATGCTGCTGGCCACCTGCGAGGGCTGCCGGTCGGGCTCGAACAACTGGGCCGTGGCCGGCGCGCGCACGGCGAGCGGCCTGCCGCTGCTTTCAAACGATATGCACCTGGGGCTGAGCGTGCCGGACATCTGGTACACGGTAGGGCTGCATACGGCCGATGGCTCACTCGACGTCGCCGGTGTAACGCTGCCCGGGGCGCCGTTCGTGGTTGTCGGGCGCAATGCGCACGTGGCCTGGAGCTTTACGGCCATGCTGGCGGACACGCAGGATATCTACATTGAGCACCTGCGCGGCAGCGGCGAAGCCACGGAGTTTCAGCGTGCCGACGGCGCATGGGTGAAGGTGGAGCACCACAGCGAACACATCCGCGTGCGTGGGGCGTCCGATGTGACGCTGGATGTGTTGACGACGACACACAACGTGGGCAGCGCGGTGATGGCGACCCCGATTATTTCGCCCCTGTATCCATCGGAGCATCGCACGCTCTCGCTGGCCTGGACGATTTACGATCCCGCATCGGTCAACGTGCCTTTCGCTGCGGTGGACGCGGCCACCGATGGCGCGGGACTGGCGTCGGCGCTCGCAACGTTCGGTGCGCCCTCGCTAAGCCTGGTTTACGCGGATGACCACAACCACATTGGCTACCATGCCATCGGTCGCATCCCGGTTCGCGGGCCGGCGGTGCATCATCCCGTTGCTGTGCCCGTACCGATAACTGGCATAGCGCCGCCACCGGATGAAGAGTCGCGCGTAGAGGCCACTCCGCTTGGCCGGTTGATGACGGTGGCTTTCATGCCGCAGCGCCGTTCGCGGCGTAAGGCGCAAGCGGCGGCGCCAATTGATCCGGCAACGCCGATCACACCACCGGCTCGACCTGAGCTGGACTATGTGGCTCCGCCGCCTCCGCCGCCGGGTTATACGGTGGGCTCTCCGATACCAGCGGTTCCCGTCGATGCGCTGGATCCGGAGGCTCAGTGGAGTGAGTACGTTCCGTATGACGAGCTGCCCGGGGTGGTCGATCCGCCTGCAGGCTTTATTGCGACGGCCAATGCTCGCGTCACCGCGGATGATTATCCGTACGCGCTGGCGCTGGACTGGTCTTCGCCTTATCGCGTGGAGCGCATCACAAAGATGCTGCAGAATGCGACGGGGCTGACCGCCGCTGACATGCTGCGCATGGAGATGGATGTGCACTCCGAGCTCGACCTGCTGCTGGCCCATCGCATGGCGTATGCGCTGGACCACGCCACCGCGCTGCCAAAAGACACCAAGAGGCTGCGCCAGGCCGCTGATATTCTGCGGCGCTGGAACGGTGAGGTGGATGCTACCGCCGCTGCTCCGGCGATCATCGCTGCGACCCGCGCGGAGCTTTGGCCGATGCTGCTGGAGCCCAAGATTGCGGCGCACGATAAGGCGACGGGCATCGCGAGCAAAGACGCGACGCCAACGGGCGTGGCGCGGCTCTACTCGTGGCAGGAGCAGGGTTACGCGCTGGAAGAGCTTGTGCAGCACACACCGGCGCGCTGGCTGCCACCCGGGTTCGCGGACTGGAACGATCTGCTGGCGGCTGCGGTCGATCGCGGATTGACCGCCGCCCATGCTCCCGGCGACCTCGCGAAGTGGAACTTCAGCAAGACCCATCCCGTAGAGATCAGCCATCCGCTACTCTCAGGAATCCCTGGCATGCAGCGCGTGCTGATGGTGACGCTCGGGTCAGGACCCCGGGCGACGGGTGGCGATATCTACACCGTAAAAGCAGTCAGTCGCGCGTTTGGACCTTCGGAGCGCTTTACAGCGGATATGAGCAACGTGGATGCCACCACGCTGAACCTCACGACGGGAGAGTCGGGGATCCCCGCGAGCCCGTGGTACCTCGACCAGTTGCCGGAGTGGCTGGACGGCACGACCCACGCGCTTCCTCTGCACACTGTAGGCGGCGTTCACACGCTGGTGCTGACGCCGTGAACCCGCAGGTTGTAGCCGTATCGTCGAGCGCAGCGCACGGGTTTTCGAAGCAGCCGCAGGACGCGATTCGACTGGTGCAGGGCGAGGGCGTGGAGGGCGATGCGCATCGTGGCGTGATGGTGCAACACCTGTACCTGGTACGGCGCGACCCCACGCAGCCCAACCTGTGCCAGGTGCACCTCTTCTCCGCCGAGATGCTCGACGAGCTGGCCGCTAGAGGTTTTGCGGTGCAAGCGGGGGAGCTGGGCGAGAACATTTTGACGCGCGGCCTTGACCTGCTGACGCTGCCGCTGGGGACGCTGCTGCAGATCGGCGCAGCCGTGCTCCAGGTAACCGGCCTGCGCACGCCCTGCAGCCGCATCGACACCTTCCGCGCCGGGTTGCAGGCCCAGCTGTGGGGCGAGCGTGATGCGCAGGGCAAACGGACCCGCCGCGCGGGCATCATGAGCGTGGTGCTGCAGGCCGGCGCAGTTCGGCCGGGAGATGCGATCACGGTCACGTTGCCGCCCGAGCCGCATCAGCCGCTGCCGCCGGTTTAGGCCGCGCTCGCGATAGGCTAGACGGATGCGACGGCATCACATCCTGATCCTGTGCGCGGCGCTGCTGGTGACGCTGCCCCTGTGGGTGGGTGGCTGCTCGTGCGGGCACGATTTTGATTTTCACCTGCAATCGTGGCTCGATGCCGTGCGTCAGATGCAACACGGCACGCTGCTGCCGCGCTGGATTTTCTCCGGTGCCTACAACGCCGGGGAGCCGCGCTTCGTGTTCTATCCGCCGCTCTCGTGGATGCTGGGTGCGCTGCTGACCATGCTGTTCCCGATCACGAGCGTGCCGGCGATCTTCACGTTGATCGCTGTCGCTGCCGCAGGGTTGGCGATGTATCGGCTGGCGAGCGAGTTTGCGCCGGACGCCGCCGCGCTGCTGGCAACGGCGCTGTACATGGCGAATCCCTACATGCTGTTTACGGCTTTCGAGCGCACGGCTTATGCGGAGCTGCTGGCTGCGGCGTGGATGCCGCTGCTGCTGCTCGCCGTATTGCGCAAACGCCCGACCGTGCGCGGCATCGCACTGCCGGTGGCGCTCCTGTGGCTCACGAATGCGCCCGCGGCAGTGATGGGGAGCTACGCGCTGGCGCTGATCTTCGTCGTGCGCGTCGTTCTCGCGCTGGCGAAGAAACATCCGGGCGACGCCGGGCGGCTCGCAGCGACGGCTGCGGGCGGAACCGCGCTGGGCCTTGCGCTACCGGCGTTTTACCTGCTGCCCGCAGCATACGAGCAGCGCTTCGTGCAGATCGCGATGGCGACGCTTCCCAACATGCGCATTCAGGATAATTTTCTGTTTGGCCACACCGGCGACGGGCCGCACGACGATGTGCTGCATACCGCTTCGCTCATCGCGGTGACGCTCTTGATTGCCGGCTGCGGGGTGCTGGCGGCGCTCTGGGTGCGGCGCAATCGTCCTCGGAACGCACGCGACAACGGTGTCGTAGGAGAAGAATCGGAGAGCGTTCTCGCGATTCTTGCTCTTCTGACGTTGGGCATTGGCGCGATGTTGACGCCACTGTCGGCGCCGTTGTGGCGCCACCTGCCTGAGCTTGCCTTTCTCCAGTTCCCGTGGCGGCTGCTGGCTGTGCTGGCGAGCGTGCTGGGGCTCAGCATCGCGCTGCTCTTTCGCAACGCAAGGATTGACGAGCGGATGGCGATGCCGCTGGCCCTCGTGCTGGTCGCAGCACTGACGTTCGCGGGCATAGACCACTTCAGACAGGGTTGCGATGATACCGACCTGCCAGCGGTACGCTCGCAGATGTTCACCACGCATCAGGGCGTTGAGCCGACCGACGAATCCACGCCGCTGGGCGCGGACAATGATGCGCTCCGGCTGAACGATCCGCCCTACTGGCTCGCGGCGGATGCCACAGCATATGCGCCAGGCACCACGCCAGCGCCGACGGCTTCAGCGGCACAGGCCGCTGCTTTTACCAACGCAACGCCTGCCGCGACGGACACACCGCCACCCAGCGCCGAGCCGGAAGCGTTCACCGTCACAGCACCGGGCGCGGGATTCCTGATCCTGAACCTGCGTGACTACCCCCGGTGGGCCATTACGCTGGACGATCCGAACAGCCTGAACCGGCTCACTCCGGCACACGTGCACCGGGACGATGGTCTCGTGGCACTGCGGCTTTGGAATGGCGGCACCTATACGGTGCACGTGGCATGGCAGCCCGGATGGGATGAACGGATCGGGCTGGCTTTGAGCCTGACTGGGTTGGGCGTGTACGGCGCACTCATCAAGCTCTCCCGGTCGCGTAGAATCGAAGTCTGAGACTGATGAATACTGACGTGAAATCCCTGCTTACCAACGGCGTGACGTCGACCGACGCCGCCCTTGAGCGCCTGCTCCCGGCGGCGACCACCGAACCCCACTCCATCCACCGTGCGATGCGGCACTCCACCTTCGCCGGCGGCAAGCGGCTGCGGCCCATCCTGTGCATGGAGGCCGCGACTATGGTCGCTGGCACTCTCCCCGCCAGCGCTGCTGAATTGGGCGCGGCGATCGAGATGCTGCACACGTACTCGCTGATCCACGACGATCTGCCTGCGCTGGACAACGACGACCTGCGGCGCGGCAAGCCCACGTGCCACGTGGCCTTCGGCGAAGCGACGGCCATTCTCGCGGGCGATGCGCTGCAGACCCTGGCCTTCCAGACGATTGCCGAGCTGAAAGCGCCCGCAGCGACCACCGTGGCGATCCTGCGCGAGGTAGCCATAGCGGTCGGCACCGGCGTGGGCAAGGACCTGCCGGGCTCGCTGGCGCCGGGCATGATCGGCGGGCAAGTGATGGACATTGAAGGCGGCGGCGCAAAGCCTACCGCTGAGCTCGTGGAACGCATTCATCGCGCCAAGACCGGTGCGTTGATCACGGTGTCGATTGTTGCCGGTGGCCTGCTCGGCCTAGGCGCTTCGCCACGCGGAGAAGTGGCTGGAGCAGAAGCGATAGCCGGGCTGCGCACCTTTGGCGAAAAAGCCGGGCTGGCTTTCCAGATCATCGACGATGTACTGGACATGACGCAGACTTCCGAAGAGCTGGGCAAAACCGCAGGCAAGGACACCGCGACAGACAAAGCCACATGGCCTGCCGTCTTCGGCATTGCGCAATCGAAGCACGACGCGGCTGAACTGATTGCGGATGCCTTCGCATCGCTCGCACCGTTCGGTGAAGCGGCCGATCCGCTGAAGGCCCTGGCGCAGTACCTTGTCGACCGGACACACTAGGAATCTATGCGACTCAAGCCTCGACAATACGTTCTCATTGTTCTCATCATCGGCATCGGCGCGTTCAACTACGTTCGCGCCAGGCGCGCCGAGCAGCCGGCGCCGGCAGCAGCAGCCGCAGTACCGGCGAACGTGAAGGCCGGCATGGCGCCCGCTTGGCCGTTGTACGATTCAGCGGCAGCGGCGCGCGATGCCGACGATGCGCAGTGGCAACCGGCGCTGAAGGCGGTGAATGACGCGATTGACGGAACCAACACGACGGCCTCGCCGCCACAGGCCTCGGGCAGCGAAATGATCGACCTGCACGGCTGCCAGACGTGGCTGCTGTTTTATCGTAACGAGCACCTGCACCCCACCAGCAAGCCCGGCTGGCTCGCCGAAACGAAGCAGCATGTGGACTCCTGCGTGGCACAGCACCGGGACATTGCGCGGTGACCGACGCGGAGCTGATGCAGGCGCTGCGCGACTGCTACGATCCGCTGCTGAAGCGCAACATCGTCGACCTTGGACTGGTGCGTTCAGCCACCTTGACTGAAGCAACGGACGTGCCGGGAGCCGGGATCGCCGGCGTGGGGCCGAGGTACATCGCGGCAATAGCGCTGGTGGCGCCTTCCTCTGATGAGACGGTCAACGCGCAACTGAGTGCGCAGGTGGAGAACCGGCTGGCCGGCTTCCCCGCCATTTGGCGCACCCACGTAGCGCTGCTGCCGACCCCCTTCCCGATTTTGAAGTAGCCGCGTGAGACGATAGCGAGCGAAGTGAATGATGCCTCCTAAAAAGCGTGCCGCCGTGACCCCGATAAAACGCACACCGGTCGTGCATCCGTTCGATCAGCGGCATGGCACCGACACCTCCGGCCTGCTGCCGGCGGAAGTGATTGCGCGCGGCACCGACGCCGTGCTCGAAGACCTGACCGCCTACTACGGCGTGGCGCCGAGCATCCTGGAAGGCGTCGTCGACTGCTGGCTGCAGAAGACCGCACCGGTGCATTCGATTGAGCACTACACGTTTTACGACGTCGGCGCGGGCAAGGGGCGGGCGCTGCTGCTGGCGTCGCAGTTCCCTTTTGCGGCGGTGGAAGGCGTGGAGCTGAACGCCGCGCTCTGCGCGATTGCGCAGGCCAACATTGACCTCTGGATGCGGGACAGGAAAGCAGCTCCACTGGCGCCGATCACGGTACATAACGCGGATGCGACCAAACACCCGCTGCCGAAGGGCCCGACGCTGGCATTTCTGTTTCATCCGTTCGAGGATGCGGTGCTGAAGCGGTTTATCAGCCATGTGGAAAGGCATCTCGCGCAGCATCCCCACGCCTTCGACCTCATGTACGTGAACGCCGAGCATGGATCGCTGCTGGACCGGCATCCTTCCCTGATCCACTTATGGGAGGGAAAGGTCGCGATGTCGGCCGCTGACCACCTCGCAGACCTGGCTGAAATCGCCCAGCAGAAGGAGTACGGCTCGACCGGGGACGAGCTAT
Organism: uncultured Acidobacteriota bacterium; assembly: GCA_903873705.1. GTDB lineage: Bacteria > Acidobacteriota > Terriglobia > Terriglobales > Acidobacteriaceae > Granulicella. Next base: position 140,043 of record CAIQPK010000059.1, read on the forward strand.
GTTCCGTTTATCGCTTTTCTGTGCGTTTATAGAACAAAAAGCGTGAATCTTATTGAACAAAAGACTAGTCTTATCCGTAAGAGCTTACACGGGTAGTGCGCACCAAGCTTCCGAGCAACAAACCGAGGAGCAGCACAACCGGAAAAGCGGCGCTGGCTTGAGCTTCGAAACTGGAGCTTGCCGGCGCACAGTGAAGGAGACGGCCGGGTCAAGACCCCGCAACCGCCCGCACTGAAGTCATCACCAGCCCGACACAGAATCTCTCTGAGCCCCGCTGGTCTACCAGGAGTATTCGCACGCCTGCGTGCCACACTCCAGAGGAGAAACACCATGTACGACGCTATCGTAACTACCTTTGCTACCCTTGCTGTCTTCCTTCCGACGCTGATTGCTGTCCGTGCCCGCACGAATGGCGACTGGCACGCCCGGTAAGCGAAGGGCAGGCGATCAGAGCTGAGCGATAAAACATTTCCCCGATCCGGTCTTACCGGGCCGGGGATTTCGCTTTTAGCCTCGTCAACTCCAGCGGACGTGCAGCAGGCGCTCGGTCTCGTTTTCGCCCTGGGTAATGGCGATCTCGGCGTCGGCGCGCTCCATGATGCTGTTGAACTTGTCGCCCCATTCCACGAGCACAAGCGCATCGGGCGCAGCGGCCATCTCCCACAGGCCAAGGCCTTCGACCTCGCGCTCTGTATCAAGGCGGTAGAGATCGAGGTGGATGAGGCGCACCTTTCGCCCCTGGTACTCATGCACCAGCGTAAAGGTGGGGCTGGTGACGTCATCTGCCGTGCCCGCGCCGAGAGCGGCGGCGATACCTTTGACGAGCGTTGTCTTGCCCATGCCGAGATCCCCACGCAGAACGACGAGCTTCGGCGCGATCAGCAACTCGGTTATGAGTTCGCCGAGGGCGATGGTGCCGTTGACGCTGCGGGTGCGGAGGCGCTTCTCGCGCGTAAACTCTTTCATCGTGATCGCTTCCTGTGCTGGGTAAAGATGTTGCTTCAAGCTTAACGACGTAACGATCCGGCGCGATAGGTGCCGGCTATCCAGGTGAAACCGCGGGGGTCCTGCACGCCGGCCTGGAAGGCCTTGTAGAGATGAGCCACGGTATCGGTAGCGAGCACGGTGTGTTCGTCCTGCGCGCGAACCGCGAAGTCACCGGCGAGGCCGTGAACGAAGACCGCAGCCTCAACGGCCGCTGCGGGGTCGTCAGGGTGCTGGGCGAGCAGCGCGGCGACAATGCCGGTGAGGATGTCGCCGGAACCACCCTTCGCCATCGAGGGGTTGCCGGTAGTGCTGACCGCGATGCGGCCATCGGGGTGGGCGATCAGCGTGCGCCAGCCTTTCAGCACCAGCGTAACGCCGTTCGTCGTGGCAAAGCTGCGCGCGGTGGAGATGCGGTCAGCTTCCACATCGGCGACGCTCTTGCCGATGAGCCGCGCCATTTCTCCCGGATGCGGGGTCAGCACGATGGTGCGATCTTTTGCGGCTTCGCGTAGCAGGTCGGCTTTGCCGGCGAAGGCGTTCAATGCGTCGGCGTCAATGACCATGGGCAGCGTGCAACGCTCGACCAGCGCGCGGGCAAACTCTGCGGCTTCGCCTTCGGTGCCCAGGCCAGGACCCACGGCAACCACCTTGATGCCCTTGAGCAGCCTTTCCAGCGCGGCGGGCGCGGCGTTGGCTGCTTCGACGTAGCCCTCGCGTTCCGCCAGCGGCGTGGTCATCAGCTCCGGCGTCATCGCGGCGACGATCGGCAGGATCGACGACGGAATGGCTGCCGTCACCAGGCCCGCACCGGCGCGCAGCGCAGCAAGGCTCGCCATCGCCGGTGCGCCGGACTTGCCCCAGGCCCCGCCGACGATGAGCACGTGGCCATAGCGGCCCTTGTTGGCGTTCACGTCGCGCGGCTTTTCCGTCAGCGCCTTGGATGAACCAGCCCAGGTGAGCTGGGTACTGCTGGAGATGGCGCTGGGCGGCGTGCCGATTTCACGCACCACGACGGGACCGAATACCGCGGTAGTGAGGTGGCCGAAAACGTGGGCCAGCTTAGGGCGCGTGAAGGTGACCACGGCGTCGGCGCGGATGGCGCCGGGGTTGGCCTGCGCCAGCGAATCCGCATCCCAGCCGCTGGGCAGGTCGACGGCCACGACCGGCGTCTTCACTTCTGCAAGCACATCGCGCGCCGTGGCAGCCAGCCCCCGCAGCGGCGGCTTGAAGCCGGTGCCAACGATGGCGTCGAGGATCAGGACAGCGGAGTGGAGCGCGACGCGCAGGCCGGCTTCGTCGTTGACCTCGATGACGTCGCAGCTGGTGGCAGCGGCCAGAGCAGCGGCTGCTTCGCCTTTCACATCCTCGCAACGGCCGAGGAGCGCGATGCGGACCGGCCGCTTGTTGCGCGCGAGTTCCTGCGCGGCCACGAAACCATCCCCACCGTTGTTGCCTTTGCCGCACAGCGCGACAACCAGCCCGTTGGAGTTGAAAGGCGGCAGCATCATCGGGCGGCAGAAGTGCGCGACGGCTTTGCCCGCATTGTCCATCAGCGTGGCGATCGGGATGCCGGCCTCAACCGAGCGGCGGTCAGCTTCGCCCATCTCCGCTGCGGTAAGGATCTGCATGGAGGCTACCGGCCGCCGGCGCCTGTGTTGGTCTGAACGGCGACCGCCGAGGGCTGTGCACCGCCGTCCGGCGTGGCCGGTTTAGGCTGGAAGTAGTTGTGCTCGTACATCGCGCGGTAAAACTGGCCCGTGAGCTCGGCGGCTTTGGGGCCGAAGGTCGGCCGGCCGCCTTCGAGGAAGATCACCGTTACGATGCGTCCGGCGGGCGTTTCCGCATAGCTGGCGAACCAGCCGAAGCGCGTGCCGTTGTTGGAGCAGGTGCCCGTTTTGCCCATGACGGGGAAAGCCGTGAAGTTGGCGCGCAGCGAGCGGGCGGTGCCGTACTGCGTGACGCCACGCATGCCGTCCGTCATCTCCGGGATAAGCGGAGCAATGCCGAGGATGCGCTTGACCTTCGGCTGGAACGCGGCGATGTCAGCGTCAGTCGTGGGGTGCTGCAGGTAGTAGAGTGTGCCGCCGTTGGCGATGGCCGCGACCAGCGCGCCAAGCTGCAGCGGCGTCATCGAAACGCTTTCGCCGAAGCTGCACATGCGGCCGACGCCGCCTTGAGCAGCCGGCAGCTCCGTATCCGGATACGTTCCGAGCTGCTCGCCGGGGATGTTGTAGCCCGCCAGTTCGCCCAGGCCGAACTCGTTCGCGTAATGCTTCACACGTTCGAATCCGAGAGCGCGACCCAGCGTTTCAAAGTAAAGGTTGTTGGAGTGGGCCAGCGCGTCAGTGAGCGTGAGCGAGTAGTGGCCGCCAAGGTTTACCTTGGTATCGCGCTTGATGATGCCTTCTTCGAGCGCGGCGAGCGCGACCGAAAGCTTGATGGTGGAGCAGGGCTCGGCGCCGGTGGAAAGCGCGAGCTTCTGGTTCACCATGGCGAGAATGCGTCCGCTCGAAGGGTCTATGGCAAGGGCTGTGCCGTTCATGTTGCCAAGCGCGTCGATCGCGGCCTGACGGACAACGGGGTCTTCACCGGTAGTCTGATCGCCGAGAGTGATGCCGTCAGCAAAGCTGCTGGCGGTGAAGCGCTCGCCAAAGCGGCGCACTCGGCGCGGCTTGGCGCCGGCACGTGTGGCAGGCTTCACGGAAGCGTGCCCGCGAGCGACGATGGCGCGTCCTGAAGCCTTGCCGGACGAGGTCACCGCGCGCGTCCGGGTGGGCTTGGCCACGCTGTGACGCTTCGGTGTGGCATGTGCGACGGCTGCGCCAAACAGCTGGCCCAACGCGAGAAGCAGAACGGTTATTCTTCGTCTCATCGTTTTTCTTGTCCCATATAGCAGCGTTGTAACACGATCAGGGTAAGTCTATCGTCCTGACGACGACAATGCGCTAGTGATTGCGCCGTAGAAACGCGGGAATGTCGAGTTCGTCGGTCTCCTGATCAGCCGGAGCGGCATAGCCCGAAAACGTCGGAACACGATTATCCGGTTGCAGCGGCTGGCTGCGCACGTCACTCTCAGGTTGGACGCTGCGGGCCGGGGAAAGGTCGTTGGCCGGCTTTTCGGCGCGTGCTTCCGCCTCGCGGGGAGTGAGCAGACCACCGGCGGGGCGGCGGAAGAAGTCGTCGTCAAACACCGACGCCGGAACCGGCACCAGCTCCGGGCCGGAGGCGAAGCTGTTATCCGCGGAGGCGAACGGCGAGGCGGGCTTGTCCGGGGGCGGCGGAATCACGTCGTCGTGGAGGAATATCTGGTTGGGTTCGTGGGCCTCGCCCGCCTGCGGGAACGGCGACTCTTCGGCACGTGGAACAGTGGGCAAGGCAGCTGCCTCGGCGCGTTCTTCGCTGGCAAAGCGCGGCGTTGCCGGCCGCTGAGCAATGCGCGGGGGCGGGGGCGGGTCACGGCGGATGGTAGGGAGCGTCGCCTCGGACATCATGCGCTCGCGGCGCTGCGGCATTTCCTGCCGGAAGCCAGTGGCGATGACGGTGATCTTCACCTCGTCGCCCATGGTCTCGTCGAGTACGGCGCCAAAGATGATGTTGGCATCCTCGTGGGCGGCATCCTGGATAAGCGAGGAAGCGGCGTTGACTTCGCTGAGCTTGAGCGCGCTCGACCCGGTAATGTTGATCAGGATGCCGCGTGCGCCATCGATCGCTCCAGCTTCAAGCAATGGCGAGGCCATGGCAGCAATAGCGGCTTCCCTGGCCCGGTCGGGGCCGCTGCGAACAGCCGTTCCCATCACGGAATAGCCCATTCCGGCCATGGTCGTCTTCACGTCGGCAAAGTCGCGGTTGATGACGCCGTGGATCGTGATGATATCGGAAATGCCCTGCACGCCCTGGCGCAGAATGTCGTCCGCGATGCGGAAGCTCTCGAAGAAGCCTGCGTCCTTTGCAACCGCAAGCAGCTTCTCATTGGGGATAACGATCAGTGTGTCGACCGATTCAAGCAGCTCCTGCAGACCGCGTTCAGCCTGCATGGTGCGTCGCTTGCCTTCGAACGCGAACGGCCGCGTGACGACGGCGACAGTGAGCGCGCCCATTTCGCTGGCCAGCGAGGCGATCACGGGAGCAGCACCGGTGCCGGTGCCTCCGCCTAAACCGGCGGTGACGAACACCATGTCCGCGCCTTCCAGCGCTTCGATGATCTTGTCAGAGTCTTCCAGCGCAGCGCGGCGTCCGATGTCCGGGTTCGCTCCCGCACCGAGACCGCTGGTGAGCTTTACGCCGAGTTGCAGCTTCACCGGAGCCTGCGAGTTTTCCAACGCCTGCGCGTCGGTGTTGGCGGCAATGAACTCCACGCCTTCCACCTTGGCCGCGATCATGCGGTTCACGGCATTGCTTCCGCCACCGCCGACGCCGATGACCTTGATGCGCGCGCTGCGGCGCACGTCGTCGTGGTACTGGATGCGGATGTTGTCGTTGGGAAAGTCGGACATGATGCGAACTCCTGGGGTGAGGTCCCTGCTGCTGTAAATGGCCCGGTCGTGCCGATTAGCGTGAGGTGTGAAAGACAATGCCCAGGCCGATGGATTGAATGCCGTGCCCGTCACTGCCGATCAAGCGGCCGTAACCGAACTCAATCAGCCGAAAATCGACATTGGGAAAGAGATCGAGGTCGATCCCGGCGAGCCCCTGCACCTGCGTATAGGTGTTGGTGTTAAGGGGGCGCGTTACTCTCGTGTAGCCAGCCAAGCCTTCAGCATAGGGGCGCACCATTTTGAACGGCGTCTTGAATGTTGCGCGCGCGCCGCCCAGGCCGGAGTAATAACGGAGCAGATCGGGCCCGCTGGCGTACTGCTCGGCGCTCTTGTTGGCGTTGAGGAAATTCCCCCGCAGGTCGGCTCCAAAACGGACCGGGCCAATGTTGCGGAAGTCGTAGTACAGGCCCACCGTGCCGCCGTAGGGGCGTTCCGTACCGTCAGTGCTCGCACACTTCTGGGGGTCGCGGCAGGTAAAGCCGTCGACGCGCTGGGCGCTCACCATGCCGTAGACACCCACTTGCGCGTGGGCTGCGGAGGCACAGGCGAGGGCGACTGTCAGAAAGAAAATCGTGCGAAAATTCATGTTCTTCATTGCTCTCATTCTATCGTCTGGGCGCAGAACGGGGCCTTAGTAAGTTCCGGCAAAGATTGACTTCAGCTTCTGGCGCAGACCCTGCTCTTCGCTGGCCTTGCGGACCTGGGTCCGATGTGTGTAAAGCAGCATACCGATAGCGGCGGAAAACTCCGGCCGAGCCAGCTCCGCCGGCATGCGCGAGAGCGGCACCGGGTAGCCGATCCGGGCCGGAACACGCAGCAGGCTTTCGGCGTTGTCCAGCAGGCCGGCGAGGTTCGCCCCGCCGCCGGTAAAGACGCAGCCGGCGCCCATGGCTTCCAGCACGCCGCCGTGGCGCAGGTTGTCGCGGAGCATGGTGAGCATCTCGCGGGCGCGCGGCTCGAGGATCTCCGCCAGAAACCGCTGTCGCACCATCCGGGCACCCTGGCCGCCCGTGGCCAGGTCGCCGCCAATTTCAATCTCGTTCAACTGCGGAACAGCCGTCACCACGCAGTTGCCGAAGTTCCGCTTCAACTGCTCAGCCTCTTCGACGCTGATGTGCAGCCCGACCGCAAGATCATTCGTAAAGTGGTCGCCACCAATCGGCAGCACAGCCGTGTGCGCAACCGAGCCTTCGAAGAAGACCACCAGTTCAGTCGAGCTCGCACCGATATCCGCGATGCAAACACCCAGCTCGCGCTCGTCCGCCGAGAGCACCGCCTCAGCCGCGGCAATGCCTTCAAAAATCGTGTCCGACACTTCCAGGCCCGCCTTGTTGGCGCACGTCACGACGCTTTGCAGCGCACTGCCCGAGCAGGTGGAAAGGTGCAGCATCACTTCCAGCTTGTTGCCCACCATGCCCACGGGGTCGTGGATGCCGCCCTGGTCGTCCAGCACAAACTGCTGCGGCAGCAGGTGGAGCACATCGCGGTCCGCAGCCAGGCCCACCGAGCGGGCGCGGTCGATCGCCGAGCGCACGTCTTCGCGCGTGATTTCCTTCATGCGGCTGCCCATATTCAGCCCGCCCTGGCAGTTGACGCCGCGTACGTGTGGCCCGCCGATGCCGACGACGGTGGTCTCAATCGGCGCCTTGCACTTTTTCTCGGCTTCCATCGCGGCCAAGTTGATGGCCTTTCCCGCCGGACCCAGCGCCGAAATCACGCCCCGGCGCATGCCCTGCGCGGCTTCGATGCCGTGGCCGCGATAGCGCAGCACGCCGTCGTTGAGCTCGGCCACCAGCACGCAGATCTTGGTGCTGCCGGCGTCGAGCACGGTGATCAGGTTTTCAGTCTTCGGATTCATTGTGGCCCCTGCCCGGAATCAGCTGCGTGTTTGCTTGCGGCCGCGAGGGCCGCAAAAACTTTGGCGTTGGCCGCGCTAATGCGACCAGCGCTGACGGGCCGCGCCGGCGGGCGCTGCGGACGCTCTGCGGCGCGCTCCGGAGCCGACGGCTTCAGGGCCGGGGCAGCAGGCGTGGGCGCGGCCTTATGGTCGTCGGCGTTGCGATTGGCGGCGGTGGCAGCGGGAGACAGCGTGTCGCCGTTGTTGGCGGCAACCGCCTCGGGCGCAGGCAGTTCGGTGCCGGGCACCATCTCCAGCACCACCTGCCGGTCGTAGCGCATGTCCGCTGAAGCGAGGTTCGGATACTGCCCCTTCCACTCCGGCAGGTGCTGCTCGAAGTGGCGGTACCGGTCGAGGAACTGGTCGTCGCCAAAGTGCACGAGAATGTCGGTGCTGCCGCTGGGAATGAGCGCTTTCACGTCTTCGGGGCTCGAAATATCCACTTCGCTCAGCGTCTCCGAAACCTTTTGGCCGGAGCTGTCTAGCTCGTGAATGAAGCGGCGATAAATCTCCATCCTGGCCGCACGCGTCGACAGCGGGTCTTGCGAAGACAGGCCCGTGAGCACGGGAAAGGAGTAGTGCGCCGCGTGAGTGCTGTCACTCGGCATATCCAGCAGCACACCGCCGGCGTCGACCAGGCCGATGGCGGTGCCCTGCCGCGCGAAGGCGACAGGCGTGCGCTCGACCACAGAGATGCGCAGCGTGTTGGGCAGCAGCCGCATAACCGTCGCATGCTCCACCCAGGGCAGGCGTTCGAGGTCCGCGCGGCGCTGAGCCAGCGGCACCTTGAAGATGTTGCGCTCCACGTCTTCGCCGAAGACGCTGAGCAGCTCGCCGCGGGTCATGTGGGTGTTGCCGGTGATTTCAATCTGCTCCGAGCTGGACACCACGAAGCGCTCATCGTGCAGGACGGCGTTGCGCACCAGCAAAGCGCCCGTAGCCAGCGCGGCGAGTATCAGGAAAGCCGCTGTTCCGACCACCACCCGCCCGGTAACGGTGCGTAAGGCGCCGCGCAGGCGCACGCGCGCGCCGCGTCGGTACGGAGCCTCTTCTTCCGGCTCATCGATGTCTTCGTCAGGGGCGTAGGTGTCGGCGTAGTGGCGCTGCAGCGCGCCCGCAGGTGCGGGGGTAGGAGCGGGCCAGTCGCGCTCGGCTGCCTGCGAAGCGTACATGTCCTGCGGCGCCTCGGGCACCGATGAGTCACGCTTTGAAAACAGCTTCATGTATCCCGCAGACCCGAGCAAGGCCGCGGAGAACCGCCAACCTCAACTATAACTGCGGCAAGGGTGGAGCGCTGTGGAAGTCAGGTGGGGTATCCGTTCAGGAACGGAGGGCTTCCAGCAGCAACGCCCCCGCCTGCGAAACGTTCCCGGCGCCCAGCGTCATGATGACGTCGCCGTCGCGTGATTCCGCCGCCAGGCGCGCCACACCGGCAGCGATGGATTCTGCGTACGCCGTCACCGGACCTTCGATAGCCAGCGCCAGGCCTTCGCCGCTGATGCCGGGGATCGGCGCTTCGCTGGCGGCGTAAATATCCAGCACCGACACAAAATCCGCGTCAATAAACGCCTCGCCAAACTCATCCAGCAGGTCGCGTGTGCGGGTGTAGCGATGGGGCTGGAAGAGCACGAGAATGCGTCCAAAACCGCACTCCTTCGCGGCCGCCAGCGTGGCGCGGATCTCCGTCGGATGGTGGCCGTAATCGTCGATGACGGTAACCCCGCGCTCCTTGCCCTTGATCTGGAAGCGGCGGTCGACGCCACGGAAGGTCTCCAGTCCCGCCGCGATCTGGTCCGGCGACATACCGAGCTGCAGCCCGACCGCAACCGCCGCCGTCGCGTTCAGAACGTTGTGCTTACCCGGAACGTGCAGCCGGAAGGGCCCCAGCAACAGACCATGCAGGCTCACCTCAAACTCGGCATGGCAGTCCGAGGGCCGCGGCAGCATACGAATCTGGAAGTCTGCGCCCTCGGTTTCGCCATACGTATACACGCGGCGCTTTACCTGCGGCAGCACGTACCGCAGCATCGGGTTGTCCAGGCACGCGGTGACGGCGCCGTAAAAGGGCACCTTGTCCATGAACTCCAGGAACGCGCCTTCCACGTCGGCCAGGTCGCGGTAGGTATCCATGTGCTCGCGGTCGAGGTTGGTGACGACGGCGAGAATAGGCGAAAGCTTGAGGAACGACCGGTCGCTCTCGTCAGCCTCGGCAACCAGGTACTGCGAGCGCCCCAGGCGGGCATTCGAGCCCATCGCGTCCACCCGTCCGCCGACCACCACCGTAGGGTCGAGCTCGCCACCCGCCAGCACGGCGGCGATCATGCTCGTGGTCGTGGTCTTGCCGTGCATGCCGGCGATGGCGATGCCATACTTCAGCCGCATCAGCTCGGCCAGCATCTCGGCGCGCTGGATCACAGGAATCTTGCGCTCGCGCGCCTCGACCACCTCCGGGTTGTCGCGCGAAACCGCCGAACTCGTGACGATCACGTCGCTGGCCACCACGTTGGCCGCCGCGTGGCCGGAGTAGATGATCGCACCCAACTCTTCCAGCCGGTCGGTAGTGGGCGAGTGGCGCAGATCCGAACCGGAAACGGCGTAGCCCATGGTCAGCAGGATTTCGGCGATGCCGCTCATGCCGATCCCGCCGATCCCAATAAAGTGGACCCGCTGCGAAGAGGCAAACATGGTGTGTTCGGGATGATTCATCTGCACTGTATTGTCGCTCGTCTCCGTTCCACGCAGACAGCAAAGTTACAGCCGCACATGTGGTATTCGAAAGACGACCCATGCTATACCAGACCATGTCCCCTGCTAAATGGCTTTTCGCCGCCGCCCTTTTGCCGCTCACCCTGGCTGCGCAGACCACCCAGACGCTGCTGGCGACGCCCAGCACGTTGGCCTGGGGCTACTACTCCGCTCGCGCCAAACCCGTACTCAGCGTTCATAGCGGCGACACGGTCATCATGCAGACCGTATCCACCTGCGGCCCCCCGCAGCGGATGATCGACGGCGGCGTTCCGGCGGCGCAGGTTCCCGCCTGGCTCGGCGCCCTCTACGAAAGGGTCCCGCAGAACGAGCGCGGCCCCGGCGGCCACATCCTTACCGGGCCCGTTGCCATCATCGAAGCCCAGCCCGGTGACGTGCTTGAAGTCCGCATCCTCAAGGTCCAGCTCGACACCGATTTCGCCTGCAACGGCTTCGGCGCCGGGCGCGGCTTCCTGCCCAACGACTTTCCCTACGGCCGCACAAAATACATCCCGCTCGACCGCAAGAAGATGACCGCCGACTTCGCTCCCGGCATCACGATCCCACTGCACCCTTTCTTCGGCTCCATGGGCATCGCACCGCCGGAGTCGGCCGGCAAGTGGAACTCCGCGCCCCCATGGATGCACGGCGGCAACATGGACAACAAGGAGCTGACTGAGGGCGCGGTCGTCTTCTACCCAGTGCACGCTGCCGGTGCGCTTTTTGAAGCCGGCGACGGCCACGCCGGACAGGGCAACGGAGAAGTCGACATTACGGCGCTCGAAACCTTCCTGACAGGCACCTTCCAGTTCATCGTGCACAAGGGTGAAGCCGCAAGAGAGCGCCTGCTGTGGCCGCGCGCCGAGACCCCGGCAGCGTACATCGCCATGGGTTTTGACGAAGACCTGAAAACAGCGACCGAAATGGCCGTGCGCAACATGATCACCTTCCTGAGCGAGCAGAACCCGGACTTCCCGCACCTTTCTCGCGACGACGCCTACGCCTTGATTTCCACAGCCTGCGACGTGGACATCACCCAGCTGGTCGACACCAAGATGGGCGTCCACGTGATGTGCGCCAAAGCACTGTTTACGGGCCCGCGCATACAACCTTCCGCGCGGCCATGATTCGCGCAACTTAGCATCGCAGGCTGTGTCTAATCATTCGGGAGCCAGACCAGGAGCCGCAATGCCGGGCTGGAAACTCAACCGCGCCGTTCGCGCAACCCGCAAAAGGGACGTGGGCATCGAAGAACGGCCGGACAGGTTAGAAATGACGAAGTTCATGAACCTCCGCAACACGTTTGCCGCTGCCACACTGGCCGGCGCCCTCTTCGCACTCCCGGCTCTGGCGCAGGATGGTGGTTACGGGCAGAACGGCTATCCGCAGGACCAGGGTTACCAGCAAAACGGCTACCCGCAAGATCAGTCTTATCAGCAGGATCAGCAGGGCTATCCGCAGGACGGCGGGCAGAACCTGGCCTACCAGGGCGTACAGACCCCTCCCCCGGCTATTCCTGACTACGTCCAGCCCGAAATCCCCGGCGACGGCTACATCTGGACACCCGGTTACTGGGCGTGGACGCGCCACGGCTACGTCTGGGTTCCCGGAGCGTGGGTAGAACCGCCTTACACCGGTGCGCTCTGGACACCCGGCTGGTGGGGCTTCGGCAACGACGCCTACTTCTGGAATGCCGGCTACTGGGGACCTGAGGTCGGCTACTACGGCGGCATCAACTACGGCTTCGGCTACTTCGGCGTCGGCTTCTACGGCGGCTACTGGAACGGTGGACGCTTCTGGTACAACCGCGCCTATGGCCGCTTCCCGCATGACTTCCACGGCTCGTTCTACAACCGCCCGTACGCCGGCTTCAATGGCCATCCCGGCGGCCGGTCCTTCAACGAGCATCCTCCGGCACAGTTCGCCCACAATGGCGGCAACTTCAACCGGGGCACAACGTTCAACGGCAGCCGCAGCTTCGATAACAACCGCGGCTTCCAGGGCAATCGCGGCATCGATGCCAACCGTGGCGGCAACAACAACGGCCGCACCCAGGGCTTCAACGGCCAGCAGCAGGGGCAGTTCAATGGCACGGCTCGGCAGGGCTTCAACGGCGGCCAGAACCAGGGCTTCCGCGGCCAGCAGGGCTTCACCGGCCAGCCGAACGTGAACGGCGGATCGCACGAAAACTTCGGCGGACGCTATGGATCGCCGGCAACCTCCGGCCGCAGCTTCTCCGCTCCTGCTCAGGCCGCACCGAGCAACAACGGCGGCGGACGCACCTTCTCCGCTCCCAGCGGCGGCGGGAACTTCGGCGGACGCTCGGCGGCGCCCAGCGGCGGCGGTGGCGGTTTCCACGGCGGCGGCGGTGGCGGTGGCTCTCACGGCGGCGGCGGACATCGCTAAAGCGTAACGAGGTCAAAAAAAGAAGGGCCGGGGACAACTTCCTCGGCCCTTCTTTTATTTTGCTGCGGCGTGCCTTAGCGAACGAGCCCGAGCACCATCTGCCCAATCCGTTGCAGCGCTCCGGGATGAGCGAGCGAGCGAGCATTCACGCTCATCTCAGCCAGCCTCGCCGGACTCAGCAACAGCCGTACCAGCTGCTCTAACAGCAACTCCGGTGTAAGCTGCGCCTGCAGCAGCATGACAGCCGCCCCGGCATCGGCGAACACCTCGGCGTTCCTTCGCTGATGATCGTCCGCAGCCTGCGGAAACGGCACCAGCAGCGATGGCTTCCCTGCCGCAGCCAGTTCGGCAACCGTGCTGCCCGACCGCGCCAGCACCAGGTCACACGCCGCGTACTGCTGCGGCATGTCCGTAAGGAACGCCTTCACGTCCCACCGAGCGAGGTCCGCTCCGCTCGCGGCATACGCCGCCTGCGTTGCATCAAGATGCCGTGGCCCGGACTGGTGCACAATCGTCAGCCCTGGCACCGCCGCCAGCAACCGAGCCGCAATCTGCGGCAGTGTGTTGTTGAAGACCTGCGCACCCTGGCTGCCGGCCGTAATCAGCAGCCGCGGAGCTGCCCCGGCGGGCCGCACTGGTATGTCGAATATCTCCTGCCGCACCGGAACCCCGGTAACGGTCGCGTTGCGAAAGTAGCTCGTCGTCTGCGCGAAGTTCACCGCAGCCGCATTCACGCGTTTGCCGACGATGCGATTGGTCAATCCCGGAACAGCGTTGGGCTCATACGCCAGCGTAGGAATACGCAGCATCAAAGCCGCCATCATCGCGGGCCCGCTCGCATAGCCGCCGACACCCACCACCACCTGCGGCCGGAACGAACGCAACAGGCCAACGCAATGCACAATGCCCAGCGGCAGATCGAGCATCGTCCGCGCCCGCGTCATCAGGCTCACATTCTTCAGCTGCCCCGAGCGCACCAGCTCCAGCCCGAACCCCGCTTCAGGCACCAGCTTCGTCTCCAGCCCTCGCGCCGTTCCCACGAAGCGCACCTCGGCCCCATGCTGGTCGCGCAGCTCACGCCCAATCGCCAGCGCTGGAATCACGTGACCGCCCGTGCCGCCACCAGCGATCATCACTCGCAGCGCCGCATTCGCCTTATTCACTATTCACTACTCACTATTCACTGTCTCTAATCGATCTCGCGTGTCACATTCAGCAACACGCCCATGCTGGCCAGCATCACAAAGACGCTCGTGCCACCCAACGAAATAAACGGCAGCGGAATGCCCTTCGTCGGCACCAGCGCGATCACCACGCTCATGTTGAAGAACGCCTGCACCAGCACCGCCGTCGTCAGGCCGAACGCCAGGAAACGCGCAAAGGGATCGGTCGCCAGGAACGCCGCACGCAACCCGCGATAGCCCAGCACGCAGAACAGGCCCACCACGCAGATCGCTCCGATCATCCCCAGCTCTTCGCAAATATTCGCAAAGATGAAATCGGTGTGTGGCTCGGGCAGATAGAACAGCTTCTGCCGCCCTTCCATCAGGCCCAGCCCGCGAATGCCGCCAGTGCTCACCGCGATCAGCGATTGCAGAATGTGAAAGCCGGCGCCCTTGGGATCGGCCTCAGGATTCAGAAAAGCTTTCATCCGAGCCGCGCGAAACGCCACGTGAAAGAGCATGTAGTACAGCACCGGAGCAGCACAGCCAATCGCAACGGCGATCCACTTCATCTGCATGCCGGCCAGATACAGCATCGCCATCAGCACCGTCGCGCACACCATCGCGGTACCCAGGTCCGGCTCTTTCAGGATCAGCAGAATGAACAGCAACGGCGGCAGCACGGCGCGCACAATGGTGCCCTTCACATCGTCCATGGCATGCATCCGCGTCTGCAGAAACCACGCCAGGAACAGAACGATGACCGGCTTGGCGAGCTCCGAAGGCTCCAGCGTCGTTCCGGCGAAGCGTATCCAGCGATGCGCGCCATTCATGCCGCCCATCACGAACACGCCCATCAGCAGGATGCCCGTTATGGCGAGCAGCGGAAAGACAAGCTTGGGATTGTTGTAGCGGCGATAGTCCACGCGCATCAGGATGAACAAGGCAATCATGCCCATTGCTACGAAGAAAGCCTGCTTGCTGACAAACGCATAGGGCGAGCCAGCCGTAGCCTGCGCCATCACCGCCGACGCGGAAAACACCATCACCAGCCCGAACAGCGCAAGCAACAGCACTGTGCCGAACAACCACTTATCCACGCCGACCCGTTTTGCCATCGCACCCTGCTGCCGCTACAAAAATTTTCGTCACGTACCGAGCTTGCCGACCAGGTCTTTGAAGACGCGTCCGCGATGCTCGTAGTTCTCGAACTGGTCGAAACTAGCGCAAGCCGGAGCCAGCAAAACCGTGTCGCCTGCCACCGCCGCACTGTGCGCGAACGCTACAGCCCGCTGCATCGTCTCCGCTCTCTCTATCTTCACGACACCGGCGAGCTGGCGCTCAATCTTTTCTGCGGCTGAACCAATGGTGATAACCGTCTTGACCCGCTCGTGCAGCAGAGGGCTCAGCGTGGTGTAGTCCGAATCCTTGTCCTTGCCGCCGAGAATGAGGTAAATGCCGCCGGGAAAAGACTCGATCGCCTTCACCGTTGCGTCGACGTTCGTGGCCTTGGAGTCGTTGAAATACCGCACACCGTCAAGCTCGCGCGTCAGCTCCAGCCGATGCTCGACGGCCTTGAACGCCGCGACAGCCGCGCGGATCGTCGCACTCGGCACGCCTGCCAGCCGCGCCGCGCACACCGCCGCCAGCACGTTCTCGATATTGTGCGCCCCGGCCAGCGGGATCTCCGCCACCGGCATGACGGGCTCAGGCTGCGCGTACTCCTTCGGGCGGAAGAAGATCGTTTCACCATGCACAAACGCACCTTGCTTCACCAGGCGCCCGGGGCTGAACCAGTAAATCTGCGCCTTGGTGCGCGAGGCGACCATTTTGGTGGGTTCATTTTCCCCGTTCAGGATGAGGAAGTCTTCCGCAGTCTGACGCTCCGTGATCCGCGTCTTCATCGCCGCATAGGTCTTGAAGTCCCCATGGCGGTCGAGGTGATCAGGCGTGATGTTGAGCACCACCGCGATGCGCGGACGAAACTCCACGGTCGTCTCCAGTTGGAAGCTGGAAACCTCCAGCACACTCCAGGTTTCGGGCGTGCTTTCCGCCACCATCTCCGTGACCGGCCGCCCAATGTTGCCACCGACGAGCGTAGGACGACCGTCAGCCTTCAGAATTTCACCGATGAGCGTCGTCGTCGTGGTCTTCCCATTTGAGCCCGTAATAGCTACCACCTCGCCCTGCAAAAACCGCCACCCCAGTTCGAGCTCAGCAAGGATCGGCATCCCCAGCGCGCGCACCTGCTTCAACTCCGGCGTAGAGTAAGGCACACCCGGACTCACCACAATCAAATCCTGGCGGCGAAACGTCAGCAAGCCATGGCTGCCCGACTCCACCGCAATTCCCTGCTCGACCAGAGCGGGTAGTTCAGCAATCAAGGTAGGGGGACGAGCATCGCTGACCGTAACCCGAGCTCCCCGCTGTTTCAGAAAGCGCGCAGCCGCAAGGCCGCTCTTGCCAAGGCCGACAACCAGTACGCGTTTGCCTGCGAGTTCAAACATCCACAACTCCTCGGTCCTTACCGCAGCTTCAACGTCGTCAGGGCAAACAGCGCAAACACCAGCGCCATAATCCAGAAGCGCGTAATCACCTTCGACTCCGACCACCCACTCAATTCAAAGTGGTGATGCAGCGGCGCCATCTTGAAGATGCGCTTGCCGCCCCGCATCTTGTAACTACCCACCTGAAGGATGACGCTGACCGCCTCAAGAATAAACACGCCGCCAATAAAGGGCAGTAGCAGCTCCTGCTTGATGACGACAGCAACCGTAGCAATCGCACCGCCCAGCGCCAGCGAGCCGACGTCGCCCATAAAGATCTCCGCCGGATGCGCGTTGTACCAAAGGAAACCGATGCTCGCGCCCACCATGGCGCCGCAGAAGACCGTCACCTCGCTCACCATCGGCATGCGCTGCAGTTCCAGGTAATCCGAAAAGACGGCATGGCCGCTCACATACGTCAGCACCGTCAGCGCACCCGCGGCGATGATCGTGCAGCCGATGGCGAGGCCGTCGAGGCCGTCAGTAAGATTCACCGCATTGCTGGAAAAGGTGATCACCAGCATCACAAAAATGATGAACGGCAGAAAGGCCAGCGGCCAGAAGTGTGCCGAGTGGAGCAGGCTATCCAGAATCAGGTTTGGCCGATAGCTCTTGATAAACGGCACCATCAGGCGCGTGGAGTAAACGCCTTCACCGCGCAACCTCACCAGCGCTACCGCCACCGCCGCGCTTACCAGGAACTGGAGCGCGAGCTTCTGCTTGGACGTCAGCCCGAGGTTCCGCTTGTGCAGCACCTTGATGTAGTCGTCGGTAAAACCGATCGCGCCGAACGCCAGTGTCGACAGCATCACCAGCCATACAAATGGATTGGATAGGTCGCTCCACAACAACGTCGGCACCAGGATGGAAATGCAGATCAGCACGCCGCCCATGGTGGGCGTGCCGCCCTTTTTCTGATGGCTCTGCGGCCCTTCTTCGCGGATGTACTGGCCGATCTGAAATTGCCGGAGCCGGTCAATCACAAAGGGCCCGATCAGCAGGCCAATCAGCAGCGCCGTCAGGCTCGCGAAGACGCACCGAAACGTGACGTACCGAAAGATACGGAAGAGGCGAAAGTACGGAAAAAGTTTTTGATACAGCAGCCAGTAGAGCAACGATCTCGCCTCACACACGCCGCCGGACAGCACGACATGACGTCATCTTACCTTCGTCGCCGGGCGGAAAACGCTGCAAGTGCCGCGCCGGATACATCATCTTCACGCGTCGTTCAGTGCTTCCAGGGCGCGCTCCAAACGCACGCCACGCGAGGCCTTCAGCAATACCACGTCATCCTCCCGCAGGTTGGCGCGGAGCCACTCACCGGCAGCTTCCGGCGTTTCAACGAAGTGTGCCACCGCTCCCCTCGCGACCGCTCCCGCCACAAGCTCTTTGGCCAGGCCACGAACGCCGAGCACGATGCTCGCTCCCGCGCTGGCCATCATCTCGCCGGCGGCGACGTGCAGCGCTGCAGCCTCGGGGCCCAGCTCCAACATCTCGCCCGCAACCACGATGTGCCGCGGAGCGGCGATTGTCATCAACGTCGCCACCATCGCTTCGAGTGCCTTCGGGTTCGAGTTGTACGCGTCGTTGATGATGCGCGCGCCTTTGAATTCGACCACTTCTCCGCGCTTTGCCGTCGGACGCATCTGCTCCAGCGCCGCGCAACACACCGGCAACTTCATACCGCTGCGCAAACCGACAGCGATGGCCGCCAGCGCATTCAAAATGTTGTGCCGCCCCATCAGGCCCAGGTGCATCTCGCACCGCAGCGGCCCAGTAAACACCGTGAAGCGGGAGCCTTCCAGGCCTTCGTCAACGACCCGCATGGCGCGAATGTCGACCCGCTCGGTCAGGCCGAAGAACGTGGCGCGATTCCACAAGCCTCGCCCCATGCGTGCCACGCGCTCGTCGTCTCCGTTCAGGATCGCGACGCCATCCGGCGGCAGGGCGTCAATCAACTCAAACTTCGCGCGCGCGATGCCCTCGATGCCATCCGCAAAGTGCTCAAGGTGCACGGGCGCCACGTTCGAGACAACTCCCCAGTCCGGCGTTGCGATGCGTGTAAGAGCACGAATCTCGCCCTCGTGATTCATACCCATCTCGATTACGGCAACGTCGTGTTCGGGCTCCAGGCGCAACAACTGCAGCGGCACGCCGAAGTGATTATTGAAGTTCCCTTCGCTCTTAAGCACCTTGAACTGCGCGCTCAACACCTGCGCGATGCACTCCTTGGTCGTCGTCTTCCCGGCCGAGCCCGTCACCCCGATCACGCGCTTGCCCCACTGCCGCCGCACATGGAAAGCCAGCTTCTGCAGCGCCGCCAGCACACAGTCGCCCACCTCGTCGGGCACACGCAGCAGCTTGCCTTCGTCAAAATTTGCAGGGGCCAACCACCGCATACTCACCACCGCCGCCACGGCCCCGTTGGCAATCGCCGCTTCAACATAGTCGTGCCCGTCCACGCGTTCTCCAGTGACAGCAAAGAACAGTTCATCCGCGCCGATGGTGCGCGAATCGATGGAGTACCCGACGGCCTCTTTCGCCGAGTCGAAGTCGCCTTCGGCATGGATCCAGTCGGCAATTTGTCCCAGCTTCAAAGTCATTTTGCGGCCTCGTCTGTCAGTTCGCGCAGCACGCGCGCGGCTTCTTTCACATCGTCGAAGGGTACAGCACCACCGGCGAAAATCTGTTCTTTCTCGTGGCCTTTCCCCGCTAACAGTACGATATCGCCAGGCTTGGCCGCGCGGATCGCCACCTCAATCGCTGCGCGGCGGTCTTCTTCCACAATATAAGTAGCGTGCGTTTCAACCAGCGCGGGAACAATTTCGTTGATGACTTCCATCGGCTCTTCACTGCGCGGATTGTCGCTGGTAACGATAACGAGATCGCTATCCGCACCCGCCGCACGCCCCATCTTGGGGCGCTTGGTCCTGTCGCGATCGCCTCCGCAGCCGAACATCGTGATGACGCGACCACCGTGCTCTCCAACCTCCTCGCGTGCGAGTTGGATCAGGTTTCGCAGTGCATCATCGGTGTGCGCGTAATCGACAATGACGACGAATCCCGCTTCTCGGGAACCGGCCACGACTTGAAAGCGCCCAGGGACCTGGCGCAATTGCCCCACAGCTGCAGCGACTTCTTTCAGGCTCAGACCGCGTGCCAGTGCGGCACACATCGCACCCAGAAGATTTTCAACATTCACACGTCCACTCAGCGGTGAATGAACCTCGATGTTCCCTGCAGGTGTCGCAAATCGAAACCGTGTTTCGCCGAGCTGCGAACGCACATCTTCAGCCCGGTGGTCGCCGAACGAAGCATCGATTGCGAAACTCATGAGCTGTCCGCCCTGAAACGCGTTTCTCATCACGGAGCTGTACTCGCCAGATCCGTTGATGACAGCAACCCGAGGTGGCGGCGCACCCACACCCTCGAAGAGCTTGGCCTTCGACTGCGCGTAGGCCCCCATCGTCTTGTGAAAGTCCAGATGATCCTGTGTCAGATTCGTGAAGATAGCCACGTCAACAGGAATCCCCCAGACCCGTTCCTGCTCCAGCGCATGGGAGCTCATCTCCATGACGACTTCCGTACACCCTGCGTCGACAGCCTCGGCAAATAGCGCGTACAGGTCCCGTGCTTCAGGGGTGGTGTGTTCGCTCGGCATTACCTTCCCGGCGATGCGCGTTTCGATAGTGCCGATCAAAAGGCACTTTCGGCCCACGCTGGCCAGCATCTGCTCCAGCAGGAAAGCTGTCGTGGTCTTGCCGTTGGTGCCAGTGACGGCACTGACCTTGAGCTTGTCCTGCGGTCGTCCGAAGACGACGGAACTCACTTCCGCCAACGCGCGGCGCCCATGCGCCACAAGCGCGACGGCAACACTCTGCTTCATCGCTGTCTTGTTGAATACATCCGAAGAGTCCGTAATAATCGCCGCCGCACCGCGCTCGAGTGCCTGCTGCACAAAGCGATTGCCGTCAGTAGTACCGCCGCGCATCGCTACAAAGACATCGTCGGCGCACACCCGGCGCGAATCGTACTGCACACCGCTGACAACAACATCGGCAGCACCCGATGCCTGTTCCGCGGAAACGCCCGCCAGTATGTCGCTCCATTGCATACCGGCGATCCGATGCCTCCCATGACATGCCACTGCGATGTTGGACAGAGAACCTAACGCGTAAAGCGTACGACGACTTCGGTATCGACTGGCACCAGCGTCCCTGCTGCGGGAACCTGTTCCCGAGCCAGTCCGCTGCCGACCGGCTGCACGCGCAGGCCAGCGGCAGCAGCCTGCTGCACCACGGAACGCAGCCCCCCACCGATGAACGCGGGCACAGCAATCCGACGGGCAGAGTCGATGACGACTCCCCCGTTGCCGCGCGTCTGCACCAGCGGCACAATCTTTGGCGCGGCCAGCGGATGCTGCGCACCCACGCCGTCGGGCATAAGCGAAGTCGTATTGCCACCGGCGTGGAACGCCGCAAGCACCTTGGCCGGGAGCAGCCTCATGGGCCCGCTGGCCGACCGGGCAGCGGCTTCCTGCAGGCGTTGCCGAGCAGCATCTTCGGCGGCAACGTTAGCGGCAGCGTTGGCGGCCATCGCAGCAGAAGTCTGTGGCTGACGCAGCGGATCGTCCGCAGGAAGACTGTTGATGTCTTCGAACATCGCGTTCAGGTCCGCGCCGTGCTCCGAGATGTTGTCGTCCGCCGCCACTTCGACCTTCGCAACGGCGAGCTGCTGCTTCGTCTTCACCGGCTGGTCGTGCGGGACGCCCAGATACTCGAGCACCTGCTGCGCGAGTTCACTGAACACCGGCGCCGACACAGTCCCACCATACCCGGTACCAATCGAAGGTGAGTCAATGACCACCGCAACCGAAATGGCCGGCGCGCTCACCGGCGCAAACCCGGCGAAGCTGGCCACCAGCTTGGTGTGTGAATATGTGTGCGTCGCGGGGTCGATCTTCTCCGCCGTACCCGTCTTGCCCGCCGAGCTGTAGCCATTCAGCGCAGCGAGCTTGCCCGTGCCTTCAACCACGATCCCCTGCATCATCGCGCGCATCTTGCCCGCGGTAATTTCCTTGATCACCCGATGCGATCCATCCGGCAACGTGGCGGGAAGCTGGAACTCGGGGTGAAACGCAGCGGGCTTCAACCGCGGATCGCCCTTCATCTGGTCCGTCGACTGCAACAGAATATGCGGCGGCAGGTAGACGCCACCGTTCGCAATGGCCGACACCATCGATACCAGCTGCACCGGCGTCACGCCAACCTCCTGCCCGATAGCCAGCGAAAGGATCGACGTCGACCCCCACTTCCTCACCGGCCGCAGCAGACCCCGCGTCTCACTGGGCAGCTCGATGCCGGAACGATCACCAAATCCGAAGCCGCGCATGTAGGAATAAAACTTGTCCGGCCCCAGCTTGAGCGCCATCTTGGCCGCTCCCACGTCACTTGAAACCTCCAGCGCTTTCTGCACCGTGATCACGCCATAATGGTCCGACTTATCGTCGTGCAGCGTTCGGCCATACATCGTCATAGCGCCGCCCTGGCAGTCGACCGTATCCGTCGGCAGCACGCCCGCGCCATCCAGCGCCGCAGAGTACGTCACCAGCTTGAACGTCGAACCGGGCTCATAGATATCGCTGACGGCAAGGTTGTTCAACGCGTCAGCGTCCATATGGCGCTGATCGTTCGGGTTGAAGCGCGGCCACACCGCGAGCGCAAGAATCTGCCCGGTGTGGGGGTCCTGCACCACGATGGTGCCATGCGCCGCCTTCACCTTCGCCATCTGCTCGTCCAGCGCGCGCTCCGCCATGTACTGAATGTTGGCGTCGATCGAGAGCACCAGGTTTTCGCCCGGCATCGGCTGCTGCTCGTCGGAGCCAAGCACGTGGCGCTTGGCATCGACCGCCGTCAGCATGTGGCCCGGCGTGCCGTGTAGCTCATCATCAAAATTTCGCTCGAGCCCACCCAGGCCGGCGTCGTCCAGGCCGACATAACCCAGCACCTGCGCGGCCAGCTCGCCATTCGGGTAGAAGCGTTTGAACTCCTCGGTAAGGTAGACGCCCTTCAGGTTTAGCTCACGCACCCGGCGCGCTGTCTCGGGATCGAGCTTGCGCGCCACCCACGCAAAGTTGCGCGAAGCATTGAAGCGCGCAAGAATTTGGGGCTCGGCCGTAAAACGGTCGAGCTCGTCATTGTGCACCACCTTGGCCAGCATTGCGGCTGCTTCATCGCGATTGTCACCCAGCTCGCTCGGCACGGCGTACACGCTCTCGGCGTGCACCGTCATCGCCAGTTCGCGCAGGTTGCGGTCGTACAGCACACCACGGCGCGGAGCCACTTCAAACGTCCGCTGCTGCTGTTTGGCGGCGCGCTCCACAAACTCCGCGTGACGCACGATCTGCAGCCAGCCCAGGCGAAAAACAATCGCCATCGTCCAAAGCATAAAGATCGCCGCCACCCAGACGAATCGCGCCCGGCGAATGGGGGCGGTCATCGTCTGACGTGGCGCCTTCTTCATCTCCCTGTACCTCTGTTCCTGAATGGGTTAGCTAGTTGCCGAGCGTGATGGATTGCATCTGCGCCAGCACGGGCTGTCCGCTCACCGCGCCATCCGGGCGAACGACCTGTCCGGGAGCCGGCGCATTCAGTCCCAGTTGCTTGGCTATCGTGTCGATGCGGCCCGGCTCGCTCAGCTGGGCTTCAGTCAGGTGCAGCTGACGGTTGGTCTCGCGCATCTGCTCCACCTGCTGCTTCTGCGCTTCTACCGTGTAACCCACCTGGATCGACGCAAGATGCTGCCACACATAAACCATCGTGAAGGCAAACAGAAACACCATCGCCACCGTGAAGCGCCGCATCTCGGTGCGGCGGTCCGGATCGTCCGCCTTCACAATGCGGGTGTTGTCGATGTGCTTTGCAAAAAACATTTCCGGCGTGGGCCCGCGGCGGCGCGAGCGCTGAGCTTCATACAGCAGCCGGTTGCGGTCTGCGACACTGGCGCTGCGGCCCGAGGCCGGCTGCCGTGAATGCATCCGCTCCATCTCCTGCCCTGCCATCGCCATCGTTGCCATTGTGTGCCTCCGCCTTACTGCTGAAACTTTGCCGCCCCTCATACCCATGCAACCCGGGCCGGGATTGCTGTATGAGGAAGGGACTTGTAAAACGAAGGGTGTCTTTCGCCAGAAAGCACGGCAGGACAACCCCGGCCCGATCTCGTTTCGCGTTGCTGAAAACTCTGTGCCTAAACTTTTTGCGCCGCCCGCATCTTTGCGCTCCGCGAGCGCGGGTTCCGCAGCGACTCTTGCTCGTTCGCTACCACCGGCTTCTTGGTCAGCACTTCCAGAATCCCGGCCTTGCCCGCATCGCGGAAGGCGTCCTTTACCAGCCGGTCTTCGAGAGAGTGGAAGCTGATCAGCACCACTCGTCCTCCCGGCTTCAACAGAGACCCCGCGCTTTTCAGCAGCGATTGAATCTCTCCCAGCTCATCATTCACACGAATCCGAAGCGCCTGAAAGGTGCGTGTTGCGGGATGAATCTTGTCGCCTTTCATTGATGGGGCAACGGCCGATATGATCCCAGCAAGTTCCGCTGTCGTCGTAATCGGCCGCGCCCGCACAATGGCTCTGGCGATTCTCCGCGACCTCCTTTCCTCTCCGAATTCGTAAATCAGGTCCGCGAGTACCTCCTCGTTTTCCTGATTTACCACTTGTTCGGCCGTCTCTCCGCTGCGCGTATCCATACGCATGTCCAGCGGTCCATCGGCCCGAAATGAAAATCCTCTGTGCGCCTCATCCAGCTGCAGGCTGCTCACGCCAAAATCAGCAAGCAGACCATCCAGCGTTCCCGGCTCAATCTCGCTGGCAGCTTCAGAAAACGCCCGGGGGACATACCGCACTTCCGGCATATCCTCTCCCAGCTCTTCCGCTACCGCGGCCAGCCTTGCCTGGGCTTTCGCCATGGCCTCAGGATCGCGGTCGAAGCAGATCAGCTTGCCTGCCCCGCCCAGCCGCCTCGCAATCGCTGCCGAGTGGCCTCCCAGCCCCAGCGTGGCGTCACACACCACGCCGCCCGGCTGCACATTCAGGTAATTCAGACTCTCTTCCAAAAGAACCGGTATATGTTGAGGCCGTTCCATGCCATTCGCCTCACATACGTCCCCTGGGGGACTCAAATCTCTTACTACTGCCCTACTGCTTACAGCCCAACAATGTTGAGCGACTCAATCTCGTCGTCCGTCACCGGGTTGGCATCGAGCTTCGCCTGGTGCAGTTCGTCGTTTACCACCCGCAGATACGTCTGCTGGCCCATCACGGTCACGTCCCCGGTCACACTCGCCTTTTCGCGCAGCTTCTGCGGAATCAGCACCCGGCCCTGCGCGTCCATCTCCACTACCGCTCCGTAGTAGTTGGTCGCGTCCAGAAACTTCTTCTTGGCTGCGCTACCCGGCAAAACCTTGATCGCCTGCTCGATAGCCTCCCACTCCTTCATGGGAAAAACCTCGGCATCGACCCCGTCCCGGCTGGTGATGTAGAAAACCGGGCCGTACTGCTCGTCCACCAGGCGCTTGAAGTCCGCCGGCAACTTCAGCCGGCCCTTCTCGTCAACGCGCGCCTGTGAACTTCCGCGAAACATACTCAACCTCAGGGCCGAACCGCTGGAACGACTCAAAATTCAAGTCACACCGTAGAATCAGGGCTGGTTCTTGACTTACCGAACCACTTTGCTCCCTTTTGTTCTACTTTGCTCCACCAGATTGCTTCGGATGACGCTGCATGTAAAGCACTAAATTGAGGTTTTGTAATCTGTTTTCCACTCGAAATGTGGAAAATCCTGCCGATTGGGGGTATCGGCGGCGGTAACACTATATCTAGTGTTTACTTCGGTGAGTCGTATCGGCGCTCTTACTTTACGGCTGAATCTCGATCTGGTAGGCGAAAATAAGGCGAAAACGCTTCGCTTTCCGGAATCGCTGTAAGGGCTGACTCGAAAACCATATCAGGATTCAGACCCCCGAGGGTTGCCAAGGATGAGTCCCCGCCGTTCCCATTCCCAAGCCGGCACGCAGGAACGCGCAGCCGGCGGGATCAGGTTCCCACCTTGCTGCGCGTTCGGTGTTTCAGCTCAAAACTCGTTCCTGGAGAAACGGTTTAGGCTGCGACCTTCTTGAAGCGCGACCGCACCACACCGCCGACTCCGAAGAGGCCAGTGGCCAGCAGGGCGAGCGAACCGGGTTCGGGCGTGGGGGCCACTGAAACGCCATCCAGCAGCGAGAACGGGGGAACGCCAGAGGGTGTGCCTACGGCCAGGAACGACAGCGTGTCGCTGGTGCCGTCAGCCGTGAAGACAAAGTCCGCCTGCTGCCAGCCGGTAAAGCCCTCGTCGCCGTTCAACAGCACGGGAGTGGACTGCGTCTGGCCGCCAAAGCTGACCTGCCACTGCTCGGTGTTGGGGCCGTTGAAGCCGTGCTGCTGCGCGCCGGCGTAGTAGAAGACCACGTCGTAAGTCTGTCCGATGACCAGCCCGGAAATGACCTGCGAGATCGCGGCTTGGTTGAAAGCACCATCGGCGGCAATGTAGTTGCCACCCAGCGGGCTGCTCGCCGGCAGGCCGTTGCTCGATCCGTTGCCGGGGCCCCACAGCTGCAGGTTGCCGAACTGGCTGTCCGCTCCGGTGGTGTCCGCCGTGCCGGGGGTAAAGACGAAGTTGTAGCCGCTGGTGGTCCAGCCGGTGACCTGCTGCGACGGGAACGCCGTACCGAACTCGGACGAGACGCCAGGATTGAGCAGATCTTCAAAGCCTCCATTAACGATCGGAAGCGGGTCAGCATAAGCGGCGGTAGCGGTTGCGGCCAGGGCGAAAGCTGCCAGGAGCAGACCTGAACGGCGAAGAACGTTGGTGCTGTGTGCGAAGTGCGTCATCGAGAGATCCTTCTCTGCGGAGATTTCTTGTCCTGTGAGTCTTGCCAGAATCTATCCGCCGAGGAACCCGATTACAAGCACTATTTTCTCGATAAACAATTGAAAATAAATGAGTTATTACGATGGTCACACAACCTTGGCCGCCTCTGATTACCCCTGCCCAGCGCGGTGTGGTTACCTAAGGGGGATGCTACCGGGAGGTTTCGGCCAGCCCGCTGCGGCCTACCCCGGGCAAGTCATTCAAATCAGGGGCAAAACGTCGATCCCCGCCAAAGTAGGCGCGACACCGCTTCAATCCGGCTTCCCATAGCAGGAATTTTCCGCATGTGCCCAAAGATTTTGAAATGGTGACCTGTCCGCCACTAAAAAGCGGCCACGAGGGCCACTCAGCTGGCGTTCAGCCGCTTTCGCCGCCGATGCCAGCGCAGGAACCACAGCAGGTAGGCCAGCACACCCAGGTTGATCACCAGCAAGCCTGCATGCATATAGTTCGGCCGCCGGATCAGTTCATATAGCTCCCACGGCAGCGCGCAGATGGTCAGGATCAGGGTCAGGTACTCCGCCCAGGTCTTTTCCAGCATCAGGCCAATGCCCTCGGTGAGCGAGACCATGGCATACAGGATCGACAACTCGCTGACCGTGCGCAGCTGATGGCCGCTGATCAGGTCGGCCCTGTCCTGCAATATCCCGACAAACTGGCCTTCCGGATCGAAGTGCAGCGTCGTCGCAATCTGTAGCAGCAGGTCGCCGATGTTCTTATGCACGAGGTGGAGCGCGCCAATGCCCAGGGCCAGAAAGAAAACCGCCTTCGCCAGCTTGAAAATGGCGATCGCCAGCAGGCCACGCGCGCGATGCTGCGCAGCGGGTGCGGGCTCGCTCATCTGCGTTGCCGAGGGAGGGTTCTGGCCGTGTTCTTCCGACGTTTCAATCATGACTTCTGCTGCACTCAGTTGACGGCGCAGTGCGCGCTTTGTCAACGGATGCGCATCCGGGCCGCCACGGTCGTATGGCTGGATATTTGCAAAATCTTTTCACGTCACTCCAATCCGCTCCACGGGGGCCACCGTAACTACTCTGTGCAACGCAGCACAGCAAGCAACAAACACGCACGACAACCGCAATTTGCGAAAGGGACCTTTACCATGAACAAGTCTTTCCTTACCCTGATGGCCGGCGCAGCGCTCGCGATCACCTCTATGTCGGCCTCCGCTCAGAAGGACCCGATGGTGGGCGGCGCAGAAATGTTCCCCAGCAAGACCATCGTTGCCAACGCCGTCAATTCGCCGATCCACAAGACGCTGGTTGCCGCCGTCAAGGCAGCAGGCCTGGTCGACACCCTCAACAGCGCCGGCCCGTTCACCGTCTTCGCGCCCACTGACGACGCCTTCGGTAAACTGCCTGCCGGCACCGTCGACACGCTGGTCAAGCCCGAGAACATCGACACCCTCAAGAAGATCCTCACCTACCACGTCGTTGCCGGAAAGATCTCGTCCAAGGACCTCAAAGCCTGGATCAAGAAGGGCAACGGCAAGTACATGGCCAAGACCGTCGAAGGCGGCACGCTCACCTTCACCGAAGACATGGGCAAGATAAAGATCACCGATGAGAAGGGTGGCTCGGCCTGGGTCACCACCGCCGACGTCTTCCAGTCCAACGGCGTGATCCACGTGATCGACACCGTTCTGATGCCTGCGTAACTTTCCCTCCCCGGAAAAACCTCGGCGCCCTCAACGGGCGCCATTTTTTGCTGCGGATTCCTATTTCGCCCCGTGCCGCAGTTGAATAAGCCGAACCGTCATCTCTTGCGTGTCGCCCATTGACTCATCGCTCACGGCACCCATCCTCTTTGCTCTGTCGGCCCTTATGCTCGCTTCGGTGCCGTTCACGTCAATTTTTTCCTGGAGCGCTTTCTGCTCGTCGTCCAGGTACTCCTGTGCGTCCTTGCGAACCGCCTCAGGTTTGGTGCTGTCCTTAGCCGCGGCTGCCAGCGCCGCATCGGCCTCTGCGCTCTGCTCAAAAAAGAACAGCGCCAGCAGACTCTTCAGCGCCGTCTCATCCTTCTCCGCCGCAAAGCGCGCCCGCGCAGCAGACATCCACACCGCGCTGTCCAGCGGAATCAGCACATACGTCAGACATGACTGCTGATCGAGCGTCATCGCGTGCTGCGGCACCGGCACCGCAAAGCTCGGGCGGTCCAGCATATGCAGCGCTGCGGCGGTTGTGTTGATGCCCTTCATCGAGAGCGCATGGACGGCGTAAAAGTAAGCGCCGCTGTCCATGTCATCCAGATCGCTGTGCGTCAGGGCGCCAGCCACAATATCCCCGTCAGAGGGCTGTTCCGAAAGAGACAACAGCAACTCGCTGCCATCCGTCATAAAAAATGCTGGGTTCGATGTGTCGCGCAACTCGATCCGCAGCATAGGCAATGTTTTGCCCGGGTCGGCTTTCACGTCTTCCCAGAATTTGTCCATCTCAACGGACTTGGCGTGACGTTCGTCTTCAGTCAACTTTGCGGGATGGAAGTTATACAGTGCCACGATCCGCGCATGCATTGCCGCTTGCGTGGTCATCGCCTGGGCCGGTACATGCCGAGCAGCAACCATCACCGCCAGAACAACCAGACCTCTCAGAGAGAACGCCGTTGATTTCTTCACGACGCCAGCATACGCGAAAACTCCCGCTCGCTCCCGAACAATAGAACGCCCCGCAAACATCTGCGGGGCGTTCCGTCCAACATCGTTGCGAGCGCCAGGCTACTTCGTAAAGATCTGGTCGCCGGGTGTCTTGTCTTCGTTTTCGCGCAGGCGATTCTCGCCCTTTTTGGCGGCGTCCATCGCCTTCTTGTCCATGTTGTCGTCGGTGGTCGTGCCTGCGGTGGAGTTGTTCACATTCAGATTTTCGTTGCGTAGCATAACGTCACCTCACCCCATTCGACACGCAAAAACCCGCCGAGGTTGTCCGACTAAACCCACCGCTCGGCACAGGATTTTTCGCCCTGCGATAACATCAACATTCAGCAGTCGATAGCCAATTCACATGACCGATCCCGCCGAAGTACACGCCGCCGCCATCGTCATCGACACCCACGCCGATACCCCCCAGCGTTTCGTCGACGAAGGCTGGGATTTCTCCTCCGAGCTCGGCAGCGGCATGATCAATCTCGAAACCGCGCGCAAGGGCAACCTCGCCGCCGAGTTCTTCGCCGCCTGGGTCGAGCCCACGCAGTGGCGCGGCCGCTACGCCTTCCGCACGTTGCAACTCATCGACGGCATCCACCAGCAGGTCCGCAAGCACCCCGGCACCATGCGCCTCTGCCTCACCCCGGACGACATCATCCGTGCTCACGCCGACGGCATCTTCGCCGCACTCATCGGCATTGAGGGCGGCCACTCCATCGAAGCCGACCTCGGCCTCCTGCGCAGCTTCCATCAGCTCGGCGCGCGCTACATGACCCTCACCTGGTCCAACTCCAACGAGTGGGCCGACAGCTCCGGCGACCTCGACGACCCGACCGTCCCGCATCACGACGGCCTCACTGCCTTCGGCCGCAGCGTCGTCCGCGAAATGAACCGCCTCGGCATGATGGTCGACGTCTCGCACGTCTCCGACAAGACCTTCTGGGACGTCCTGCAGACCACCCACGCGCCCATCATCGCTTCGCACTCCAGCGCCCGCGCACTCACCGACTCACCCCGCAACCTCACCGACGACATGCTCCGCGCCATCGCCACCAACAACGGCGTCGTCATGGTCAACTTCTACCCGTCGTTCATCAGCGACCAGTGGCGCGCCACGTGGGCCTCCACCCTTTCCCAGCGAGAACCCCTCTACGCCGCTGCCTCCGCCCCTTATCTTGAGCGCGGCGAACCGGTCCCGTACTTCGTCCCGCTCGAAGTCGACCGCAAGTTTTACGCCGAAGAACTCCGCATGGAACTCCCGCTGGTCCCTCTCGACGCGCTCATCGACCACTTCGACTACGTAGCCCACGTCGCCGGCATCGACCACGTCGGCATCGGCACCGACTTCGACGGCTTTGGCCTGCTCCCCAGCGGCATCCGCAACGCCGGCGACCTGCCCCGCATCACCAAGGCCCTCATGGAACGCGGCTATACCGCCGAGCACATGAAGAAGCTGCTCGGCGGCAACCTGCTCCGCGTCTTCGCCGAAGTGCAGGCCGAAGCCGCTACGGAGTAGCTACTTGCTGGCCAGTATCTCCATCTTTTCGATCCTGAGCTCGTTCGAGAAGAGGTCCGGCGCGCTCGCCATCAGCGCCTTGGCAATCTCGCCATTCAGGTGAGCATCGCGCCCGGCTTCATCGTCGAACGTATCGAAAACGCCATACACACCCGGCGCCATCTTTACCCCATACCACGTCACCGTCAGCGGCTCGTCGTTCGACATCGCCGCGCCCTGCTTCAGGAACGCTTCCACATCGGCTTCCTTGCCCGGTTTCGCCTTCAGCATTACCCAGATTGCCTGTTTCGCCATGGTTTCAGCTCCTTTGTTCCTTCAGATGCCGCGCGTGTCTGGCCGCAGCATCTCAACATAGCAGGTGCGCGAAAAAGCCGCGTGAAGGCCCCCACCGCCGCCGCCGTTTTGCGGCAGGCCGCGATTGCGTTAGCCTTATACCCCGGAGTGTGTTTCCAACCGTGACCGTTCGCATCCCATTTTTGTCCGCCGTCGCTTCCACCCTTATCCTGAGCGCCTCGCTCGCCGCAGCCCAGGCGCCCACCCCGGCTCCCCTGCCCGACGCCCCCAGCGCCTCACCCCAACTGGCTCCCGCGCCCGTCCCCACTGGCCCTACCGCCGTTATCGATACCACCATGGGACGCCTCACCTGCAAGCTTTTCTCCCAGCAGTCGCCAGTGGCTTCGGCCAACTTCATCGGTCTCTCCGAAGGCACCAAGCCCTGGACTGACCCCGTGACCCAGCAGAAGGTGACCGGCAAGTCCTTCTACGAAGGCACCACCTTCCACCGCGTCATTCCCGGCTTCATGATCCAGGGCGGCGACCGCAAGGGCGACGGCAGCGGCGACGCCGGCTACTACTTCGACAACGAAGACACCCCCACCCTCAAGTTCGACACCCCCGGTCGCCTCGCCATGGCCAACGCCGGCGCCAACACCAACGGCACCCAGTTCTTCATCACCGAGCAGGCCACCCCTCAGCTCGACGGCGGTTACACCATCTTCGGCCAGTGCGACGAGCACACCGTGCTGCTGGTCAGCTCCATCGCCCGCGTGCCGCGCAACGCGGAGGACAAGCCCGACACCCCGGTCGTCATCAGCAGGATCACCATCGTCCGTGACGGCCAGCCGATGCCGCCGCAGCCAGCCGGAACGCCCCAGGCGCCCACCAGCTCCAGCCCCATGCCCGCGAGCCTGCCCAAAGGCGCGATTCCGCAATAGGTCCAGGCTCATCCATCGACTTCAAGGCGCAGCCAACCGGGCTGCTTTCTTCCAACGCTGCACCGCAGCCACTACCGCAAGGAGATTCACTCAATGTCTAAAGCCACATTCAAAACCTCCGAAGGCACCATCGTCTGCAAGCTGTTCGACGCCGAAGCACCCGAGACCGTCGCCAACTTCATCGGCCTCGCCGAAGGCACCAAGGACTGGACCAGCCGCAGCAAGAAGGGCGACAAGCTCTACGACGGCAGCATCTTCCACCGCGTGATCCCGCAGTTCATGATCCAGGGCGGCGACCCCGAAGGCACCGGCATGGGCGGCCCCGGCTACAAGTTCGCCGACGAAACCAAGATGTCCACCCAGACCTTCACCAAGCCCGGCAAGCTCGCCATGGCCAACGCCGGCCCCAACACCAATGGCTCGCAGTTCTTCATCACCGTCACCGACACCAGCTGGCTCACGGGCAAGCACACCATCTTCGGTGAAGTGATCGAAGGCTACGACGTCGTCGAAAAGATCAGCAAAGTCCCCCGCGACGGCATGGACCGCCCCAAGACCCCCGTCGTCCTCGAAAGCGTCACCATCGAGCGGTAACAGACAGTGCGCAGTCGAACATAGAGCCTCCGGTCCGCCGGAGGCTTCGTGTTTATGCGTTCGCCGGAACAGCCGTCTTGCGCTTGCCCTTGAACCAGCCCATGATCGGCCGCTCGACGAGCCGGTAAACCAGCACACCGCACACCGCCGATGCCACCAGCAGTGTCGCGATGCAGACGGCCACGGCCGTGCCGTCGTTCCTTCCCCACTTCGCCAGCAGCACGCCCAAGTGCGGCAGAATGATCGCGTGCACCAGGTAGATGGAGTACGACGCATCGCCAAGCTCCTGCAGCCAGCGCGGCGTGCGCGCTCCCCATCGCCCCTCCAGCGCCACCGCTGCGGCAACAATGGCCATGCCCGCAGCGCCCCACAGCTCCGGCCGCCAGTACCAGTGGATCATCCACGAGCCGCCCAGCAGCAGCGTCCATCCAGCAACAAGTAGAAGCACACTGAACGGCCATCTCATTCGCCGCAGGTGCGTCACCGAAAGCGCAAGCAGGATGCCCCCCGCGAAGTCCAGCAGCATCGGGTCTTCATAAAACTTCACCACCAGCGGCATCCCCCGCTGGGGCAGATAACTCATCGCCGCCACCACCAACAGAATCGGTACAACCGTCTTCAACAACGATGCGCGAAAAGCCAGCGCCACAGCGAATAGAAAGTAGAACGCCATCTCGAAGTTCAGCGACCAGCCCACGAACAGCACGGGATCGTTCACCTTGCCGTGGGTAGAACTCGCCAGGAACAGGAACGACGCCGCAACATGCCATGCCGTTCCCAGCGGTCCGCGCGAAATCGCCGGGCCATAGAGCGCGAGCACGATCGTCACCGCGGACGCGATCCAGTACAACGGCACCAGCCGCTCCAGCCGCCGCGCCAGGAAGGTGCGCGCCGGATGTGACGCGTGTCGCAGCGGCGCCGAAGAAAGCGTCATCACAAAACCGCTGATGACGAAGAAAATATCAACGCCGCCTGAGCCGTTTCCCCATATCCCAATGGGCGCATGAACCAGGTTGCGCACCACGGCCGTGGAATGAAACCCCACCACCATCATCGCCGCGCACGCCCGCAGCACCTGGATCAGCCGAAACGTAGGACGGCTGGCAGTGGGCCCCTTCTGCAGGTCCTCCACATGCCAGCCGTTCGGTTGTTCCGACGTGGACACCGGTCTAGGCGACGCCGATGACCGTGCAAAGCTCCTTCACCGAGTCCGCGCTTTTCTGCAGTGCCGCCTGTTCATCCGCAGTCAGCTTGATCTCGATGATCTGCTCCAGCCCGGCTGCGCCCAGCTTGCACGGCACGCCAACATAAAGCCCGCTGATGCCGTACTCGCCCTGCAGGTACGCCGCACACGGCAGAATTTTCTTCTTGTCCTTCAGGATCGCTTCAACCATCTCCACCGCGGCAGCCGAAGGAGCGTAATACGCCGAACCGGTCTTGAGGTGCTTGACGATCTCCGCGCCGCCATTGGCTGTGCGCTCTTCCAGAGCCTTCAACTTCGCCGGCTCAATCAGCTCGGTGATCGGAATGCCCGCCATCGTGGAGTAGCGCGAGAGCGGCACCATCGTGTCGCCATGGCCGCCCAGAACGAACGCCGTCACGTTCTCCACCGACACCTTGAGCTCCTCCGCGATGAACGTGCGGAAGCGCGCCGAGTCCAGCACGCCGGCCATCCCGATAACGCGCTCGCGCGGCAGGCCCAGCTTCTTGAACGCCGTCTGCGCCATCGCATCCAGCGGGTTCGAGACAATGATGAAGATCGCGTTCGGCGAAGCCGCAAGGGCCTTCTCCGCCACGTCGCTCATGATCTTGAAGTTGGTGTTCAGCAAGTCGTCACGGCTCATGCCGGGCTTGCGCGCAATGCCCGCCGTGATCACGACGATGTCCGAGTTCGCCGTGTCGGCGTAGTCGTTGGTGCCGGTAACGGCGACGTCGCGCTTCTCGATCGGCATGGCCTGCAGCAGGTCAAGCGCCTTGCCCTGCGGAATGCCTTCGACCACGTCGATCAGAACGACGTCCGCAAGCTCCTTGGCAGCAATCCAGTGGGCAGCTGTGGCGCCGACGTTGCCGGCTCCGACGATAGTGACTTTCTTACGCATTGCTTTGATTTCCTTCGGAAGTAGCATTACAAGACGCCTTTTATGATATGCGCCCAAACCCCGCCCCGTCACAGCCAAGTGTGCGAACAACGGACGCTCCTGCTAAACTAGTCAGCGAACTAGTCAGGAGTAAGCGATGGCGACATGGCAGTTGCAGGAAGCGAAAGCACGGCTGAGCGAAGTAATCGACACCGCTGAAAAAGACGGCCCGCAAATCATCACCAGGCGAGGCGTCAACACCGCTGTGGTTATCCCCTTCGAAGAATGGGAGCGCAACCACAAGCCAAAACGGTCCTTGCTGGAAATCCTGCAATCGGGCCCGCAGTTTGACCTGCAGATTCCGCCCAGAGGCGGCTGGAAGATGCGCAAGCCGGTGAAGTTTTGACCTTCCTGCTGGATACTAACGTTATTTCCGAGCTGCGGAAGACCCGCCCACACGGTGCCGTGCTGAGTTGGTATCACTCTTACGACGAAGCCGCCTTTGCGTTGCCGTCGTTGGCGCTTTACGAAATTCAGGCGGGAATCGAAGTGACCCGGCGGCAGAATTTAGCCAAGGCTCGCGACATCGAGCTCTGGATTCAATCCCTCATCGACGAAACAGTAGTGTTGCCTCTAAGCGCCATCGGAGCCCGCGAGGCGGCTCGCATGATGTACGGGCAGTCGAAAGCCATCATTGAGGACGCGATGATCGCAGCCATCGCAAAAGCAAACGGGCTCACCGTGGCTACCCGAAACACTCGCGACTTCGAGCGTTTCGACGTTCCCCTGGTGAACCCGTTTCTCTTTCAGAAGGCCTAAGCTTCTAGCCCATGTTCTCGATCATCCGCGTAGCAAACTCGCTCGTCTTCGCCTTGGTCGCGCCCTGCATCTGCCGCTCGAAGTCGTAGGTCACGTACTTCTGCTCAATCGTCTTCTCCAGCGAGCTTTCAATGAGCCGCGCCGCCTCGGTCCAGCCCAGGAAGTCGAACAGCATCACGCCCGAAAGAATGACCGAGCCGGGATTGATGACGTCCTTGTCCGCGTACTTCGGCGCCGTTCCGTGGGTAGCTTCAAAGACCGCAAAACCATCGCCAATGTTCGCTCCCGGCGCAATGCCGAGCCCGCCCACCTGCGCCGCCGCTGCGTCAGAAATGTAGTCGCCGTTCAGGTTGGTCGTCGCCAGAACGCTGTAGTCCGAAGGCCGAATAATAATCTGCTGAAAGATCGAATCCGCAATGCGATCGTTCACCAGGATCTTCGACTTCCACTTGCCGCCGCCATGGCTCTCGCCAATCGCCGCAACCACGTCCTTGATCTCCTTCACGATGCCCTCGCCAAACTCGGGCGCCGCAAACTCGATGCCCGGCTCCACCAGCGCGGCATTTTCTTCCGGAGTAATGCTGGGGTTGGCCTCGATGTTGCCCAGAATCCAGCTCTCGCGCTCCGTGATGATGTGGTCGCGAAACTCCTCGGTGGCTACTTCATATCCCCACTCGCGGAAAGCGCCTTCGGTAAACTTCTGAATGTTGCCCTTGTGCACCAGCGTCATGGTCTTTCGTCCGCTGTCGATGGTGAACTGAATCGCCGCGCGCACCAGGCGCTTGGAGCCGGTAATCGAGATCGGCTTCACGCCCACACCCGAGTCCAGCCGCACCTTCTTCTTCGTTCCCTTCAGCATCTCGTCATTCACAAACGCGATGAACTTCTGCGCCTCCGGCGTTCCTTCGCGGAACTCGATGCCGGCGTAAATGTCCTCGGTATTCTCGCGGAACAGCACAATATCCAACTGCTCAGGATGCTTCACCGGGCTGGGCACACCAGCGTAATACTTCACCGGACGCACGCACTGGTACAAGTCCATCAACTGCCGCAGCGCCACGTTCAGTGAGCGGATGCCTCCGCCAACGGGCGTCGTCAGCGGTCCTTTGATCGAGACGCGAAAGTCGACAGTCGCCTTCACGGTATCGTCCGGCAGCCAGTTCTGGTTCTTGCGATAGCTCTTCTCACCGGCCAGCACTTCGTACCACTTCACGGCACGCTTGCCGCCATAAGCCTTGGCCACCGCCGCATCAAACACGCGCTGCGACGCCTTCCATATGTCGCGGCCGGTGCCGTCGCCTTCGATGAACGGAATAATGGGGTTGTCGGGGACAGTGTATTTGCCGTCAGCGTACTGGATGGCCTGGCCATCGGCCGGCACGGGAATATCGTTATAGCTCTGCTGCATCGTGTTAAAACTCCGATCATTAAGTCTTCAAAAAAGCTAACACCCCAAAGCAGCCACAAGCAAAGTCCTGCGTCACACCGCAAAGAAAAACCGCCTCCGAAGAGGCGGCCTTCAGCACAGAATGCGCTTTACGACTTGAAGCGGCGGCGAACAGCGCCGCCTAAGCCAACGATGCCGGTGCCAAGAAGCAGCAGTGACGACGGCTCAGGAGTGGGGGCAACCGTTCCGCTGACATCAACGAACAGGCCGGTGGGACCTCCCGTGTTGGTATTTCCGTCCCCATTCTTCACCACGAACTGCAGCGTGTTCGTTCCATCCACGAAACCGCCCGTAAGGTCGAAGCTGGTGTAATGCCCAAAACCGGCTCCGGGGAGGCCCGCTCCGATAACCATGTTCACTCTGGACACGCCATTCAGGTAGAGTGTACCGACATCGTCGGCTGCGAACTGTCCAACCAGTTCAGCGGTGGTGAAATCAAAGCCGCTGAGGTTGAATGTCGTGGTGTAAGTGTAGAAGCCGCCCGGAGAGGTAGAGACCGGCCCTACCACGGCATCTCCTCCAAGCGCATTGTTGGAAATGTATTGCGCTCCGCCCGTCGGGGCGATCCAATAAACGTTGGGAACGATCGTCGCAGCACTGGGAGTGATCGCAGTCGGCAGCGGATCGGTAAGAGAGTAGCTGATCGTGTAGTTGGGGTCAGCGGCGCCGGCAACGCCCTGGCCAGTGTTGTAAACGACGATTGGATCGGCCATAGCAACTGCAGGAACGGCTAACGCGGCAAATAGAGCTAGTGCAGGAACGAAGCGCATAGGTGGGGACTCCCGGGTACGTTAAATAACGAATGGATGACAAATTCTCTGCGCTCAAGTTCGGCGATCAGACCAGCGATGTCTTTCGATCGCCCTTTCCAAGCACAAGATTTCTCATCCGGCCCTCGCCGATTCCAGGAAGACCCGGGGCCGATAAGTTTTTTGCTGATGTGTAGACAGTGGACTGCTCCCGGCCCTCAGTCAAGTGCTAAATCATAGATTTCTCACATCTTTTACCGCATTTGGCATCCTTTATTCGCGACCTCCAGGATTCCAGTTGGAACAAAAAAATGCCCCGGGCATCTGCCGGGGCATTTCCGTTCAATCTGACTCACTCTGTTTAAAACTGGCCCCACAGCAGCTGGTTGTAAACCTCGTGATGAAACTGCACCTCAGCCGGCTTCACGACCGTGCCCAGCAACCGCGGGCAGCGGTCCGCAGAAGCCTGCTTCAGGTCCGCATAGCGTGCCTTCACGTCTTCGCCAAGCAGCGTCGTCGTCCACTCAGCAGCCTTGAAGTTCTCGAGCGCGTCGTAGATGTTGTCCGGCAGATACCGCTCCGCCTGGCGCAGGTTCTTGATCTTCGACGTGTCGCCATGCAGGCCGCTCTTGAAGACCGAGTACAGCACCATGTACGGGTTAGCATCCGGTCCGACTGAACGCACTTCCACACGCGCCGACTTCTCGTTGCCGATCGGAATACGCACCATCGACCCACGGTCCGTCGCCGAAGCCTTGATCTGGTTCGGCGCTTCAAAGTGCGGATCGAGCCGGCGATACGAGTTCACGCTCGCATTC